>NKIO01000131.1 GCA_002255935.1 Comamonadaceae bacterium PBBC2
ACCTGGCATCGCGCAACCTGATCAACATCCTGATTGTTGAGCCACGTTACGCCGATCCCGTGTCTTTGGTGAACTTCAAGAAAGTCCTCGTGACCAAAGGTGCCATGGACAAACTCAAGGAGATGTTCGCATGAGCGCCGTGAAGTTTGACGAAGGTCGTCTGATGTCGGTGTTGGTGGCTCCCATCGTGTCCGAAAAGGCCACGCAGGTTGCTGAGAAATCCAACGCTGTGACATTCAAAGTGCTGCAGGACGCTACCAAGCCTGAAATCAAAGCCGCTGTGGAATTGATGTTCAAGGTTGAGGTCAAAGGCGTGTCTGTGGTGAACACCAAGGGCAAGACCAAGCGTTTTGGCAAGACCATTGGCCGTCGCGACAACGTTCGCAAGGCTTATGTCACGCTGAAAGCCGGTCAAGAGCTGAACCTGTCCGGGGAGGCTGCGTAATCATGGCTGTCATCAAGATCAAACCAACCTCCCCAGGCCGTCGTGGCGTGGTGAAGGTCACCCGTGACCACCTGTACAAAGGCGAAGCCTACGCTCCGTTGCTGGAACCCCAGCACCAGAAGTCGGGTCGCAACAACAACGGTCACATCACAACTCGCCACAAAGGCGGTGGTCACAAGCACCACTACCGCGTGGTCGACTTCAAACGCAACAAGGACGCGATCCCGGCCAAAGTTGAGCGCATTGAGTACGATCCAAACCGTACCGCGCACATCGCTTTGCTGTGCTACGCCGACGGTGAGCGTCGCTACATCATTGCCCCCCGTGGCATTGAAGTCGGTGCAACGCTGTTGTCGGGCGCTGAAGCCCCGATCCGCGCTGGCAACACATTGCCTATCCGCAACATCCCAGTGGGTTCGACCATTCACTGCATCGAGCTCAAGCCCGGTGCTGGTGCTCAGATCGCTCGCTCGGCTGGTGCTTCGGCAACCTTGCTGGCTCGCGAAGGCATCTACGCTCAAGTGCGTATGCGCTCCGGTGAAGTTCGCAAGATCCACATCGAGTGCCGTGCCACCATTGGTGAAGTTGCCAACGAAGAACACAGCCTGCGCCAACTGGGTAAAGCCGGTGTCAAGCGCTGGATGGGTATTCGCCCAACCGTTCGCGGCGTGGCCATGAACCCTGTGGATCACCCACACGGTGGTGGCGAAGGTCGCACCGGCGAAGGCCGTCATGCAGTTGACCCATGGGGTAACCTGACCAAAGGCTACCGTACCCGTAACAACAAGCGCACACAGGTCATGATCGTGTCGCGTCGTAAGAAGTAAGGGGTAGCCAATGACTCGTTCACTCAAAAAAGGTCCATTCGTTGACCACCATTTGTTGGCCAAGGTTGAAAAAGCCGTTGCCACCAAAGATAAAAAGCCCGTCAAAACATGGTCGCGTCGCTCCATGGTTCTGCCCGAGTTCATCGGTCTGACCATCGCCGTTCACAACGGCAAGCAACACGTTCCTGTTTATGTGACTGACCAGATGGTTGGCCACAAATTGGGCGAATTCGCATTGACCCGCACATTCAAGGGTCACCCTGCGGACAAAAAAGTCCAGAAGAAATAAGGAAAGACCATGGAAACACGTGCAGTCCTCCGGGGCGTCCGTTTGTCGGTCGATAAAGGCCGCCTGGTCGCCGATTTGATTCGCGGCAAAAAAGTGGATCAAGCTCTGAACATTTTGACTTTCACGCAGAAAAAA
>NKIO01000052.1 GCA_002255935.1 Comamonadaceae bacterium PBBC2
GGGGTTGGCTTTGGCCCAGGCCACAAAGTCTTTCACGTTTTTGACGCTGGCAGGCACCATGGGGCCCACGGCAAAACCGTGGTGGATCATGGAGGCGGTGCCCACGGGCGTGAAGTCTTCAAACGGCTTGTATTGCAGGTTCTTGAAGATGTGGGGGTAAAGCGAAATGGGAGAAAACGGGGTCATCGCCAGCACGGAACCATCAGCGGGCGCGCTTTTGAGCAAGTTCAGCGCAATCTGACCGCCAGCACCGGGGCGGCTGTCGATGATGCCTGCGTTTTTGCTGTAGGGCGTGCCGCCAAACTTCTCGGCCACGCGGCGGGCGCAGATGTCGCCTGCACTGCCGGGTGGGAAGCCATAGAGCACTTTGACTTGCTCAATGGGCAAACCGCTTTGTGCCCAGGCTTGCTGGAAAGCAGCGCTGCCCAGCACGGCGGCGCTGACAGCGGATTGAATGAACTCACGACGGTTGGTCATGCTTGTCTCCTCTTGGGGTGGTTGAAAAACAAAGGTTAGGGCAATGGGTGGGGCTTGAACAGTGGGGTTTCAACTGCACAGGGCCTTGATGTCTTCGGGCACGGGGATCGCTTTGATGCGGTCCGGGTCTTCGGGGTGCTTGATGCAAAAGGCGCGCACTTCGGTACCTTCGCACAGCACCGTGTCGCCGCGCATGACCACGTGCTTGTGCACGATGACCTTCTCGCGCCACTCTTGCACGCTGGTGTGCACTTGAATGGTTTCACCGTAGGTGGCGGGGCGAATGAACTTGGTGTTGATCTCTAGCAGGGGCGTGCCGATGATGCCGCGCGTCTTGACCAGTTCGCGCCATGGCGGCACGCCGCATTGGACGAAAAAGTTGAGGGACGAGGCGTCCATCCACTTGGAGAAATTGGGGAAGAACACGATGCCTGCGGGATCGCAATCCCCGAACATCACTTGCACTTCGTAAACAACGGTTTTGCTCATGAGGGGCTTTCAGCGAGGCGCCATGCGCAGGGCACCGTCCAAACGGATGACTTCGCCGTTCAGGTGGTTGTTGGTGACGATGTGGCAGGCCAACTCGGCAAACTCGCTGGGCTTGCCCAAGCGGGCGGGGAAGGGGATGCTGGCGCCCAGCGACTGCTGGATGGGCTCGGGCAAGGTTTCCATCAGCGGGGTCTTGAACAGGCCGGGGGCGATGGTGCACACGCGGATGCCGTGCTGCGCCAGGTCACGCGCCATGGGCAGCGTCATGCCCACCACGCCCGCTTTGGAGGCGCTGTAGGCTTGTTGGCCCACTTGGCCGTCAAAGGCCGCGACCGAGGCGGTGAAGACCATCACGCCACGGGCGCCGTCTTCCATGGGCTCGAGCTTGGCGCAAGCGGCCGAAAACAAACGCGCCGCGTTGTAGGTGCCGATCAGGTTGACGTTGATCACCTTGGTGAAGTCTTCCAGCGGGGCGGCGTTGCCGTCTTTGCCGACCACGCGCTTGGCCGAGCCGATGCCGGCAATCTGCATCAGGATGCGGGCCGGGCCGTGGGCAGCGGCGGCAGCCTCGATGGCTTGCTGCATGCTGTCGGGGTCAGACACATTGCACTTGACCGCCAAGCCGCCGATGTCTTTGGCCACGCGCTCGGCGTTGTCCATGTTGAGGTCGAGCACCGCGACCTTGGCGCCCAGTCGGGCCAGTTCGCGGGCCGTGGCCTCGCCCAAACCGGAACCACCGCCGGTGACCAGAGCTGCTTGTCCTTGGATGTTCATGTCATTTCCTTTGTTGAGTTTTGAAGACTTGTGGGAGCTTGCCTGCAAGCGATGGCCCGTGGCTCAGCACCTGACCTATCGCCAGCAGGGCTGGCTCCTACAAAACAGGTTCCTGTTCACTTGCCTTCCGGGTTTTCGATCAGCAAAGCAATGCCTTGCCCACCGCCCACGCAGGCGCTGGAGATGCCGTAGCGCAAGCCAGAGCGTTGGAGTTCACGCGCCAGTGTGATCGTCAGGCGCACGCCGGTGGCGGCCAGTGGGTGGCCCAGGGCAATCGCGCCGCCATTGACGTTGAGCTTGGCCAAGTCCAGGCCCAGCTCGCGGCCCACGGCCAGGGTTTGTGCGCCTTGGGCTTCGTTGATCTCAAAGCGGCCAATTTGGTTCAGCGTCAGGCCGGTGCGTTCCAGCAGCAGGCGAATGGCAGGCGCTGGGCCAATGCCCATGATCTCGGGCGGCACGCCCACAGCGGCCGCAGCCACCACGCGGGCCAGCGGCTTTTTGCCTTGGGCTTTGGCATACGCGCCGGAGGTCACCACACAGGCCGCAGCCGCATCGACCAAAGCCGAGCTGTTGCCACCGGTTTGCACACCACCTTCGTAGACCGACTTGAGCTTGGCCAGCACTTCAGGCGGCGAGATGCGGGGGTGCGTGTCGGCAGACACTTCGGTGACCTTGCCTTGCAGTTTGATGCCACGAGCCTTGTAGCCATCGAGCTCAAACTTTTCGGTGACCACGGGCACGATCTCGCCGGCATGGAAACCGGCGGCTTGCGCGGCCACAGCCTTGGCGAACGAGTCAGACGCGAACTGGTCCACCTCTTCGCGGGAGATGTTGTATTTCTTGGCCAAGTTCTCGGCGGTCTGGATCATGTTGATGCCAGCGGCCGGGTCCTTCAGCGCTTCCCACATGTAGTCTTTGAAGCCCACGGGCGCGCCCAGCTTGAAGCCGGTGCGGTGGTCAAAGGCGGCGATCGGGTTGCGCGTCATGCTCTCGGTGCCCACCACCAGCGCGGCCTCACACACGCCCGCTTCGATCTGCTCGCCCGCTTGGCGAAACAGTTCAAAGCCGGTGCCGCAAATGCGTTGGGTCATGATGGCCGGCACTTCTTGCGGCACACCGGCATACAGCCCGATGTGGCGCGGCAAGAAGAACTGGTCAAAGTCGCCAGGCGCCATGTTGCCGGTGATGACCGAGCCGATTTCGGTGGGGGCAATGCCAGCACGCTTGAGGGCTTCACGCGCGGCTTTGATGCCCAAGTCCGTTGGCGAGATGTGACCCAATGCGCCGCAGTAATCGACCATGGGCGTGCGCACGCCTTCGTGCATCCACACATCGGCAAACGCGTTGAAAAATCCTTTGGAGGCCATTTGTTCTTTCGGTTTTTGTGGGAGCTTGCCCTGCAAGCGATGCAGGGAGGCTATCGCTTGCAGGGCAAGCTCCTACAGGGTGATCACTGGGGTTTCACGATGTAGTGCAGCGTGTCGGCGTGCAGCGCCGCCACGGTGTCGGCGCGGTGGGTGAGCACCGAGCGTTGGTTGATCGAGCCTTTGTCGGTGATCTCGCCCTTGTCAATGGTGGGCGGCTCAGACAGCAGGCACAGGCGTGCGATGCGGTTGGCGCTGCCGGTGCCGCTCTTGGCCAGCTCGTTGACGATCTCTTGGAACTTGGCCAGCACGGGGGCAGAGGCGAGCACCTCGGACAGCGGCACATCCGCGCCCAAGCCGCTCAATGCACGCACCGCAGGCGTCGGGAAAATCATCGCGCCGACTTCTTTCATGTTGATACCAGTCAGCACCGCATCTTGGATGTAAGGGGCACCGGCGGCGATGATCTTGCCGCGCAGCGGGCCCACGCTCACAAAGGTGCCGGTGGCCAGCTTGAAGTCTTCGGCAATGCGGCCATCAAACTTCAGGCCCAGGTGCACATCGGTTTCGTCGATCCACTTGACCGCGTCGCCGGTTTTGAAAAAGCCTTCTTCGTCAAACGCGCCAGCGGTTTCTTCCGGGTTGCGCCAGTAGCCGGGCGTGATGTTGGGGCCGCGGTAGCGCACCTCGGTCTTGCCCTGCATGTCCACCAGCTTGAGCTCCAGGCCCGGTGTGGGCACGCCCAGGTCGCCCGCTTGCACAAAGGGGTTGGTCACGAAGATGCCAAACGGGCCGGACTCGGTCATCCCGAGGCCCGTGCCCATGACGATGCGCTCGCCGATTTCGCGCTCTTGCGATTCGTACAGGCTGTCCCAGATCGGCTGGGCCAATGCGGCACCCGCATAAAAGAACATCTGCACCCGCGACAGCAGCGTTTTGCGCAGCAGGTCGTCGGTTTTCATGGCATTGGCAATCGCTTCAAAGCCGGTGGGCACGTTGAAGTAGACGGTGGGCGCGATCTCGCGCAGGTTGCGCAAGGTCTCGCCGATCAAGGCCGGTGTGGGCTTGCCGTCGTCGATGTACAAGGTGCCGCCGTGGAACACGGTCATGCCGAAGTTGTGGTTGCCACCAAAGGTGTGGTTCCAGGGCAGCCAGTCGACCAGCACCAGTTCTTTTTCGGCCAGCACGGGCATGGACTGGGCCATTTGCTGCTGGTTGGCGCACCACAGGCGCTGGGTGTTGATGACCGCTTTGGGCAGCTTGGTCGAGCCGCTGGTGAACAAAAACTTGACGATGGTGTCGGGGCCGGTGGCGGCCATGGCCGCATCCACCGAAGGCGTGGCCACGGTGGCACACAGACTGTCGAACGTGGTGACTTGGCGGCCGTCCACAGCGCCTTCGCACATCACCACTTCCATGTCCTCGCTCACCGTGGCGGCAATGGCTTTGGCGTAACGGGCGTCGGATGCGAACACCAGACCGGGCGTGACGGTTTTGAGCACGTGCTTGAGCTTGTCGTAATCGACGCTCACCAGCGAATAGGGCGGCGAGGTGGGCACAAAGGGCACACCGGCGACCATGCAGCCCAGGGCGAGCATCGCGTGCTCCAAGCTGTTTTCGCTCAGGATCACCACGGGGCGCTCGGCGTTCAGGCCGCGGTCGATCAGGCCTTGCGCGATGTTGCGGGCGGTCTGCCACGCTTGTGCGTAGCTGATGTGCTGCCAGTCACCGGTGCTGCCGTCGGCTTGTTTGACGCGGCGGGCCATGAAGCTGTGCGCAGGCTTGACCTGCGCCCAGTGCTGCAGGCGGTCGGTCATGCGCTCGGGGAAAGCTTGAAGTTCCTGATCGGCTTTGAGGTAGTGCGTACCGGGCACGCCGTCACGCAGTGTGACGCGGGTCACGCCGAACTTCAGGGGGCGGAATTGGGGGGCGTTCATGGCTTGGTCTCCTGCAGCCGGATCAGTTGGCTTTTTGGACTTTGGCGGCCTTGCCCTCAAGGAAGGCGCGTACACGGGCCTTGGCTTCGGGGGCGGACTGCGCGATGGAGGCCATCAGCGCTTCGGTGAACAGGCCATGGTCCGCAGGCTGCTCGGCAATGCGTGGCAGGGCGTGGGTCAGGGCAAAGTTGGTCAGCGGCGCATTGGTCGCGATGCGGGTGGCCAACTCGATGGCTTTGGTCAAGGCCGTGCCGGTGGGCACCAGGTATTGCGCAAACCCCACGCGCTCGCCGTCTTGCGCGTTGTACACACGGCCCGTGAGCATCATGTCGGTCATGCGGGCTGCACCAATCAGCTTGGGCACACGCACCGAGCCGCCGCCACCCACAAAGATGCCACGCGTGCCTTCGGGCAGCGCGTAGAAGGTGCTCTCGTCGGCCACGCGGATGTGCGAGGCGCTGGCCAGCTCCAGGCCGCCACCGACCACCGCGCCGTGCAAAGCCGCGACCACGGGCACGCGGCCTTGCTCAACAGCATTGAGCGCCACGTGCCAGCTGCGCGAGTGGTGGATGCCTTCACCGGCGTCGCGCTCTTTGAGTTCGGACAGGTCTAGGCCTGCGCAAAAGTGGTCGCCTTCGCCGTGGATCACGGCGGCACCGGCTTCAGGCGGCAGGTTTTGAAAGACATCGCGCAGGGCTTCGATCAGGCCGTCAGACAATGCGTTGCGCTTGGCAGGGCGGCACAGACGCACCACGGCGACAGCGCCTTGCATCTCCAAAGCAACGCCATTCGCTGCGGCACGGTCAAGGATGGGATTGCTTTGCTGGGACATCGGTTGGGTCTCTCAAAAGACTCGGCCCAATAGGCCAAGAAGGTTATTATTGATAACTATATTGTGAGCAGGCCTGTGCGGTTTTCTTCTCAGGAAATACCCTAGGTTTGTGGGGTCGGTGCAGTTGTATTGATTTTGTGGAGCCTCAACTTTGTGGGAGTTATGGCTTTGTGGGAGCCCAACTGTGTTGGGCGATGGCATGAGCCAAGGTCTTGCATGCCATCGCCGAACACAGTTCAGCTCCCACGAGCTGGTGGTGCATTCACAAGCCTGTACTGATTCCACATGGTTGTTCAAATCCCCCTGTGATTGGTTGAGCCATGACTTAGAGGGGGCCATGGCTTTGTGGGAGCCCAACTGTGTTGGGCGATGGCATTTCCAGTGATGTCTCAAAAACCAAGGTGCATGACGCGCCTGTCTTCAGCTTCTACAATGAATCCACCATGAAACATCAAGACCTGATCGCCATCGACATCCACACCCACGCTGAAGTGAGCTGCTGGAACCCCTTTGACAACTACGGCGAAGAATACGACCGCGCAGCGGACAAATTCTTTGGCAGCAACCGCCGCCCGACCATTGAAGAGACCGTGGCCTATTACCGAGAGCGCAAGATCGGTTTGGTCATGTTCACCGTGGACAGCGAATCGCAGCTGGGCCGCCGCCGCATCCCTAACGAGGAGATCGCCAAGGCCGCGCGTGACAACAGCGACATGATGATTGCCTTCGCCAGCATCGACCCGCACAAGGGCAAGATGGGCGCACGCGAGGCCGAGCGCCTGATCAAGGAAGAGGGCATCAAGGGCTTCAAGTTCCACCCCACGGTGCAGGGCTACCACCCTTACGACAAGATGGCCTGGCCGATTTACGACGTGATCAACGAATACAAGCTGCCCGCGATCTTTCACACCGGGCACAGCGGCATCGGCTCGGGCATGCGCTGCGGTGGCGGCCTGCGCCTGGCCTACAGCAACCCCATGCACCTGGACGATGTGGCCATCGATTGGCCCGACATGCAGATCGTCATGGCGCACCCGAGCTTTCCGTGGCAAGACGAGGCGCTGTCTGTGGCCACGCACAAGCCCAATGTCTGGATCGACCTGTCGGGCTGGAGCCCCAAGTACTTTCCCAAGCAGCTGATCCAGTACGCCAACACGCTGCTCAAAGACCGCATTTTGTTTGGCAGCGACTACCCGCTCATCACGCCCGAGCGCTGGATGAAAGACTTTGAAGTGGCCGGCTTTCGCCCCGAGGTGATGCCCGGCATCTTGAAAGACAACGCGGTGCGTTTGCTGGGGCTGGACAAGGCCGCCTGATTTCCAGATCGGCGTTTTGGCGCCGATCCCTTCAAACCACCGGGTCCTGTGGCGCAGGGCTTTGCAGCAGCTGGTCTATCGGCCAGTTCAGCAGTTCGCCCAGGCGGCAGACCACCCAACGCGCTTCCATGGGCGAGACCACCGCAGGCTCGGCCAGCAGGCCCAGCTCGCATTGCGCCAGCACCAACTCTTCGGTGATGCCCAAGGTGAATTGCATGGTGGATGCTTTTTCGGTCAGCAAGTTGGCCAAGTCTTCGCACAGCTCGTAGCGCTCGGCCATTTCGCGGTGGCCGATGCTGGGTTTGATCTTGCCCGGCGGCACATACAGCGCCGTGAAGCTCTCGGGCAGGTAGATCTGGTTGCCTTCGCTCATGCTCGGCTCAGGCTTTTTTGACGAATTCGGTTTTGAGCTGCATGGGCCCAAAGCCGTCGATCTTGCAGTCGATGTCGTGGTCGCCTTCGATCAGGCGGATGTTCTTGACCTTGGTGCCGACCTTGACGACCGACGAAGACCCTTTGATTTTCAAATCCTTGACCAGTGTGACGGTGTCGCCGTCTTGCAGCACATTGCCGTTGGCGTCTTTCCAGACTTTGGCCACATCAGCGGCAGCGGCCTCAAAGGGGTTCCATTCGTGCCCGCAGCTAGGGCAGATCAACAGGTTGCCATCTTCGTAGGTGTATTCGTCGTGGCATTTCGGGCAGGCGGGCAGGGTGCTCATGGGGTTTCCTTTTCGGGCTGGAGGATACCCCATGCTCAGCCCCGTTTATCCGTGCGGCGTGGCTTTCACAAAAGCACCGCCTTGGTAAATGGCTGCGGGGTCCTTTGTGTCGATCACCGGCTGACGAGCCTCGACGGCGTTGCGGAACACGTCCGACGAGTCTTGTGGCCGGTAGCCGATGTGTTTGGCATGGGTGTTGTCCCACCAGGTGGTCTGGTTGTCCGACATGCCATAGATGATGGTGTGGCCCACGATGGGGGCCGTGAGTGCCGCGACGATCAGGCGTTCCAAGTCGTCGTAGCTCAGGTAGGTGGCCAACATGCGGCGGTCGCGCGGCTCGGTGAACGACGAACCGATGCGCAGGCTCACGGTCTCGATGCCCCAGCGGTCCCAATACAGCTGGGCCAGGTCTTCGCCAAAGGCTTTGGACAGGCCGTAAAAACCATCGGGCTTGGGCGGCATGCGGGTGTTGACCACTTCGTCTTGCCGGTAAAAGCCGGTCACGTGGTTGGAGCTGGCGAACACGATGCGCTTGACGCCTTTTAAGCGAGCCGCTTCGTACAGGTTGACCATGCCCACGATGTTGCCCGCCAAGATGGGCGCCCAGGGCTGCTCGGTGGACACGCCGCCCATGTGCACCACGGCGCTCACGCCGTCGAGCAAGGCCATCATCTGGTCGGCGTCCTCCAGCGCGGCGATTTGAACTTCTTCACCAGCGGCTGCAGCGCCCAGGTCGCGGCGGTGGCTCACGCGCAGCACATCGCAATAGGCTTTCAGGCGCGGGCGCAG
Source organism: Comamonadaceae bacterium PBBC2 (assembly GCA_002255935.1). Lineage (GTDB taxonomy): Bacteria > Pseudomonadota > Gammaproteobacteria > Burkholderiales > Burkholderiaceae_C > Limnohabitans_A. Next base: position 8,698 of record NKIO01000052.1, read on the forward strand.
CTCCTGGCCCAGGTTGCCGCCAGCGCCCGTCAGCAGCAGGCGGGGAAATTTCAGAGGGGATGGGGGTGGATTGAGCATGGTGTTCTTGGCTTTCAGTCTTTGAAACGTGCGGCCAGGGCTTGTGCGCTGTCGCGCAACACGTTCTGGTCGGCGCCCACGGCCACAAACAGGCAGCCTTTGGCCACATAGTGTTTGGCCAGGGTTTCGTCGCCCGTCAAGATGCCGGCGGCCTTGCCGCACGCTTGGATGCGGGCAATCGCCTCGTCGATGACCTTGAGCACCTCGGGTTGCTTGGGGTTGCCCAAGTGGCCCAAAGCGGCAGACAAGTCGCCGGGGCCGATGAAGACGCCATCCACGCCTTCGACATTGGCGATCTCTTCGATGTTTTTCAGGCCCTCGATGGTCTCGACCTGCAGCAGCACGCAGATTTCTTCAGCGCTGCGATGGGCATAGCCTTGGACGCGGCCGTAGTTGCTGGCGCGGGGCGCACCGGCATAACCGCGCACGCCTTGCGGTGGGTAACGGGTGTAGGACACCGCGTTGCGTGCTTCTTCGGCGGTCTGGATGTAAGGCACCAAGAGCGTTTGCACGCCGATGTCGAGCAAGCGCTTGAAGGTCACCATGTCGTTCCACGGTGGGCGCACGATGGGCGTGGCCGTGCCGCCTTGCATGGCTTGCAACTGGGCCAGAATATCGGGCACTTCGTTGGGCGAGTGCTCCATGTCCAGCAGCAGCCAGTCGTAGCCGCAGTGGGCCAAGATCTCGATGCTGATGGGGCTGCACAGGTGCGACCACAGGCCGATTTGTTTTTGGCCACTCAGGATGGCGTGCTTGAAACGGTTGATGGGGAAGTCCATGGGTGCTCCTTAAGCGGCAGAAGGATGGGCGGGGGTCGGGCTGATCTGGAAGTTGGCGGCGATCTCCAAGGCGCGCACCAGTCCCGAGTGGTCCCAGCCTGCGCCACCGTTGGCCACGCAGCTGCTCATCAGCTGCTGGGTGCTGGCGGTGTTGGGCAGGCTCAGGCCCATGGCCTTGGCGCCTTCGAGCGCCAGGTTCAGGTCTTTTTGGTGCAGCTCGATGCGGAAACCCGGGTTGAAGGTGCGCTTGATCATGCGTTCGCCATGCAGCTCCAGAATGCGGCTGGTGGCCAAGCCTCCCATCAGCGCCTGGCGCACTTTGGCGGGGTCGGCACCGGCTTTGGCGGCAAACAGCAGGGCTTCGCCCACGGCCTCGATGTTGAGGGCCACGATGATCTGGTTGGCCACTTTGCAAGTTTGGCCGCTGCCGTTGTCGCCGATCAGGGTGATGTTCTTGCCCATCAGCGCAAACAGGGGCTGCACTTGGTTGAAAGTGGCTTCAGAGCCGCCCACCATGATGGTCAGGCTGGCCGCTTTGGCACCCACTTCGCCACCGGACACCGGAGCGTCCAGGTACTCGCAGCCCAACGCGTTGATTTTGGCCGCGAACTCTTTGGTGGCGATCGGCGAGATGGAGCTCATGTCCACCACGGTCTTGCCTGCGCTCAATCCTTGTGTGACGCCCTTGTCGCCAAACAGCACATCGGCCACATGCGGCGTGTCAGGCACCATGGTGAAGATGATGTCGGCTTTTTGCGCGACTTCGGCGGGGCTGGCACAAGCCTGAGCGCCTTGCGCCACCACGCCTGCGGGCACGCCGCTGCGCGAAAAGGCAAAGACCTCATGGCCACCGGCCAGCAAATGTCCCGCCATGGGCGCGCCCATGATGCCCAAGCCAATGAATCCGAGTTTCATGATGTTTCCTTTGGAGTGAATCGCCCGGGTGCTCAGCGCACCATGCAAGGCATCTTGTTGTTGAACTTCCAGCCGGGGATCAGGTACTGCATCGCGATGGCGTCATCGCGTGCGCCCAGACCGTGTTGCTGGTAGAGCTGGTTCGCTTTCATCACCGCGTCCATGTCCACCTCGATGCCCAGGCCAGGCTTGGCCGGCACATCGACGTAACCGTCTTGGATTTGCAGCGGGTCTTTGGTGAGGAACTGGCCGTCTTGCCAGATCCAGTGCGTGTCAATGGCGGTGACTTTGCCCGGCGCGGCTGCCGCGCATTGGGTGAACATGGCCAGCGAAATGTCAAAGTGGTTGTTCGAGTGCGAGCCCCAGGTCAGGTCGTACATCTGGCACAGCTGCGCCACCCGCACCGAGCCTTGCAGCGTCCAGAAATGCGGGTCGGCCAGCGGAATGTCCACCGATTGCAGCTGGATGCTGTGGGCCATCTCGCGCCAGTCGGTGGCCACCATGTTGGTGGCCGTCAGCAAGCCCGTGGCGCGGCGGAACTCGGCCATCACTTCGCGGCCCGAGAACACGCCCTCTGCACCGCAGGGGTCTTCGGCATAGGCCATGGTGCTGCGGTGGTCACGCAAGAGGCGAACGGCGTCTTTGAGCAGCCAGCCGCCATTGGGGTCGAGCGTGATGCGCGCCTTGGGAAAGCGCTCGTGCAAAGCCACCACGGCTTCGACTTCTTCTTCGCCGCGCAGCACGCCGCCTTTGAGCTTGAAGTCCTGAAAGCCATAACGGGCTTGCGCGGCTTCGGCCAAGCGCACCACAGCCTCGGCCGTCATGGCTTTTTCGTGGCGCAGGCGCAGCCAGTCGTCGGCTTGGTCGGGCTCGCTCCTGTAGGCCAGATCGGTTTGATTCCGGTCGCCCACATAAAACAGGTAGCCCAGCATTTGCACCCGGCTGCGTTGCTGGCCTTCGCCCAGCAGGGCGCACACCGGCACGTTCAGGTGCTGGCCCAGCAAGTCGAGCAGGGCGCTTTCCACAGCAGTGACGGCGTGGATGGTGATGCGCAGGTCAAAAGTTTGCAGGCCCCGGCCGCCGCTGTCGCGGTCGGCAAACTGCTGGCGCATGGCCTGCAGCACGGCGTTGTAGTGGCCAATCGGCTGACCTTCGACCAGAGGGCGGGCGTCCTCCAGGGTCTGGCGGATTTTTTCGCCGCCAGGCACTTCGCCCACGCCGGTGTGGCCCGCAGAGTCGGTCAGGATGACGATGTTTCGCGTGAAGAAGGGGCCGTGAGCACCGCTGAGGTTCATCAGCATGCCGTCGTGACCGGCCACAGGGATCACCTGCATGCGCGTGACGACAGGGGTGGAAGAGGGCTTGGGCATGGTTCAAAAGTCGGTTGATTGAACAGACATCGTACAACCTAAAGGCCCGGCACGTGATGCGTGTTAACCCTTGCCGCCGCTCCTCAGTGGTGGCTGGAGGCGCCTTTTTTGTGCCGGTCGCGGCTGTTGGACAGGTGGGTGCGCATGGCGGCGCGGGCCGATTCGGCGTCTTGCGCGGCGATCGCGTTCAGGATGTTTTCATGCTCCTGGTGCACGCGCCGCAAATAAGCCAAGCGGGTGGCATCGACAGCGGGGGAGGTCTCCAGCCGTGCACGCGGGATGGATTGCGATCCCAGCGAATTCATCATGTCGGCGAAGTGGTTGTTTTGGGTGGCGCGGGCGATTTCATGGTGGAACTGAAAGTCGGCGGCAATCGCGTCACGGCCTTCTTCGATGGCGCTGGAAAACGCCGCCATGGCTTCTTGCATCACGGCCAAATTGGCCTCGGTGCGCCGCACAGCCGCCAGGGCGGCGGCTTCGGTCTCGATGCTGATGCGCAGCTCCAGCAAAGCAATCACATCGTGCAAAGTGCTCAACTGGCCGGGGTTGACGCGAAAAGAGGGGGACTCCGATTGCGCCAGCACGAAGGTGCCAATGCCGTGGCGCGTTTGCACCAGACCGGCTGCTTGAAGTTTGGAAATGGCTTCGCGCACCACGGTGCGGCTCACGCCAAAGCGCGCCATGATGGCCGCTTCGGTGGGCAGTTTTTGGCCGCTTTGCAAGCTGCCGTTTTGCATGTCGGCGCTCAACTGATCGACCAACTCATAGGTCAAGCTGCGAGATTTGCGTTTTTCGGGGGCGGCTTGCGGGGTGTTCATCGGGTAAATACGCATTCCAGTTTGGATGGCGGGCTTTCACAATCAACTTGTACGACAACTGACCACATCAAGCCCTTGGGGCGAATGTAGCAGAACACCGCAGACCTTGGCCACTTTTTCATGAACGATTTCCAAACCATTGCCGATACACAAGACCGCGTGGGTGAATCCCCCGTGTGGGATGTCCGCGCCCAGCGCCTGTGGTGGGTGGACATTGAAGGCGCCTTCATTCGCAGCACCGTCTTGGACTCCGCCGAGGCCGTGCAGTCTTGGTCCATGCCAGAGCGTGTGGGCTGCATTGCGCTCACACCGGTGCAGGGTCAATTGATCGCCGCCATGGAGTCGGGCATCGCCCGTGTGACCTTGCAGGCAGACGGTCAGGTGGGCATCGATTGGCTGGCCCGCATCCAACACCCCGCCCCCGGCATGCGTTTCAACGATGGGCGCTGCGACGCCAGTGGCCGCCTGTGGGTGGGCACCATGGTGATGGACATGTCTTTGGCCTCTGACTTGGGTGGTTTGTATTGCCTGGACGAGCGGGGCCTCACGGGCCCACACGTCACGGGCTTGCTCACGCCCAATGGCTTGGGGTTCAGCCCCGATGGGCGCACGTTGTATCTGTCGGACTCGCACCCTACGGTGCAAAAAATTTGGGCCTTTGATCTGGATGCTGCGACTGGCCAATTGCGCAACAAGCGCTTGTTTGTGGACATGAACGATTGGCCCGGGCGCCCCGATGGCGCAGCCGTCGATGCGCGAGGGCATTACTGGATCTGTGGCAACGACGCCGGTCAGATCCACGACTTTGATGCGCAAGGCCAGTGGTGCCAATCGCTGTCGCTGCCCATGCCCAAGCCGTCCATGTGCGCGTTTGGTGGGGCCAAGCTGGACCAGTTGTTGGTCACCTCCATCATCCCCGCACAAAGCACAGAGGCAACGCGTGGCAGCAGCGGTTCCCTGATTGCCTTGCAGCCTGGCGTGCAGGGTTTGCCCGAGCCTGTGTTTTCCCGTTTTCCCGCTAGTGTGTAAGGTGTATTTCAACCATTTCTAACCCTGGAGACAAAAGCATGAAACTCAACAAATCCCTGATGGCCATCGCTGCCGCTTTGGCTTTTTCGGCCCAAGCCACCGAGTTCCGCTCGGCCGACATCCACAACGCCGACGACTACCCCACCGTGGTCGCGGTCAAGCACATGAGCACCGTGCTCGAGAAGTTGTCGGGCGGCAAGCACAAGATCAAGGTTTTCAACAAAGGCGCTTTGGGTTCTGAAAAAGAAACCATCGACCAGGTCAAGATCGGTGCGCTGGATTTGGTGCGTGTGAACGTGGCCCCCATGAACGGCATTTGCCCCATGACCATGGTGCCCACCATGCCCTTCTTGTTCCGCTCGGTGGACCACATGCGCAAGTCCTTGGACGGCCCTGTGGGCGAAGAAATCCTCAAAAGCTGCGAGTCGGTCGGCTACGTGGGCTTGGCTTTTTATGACAGCGGTGCTCGCTCCATCTATGCCAAGAAAGCCATCAAGTCCGTGGCCGACGCCAAGGGCCTGAAAATCCGCGTGCAGCAGTCCGACCTGTGGGTGGCTCTGGTCAGCGCCATGGGCGCCAACGCCACACCCATGCCTTATGGCGAGGTGTATACGGGCCTGAAGACCGGCCTGATCGACGCGGCAGAAAACAACATCCCTTCGTTTGACACCGCCAAGCACGTGGAAGCCGTCAAGGTCTATTCAAAGACCGAGCACTCCATGGCGCCAGAAATTTTGGTGATGTCCAAAGTGGTGTGGGACAAGCTGCCAGCCAACGAGCAAGCCATGGTTCGTCAAGCCGCCAAAGAGTCGGTGGCCGTGCAGCGCAAAGCCTGGGACGAAGCCGAAGGCAAATCGCTGGCCAACGTGAAGGCCGCTGGCGCCGAGATCGTGGAAGTGGACAAGCGCTCCTTCCAGGCCGTGATGGGGCCGGTGTACGACAAGTTCATGACCACGCCTGAAATGAAGCGTGCGATCAAAGCGATCCAAGACACCAAGTAATTGGTCTTTCCCCTGTGCCCCTGACATGACGTCAGGGGCTGGAGTTTTTTCATGTTCACCAAATTTTGTGCGACCGTCTCCAAGATCTGCTTGGTGTTGGCCGTGATCGGCCTGATCGCCGTCATCCTGTGCGTGCAGTGGCAGGTCATCGGTCGCTATGTGCTCAACGACACACCGACTTGGGCCGAAGCCCTGGCCATGTTGATCGTCCTGTTTGTCACCGCCTTTGGCTTGGCCGTGGGGGTGCGCGATGCGGGCCACATCGGTCTGGAGTCTTTGGTGGTCTTGCTGCCCGAAAAATGGCAGCACCGCATCGAGGTGTTGATCCACGCGATGGTGGGCGTGTTTGGCTTTTTGATGGTGCAAGGTGGCTGGCTGTGGGCCAGCGCCAAGTGGGGCGAGAAAAAGCCCATGCTGCCGGTGCCCGACGGCATCGACTATGTGCCGGTGATCATTGCAGGCGCGTTGATTTTGCTTTTCTCGATTGAACACATTGTTGCGCTGGTGCAAGGCAAAGTGGTCGAAGCTGTTTGGGACTGATGCCATGGAATTGACCGTACTTGCGCTGAGCTTCACGCTCCTTTTGATTTTGGGTGTGCCCGTGGCTTTTGCCATTGGCCTGTCGTCTGTGGCCACCATCGTTGCCGCTGGTTTGCCTGTGGCCATGGTGTTCCAGAAAATGGTCGGGGGCATGCAGGTGTTCTCCTTCCTGGCCATTCCGTTTTTTGTGTTCGCCGGTGAGCTGATGCTCTATGGCGGCATTGCCGACCGCATCGTGCGTTTTGCCAACAGCCTGGTGGGCCATGTGCGCGGCGGTCTGGGCATGAGCAACGTCATCGGTTGCACCATCTTTGGTGGCGTGGCCGGATCGCCCTTGGCCGATGTGTCGGCCATGGGCTCGGTCATGATCCCGCTCATGAAAAAAGAAGGTTACGACGCCGACTACGCGGTGAACGTGACCACACACGCGGCCTTGGTGGGCGCCATCATGCCCACCTCGCACAACATGATCATCTTCACGCTGGCCGCTTCCGGCTTGGCTTCGGTGAGTGTGCTGGGCTTGATCTTGGCCGGTCTGGTGCCTGCGATCATCTTGACGCTGTGCAACCTTGGCGCGGCTTACTGGGTGGCGGTGCGACGGGGTTACCCCATCCACGGCAACTTCCCGGGCTGGCTTGAAGTGCTCAAGGCCTTTGGCGCCGCCTTGCCGGGCCTGTTTGTGGTGGTCATCATTTTGGGCGGCATCTTGTCGGGCGCCTTCACCGCCACCGAATCAGCATCCATCGCGGTGGCCTGGGCCTTGTTTGTCACCGTCGTGGTGTACCGCACTTTGACGCTGCAGAACTTCTTCAAGGCTTGTGCCAAGGCTTGCAAAACCACCGGTGTGGTGTTGCTCTTGATCGGCATCTCCAACGCTTTCGGTTATTTCATGGCCTTGTACGAAGTGCCGCAGATGACCGGTGCGCTGATGCAAAAAATCAGCACCGAGCCTTGGGTCATCTTCTTGATGATCAACATCTTGCTGTTCATCCTGGGCACCTTCCTCGACATGGCGGCCACCATCTTGATTTGCACGCCGATCTTCATGCCGATCGCCATGCACTTTGGCATGGACCCGATGCAGTTCGGCATCATGCTGTTGATCAACTGCGCACTGGGCTTGAACACCCCACCCGTGGGCACAGTGCAGTTTGTGGGCTGCGCGATTGGCGGCATCTCGGTCGGGCAGGTCATGCGCACCATTGCGCCGTTCTATGGCGCTTTGACCTTGGCCATGCTGCTGGTGACCTATGTGCCGCAGTTCACGCTGTGGCTGCCCAATTTGCTCAAGTAAAAGTTCCCATTCATGAGTTCTACCCGTGCGCCTTTGGCGATCCGCATGCACGCTGCAGACAATGTGGCCATCATCGCCAACGACGGTGGTTTGCCTGCAGGTACCGTGTTGCCCGCCGGAGTGGCCGAAGGGCTGGTCTTGCGCGACAAGGTGCCCCAGGGTCACAAAGTGGCGCTGACCGATCTGGCCCAAGGCCAGGCGGTGCTGCGCTACAACGTGCCCGTGGGCTATGCGCGGCAAGCCATCCCGGCGGGCAGCTGGGTGCACGAGCGTTTGCTCGACATTCCGCCTGCACGCGAGCTGCAAGGCTTGCCCATGGCCACCGTGCAGCCTGCGCCCCAAGCCCCGCTGGAAGGCTTCACCTTTGAAGGCTATGTCAATGCCGATGGTTCGGTGGGCACCCGCAATTTGCTGGCCATCACCACCACGGTGCAATGCGTGGCGGGGGTGGTCAAGGTGGCGGTGGAGCGCATCGAGCGCGAGTTGCTGCCGCTGTTTCCGAATGTCGATGGCGTGGTGGGCTTGGAGCACACCTATGGCTGCGGCGTGGCCATTGACGCGCCGGGCGCCGAGATCCCGATCCGCACGCTGCGCCACATCAGCCTGAACCCCAACTTTGGCGGTGAGGTGATGGTGGTCAGCCTGGGTTGCGAAAAGCTGCAGCCGGACCGCTTGCTGCCGCCGGGCAGCTTCCCAATCCAAGATGTGCGCGATGCAGGGCAGGGGCCTGACCTGGTGTGCCTGCAAGACGATGCGCACGTGGGCTTCATGTCCATGATCGATCACATCGTACAAAGCGCCCGCCCGCACCTGGAGCGCCTGAACGCTCGCCGCCGTCAAACCGTGCCCGCCAGTGCACTGGTGGTGGGCGTGCAGTGCGGCGGCAGCGATGCCTTCTCAGGCGTGACCGCCAACCCGGCCGTGGGCTACATGGCCGACCTGATCGTGCGGGCCGGCGGCACCGTGATGTTTTCAGAAAACACCGAAGTGCGCGACGCGGTGGAGCAACTCACCAGCCGCGCCGCCACGCCCCATGTGGCCGAGGACATCGTGCGTGAATTGGGTTGGTACGACCAATACTTAGACCGTGGCCGTGTGGACCGCACGGCCAACACCACGCCGGGCAACAAGGCGGGCGGCTTGTCCAACATCGCCGAAAAAGCCATGGGCTCCATCATCAAAAGCGGCAGTTCGGCCATCTCGAGTGTGCTGGCGCCAGGCGACAAGCTCCAGGCCGACCAAAAAGGTTTGGTCTTTGCCGCCACACCCGCCAGCGACTTCATCTGCGGCACCTTGCAACTGGCTGCCGGCATGAACGTGCACGTGTTCACCACCGGTCGCGGCACACCCTATGGCCTGCAGGCTTGCCCTGTGGTGAAGGTGGCCACGCGCACCGATTTGGCCCGCCGCTGGCACGACCTGATGGACATGAACGCCGGACGCATCGCCGACGGCGAGCTCACCATCGAAGAAGCCGGGTGGGAGCTGTTTCGCATGATGCTGGACGTGGCCAGTGGCCGCAAAACCTGGGCCGAGCAGTGGAAGCTGCACAACGCACTGGTGCTGTTCAACCCTGCGCCCATCACTTGAATCCAAACGAGGAGACCTCCATGACACAACGCCGTCAATTCATCCAGACCGCCGCCGCTTGCGCCGCTGCTGCCATGGCACCGGCTGCCTTCAGTCAGGCCGCGCCTTGGCCTTCCAAGCCGATCAATTACCTGGTCGCCTTTCCGGCCGGTGGCACCACCGACATCTTGGCCCGCGTGGTCTCGCAAAAACTGGGCACCGCGCTGGGCACCACCCTGGTCATCGAAAACAAAGGCGGCGCGGGCGGCAGCGTGGGCTCCGAGATTGCTGCCCGCGCCCCGGCCGACGGCTACAACCTGCTGGGCGGCACCATCAGCTCACACGCCATCAACGTGAGCCTGTACCCCAAGCTGGGCTATGACCCGATCAAATCGTTCACCCCGGTGTACCTGTACGGCACCAACCCTGTCGTGTTGGTGGTGGCGGCCAACAGCCCCTACAAAACACTCAAAGACCTGCTGACGGCAGCCAAAGCCAACCCCGGCAAGCTGTCCGGCGCATCGGCAGGCAATGGCACTTCTCAACACTTGGCGCAAGAACTGCTGGCCTTCAAGGCGGGCGTCAAATTCACCCATGTGCCCTACAAAGGCAGTGCCCCCGCCATTCAAGATGTGATGAGCGGCCAGGTGGATTTCATGTTCGACACCACCGTGGTGGCCGGTGCCCACATCCAAAGCGGCAAGTTGCGTGCGTTGGCCGTGACCTCGGCCAAGCGCTTGAGCGATGCGCTGACCGATGTGCCCACCGTGGCCGAGTCGGGCTGGCCGGGCACCGCTGGTTTTGAGGTGGTGTCGTGGCAAGCGCTGTTTGCGCCCGCAGGCACACCCAAGCCCATCGTGGACAAATTGCACGCCGAAATTTTGAAAATCATCCAGACGCCCGAAATGCAAGACCGCATCAAGGGCCTGGGCATGCTGCCTTCAACGCTGACGCCAGAGCAGGTTCAGACTTTCCAGAAAGCCGAGATCGAGAAGTGGGCGCAGGTCATCAAGGCGGCCAACATCAAGCTGGACTGAAAAAAATGGGGCGCTGTCAAGCGCCCCAAACTCAACAGCCCACCTGCCTTTGCGGCAGGTGGGCTTTTTTGCATCAGCTGGGTCGCTTCATCTGGCATGAAGTGGGTTGGGCGCTGATGTACGAATCCCAAGTCACTTCGGTGCGGAAGCCGTAGCCGGTATTTTCGGCGTCGTACTTCACACCCTTGCTGCCTTTTTTGGCCCAGATGCCCAGGTACAGCGGCGCTTCGAGCTGGTGGTCGTTTTTGCGCATCTTGACTTCACCAATGGGGCTCTTGTAAGTCATGCCTTCCATCGCAAAAGCCACTTTCTTGGCGTCCGTAGACTGGGCTTTGCGCATGGCTTCGCGCAGCATGTTCATGGTGTTCCAGTGGGCGGCAAAGATGAAGTCCTCGTTGTACTTCTTCTTGTAGTCCACATAGATTTTTTCCAGCTCAGGCGTGGGGGCGTTGTGCACCCAGTTCCAGATCACGCCGACCTTGCCTTCGCCCCAAGGGCCCAGCTGTGCGGGGGTGCCGGGGTTGTTGGCGTTCAGGGTGAAGTAGTTGATGTTCAGGCCAAAGTCGCGGGCCGACTTGAACATCAGCGTCAGGTCGCTACCCCAGTTGGAGGTGATCACCGTGTCCGCGCCCGAAGCGGCGATCTTGGCCACATACGAGGCAAAGTCACGCGTCTGTGCAATCGGGATGAAGTCGTCGCCCACGATCTGGATGTCGGGCCGTTTGCGCGCCAGGTACTCCTTGGCGGCTTTGGACACTTGGCGGCCGTGCGTGTAGTCCTGGTTGATCAGGTAGACCTTTTTGATCTCTTTGCGGCCTTGCATGTAGGTGGACAGGGCCTCCATCTTCATCTCGCTGGAGGGGTAGAAGCGGAAGTGCCAGAAGCTGCAGCGCTCGTTGGTCAGCAGCGGGTCCATCGCGGAATAGTTGAGGTACACCGTCGCACGGTCGGGCTCGCGCTCGGCCAGTTTGTTGAGCGCATCCACCAGCGCCAGGGCCACGCCCGAGCCACCGCCTTGGGTGATGTAACGGATGCCCCGGTCGTTGGCGGCCTTCAAGGCGTTCAGGCTTTCCTGGGGCGAGCCCTTGTTGTCGAAATCAACGATCTCAAACTGCGGGTCTTTGGGGCCGGCCTTGGCGTTGAGCTGGATGACCACTTCGCGCAATTGCTTGAGCGAGCTTTGGCCCGTCAGGGCAAAGGGGCCCGACAGCAAATCGATGAAACCGATCTTCACGGTCTCGGCCGCTTGGCTGCCTAAGCTGGCGGCCAGGGCGGCTGCGCACAGCGACCACTTCAGCCAAGTTTGGGGGGAATTTCGCTTCACGTTGTGTCTCCTGGTGTGGATCGGCACCCCGTTGAATGGGGCCGGTGTTGGGCTTGAAATACCCCGCAGCAGCAGGGGCTCAAGGATGATCGCAAACCGTGGCCTGCAGCGCTGTCTCTTAGGTGCAGGTTTGCGCCTGCGCTGCTGATACCGTTGGGTTTTTTTGAAGGGGCAAGCCATGCAAAAAAGACTGTTCATTGGGGCCTTGCCCGCACTGCTGGCCATTGCGGCATGGCCTGTGGCCGCCCAAACGACTTACCCCGCCAAGCCCATCAAGATCGTGGTGCCCTTTCCGGCGGGTGGCACGTCGGACGTGCTGGCCCGCATGCTGGGCCAAAAGATGACCGAAAGCTGGGGCCAGCCTGTCGTGGTGGAAAACCGTCCCGGCTCGAGCGGTAACCTGGGCGCCGACCTGGTGGCCAAGTCCGCGCCCGATGGCTACACCTTGGTGTTGATGGATGTGGGCAATCTGGTCATCAGCCCGGCCTTGTTCAAACTGCCTTTCACGGTTGAAAAAGATTTTGCGCCGGTGGCCATGGTGGCGTATTCGCCGCACCTGCTGGCCTTGAGCAGCAAGGTGCCTGCCAACACCCCGGCCGAGTTGGTGGCCTATGCCAAAGCGCAAAAGGGCAAGCTCAACTACGCAGTGGCGGCGGGCATGGGCAGCGCATCGCACCTGGCGGGCGTCATGTACGCGCAGCGCAACGGCATCGAGTGGGGCTATGTGCCCTACAAAGGCGGCGCACAAGCCATCACCGACTTGATCGGCGGCCAGGTGGACGTCATGTTCAACGGCATGGTCGCCACCTACCCGCATGTGAAGGCGGGCAAGATCAAGCTGATCGCGATATCGAGCACCAAACGCAACGCGCAAATGCCCGACACCCCCACCGTGGCCGAAAGCCTGCCGGGCTTTTTGACCGGCAGCTTTCAGGGTCTGCTGGCCCCGGCGGGCACGCCCAAAGCGGTGATCGACAAGCTGCACGCCGAAGTGCAACGCATCGCCGCCATGTCCGAAGTGCGCGAACGCCTGACCACGCTGGGCGCCGAGCCTTCGGGCATGACCCCTGTGGAGTTTGGCAACTGGCTCAAAGCAGAGATTCCGGCCATGGCCAAGATCGTGAAGGACGAGAAGATCACGGTGGAGTGATTCGAAAAAAACGGTGTACAGACAACGGCCATTGGCGATCAGCTGACTTTTTTCAACTTGAAGAAAACAAGTCCCTGTACCTCGCAGGTGGAACGCCCACGCGGCGGTTGAACTCTCTTGTGAGGTGGGCTTGGTCTGAATAGCCGCAAACAAATCCAATTTCGGCAACCGGAATCTCCGATTCCAAAAGATACCAACCGGCCAATCGAAAACGGACTTCAGACTGAATGTCTTGGTGGCTGAGATTTTCAGCGGCAAGTGTCCGTTGGAAAGTGCGGCGAGACATCCCTAAAGCCACTGCTGCATCATCTACGGACACAAGTTCAGGTAAACATTTGGCCACATGGTCGCCAGCAGCGAACGCAAAACGTGACCAAGTTGTTGGGGCTACCTGTGCCCATGAAACAGTCAGGTCTAAATCCGAGCCCTTGTCTAAGGCGCCTTGCCAAGTCAACAGCCAAGTGGCCGTCTGACCCTGTTGCACACACTGAAGAACTTGATGCGAATCAGGGTTCGGGTAGAGCTCAATATCGGCAGCGGTCGCTCTGACCGAATGCATGCCGTTGGCCTCCAACAAAGCACACAACACGCCGCACACGACCAAATCCTCTGCTGCCAAAGGCGCTGGGCCAGTGTCTTTGTGGGCATGGTTCACCCTCGCCGAAGTCGGCGTGAGCCCCAGCCATTGGATTCGATGTTTTGAATGGATATAGCGCTCAAGGCGCTGCCAGCGTACCAACATGGAGGCGGCGCTGCGTCCTGCCGTGAGTGCGAGATGGGTGGGCTCCATAGCCAAGTCGTGCAAGCCTCTTCCCAGCAGTGGCAAAACGGCCAAACCTGCTTGCTCAACAGCGGCTTGTATAACTGCTCGCTTCAAATCCAAAGGGACTGTCGCCTGGGTGAATTTTTCGGCCATTTCAGGCAAGCGCAGACCGAGACCCGCCATGCCGAGAAGCAGCGCCCGCACCATCGCGGCACTGGCGAAATCCTCGCTCTTGGGGCCGTTCAAGATTGCCCTTTCAAATGGCGTTGAAGTTCGCTGGGTTGAAGTGGCAATTGTTGCACTCGCCATCCAGTGGCTGCCCGGACTGCATTGGCAATCGCTGCCCCTGATGCCACGATGGCCGTTTCGCCGGCGCCCGAGGGTGGCTCGCCATGATCGACCAAATGCACGGAAAGGCTGGGCAATTGGCCAATGCGTGGAATGGGCGACTCACCAAAGTTTCGGGCATCAACCGACCAGCTTTCAGTCAGCACCATGCCCAAACCCCAGACCAGATTGCCTTCGCACTGTGCCCGTACCTGGTCAGGATTGACCACATGGCCGCAATCGTGCGCACAGTGCATATGGAGCACGCGAACTTCGCTGCTGACTGGGTCGACCTTCACATCGGCGATAACCGCCGCGAAACTGGTTTTCTTGTAGATGCCACAGGCCACGCCACGGCCATGAAGCCATCCTTTGCCAAGCTGCGGTAACTGGGGTGCACTGGCGACAGCTTGTTCCAGTACACGCTTGAGACGGGGCTCTTCAATGTGCTGCAGGCGAAACTCGACGGGATCAAGACCTGCCACCCTGGCACATTCGTCCATCGCGGACTCGATGACAAAAGCGTTAGGGCCAGCACCCAATCCGCGCCAAGGCCCCGTGTGCACCGGCAGTCGAACCAAGTCAAAACCGGTGCGCTTAGCTTGTGCCTTGTAGGGCAAAGCGGCACCTCGCGCCACACCGTCATCGCCTATAAAGTCGGTGATTTTTTGCATCCAAGCGGGCAGCACAGCCCCCGTGAAAAGGATGTGACTGCTGGCGAAGTCGTGGCTCCAATGGAGCAAGCGCCCGTTTTGAAGGCGGGCGCGTACCCGGTGGCTGGAAGGGGGGCGGTGGAAAGCTTGCAGTAACTCTTGAGCTCGGGTCCACTGCACTTTGACTGGCATCTTGAGTTCATGCGCCAGCACGGCCGCTTCGAGTTCGACGGTGCTGATGGTTTTGCCGCCAAAGGCACCGCCCACACGACAGCCGTGGACCAATACTTTGTCCTCATTGATCCCCATACGGCGGCAAACCACATCGCGCTGATAAAACACGTCCTGTGAGCCCACCCACATTTCAAGTCGACCATCCGCATGCATTTGAGCCACAGCGACGCGGGGCTCGATGGCAGCGTGTGCTGCAATGGGGACATCAATTCGCAGATCAACGTCCCACTGCCCCTCGGGTATGGGGTCATTGTGGATGTACTTGTCACGTTTTAGATGAGCCGACATTCGGCGGTCGATGTCGATCGCTTGCTGGATGCGCTGCGTATCCGCCTGGCCCTGCACAGACCAGCGAGCGTTCAATGCCTGCTCGATCCTGTCCAAAGCCCCCGGGGTTTGCGCAACGATGCCCACACCTTCGCTGGATGCCATCTGCAACTTCTGGCTGCGAACCAGGGCCACAAAGCCTTTCACTTGACTTGCCGCCGCTTCGTCCAAGGTCTGAAGGCTTGAATCTATTTCAGGTGGGGCCGGTGCGCGAATCACGCGGCCATAAAGCATGCCCGGCAAGCGCACATCACTGGCATACAAAGGCTTGCCAGTCACCATCTCAAGCCCTTGTTCCAGCTGGGGAGAGCGTCCTACCCATTGACCTTGACCCGACAAAGAGCGCAGTTGCTCTCGGGGGAATTCAATGGGGTCCAGCTTGCCGGAAGTCTGCCCGTTCTTCATGGCCTGACGCAAGGTGGCACAGGCCCTGGCCAATGGCAATGCAAACTCCATGACCGATTCGCTGCCGACCGTTGCACGAACACGTTCGATGCTGTCAGTGCCATGCAGCTTGACTTGCAGTTGATTGGGGCTGATGCCTAATTCATCGCAGGCGATTTGCTTGAGGGCCGTGGCGATGTTTTGTCCCATTTCGGCTCGGGGCACGGTCAATACATAGTTTCCCGCCTGGTGGCTGATCCAACTCAGACCAGCGCGTGCTTCGGGTGAGGGTCGTTTGGGGATGACAGGCAGGTTGCTGCAACCGGGCAAGAACACCACGCTGAGTACGGCACCTAAACCGCCAAGAAGACGACGGCGATGGATCTGAACGGTCATCTTCAAGCCCTCGTCATTTGTTGAATGGCAGTGCGAACTCTGGCTTGGGTCCCACATCGACAAAGATGTCCCGTCAGTGCCTCTTCGATTTGTTCATCGCTCGGACGCGGTGTTCGCTTGAGCAGCGCAACGGTGGCCATGATTTGGCCCGACTGGCAGTAGCCACACTGAGGGATGGCGGCACTCAGCCATTTTTGCTGCACCGGATGGAGTTCACCCAATGGCGCCAGACCCTCAATGGTCGTGATGTTCTTGTTCATGACTGAAGAAACTGGGGTCAGGCAGCTTCTGACAGGCTCACCATCCACATGCACTGTGCAGGCGCCGCACAGTCCCGCACCACATCCAAACTTTGTGCCTACCAGTCCCAAACCTTCGCGCAGGACATGGAGCAGGGACTCGTCTTGCCAGTTTTCCTGCACATCCATCCATCGATCATTGACGCGCAGTTTCATGACAAGTCCTCATTGATTGAAAGAACTTGTTACTTTAATCAAGAGGCATGAAAGGTTATTGAAGATGTGCGCCAAGGCGTCAGACACAAGCCATTTCTTTTAAACCTAAAGCGTTGGTATTTGGCTTCATGGTTGATCTGTGCGGCGTGGCGTGCCATCCAAGTCGCGTCTGGCATTGGCATAGAGAAGCAGGTGAATACACTCGCTTCAGGTGACTCGACAAGATTGAGCTGGTCAGAGTCGATCAAGACCAAGCAGCGTTCACCGTTTCGAGCCCACGACTCATTCAAGCCCCCAGACTCATCCAAGTCAGCACGCCCCACGCCACCACATACAGCGCAGACCCAGCGCCCAGGGCTTGTGCGCCGTAACTGCCCAAGCACCGTTCAGCGATCAGTCCCCACAAGGGGATGAGTTGCTGGGCGTGCACGCCCAAGAAATGCGATGGGCGAATGTCGTGGTGCAGGTGCCAGCCGACCAGGGGCAGGCCTTGGCCTGCGGGTGCTTGGTGACCGCCCAGCATGAATCCGCTCACGGTGGACAGCACGAAGGTGAGCAACAAGCCCACCAGGACACCCCATGCGGTGACGCTCAGGCCCTGATGGCCACGGGCTGACCAAACCTCCCAGGCCAGCCAGCCTTGTGATGCCGTCAGCCCCACTGCCGCCAAGCCCATCAGTCCAAACATGAAGGCGTGAAACGGATCGCTGGTGTTGTAGTGCGATGCCTCGCCCTGCGATGCCTGAAAGCTGATGTAGACGACTTCAAACAAAGAGGTGAGGAAGATCAACAGGCAGATGCCCTTGTAGGCCTCGCTTTGCGCCACCGCGGGATTGGCCCATTCGCTGAGCCACACGGTGGTCCAGACAAACAAAGCGGTGGCGGCCATGAACTTCATGGGCTTGACCCAGATGCCCACATCGCGCAGGGTGCGTGCATCGCTCAGCGACACCCAACAGGTGAGCCCCAAGGCCAGCACCATCAAGCCGCCGTAGATCAACAAAGCCTTGGAGGCGAAGGACAGTGTTGTCAGATCAGCCATGGATGCCATGGCCGGTGTCCACCCATCAGTCCACCCATCAATTTTCATCGTCGTCCTTCAAGACAAAGCGTGCAACACCCAGCCCACCCCCGCACACAGGCCCAGCACCTGCATCACAGGGCGCTGCTTGGCGATCAGCAGCCACGCCGCCAACGCCGTGAGCGCGATGGCGCTGTAGTCGGGGCTATGTGGCCAGCCTTGCGGCCACCAGGTGGCGTAGGCAAACACACCGGCCAGGTGCAGCACCACGCCGATCACCGCTGCCGTGATGCCTTGCAGAGGTCCAGCCAAGGAGGGCATGTGGCGCGTGGCTTCCACCAGCGGGCCACCCGCCAGGATGAACACAAACGAGGGCAAGAAGGTGAACCAGGTCACCACGCAGGCCGCTGCGATGCCGCCCAGCAAAGGGTTGCCCAAGAGGGCCTGGCTGTGCCCGCCGATGAAGCCCACAAAGGCCACCACGATGATCAGCGGTCCCGGTGTGCTTTCGCCCAGAGCCAGGCCGTCCATCATTTGCGTGGCACTCAGCCAGCCGTATTGCATGACGGCCGCTTGCGTCACAAAGGGCAGCACGGCATAAGCGCCTCCAAAGGTCAGCAATGCCGCTTGCGTGAAAAAGCCGCCCATTTGCGTCAGCGTGTGGGCCATGCCCAGCAGCAGCGCGATGCTGCCCAGGCTGACTGCCCACAGACCCACGCCCAGCAACAAGGCGCGCAGCAGGCGGCCATGGCTGTAATGGGTGTGCGCCGGTTGGGGGGTGTCGTCGTCCAGCCAAGCGGGCGCGTCGGGCGCTGCGCTGGCCGCGCCGTGCGGCACCGCAGCCACAGGCCGATGGCTTGCCATGCCATGCCCCAACAAGGCTGCGCCCAAAATGATCCACGGGAAGGACAAGCCCCACAGCGTGCCCAGCAGCGATGCGGCAGCCAGTGCCCACAACCACGGCGCCTTGAGCGTGCGCTTGGCCATGCGGTGCACGGCTTGCAACACCAGCGCCGTCACGGCGGGCTTGAGTCCCCACAGCAGCGCCTGCCCCCAAGGGTGTTGGCCCCACACGGTGTAGGCCCAACTCAGCGCGATCAACAGCACCAGGCTGGGCAGCACAAACAAGGCACCGGCCGCCATGCCGCCGCGTGTGCCATGCATCAGCCAGCCGGTGTAGGTGGCCAGTTGCTGCGCTTCGGGGCCGGGCAGCAGCATGCAGTAATGCAGCGCGTGCAGGTAGCGCTTTTCCGAAATCCAGCGGCGGCGCACCACCAGCTCT
>NKIO01000132.1 GCA_002255935.1 Comamonadaceae bacterium PBBC2
TGTAGTTGTAACCCACGCTGATGCCCATGGCATAAGCGGCGATGATCATGCCCTCGATCACCGTGTGGGGGTTGTACTCCATGATGTCACGGTCTTTGCACGTGCCCGGCTCGCCCTCGTCGGAGTTGCAGACCAGGTACTTCTGACCCGGAAACTGGCGGGGCATGAAGCTCCACTTCAGGCCAGTGGGGAAACCCGCACCGCCACGACCACGCAGACCGGACTCTTTCACCGTGGCGATCACCTGATCTTGCGTCAGGCCTTCACCACCGTCTTTGCCCAAGATCTTGCGCAAGGCCGCATAGCCGCCACGTGCTTCGTAATCTTGGATGCGCCAGTTGCTGCCATTCAAACCCGCGTAAATCTGGGGGTTGATGTGGCGGTCATGGAAGCAAGTTTCCACGCCCGTGGCTTGGAATTGGTTCAGAACTTGTTGAACGTTCATCAGACGGCCTCCGCTTTCTTCAGGCTGTCGACCAACTGATCCAGTTTGTCGTGGCTCATGAAGCTGCACATGTGGCGGTCGTTGACCAGCAACACGGGTGCATCGGCGCAAGCGCCTTGGCATTCGCTGGGCTGCAAAGTGAACAGGCCATCGGCCGTGGTTTCACCCGCGTGCACGCCCAATTTGTGCTCCAGATGCTCCAGGGCCTTTTGGCCGCCGCGCAGCTGGCAAGGCAGGTTGGTGCAAACGTTCAACTTGAACTTGCCCACCGGCTTTTGGTTGTACATGTTGTAGAAGGTGGTCACTTCGTGCACCGCCATCACAGGCATGCCCAAGTAATCCGCCACGACCTGCTCGCTGTCGGGGCTCACCCAGCCGAGTTCTTGCTGAACGATCGACAGGCAGGCCATCACGGCCGACTGCTTCTGATCTGCAGGGAACTTGGCGACTTCACGCGCAAAGCGTGCTTTCGTTGACTCAGAGATCATCGGTCAATCTCTCCAAAAACAATGTCCATGGTGCCGATGATCGCGACCGCATCGGCCAGCATGTGGCCACGGGCCATCTCATCGAGCGTGGCCAGATGGGCGAAGCCCGGGGCACGAATTTTCAAACGGTAAGGCTTGTTGGCGCCATCGCTGACCATGTAGATGCCGAACTCGCCCTTGGGGTGTTCGACAGCGGCATAGGCCTCGCCTTCGGGCACGCGGAAACCTTCAGAAAAGAGCTTGAAGTGGTGGATCAAGTCTTCCATGTTGGACTTCATGCCTTCGCGGGCCGGCGGTGCCACCTTGTGGTTGTCGGTGATGACCGGGCCGGGGTTGGCACGCAACCACTTGACGCACTGCTGGATGATGCGGTTCGATTCGCGCATCTCTTGCACACGCACCAGGTAACGGTCGTAGCTGTCACCGGTCTTGCCCACGGGGATGTCGAACTCGACTTGGTCGTACGCATCGTAGGGCTGGGTCTTGCGCAAGTCCCACGCGAAGCCGGAGCCACGCAGCATGGGGCCGGTCATGCCCAGGTTCAGGGCGCGATCGGGCGGCACCACGCCGATGCCGACGGTGCGCTGCTTCCAGATGCGGTTGTCGGTCAGCAGGGTTTCGTATTCGTCCACGCACTTGGGGAAGCGCTGCGTGAAGTCATCGATGAAGTCCAGCAAGGAACCGCTGCGGTTCTTGTTGAGCTGCTCGATGGCTTTGGCGTTTTTGATCTTGCTGACCTTGTACTGCGGCAT
>NKIO01000053.1 GCA_002255935.1 Comamonadaceae bacterium PBBC2
TGAACAACGGGTCGTTTTCCAGGCCCAGTTCTTTGAGCACTTCGTCGCAAGTTTCTTGCATCAACTTGGCGCGGGGGTCGTAGTTTTTGTAGACGCGGTGACCGAAGCCCATCAGCTTGACGCCGGAGTTCTTGTCTTTGACTTTTTCCATGAACTCGCCGACTTTGGAAATGCCACCCATTTTTTGGATGTCTTCCAGCATGTTCAGGCAAGCTTCGTTGGCGCCACCGTGAGCAGGGCCCCAGAGGCAAGCCACACCTGCAGCGATGGCTGCGAAGGGGTTGGTGCCGGACGAACCGCACAAACGCACCGTGGATGTCGAAGCGTTTTGCTCGTGGTCTGCGTGCAGTGTGAAGATGCGGTCCATGGCGCGCTCGAGCACGGGGTTGACCTTGTACTCTTCGCAAGGGGTGCCGAACATCATGCGCAGGAAGTTGCCCGCGTAGGACAGTTCGTTGCGGGGGTACATATAGGGTTGACCCACGCCGTATTTGTAAGCCATGGCCACCAGGGTAGGCATCTTGGCGATCAGGCGGATCGCGGCAATGTGGCGGTGCTCAGGGTTGTTGATGTCGGTGCTGTCGTGGTAGAAGGCCGACAGGGCGCCGATCAAGCCAGTCAACACGGCCATGGGGTGAGCATCACGGCGGAAGCCGCGCAGGAAAAACTGCATCTGCTCGTTGACCATGGTGTGCTGGTTCACCAGCTTGTGGAAGTCCTTGCTTTGCTGGCCTACAGGCAATTCGCCGTTCAACAGCAGGTAGCAGGTGTCGAGGTAGTCGGCTTTGTTGGCCAGCTGTTCGATGGGGTAACCGCGGTACAGCAACTCGCCCTTGTCGCCATCGATGTAGGTGATGGCGGATTGGCAGGATGCCGTGGACAAGAAGCCAGGGTCGTAAGTGAACATGCCGGTCTGTGCGTACAGCTTGCGGATGTCGATCACGTCGGGGCCGATGTTGCCCGAGTACACGGGCATATCGACGCTGGGGCTGCCGTTGGAGAACGACAGGGTGGCTTTGTTATCGGCGAGTTTCATGGCGGGTTTCCTCAAAAATTCAGGTGTGATCCAGTTTGGATCACGCTCTCAACATGTCCAGGACTTCACGCACCTCTTCGGTGCTGATCTCGGGCTGCAGTTCCTTGCGGCGCAACATCAAGTCCATGAGATCGTTGTCTGACAGGTCCATCAGCACATACATGCCTCGGGCTTGGCCAACGGTCAAGCGAGAATCATGCCGGTCGAAGAAGCGTTCGATGAACAAGTCGTTCTCGAGCAAGCCGCGGCGGCTGCGCCAGCGCAATTTGCTCAGGGACCGCTCGCTCAAGGGGGCGTGGCGGTCAGCGTCGAACAAGGACGCGTCTTCGAGAATCGGTGTGACGGTCATCAGACGGCGCGACGGACCATCATCTCTTTGATCTTGCCGATGGCCTTGGTGGGGTTCAGACCCTTGGGGCAAACATCGACGCAGTTCATGATGGTGTGGCAGCGGAACAAGCGGTAAGGATCTTCCAGATTGTCCAGACGCTCCGAAGTGGCTTGGTCGCGGCTGTCGGCGATGAAGCGGTAGGCTTGCAAGAGACCGGCTGGGCCCACGAACTTGTCGGGGTTCCACCAGAAGCTGGGGCAGCTGGTCGAGCAGCTGGCGCACAAGATGCACTCGTACAGACCGTTCAACTCGTCACGCTCTTCAGGCGATTGCAGGCGCTCTGTCTGAGGAGGGGGTGTTTCGTTGATCAGGTAAGGCTTGATCGAGTGGTACTGCTTGAAGAACTGGGTCATGTCCACGATCAGATCGCGCACCACGGGCAGGCCTGGCAGAGGCTTCAAGACAATGTCGCCTTTGAGCGTGTTCAGGTTGGTCAGGCAAGCCAGACCGTTTTTGCCGTTGATGTTCATGGCGTCGGAGCCGCAAACACCTTCACGGCAAGAGCGGCGGAAAGACAAAGTGGGGTCCACCGCTTTGAGCTTGACCAGCGCGTCCAGCAGCATGCGCTCGGAGCCGTCGAGCTCCACGTCGATGGATTGCATGTACGGCTTGGCGTCGGTGTCCGGGTCGTAGCGGTAGATCTTGAAGGTACGTTTTGCCATTTTTCAGATTCCTTGTGTTCGTGCGGGCCGCTCAGAAAGTACGTGGCTTGGGAGGCACGGTTTCGGCTGTCAGGGGCTTCATGCGCACGGGCTTGTAGGTCAGGCTGTTGTCGGCGCTGTGCCACAGGGTGTGCTTCATCCACTCGGCGTCGTTGCGGCCCAGAGGGCAAGTGGGGTGGGTCACATCGTGTTCGTAGTCGCGCACCAGGTGAGCACCACGGCACTCTTGACGGGCGGCGGCGCTCTCGATGGTCGCTTGTGCAGCTTCCATCAAGTTTTCCACTTCCAGCGCTTCGATGCGGGCGGTGTTGAACACTTTGGAGGTGTCCTTCAGACCGATGTTGGCCACGCGTGCGCGCAGTTCTGCGATCTTCTTGACGCCTTCGTCCATGACTTCCTGGCTGCGGAACACGCCAGCGTGGGCTTGCATGATGGCGCGCATGTCGTTGGCCACGTCTTGGGCGTATTCGCCGCTTTGAGCGCTTTCGAGGCGGTTCAGGCGGGCCAGCGTCAAGTCGGTGGCGTTGGCTGGCAGGTCCTGCACAGGGGTGCCGGGCTTGTTGTTGGCGATGATGTGGTCGCCAGCGGCCTTGCCGAAGACCAGCAAGTCCAGCAGCGAGTTGGTGCCCAGGCGGTTGGCGCCGTGCACCGACACGCAAGAGCATTCGCCCACAGCGTACAGACCATTCACAGGACGGTCTTCACCGTTCACGGTGTGCACCACTTGGCCGTTGATGTTGGTGGGGATGCCGCCCATCTGGTAGTGGATGGTGGGCACAACAGGGATGGGCTCGCGGGTCACGTCCACGTTGGCGAAGTTCACGCCGATTTCGTACACGGAAGGCAGACGCTTGTGGATGGTGTCGGCACCCAGGTGGTCCAACTTCATGTGGATGTAGTCCTTGTTGGGACCGCAGCCGCGACCTTCCAGGATTTCTTGGCCCATGCAGCGGGACACGAAGTCACGGGGTGCCAGATCCTTCAGTGTGGGCGCATAGCGCTCCATGAAGCGCTCGCCATTGCTGTTGAGCAAGATCGCGCCTTCGCCACGGCAGCCTTCGGTCAGCAGCACGCCAGCGCCGGCCACGCCGGTGGGGTGGAACTGCCAGAACTCCATGTCTTGCAAGGCGATGCCCGCGCGGGCCGCCATGCCCAAGCCATCACCGGTGTTGATGAAGGCGTTGGTGGACGATTGGTAAATGCGACCTGCACCGCCAGTGGCGAGCAAAACGGTCTTGGCTTGCAAGGTGTAGACCTCACCGGTTTCCATTTCGAGGGCGGTCACGCCCACGCAGTCGCCGGCTTCGTTGCGGATCAAGTCCAGCGCCATCCATTCCACAAAGAAGGTGGTGCGGGCTGCGACGTTGGCCTGGTACAGGGTGTGCAGCATGGCGTGACCGGTGCGGTCAGCGGCAGCGCAGGCACGTTGCACCGGCTTTTCGCCGAAGTTGGCGGTGTGGCCGCCAAACGGACGCTGGTAAATGGTGCCGTCAGGGTTGCGGTCGAAAGGCATGCCCATGTGCTCCAGGTCGTACACGACCTTGGGCGCTTCACGGCACATGAATTCGATGGCGTCTTGGTCGCCGAGCCAGTCGGAGCCCTTGACGGTGTCGTAGAAGTGGTATTCCCAGCTGTCTTCGCTCATGTTGCCCAGCGAAGCGGACACGCCGCCTTGCGCTGCCACAGTGTGCGAGCGGGTGGGGAACACTTTGGACAGGACAGCCACGTTCAGGCCCGCGCGGGCCAGTTGCAGCGAGGCACGCATGCCCGAACCACCGGCGCCGACGATAACGACGTCAAACTTGCGGTTGGAGATTTGATCTTTGGTGTAGCTCATGTTTATCTATCTTTGTGTGAGGTCAACGCAATCGCAGGCGCATTACACGCGCCACAGGGCTTGAACAGCCCAGCCAGCGCAGCCGATCAGCCAAACCAGTGTGAAGACGTGCAAGACCAGGCGAACGGCCACGGGTTTGACGTAGTCCATCCAGATGTCGCGCATGCCCACCCACACGTGGTAGAGCAAGGCAATGATGACCGCGAAGGTCAAAAATTTCATGCATTGGCCGGCAAAAATGCCAGCCCATTGTTCGTAGCCAATGGGGCCAGAGGTAAAGATCACCTGGGCCAACAAGATCACAGTGAACAGGGCCATCAGGCCGCCTGTCACGCGCTGGGCCAGCCAGTCGCGAAAGCCATAACCAGCACCGGTGACGATGCGTTTGGAGCCGTAATTCACGGACATAGGTCAGTTTCCTTTGGAGTAATGGGGGCTGATCAGTACAGGCCGAATATCTTGGCGCCGAGGACGGCGGTCAAGGCGATGCTCAGGGCCAGAGTGACGATGGCGGAAGACTTGCCGAACTCTTTGGTCACGGCATGGCACACGTCCATGTACAGGTGGCGCAGGCCAGCGATGAAGTGGTGCAGGTAAGCCCAGATCAGGGCCAGGGCCACGAGCTTCATGAACCAGCCCGGCACAAAGCCGACGCCCATGTTGAAGGCGGCCGAGAACTTGGCGAAGGAAATTTCAGAAGTGATGGAGTTGTCAAACATCCAAATGATGAGGGGCATCAACAAAAACATCAGGAAACCGCTGATGCGGTGCAAGATCGAGACGATGCCAGCCACCGGCAAGCGGTAAGAGGGCAAGTCTTTCAGAGCGTTGATGTTGCGGAATTCAGGCCGCTTTCTGGCGAGTTCAGTCATGTGGGCACTTTCTGGGAGGTAACTCGGTTGTAATTTTGAACGACAAGCCGAAGGATTCTATTGCAACGCAGCAAACTGACATGATCATTGCAGGGTCATTGCTTGAAAAAAAGTTCGAACGTGCTTTTTCAATTCAAAGCGTTGTGATAGTGGTGGCTGTCGGTGCGGTAAAAACCGCGGCGCAGCTCCATCGGGGTGTCGTTGTAGGTGTAGGCCACGCGCTCAACGCTGAGCAGCGGCGTGCTGCCCGGAACCTTGAGCAATTCGCTTTGGCTGGCATCGGGGAGCACCGCCCGAATTTTTTCGTCGGCCCGCACCATGCGCACACCAAACTCGGTTTCAAACAAGGCATACATCGGGCCGTGGTAGTCGGCCAAGCGTTCGGCGGTCAGGCCTTTGAAGGGGCCGCCGGGCAACCACAGGTCTTCCAAAATGGTGGGCACGCCGCCGAACGACAACACGCGGCGCACCTGTAGCACGGCGTCGCCCGTGCGCAAGGCCAAGGCGCGGGCGATCTCGGCGGTGGCGCGCAGGCGCTTGCAGTCGACGATTTCTCGTTGGGCCGGGCCCTCGGTGTTCAGGTCGCCTTGGTCAGGCACCAGTTTGAGGAAGCGGTACTGCACATGCTGCTCGGCATGGGTGGCCACAAAAGTGCCTTTGCCCTGACGGCGCACCAGCAAGTTGTCGCTGGCCAGCTCGTCGATGGCTTTGCGCACAGTACCTTGGCTCACCCGGTAGCGGGCGGCCAGCTCCATTTCGCTGGGGATGGATTCGCCGGGCTTCCATTCGCCCGATTGCAGGCTTTGCAAAATCAAGCCTTTGATTTGCTGATACAGCGGGCTGAACGCGGGCGTGAGCGCCGGCGCATCGGAGGAGGGTGTATCGGCCAAGGGCGAGGTGTTGTTCATGGGGGTGAATCCGGCACGTGGTCAGCATCGTGTCAGACGCGCAATCATATCTTATATAAGACATAAGACAAATTGACGAATCAGGGTTTTCGCGGGTACACTTGAAAGCTGTTTGCTTGCCCAGAGGTTGCGCGTGCGTGAGACCGAAGGGCGGGTCCGGTGTCCCGGACAGACCTGCTGGCAAAGACTGCTGGCTCAGGACTGCGACCACTTGTTTTCAACCTTCTGGAGTTATCCACCATGAAAAAGCCCGTCCGCGTTGCCGTTACCGGCGCAGCAGGTCAAATCGGTTATGCATTGTTGTTCCGCATCGCTTCTGGCGAAATGTTGGGCAAAGACCAGCCCGTCATCCTGCAATTGCTGGAAGTGCCTGTCGAAGGCCCCCAAAAAGCGCTCAAGGGCGTGATGATGGAATTGGAAGATTGCGCATTCCCATTGTTGGTGGGTATGGAAGCCCATGGCGACCCCATGACCGCATTCAAAGATGTGGACTACGCTTTGTTGGTCGGTTCGCGTCCCCGTGGCCCCGGCATGGAGCGTGCTGAGTTGCTCGCCATCAACGGCGCCATCTTCACAGCGCAAGGCAAGGCCCTGAACGCTGTGGCTTCGCGCGACGTGAAGGTTTTGGTCGTGGGCAACCCCGCCAACACCAACGCCTACATCGCCATGAAGGCCGCGCCTGACCTCAAGCCCGGCAACTTCACCGCCATGCTGCGTTTGGACCACAACCGCGCTGCTTCGCAAATCGCCGCCAAGACCGGTAAAGCAGTGGCCGACATCGAAAAACTGTGCGTGTGGGGCAACCACTCGCCCACCATGTACGCCGACTACCGTTTCGCCACCATCAATGGCGAATCTGTCAAGGCCATGATCAACGACCAGGAATGGAACGCCAACGTGTTCCTGCCCACCGTCGGCAAGCGTGGCGCGGCCATCATCGAAGCGCGTGGCCTGTCCTCGGCTGCTTCGGCTGCCAACGCCGCCATCGACCACATGCGCGACTGGGCCTTGGGCACCAACGGCAAGTGGGTCACCATGGGCATCCCATCGCAAGGCTGGTATGGCATTCCTAAAGATGTCATGTTCGGTTTCCCCGTCACCTGCGAAAACGGCGAATACAAAGTCGTCGAAGGTCTGGAAATCGACGCCTTCAGCCAAGGCTGCATCGACAAGACTCTGAAAGAGTTGACCGATGAACAAGCGGGCGTTGCCCACTTGATCTGATTCTCTAGACGAGAAACTCAGTGAGCCATCCTCGCGACGTTCTGTTGGGTGCGCAAGCCGGTCGCGTTTTGCTGCCGGTTTGTGACCACTACAGCGGTGTCGAAGCGAGGATGCGCAAAAGCCTGCAGCTGCAGGCCGAGATGGCGCAGGAGTTCGGCACCTGCGTCTTTGATGTCACCCTGGACTGCGAAGATGGCGCTCCAGTCGGTGGCGAAGCCGAACACGCTGCACTGGTCACCGAATTGGCGCTGACCACGACCGCAGCCCGACCCGACGCCCGCGTGGCCGTGCGCGTCCACCCCGTAGATCACCCCAGCTTTGAGGCCGACATGGCCCTCATTGCTGGCCAGGCCGGTTCATGCTTGTCGCACATCATGGTGCCCAAGGTGGAGACCGTGGCCGATGTCGAACGCGCCCAAGCCGCATTGCTGCAAGCGGGTGCGGCCGATCTGCCCTTGCATGTCCTGATCGAGTCGCCCGGTGCCGTGCACCGCGCTTTTGACATCGCTGCCCATCCGCGTGTGCAGTCGATCAGTTTTGGCCTGATGGACTTTGTCTCGGCCCACGCCGGTGCGATTCCTGCCGAGGGCATGGGTGTCGAAGGCCAATTCACGCATCCCTTGGTCTTGCGCGCCAAGATGGACATCGCCAGCGCTTGCCATGCCTTTGGCAAGGTGCCCTCGCATTGCGTGGTCACCGAATTCAAGAACACCGATGCGATCCGCATGGCGGCGCAAAAAGCCGCCCGTGAGCTGGGCTACACCCGCATGTGGAGCATCCACCCCGATCAAATCCGCCTGATCTTGGAGGCCATGGCCCCCAGCGAAGCGCAGATCGACCAGGCCAGCGCCATCATCTTGGCCGCTCATGCGGCCCAATGGGCGCCCATCAGCCATGCCGGTCAATTGCATGACCGCGCCAGCTACCGTTTCTTTTGGCAGTTGCTCGAGCGTGCGCACCAGACCGGTCGCCGCTTGCCAGCGCAAATCCAGTTGTTTTTTGCAGAGGCGGGTGCGTCGACCCGGTGGTCGGCATGAAGCGCTGGGCCCGCTCTCTCGCAATCCACATCTTCGGTGGCGTGATCGCATGTTTGTCGCTGTCCTTGCAGGCGGCGCAGCCCCAGCCTGCGGTCAAGCCGCAACCCAAGAAAGCGGCCAAAACCCAGCCCCACCTGCACAAAGCGGCCAGCCTGAAAGTTCAGGCTGCCAAAGCCCCTGCCAAGTCTGCCGCTTGGGTCAAGCCCGCTGCTGTGGCCTTGCCTTTGATGGCGGGGCCTGCTGCGTTGGCAGCCATGCCGTCCATGGACATTTCTTTGAGCGATGAAGCGATGGCCATTGCCGAGCGCGTTCACAAAGGCCATCTGCCCTGTGAGTTGGGGGCTTTTGTGCGTGTGGAGTCCGACGAATCACGCCCAGGCTTTTTTCACCTCCATGGCAAAGGCTTTCGCTACCACATGCACCCCGTGAGCACGTCGACCGGCGCCATTCGCCTGGAAGACAAGAAGGCCGGAGCCGTGTGGCTGCAACTGGCCAACAAGTCCATGCTGATGGACCAAAAAAGAGGGCGCCGCATGGCCGATGAATGCGCGCACCCTGAGCAAATGGCCTTTGCGCAAGACATGAAACACAACCCACCCCCCAAGCTGTTCGATACGACCGGCATGGGCCGATAACCCTTTGATTTTGTTTGACCGGAGAAAAAACCATGTTGAAAGCCTACCGTGAACACGCAGCCGAACGCGCTGCAATGGGCATCCCAGCCTTGCCGCTGGACGCCAAGCAAGTCGCTGACTTGATCGAGTTGATCAAGAACCCGCCAGCTGGCGAAGATGCGTTCTTGATGGATTTGTTGACCCACCGCGTGCCCCCTGGTGTGGACGATGCGGCCAAAGTCAAAGCCTCTTTCCTGGCCGCTGTGGCGCACGGCGAAGTCCAAGTGGGCTTGATCTCCAAGTCCAAAGCCACCGAGCTCTTGGGCACCATGGTGGGCGGCTACAACGTGCACCCCCTGATCGAGTTGCTCGACGACGCTGAAGTCGCTGGCGTGGCCGCTGAAGCCCTCAAAAAGACTTTGTTGATGTTCGACTTTTTCAACGATGTCGCTGAAAAAGCCAAGGCCGGCAATGCCAAAGCCAAGGACGTCATGCAAAGCTGGGCCGATGCCGAGTGGTTCACCACCCGCCCTGAAGTCGAGAAAAAAATCACCGTCACCGTGTTCAAAGTGCCTGGCGAGACCAACACCGACGACCTGTCGCCTGCGCCCGACGCTTGGAGCCGTCCTGACATCCCCTTGCATTACCTGGCGATGTTGAAAAATACCCGCGAAGGCGCAGCGTTCAAGCCCGAAGAAGATGGCAAGCGCGGCCCGATGCAGTTCATCGATGACCTGAAGAAAAAAGGCAACCTGGTGGCTTACGTCGGTGACGTGGTCGGTACCGGTTCCAGCCGCAAGTCGGCCACAAACAGCGTGATCTGGGCCACAGGCCAGGACATCCCCTTTGTGCCCAACAAGCGCTTCGGTGGCGTGACCTTGGGTGGCAAGATCGCTCCGATCTTCTTCAACACGCAAGAAGACTCTGGCTCTTTGCCGATCGAAGTCGATGTGTCCAAGCTCGAAATGGGCGACGTGATCGACATCCTGCCCTACGACGGCAAGATCGTGAAAGACGGCGCGACCGTGGCCGAGTTCAAACTCAAAAGCGATGTGCTGTTTGACGAAGTGCGTGCCGGTGGCCGTATCAACCTGATCATTGGCCGCAGCTTGACCGCCAAGGCCCGTGAATTCCTGGGTCTGCCTGCATCGACCCTGTTCCGCCTGCCCACAGCGCCTGCAGCCTCCAAAGCCGGTTTCACACTGGCCCAGAAGATGGTTGGCCGTGCGGTCGGTTTGCCAGAAGGCCAGGGCGTGCGTCCCGGCACTTACTGCGAACCCAAGATGACCACCGTGGGTTCACAAGACACCACAGGCCCCATGACCCGTGACGAGTTGAAAGACTTGGCTTGCTTGGGCTTCTCGGCCGACATGGTCATGCAGTCCTTCTGCCACACCGCGGCTTACCCCAAGTCTGTGGATGTGAAAACCCACCGCGAATTGCCAGCTTTCATCAGCAACCGCGGTGGCGTGGCCCTGCGTCCAGGCGACGGCGTGATCCACAGCTGGCTCAACCGCCTCTTGTTGCCTGACACCGTCGGCACCGGTGGCGACTCGCACACCCGTTTCCCTATCGGTATCAGCTTCCCCGCTGGCTCCGGTCTGGTGGCTTTCGGTGCGGCCACAGGCGTGATGCCTTTGGACATGCCCGAGTCCATCCTGGTGCGCTTCAAAGGCGAAATGCAGCCTGGCGTGACCTTGCGCGACTTGGTGCACGCCATTCCTTTGTACGCGATCAAGCAAGGTTTGTTGACGGTGGCCAAGGCCGGCAAGATCAACGAGTTCTCTGGCCGCATCTTGGAAATCGAAGGCCTGCCCAACCTCAAGGTCGAGCAAGCGTTTGAACTGTCTGACGCATCCGCCGAGCGCTCTGCCGCTGGTTGCACGATCAAGCTCAACAAAGAGCCCGTGCAGGAATACCTCAAGTCGAACGTGGTTCTGATGAAGAACATGATCGCCGACGGTTACGCCGACGCACGCACTTTGGCACGCCGCATCGAGAAGGTCGAAGCCTGGTTGGCCGCGCCCAATTTGCTCGAAGCCGACAAAGACGCCGAGTACGCCCACATCATCGAGATCGATTTGGCCGACATCAAAGAACCGATCGTGTGCTGCCCCAACGACCCCGATGACGCCAAGTTCCTGTCGGAAGTGGCGGGCACCAAGATCGATGAAGCCTTCATCGGTTCTTGCATGACCAACATCGGTCACTTCCGCGCCGCAGCCAAGCTGCTGGGCGGCCAGCGCGACATCCCCGTCAAGCTGTGGGTGGCACCTCCAACGAAGATGGACGAGAGCGAGTTGATCAAAGAAGGTCACTACGCGGCCTTCGGCACGGCCGGTGCCCGCACCGAAATGCCCGGCTGCTCGCTGTGCATGGGCAACCAAGCCCAGGTGCGCGAAGGCGCGACGGTGGTGTCCACTTCCACCCGCAACTTCCCCAACCGTCTGGGCAAGAACACCAACGTGTTCCTGGCTTCGGCCGAGTTGGCCGCCATCACCTCCAAGATGGGCCAATTCCCCACCGTGGCCGAGTACCACCAAGCCATGGGTGTGGTGAACAAGGACGGCGAAGCCATCTACAAGTACCTCAACTTCAACCAGATTGATGAGTACGTGGAAACCGCCAAAGGCGTGACCGCCTGATCAACCCCGCGTTGAATCTAGCCCTGCCGGTGCAAGCCGGCAGGGCTTTTTTGTATCTGCGCAGGTGACAAGCCCGCCATGGCTTTGGGTTTAGGCTTGAGCCATCACCACATGGAAGGCCGGTCATGCAATACGCCAATCTGGGCAAGAGCCCACTCAAAGTCTCCCGCCTGTGTTTGGGCACCATGATGTTTGCCGATCAAACGCCTTTGGACGAGGCGCGCAGCATCGTGGACCACGCCCTGGACATGGGCTGCAACTTCATCGACACCGCCGACGTCTACAGCCTGGGCCAGTCCGAGGCGATGCTGGGTCAGTGGTTGCCAAGCCAGCGTCACCGCTGGGTCTTGGCCAGCAAAGTGGGCAATGCCATGTCGTCCTTGCCCAACGAAGGGCAGTACTCACGCAGCTGGGTGATGCGGGCCTGTGAAGGCAGCCTGCAGCGTTTGGGCACCGATCACTTGGACATTTATTACCTGCACCGAGACTTCAATGGCATGCACCTGGAAGAGCCACTGCGGGCCATCGAGGCGTTGTTGCGCGAGGGCAAGATCCGATACTGGGGTGTTTCCAACTTCCGGGGCTGGCGCATCGCCGAGATGGTCCACATGGCCAAGCAGATGAACATGCCCGGGCCTGTGGTGTGCCAGCCTTATTACAACCTGCTCAACCGCATGCCCGAGGTGGAAATTCTGGAAGCCTGCGGACATCACGGTTTGGGCGTGGTGCCCTACAGCCCGATTGCACGGGGTGTGCTGACGGGCAAATACGCCCCCGGCCAAGCACCCCAAGAAGGCAGCCGCGCCGCCCGGGCCGACAAGCGCATCCTAGAGACCGAGTTCCGCGAAGAATCTTTGCAGATTGCACAAACCCTGCGCCAGCACTGCGAGGGCAAAGGCGTCTCGCTGGCCCATTTCGCCACCGCTTGGGTGCTGGCCAATCGCCATGTGAGCGCCGTCATCGCCGGCCCGCGCACGCTGGCGCAGTGGCAAGACTATGCCGGTGCGCTGGACGTGGTGATCACGCCGGAAGACGAGGCGCTGGTCAACCGTCTGGTGGCGCCAGGCCATCCCTCGACACCGGGCTACAACGACCCGTCTTATCCTTTGAATGGGCGTTGATTCAGCCAGGCCACAAGCGATGGCCCCACTGGGCAAAGGCTGAGGCCACATGGTGATGCCATCGCTGGTGCCATTTGGGCTGAGGTGGCTTGGCTACCCGAAAGTGGCTGTCCAGTTGCGCTTCGATCACACAGCGGTCGCTGCGCAAAAGCATGGATTCGCCGGCCTTTAAAAAGTGGTCGACGGCATCGTGGCTTTGGGTGATCCAAACCTGACCAGAGATCACGCGCAAGATTTGAGGCGCAGCGCAGCGCACAGACAGGATGTGCTTGGCGGACACGTGGTGCGTTTTTTCTGACTGCATGAATACCTCCGTGGCGTTGCTGATCGAGGACTCCAATGTCCCGCATCACAGCGCTCAGCGTTAGGCACAACTGCCGGTCATGCGGGGTGTGACAAGTGCGCTTGGCAAGCCATCTGTTCGCCTCAATTTGCGCCCATCTGTGCTGCTTCGTGAACGCTGGAGGTGCGTGTGCTGTTGCACAATGGATCGGCCATGAATTCTTTGAACTTTTCGCCTCCAAGCCCCAATGCACCCCGGTATGTGCAGATGGCAATGCGGATGGCCGAATTGATCGAATCGGGTGCGTTCCAATGGGGACAACGCTTGCCATCGGTGCGCGACACCGCAGCCCAGGAAGGGGTGTCGATTTCTACGGCGATGCAGGCTTTTCGTTGGCTGGAAGACAAGGGCTTGGCCCAAGCCAAGCCCAAGGCAGGCTACTTCGTCAGCAAGTTGCGCAAGCGCATCGACTTGCCCACCGTGGGGCAGCCGCCTGCGCACAGCGTGCCTGTGCACCGCCAAAGCCGAACCGATGTGATTCGCTGGGATGGCGGTCAGACCATCCAGGTCAACTTGGGCGGCACCTGCCCGCGCGACTCCATGCTTTTTGACGAGGACCGTGTGCGTGTGGCGGTCAGTCGTGCCACGCGCGTTCACCGCCGCTCGCTGGTCTCGTACACCAACGAAGCGGGCACACCCGCTTTGCAAAATGCAGTGGCGCAAAGGGCCTTGCACCTGGGCTGTTCATTGCGCGGGGAAGACGTGGTGATCACCTCCAGCTGCATCCATGCGGTGAGCTTGTGCCTGATGGCGGTCACGCGTCCGGGCGATGTGGTGGCGCTGGAGTCACCGACATTTTTTGGTTTTCTTGATTTGCTGGAAGCACTGAACTTGCGGGTGGTGGAGATCCCTTCGCACCCGCGAACGGGTTTGTCTCTGCCAGCCCTGCAATTGGCCTTGGACACACAGCCGATCAAGGCCGTTCTGGCTGTGCCGACACTGTCGAACCCGCTGGGGGCGATCATGCCGCTGTCTGAGAAAAAGGCCTTGGTCAAATTGCTGGCCGCGCACCAGATTCCGCTGATCGAAGATGTGGTGTTCAACGACCTGTTGGCCTCGGACGAGCGCCGCAAAGCGGTCAAGGCCTTTGACCGCGATGGCTCGGTCATGGTGTGTGGTTCCTTTTCCAAAACCCTGGCCCCGGGCATCCGACTGGGCTGGGTTGAAGCGGGTCGCTGGAAAGACCAAGTGGCTGCGCTGCAGCGTGTGCAGGGGGCCGCCACCAACGAAGTGCTGGAGCACGCGCTGGCGGATTTGTTGACCCAAACCGCCTACGAGTCACAGATGCGGCGATTGAGCGCCACCATGAAGTCGCGCCTGCATGAGGCGCGGCAATTGGTCAGCAGTCACTTCCCCAAAGGCACCCGCGTGAGCGACCCGGCTGCAGGCTACACCTTGTGGGTGGAGTTGCCGCAAGGCTTGGACAGCATGCACCTGTTTGAGCTGTCCGCCAAAGAGGGCATTGCCTTTGGCCCGGGGCGCTTGTTTTCGGCCACCGATCGCTACGCGCATTGTTTGCGCTTGAGCTTTTCGGGGGCTTGGGGCGAAGCCGAAAAAACGGGACTCAGACGCTTAGGGCATCTGGCGCAGTCACTGCAGCTGCCACCAGGTGCGGCGCTCAGGCCTTAAAACATCCGCGCAATCAAAGCCCCATCGGCCGGGCCGTCCATCGGGATCCACACCTTGTGCGGGCTGCCCGGGGCGACTTCGATGGTTTCGCCTTTTTCATTCTTCATCTGGGCCAGGGGCACTTTGCGGTTGCCGCTGGGGTGGATGATCTCGATCGTGTCGCCCACCGAGAATTTGTTCTTGGTCTCGACCAGCGCCCAGCCGTCTTGTGCGCTGCGCACCTCGCCCACAAACTGGCTGCGGTGGCCCACCGAGTGGCCGGTTTCGTAGTTCTGGTAATCCTGCGCGGGGCGGCGCTCCAGAAAGCCGGAGGTGTAGCCGCGGGAGGCCAGGCCGTCGAGTTCGCTGATCAGCTCGGGGTTGAAGGGGCGACCGGCCACCGCGTCGTCGATGGCGCGGCGGTAGACCTGCGCGGTGCGGCTGACGTAATACAGGCTCTTGGTGCGGCCTTCGATCTTGAGCGAATCCACGCCGATCTTGACCAGGCGCTCGATCAACTCGACCGCACGCAGGTCCTTGCTGTTCATGATGTAGGTGCCGTGCTCGTCTTCCATGATGGGCATGAGCGCACCGGGCCTGCCGGCTTCTTCGATCAGGTAGACCTTGTCTGCGGCCGGGTGGCGCTGGCCGTCGCCGCAGGCCGAGAAGTTTTTCTCGGCGGCTTCTTGTTCTTGCTCGAAGCTGAAATCGCCGTCCATCTTGATCGGTTTGACTTCCCCGGAATCGGTCTCGTCGGTGGCCTCTTGCGTGCCGTAGCTCCAGCGGCAGGCGTTGGTGCAGGTGCCTTGGTTCGGGTCACGCCGGTTGAAGTAGCCCGAGAGCAAACAGCGGCCCGAGTAAGCGATGCACAGTGCGCCGTGCACGAACACTTCGAGTTCCATGTCGGGGCATTCTTGGCGGATTTTTTCGACCTCGTCGAGGCTGAGCTCGCGTGACAAGATGATGCGGGCCACGCCCATTTTTTGCCAGAACTTCACCGCCGCCCAGTTGACGGTGTTGGCTTGTACCGAGAGGTGAATCGGCATCTCGGGCCATTTTTCGCGCACCATCATGATCAGGCCGGGGTCGGCCATGATCAGCGCATCGGGCTTCATGGCGATCACCGGCTCGATGTCGCTCAAATAGGTGCGCACCTTGTCGTTGTGCGGCAGCAAGTTGCTGGTGACAAAAAACTTTTTGCCCCGGGCATGCGCCTCGGCGATGCCGATGCCGATTTGTTCGAGCTTGAATTCGTTGTTCCGCGCCCGCAGGCTGTAGCGCGGCTGGCCGGCATAGATGGCGTCGGCGCCAAAGTCGTAGGCGGCGCGCATTTTGTCGAGAGATCCGGCAGGCAATAAAAGTTCAGGAGATTTGATCGTTGTCATAGCCTTGGATTGTCCAATTTTTCAGGCCCGATCCGGTCGGGGCACAATTGACGCATGACAAGAAATGAGCCCAAACAGGTGGTGATCGCAGGCGGTGGCATCGGCGGCCTGGCTGCGGCTTTGGCCTGTGCCCATCAGGGCCTGCCTGTGCAATTGCTGGAGCGGGCCGCACCACTGAGCGAGGTGGGCGCGGGCATCCAGATCGGCCCGAATGTGACGCGCATTTTGCAGGCCTGGGGGCTGTCAGAGGCTTTGAACCGCGTGGCGGCGTTCCCTGAGCGTTTACAAGCCCGCGATGCCCAGACGGGGCAGGTGCTGGGCAGCTTGCGTCTGGGGCAGCGGGCACATACCCTGTACGGTGCGCCTTACGCGACCATCCACCGCGCCGATTTGCATGCCTTGCTGCTGAACGCCGCACAGTCGGCGGGTGTTGGCGTGGCCTTGGGGCAGTCGGTCCATGGCTGGACCGAGTCAGCTGAGGGCCTCATGGTGCAAAGCGCCAGCGGTCAGGCTTGGCGGGCCGATGCACTGATCGGTGCCGACGGCGTGTGGAGCGCGGTGCGCCAACAAATGCTGGGCGATGCACCGGCCCGTTTCACGGGGCACTTGGCTTTCAGGGCCTTGGTGCCGCAGGCCGATTTGCCATCGGCCTTGCGCACACAAGAGGTGACGGTTTGGATGGGGCCGAGCTTGCACGTGGTGCATTACCCGGTGCGGGCTGGGCAAGCGCTCAACATCATCGCCATCGTGCATGGCAACAAACCCACCGACCCCAAGGATTGGGACCATGCCGGACTCGCCGACACCCTGATGCAGGCCATGGGCCCTGTGGGTGCCGATTTGCGACAGCGCTTGGAGGCCATCCCCGCGTGGCGTTTGTGGGCCTTGCACGACCGTGCGCCCGTGAGCGCGGCCAGCCAGATGGCGCAAGGCCGTGTGGCCTTGCTGGGCGACGCCGCGCACCCGATGCGGCCCTATCTGGCCCAAGGCGCAGGCATGGCCATCGAAGACGCGCAGGTGCTGGCGCAATGTTTGGCGCAGGGCGCAGGCAGCGTGTCGCAGCGTTTGCAGTCCTATGCCCAGCAGCGTTGGCCCCGCAACGCCCGCGTGCAGGCCCGGGCCATCCGCAATGGGCAAATTTTCCACGCCAGCGGCCCCGTGGCTTGGGGACGCAACCTGTCGATGCGGCTCATGGGTGAGCGCTTGATGGATGTGCCTTGGCTCTACAGCGGAAAAGTGTAGGTCGGACCTTCAGGTCCGACATGGGGGCTTTTGGGGCAGGCCCATGTCGGGGCTGAAGCCGCCGAACTGCATGCCAGCTGGCTGTTTTGGCTTTAAACCACCAGCGGCAAAGCCCTGAGCCGTTTGCCCGTCAACGCAAACAAGGCATTGCCCACGGCAGGTGCAATCGGCGGCACGGCCGGTTCGCCCACGCCTGCGGGCGCACGCTCGCTGGGCACGATGTGGGTTTCCACTTGCGGGGCCTGGCTGAGCGTGACCATGGGGTAGCTGGGGAAGTTGCTTTGCTTGACCACCCCGCTCACGATGTCGATTTGGCCGTACAGGGCGGCACTCAGGCCATAGAGCACGCTGCTTTCCACTTGCTGCGCCACGGTGTCGGGGTTGACCACGGTGCCGCAGTCGATGGCGCAGACCACGCGGTGCACGCGAATCTGGCCTTTGTCCAGGGACACCTCGGCCACTTGGGCGGTGATCGAGCCGAAGGACTCGTGCAGCGCGATGCCCCGCGCACGGCCTGCAGGCAGCGGCTGGCCCCAGCCGGCTTTGTCAGCAGCCAGTTTCAACACCGCAGCGTAGCGCGGCGCGTCTTTGAGCCAGTTCAGCCGGAAGGCCAGCGGGTCCTGTTGGGTGGCCACGGCCATTTCGTCGATGAAGCTTTCCGAGAAGAAGGCGTTGTGCGAATGGCCCACTGAGCGCCAGAAGCCCACCGGCACGCCGGATTTCGTGAACACATGGCTCATGTGCTGGCTGGCAAAGCCGTAGGGCAGGTCGAACAGGCCTTCGGAGGCGGTCTTGTCGGGCATGTCGATGGGGCCCGACAGCATGGGCACGGCACGCGCCATCCAGCGCGGGGTGATGGCGTCACCGGCGGACTTGATGCGCAAGCTGGTGACTTCGCCTTTGTCCAGCGAGGCCTGGAACTTGGCCAGGTGCATGGGGCGGTAAAAGTCGTGCCTCATGTCTTCTTCGCGCGACCAGCTCAGCTGCACGGGGCTGCCTTCGCAGGCTTTGGCCACTTGCACGGCCTGGCCCACAAAGTCGACTTCGAGCCTGCGGCCAAAACCGCCGCCCAAAAGCGTCACGTGCACCGTCACCTGGTCGGCTTTGACACCGGCCACTTTGGCCGCCATGTCACGCGCCATTTGCGGCACCTGGGTGGGGGCCCAGAGTTCCACGCGCCCGTCTTTGAAGAGCGCCGTGCAGTTCATCGGCTCCATCGTGGCGTGGGCCAGATAGGGGGCTTGGTAGAGCGCGTCCATGCGGGTGGTGGCCGATTTTTCGGCCTGAACGGGCACACCTTGCTCGTGGAAGGTGAAGCCGCTTTCGGTGTTCAATGCCTTGAGCAAATTGGCTTGGATGGTGGCGGTTTCGAGCGCGCCAGAACTGGGCGATTGCCACTGCACTTGCACCGCTTCTGCGCCCTGGCGTGCATGCCAAGTGCTTTGGCCCACCACCGCCAGACCGTCGGTGCCGCCGCCCCAAGCGTCAAGCGGTACCACTTTGGACACGCCCTTGAGGGCCAATGCCGCTTTCGTGTCCATGGATGCGGCGCTGCCGCCCAAGATCGGGCTCATTTTCACAGCGGCAAAGAGCATGCCGGGCAAGCGCACATCCAGCCCAAATTGGGCCTGGCCCGTGACTTTGGCCGGGATGTCGGTGCGGGCGGTGGCTTGGCCGATCAGCTTCCAGTCCTTGCGGGCTTTGGGGGTGATGCCTTGGGGCGTGCTGCCCGCAGCACCTGCGGCCATTTCGCCAAAGTGTGCGGTTTTGCCCGAAGCGTGCTTCATCACGCCTTGGCTGATGCCGATCTCGCTGGCGGGCACTTTCCAAGTGCCAGCAGCCGCTTGCAGCAAGCTGGCGCGGGCTGTGGCTGCGGCCATGCGCAGCGGGTCCCACAGATCGGCGATGGTGGACGAGCCGCCGGTGGCGTTCAGACCCAATTCGCGGGCCAACTTGCCCACGACCCATTCGGCCATTTTGATTGGGGTGGGCTTGTGCTCGCCTTCGCTGTCCAGCGGGTGAAAGGGCAGGCTGGCCACCAGCATGGCCACGTTGCCGTAAATGCTGTCGGCACCGGCTTGCTCCAAGCGCACTTTGGCCAAAGGCACATCCAGTTCTTCGGCCACCAGCATGGCCAAAGCCGTGTGGATGCCCTGGCCCATTTCGCTGCGCGGCATGGCCAAGACCACAGCGCCGTCTTGGGCGATTTTGATCCAGCCGTTCAGGGCCACATCGCCTTCGGTTTTGAGCATCAGCTCGGGCGAGCCCATGCGCGAGCGGGCGGGCATCACGCCCCAGCCCACCACCAAGGCACCGGTGGCGCCCAAGGCGCTCAAGATCCAGGTACGGCGTTTCATGCGGCACCGCCTTTCTTCATGGCAGCAGCGCGGTGGATGGCGGCGCGCACGCGCTGGTACGTGCCGCAGCGGCACAGATTGCTCATGGCCGCATCGATGTCGGCATCGGTCGGCTGGGGTTTTTTGTCCAGCAAGGCGGCAGCGGCCATCAGCATGCCGCTTTGGCAGTAGCCGCATTGCGGCACTTGCTCGGCGATCCAGGCCGCTTGCAAAGGGTGGGGTTGGTCATCGGTGCCCAAAGACTCGATGGTTTTGATTTTTTGATTCGCCACGGCAGACACCGGCATCACGCACGAGCGCACGGGCTGGCTGTCCACATGCACCGTGCAGGCGCCACAAGCGGCCACGCCGCAGCCG
The DNA here is from genome assembly GCA_002255935.1 of Comamonadaceae bacterium PBBC2. Lineage (GTDB taxonomy): Bacteria > Pseudomonadota > Gammaproteobacteria > Burkholderiales > Burkholderiaceae_C > Limnohabitans_A. The sequence goes on from NKIO01000053.1 coordinate 19,640, forward strand.
AACTTGGTGCCCGTCAGATTCAGTTCATCGCGCAGCACCCATAGCAAAGGCATGCTGGGGTCGGCGTTCGAGGTGCGGCTTTGGCCGTTGATGTGCAGTTCCACGGGGTCTCCTGAAAAAGGTTTCAGGCGATGGTAGTGCAAAAGGTCACAACGGCTTTGTCACCCCCGTGTGCGCAGGATCACACCGTGGTGTTCAGTGGCGGCAGGCCTTGGCGTTGGCGTGCCCGCAGGCAGGCGTCGCTGCCTTCTTCAAATTCTCGGCAAGGGGAGGGGCGCCACTCGTAAATGCCGCAGGTGGCCTTCTCGCCAATGCGCCCGTAAAGCGCGGCGCAGCGCGGCGGGCTGTGGTCGGTGCCGCGCATGCGGCAGGTGTGCTCGGTGATGGGCGAGGCCAAGCCCGCAGGCACCGAGCCGCCACCTTCTTCGTACTCGTACACAGAGAAGTCCACGCGAAAACTCGCGCAGCAAGCGCCGCAGGTGGTGCAGGCGGACATGTCAGGCGTTCACACGGCCCAGCAGCAAAAACTCCATCAGCGCTTTTTGCACATGCATGCGGTTCTCGGCTTCGTCCCACACGACCGATTGGGGGCCGTCGATGACTTCGGCGCTGACTTCTTCGCCACGGTGGGCGGGCAGGCAATGCATGAACAGGGCATCGGGCTTGGCCACTTGCATCATGGCTTCGTCCACGCACCAGTTGGCAAAGGCTTTCTTGCGCGCTTCGTTTTCGGCTTCGTAACCCATGCTGGTCCACACGTCGGTGGTGACCAGGTCGGCACCACGGCAAGCTTCCAGCGGGTCGTTGAAGACCTTGAAGTTGGCCTTGCCTTTGAGGGCTGCCACGGTTTCGTTGACTTCGTAACCGCTGGGCGTGCTCAGGTGCACGGTGAAGCCCAGCAGCTCGGCCGCTTGCAACCAGGTGTTGGCCATGTTGTTGCCATCACCCACCCAAGCGACCACTTTGCCGGTGATCGAACCACGGTGCTCGATGAAGGTGAAGATGTCGGCCAGGATCTGGCAGGGGTGGAACTCGTTGGTCAGGCCGTTGATGACGGGCACCCGCGAGTGCGCCGCGAAACGGTCGATCTTGTCTTGCCCATACGTGCGGATCATCACCAGGTCGGTCATGCGGCTGATGACGCGGGCGCTGTCTTCGATGGGCTCAGAGCGGCCCAGCTGGCTGTCGCCCGTGGTCAGGTGCACCACCGAGCCGCCGAGCTGGTACATGCCCGCTTCAAAGCTCACGCGGGTGCGGGTGCTGGCTTTTTCAAAGATCATGGCCAGCGTGCGGTCGGCCAGTGGGTGGTATTTTTCGTAGGCTTTGAACTTGCGTTTGATCTCGGCCGCGCGTGCAAACAGGTGCGCGTATTCGTCCGCGCTCAGGTCGGTGAACTGCAGGTAGTGCCGGATGGCATTTTGCTGGGATGTGCTCATGCTTGTTCTGCCAGGAAGGCCTTGATCAGCGGCAAGAGGATGGACAGCACCTCGTCCGCTTCAGCTGTGGTCATGATCAGTGGGGGCAAGAGGCGCACCACGGTGTCGGCGGTCACGTTGATGATGAGGCCCGCGTCGGCCGCTTGCTTGAGCAGGACACCGCAGGGGCGGTCGAATTCGATGCCGATCATCAGACCCTGGCCACGGATCTCCTTGACGCCCTTTTGGCCGCCCAAGGCCGCGCTCAGTTTGTCGTGGAAGTGGGCGCCCAAGCGTGCGGCATTGTCCAGCAAGCCATCTTTTTCCATGATGCGGATGGTTTCCACGCCCGCACGCATGGCCAACGGGTTGCCGCCAAAGGTGGTGCCGTGGTTGCCGGGCTGGAAGATGTTGGCGGCCTTGGGGCCGGCCACCACAGCGCCAATCGGCACGCCCGAGCCCAGGCCCTTGGCCAGCGGCATGACGTCGGGCACGATGCCTGCCCACTGGTGGGCAAACCACTTGCCCGTGCGGCCAATGCCGCACTGCACTTCGTCGATCATCAAGAGCCAGTCTTGCTGGTCGCACAGGGCGCGCACTTCGCGTAGGTAATCGGCACGCATCGGGTTGATGCCGCCTTCGCCTTGGATCGTTTCAAAGAACACGGCCACGACATCGGGGTCGTTGAGGGTGGCCTTCTTCAGCGCCTCGATGTCGTTGAGGGGCACCCGCACGAAACCTTCGAGCATGGGGCCAAAGCCTTGCTGCAGTTTCACGTTGGCTGTGGCGCTGAGCGTGGCGATGCTGCGGCCATGGAAGGCTTTTTCATAAACCACGATTTTGGGGTTGGTGATGCCCTTGTCGTGGCCGAACTTGCGCGCCAGCTTGATGGCCGCTTCGTTGGCTTCCAGACCTGAGTTGCAGAAAAACACATTGGTCATGCCCGACAGCTCCACCAACTTGGCCGCAAGCACTTCGGCATTGGGCACGTGGAAGTAGTTGCAGGTGTGGATGATCTTGCCGATCTGGTCTTGCAACGCGGGCGCGAATTCGGGGTGGTTGTGGCCCAGCGTGTTCACGGCGATGCCCGCCAAAGCATCCAGGTACTCCTTGCCATTGACGTCCCAGACTCGGCAACCCTGGCCATGGCTGAGTGCGATCGGCAGTCGGCCATAGGTGTTCATGAGGTGCGGTGAGGCGGCTTCAATGAAAGCGGACATGCGTGAACTCCAAAAATAAAAATCGGCCCAACGAAGAGGGCCGTTGAAACGAGATTTTAGAGGCAGTTTCATGACGGCCCTAAGACAGCTGTCACAGCTTTGAAGTCTTATATAAGATACAATACTCGGGTAAACCAGTGCTCGGCGATCCCGGTCACTGGAAAGTCTTCACTCACACCTCTATCCGATGGTTTCCAACAACGCCAAAGAAGTGTTCATCCAGGGCATCACCCAGGATGGCAGAACATTCAGGCCCAGCGACTGGGCCGAACGATTGGCAGGCGTCATGAGCCCATTTCGCCCCGGCGGCGCCAGCCCCGGCAGCCACCTGAGCTATTCCCCCTGGTGCATCCCCACCACCTTGGGCGGCGTCAAATGCGTCGTGGTGCACAGCGACTTGCGCGACTACGACGTCATGGCCTGGGACTTCGTCATGAACTTCGCCCGCGACAATGGCCTGCAACTGGCCGAAGCCTGCTTGCTGCCCGATCCGCCGCCGGCCAAATAAGCCCACCCAAGAAACCAAACCGCCTTCGGGCGGTTTTTTGTTGGCGTACCGTTGAGCAGGAGGGGCGTGTTGACGGGCGCCGATTTGATGAGCTTGCAAATCATGAGGCGCACACCGCCACGCACACCTCTGCGGATCGGAGCCGCAAATGAAAAAACCGCCCGAAGGCGGTTCAGTTTCGCTGACAGCGCACCCGTTTCAAACGGCGGCCAGAAGATTCCGGCCGGGCTGTTGATCTTTAAAAGCGGATCAGGCTGCAGCCAGGGCCAAGGCCTTGACTTTGGCGCTCAGGCGGCTCTTGTCGCGAGCAGCCTTGTTCTTGTGGAAGATGCCCTTGTCGGCGATCGTGTCCACAACGGCTTGCATCTTGGCAAACAGTTCGGTGGCTTTGGTCTTGTCGCCAGTCAGAACAGCTTTTTCAACGTTCTTGACAGCGGTACGGTATTTGGAACGCAGCGAAGAATTGGCGGCGTTGATCTTGATGTCTTGACGGACGCGTTTACGGCCGGAGGCAAGACGGGGGTTCTTTTTCTTTGGCTTAGCTGATGCCATGGTAATTTCCTTTGGGGTCTGAGGATGTTGTCGGCGAACCCAGCATTATAGCGGATGAGAAAACGCCCTCCGCACCCTGAAGGCCCCGCGCTGAAAGTGCTGACCTGGGCCGCTACACTCCCTCGGGTGAGCCTCCTTCGTTCTGCCTCTGTTGTTTCCATTTTCACCCTGGCCTCCCGGGTCACGGGTTTGGTGCGCGAGCTCTTGATCGCCTCGGCCTTTGGTGCCAGCGCCTTGACCGACGCCTTCAACGTCGCCTTTCGCATCCCCAACCTGTTTCGCCGCCTGTTTGCCGAAGGGGCGTTCAGCCAAGCCTTTGTGCCGGTGCTGGCGGCCAACCGTGCCCAATTTGGCGACAAGGCCACCCAAGAGGTGATCGACAGCGTGGCCACCGCACTGGCCTGGTCTGTGCTGGCCTTGTCGGTGCTCGGGGTGCTGGCGTCTCCTTGGCTGGTCTGGGCCCTGGCCAGCGGTTTGCAGCAAGACCCCAAGGGCTACCAGTCGGCGGTGCTGATGACCCGCTGGATGTTCCCCTACATCGCCTTCATGTCGATGGTGGCCTTGTCGGCCGGCATCTTGAACACCTGGAAACGCTTTGCCGTACCCGCAGCCACGCCCGTGCTGCTCAATGTCAGCGTGATCGCCGCCGCCTTGGGCCTGTCGCCTTGGTTGGCCCAAAAAGGCATCGAAGCGGTGTATGCCTTGCCAGCTGGCGTCATGCTGGGCGGGGTGTTGCAGCTTTTGGTGCAGATCCCGGCGCTCAAGCGTTTGGGTTTGTTGCCCCGCATCGGCATCCGACCCTCGGCCCTGCGCCAGGCATGGACCAATCCGGCCACCCGCAACATCTTGCGCCTGATGGCACCCGCCTTGCTGGGCGTGGGGGTGGCGCAAATTTCCTTGCTCATCAACACCCAGATCGCCTCGCACCTGGCCCCCGGCAGCGTCAGTTGGCTCAGCTATGCCGACCGTTTGATGGAGTTCCCAACAGCCATGCTGGGCGTGGCGCTTGGCGCGGTCTTGATGCCGCAATTGGCCGCAGCCAAAGCCACTGGCGATTCGGAGCGCTACGCCGCCATGCTGGACTGGGGCCTGCGCCTGGTGCTTTTGTTGGCCTTGCCATGTGCGGCGGCCTTGTTGGTGTTTTCTCAGCCGCTGGTGGCCGTGCTCTACCACTATGGCGCCTTCACCGACCGCGATGTGCAGCAAACCACGCTGTCGCTGACCGGCTACGGCATTGGCTTGTTGGGCCTGGTGGCCATCAAGGTGTTGGCCCCGGGTTACTACGCCAGCCAAGACATCCGCACGCCGGTCAAGATCGCGGTGGTGGTGCTGGTCATCACGCAGCTGTTCAACCTGGCCTTTGTCCCTTGGTTGCAGCACGCCGGTCTGGCTTTGTCGATTGGTTTGGGTGCACTGGTCAATGCCTTGTGGTTGTTGATCGGCTTGCTGCGCCGGGGCAGTTACAAGCCGCAGCCGGGCTGGTTGCGTTTTGCCTTGCAGGTGGTGCTGGCCACAGGTTTGCTCACCACGCTCCTGTGGGTGGCGGCCCGGGGCCTGCCTTGGGTGGACTTGCGCCAAACCCCTTGGCTGCGCATCGGATGGATGCTGGCGGTGCTGAGCGCTTCGGCCCTCTTGTACTTTGGCGCTTTATGGGCCACCGGCCTGCGCTTGAAGGCATTCCTCAAGCGTTGAAAGGACGCTGGCCAAAGCATGGATCTGAAATTTGAACCCGTCTCGCCGCTCGACTACTTTGCCAGCTTGGTGCAAAGCGATGAGCACTTCCCTTTGCTGGAAGCCGCAGCCAGCTTGGCGCAAGACGAAGAGCCCGAGATGGATGTGCAGCATGTGCTCGACGATGTGGAGCGCTTGCTGAAAAAAGTCACGCAGCGCATGCCTGCGGGCTCCGATGACCTGAGTAAATTGGCCATCTTGAACCAGGTGTTCTACAAAGACCTGGGCTTTGGCGTGAACGCCAACGATTACTACGCCCCCGAAAACAGCTACCTGCAAGAGGTGCTGCGCACCCGCCGGGGTTTACCAATTTCATTGGCCGTCATTTGGCTGGAGTTGGCGCAGGCGCTGGGCTTGAATGCTCAGGGCATTTCGTTTCCGGGGCATTTTCTGGTCAAGGTCGCGCTGGATGATGGCTTGGTGGTGCTCGACCCCTTGACGGGGGAATCCTTGGGTGTGGACAACCTGGCCGACCGATTGGGGCCGTACCGCGACGATGTGGACTGGGCCGCTGGGGCCGATCTGGACGGCGGCGAGACGCCTTTGGGACTGTATTTGCAGGCCTGCCCGCCGCGCGACTTGCTGGCCCGCATGCTGCGCAACCTCAAGGAAGTGTTCCGCGCCCAAGAGGACTGGCCACGCATGTTGGCCGTGCTCAACCGTTTGGTGGTGCTTTTGCCCGAAGCTTGGGACGAGCGGCGCGACCGGGGCTTGGTGCACGCCGAACTGGGCCACACGCAAGACGCCTTGCACGACTTGCGGGTGTATCTGGGCGCAGAGCCCGAGGCCCACGACCAGGCGGCGCTGCAAGTTCGGCTGAGCGAACTGTCAGGCGACGCCTGAGTCGGATTTAAGCGACGACGACTTGCGCGCCACTGCCCTGTGGGGCGATGGTGCCGATGGTGTAGACCGACTCGCCCAACTCGCGCAGGGTGGCCGCGCAGGCCTCGGCCTCGGCAGCGTCCACCACCACCACCATGCCGATGCCGTTGTTGAAGGTGCGGTTCATCTCGATGTCGTCGATGCCGGCGGTCTTTTGCAACCAGGCGAACAGCTCGGTCTGCGGCCAGCTGCCTTTTTGCAGGTGAGCAGCCAAGCCGTCGGGCAAGACGCGGGGAATGTTTTCGAGCAAGCCACCACCGGTGATGTGGGCCAGGGCCTTGATGCCTGAAGTCTCTGGCGTGCTCGGGTGCTTGGCCAAGGCCGCCAGCACGTTCAGCACATACAAGCGGGTGGGCGCCATCAAGGCTTGCTTGAAGGGCTTGCCGTCAAGGGTGGCCGGGGCGTTGTCGCCTGCGCGCTCGATGCACTTGCGCACCAGCGAAAAACCGTTGGAGTGAACGCCGCTCGAAGTCAAGCCCAGCACCACATCACCAGCTTTGACGTTTTGGCCGGTGAGAATTTTCGATTTTTCGACCGCACCGACCGCAAAGCCGGCCAGGTCGTATTCGCCAGCCGGGTACATGCCCGGCATCTCGGCGGTTTCGCCGCCGATCAGGGCGCAGCCGGACAACTCACAACCCTTGGCAATGCCGCCGACCACGGCCGCTGCCGTGTCCACGTCCAGCTTGCCGCAGGCAAAGTAGTCGAGGAAGAACAAGGGTTCGGCGCCTTGCACCAGCACGTCGTTCACGCTCATGGCCACCAAGTCGATGCCCACGGTGTCGTGCATATTCCATTCAAAAGCCAGCTTGAGCTTGGTGCCCACGCCGTCGGTGCCGCTCACCAGAACGGGTTCTTTGTAGCGCTTGGGCACTTCAAACAAGGCGCCAAAGCCGCCAATGCCGGCCAGCACGCCTTCGCGCATGGTTTTCTTGGCCAGGGGCTTGATGCGTTCGACCAGCGCGTCGCCAGCAACGATGTCAACGCCGGCGTCTTTGTACGAAAGGGGGGTGTGGCTCATGGTTTCGGCCCAGCAAGGGGCAAG
>NKIO01000054.1 GCA_002255935.1 Comamonadaceae bacterium PBBC2
CAATACCGCCCTGTGCAACACATCGCACAGGCCTCCACCACCGGTCACGGCACCAACATCATTGCCGGCTTGGGCGTGTCCATGCGCTCAACCGCCTGGCCCGTGATGTTTGTCTGTCTGGCCATCTGGACGGCTTACGCCTTGGGCGGTCTGTACGGCATTGCCGTGGCTGCCATGTCCATGCTCTCCATGGCGGGCATTGTGGTGGCGCTGGACGCTTATGGCCCCATCACCGACAACGCCGGGGGCATTGCCGAAATGGCCGAGTTGCCCTCCAGCGTGCGCGACATCACCGCCCCACTGGACGCGGTGGGCAACACCACCAAGGCGGTCACCAAAGGCTACGCCATTGGCTCTGCGGGCCTGGCCTCTTTGGTGCTGTTTGCCGACTACACACACAAACTGGAGTCCTACGGTAAAGCCATCACCTTTGACCTGTCCGATCCTTTGGTGATCATTGGCCTGTTCATTGGCGGCCTGATCCCATACCTCTTCGGAGCCATGGCCATGGAGGCCGTGGGCCGCGCAGCTGGCAGCGTGGTGGTCGAAGTGCGCCGCCAATTCAAAGAAATCCCCGGCATCATGGAAGGCACGGCCAAGCCCGAATACGGCAAGGCAGTAGACATGCTGACCAGTGCCGCCATCAAAGAAATGGTCATCCCCAGCTTGCTGCCGGTGGCCGTTCCCGTGCTGGTGGGCTTGCTGCTCGGCCCCAAGGCCTTGGGCGGTTTGCTCATGGGCACGATCGTGACCGGTCTGTTCGTGGCGATCTCCATGTGTACCGGCGGCGGCGCCTGGGACAATGCGAAGAAGTACATCGAAGACGGTCACCACGGCGGCAAAGGTTCGGAAGCCCACAAAGCGGCCGTGACCGGTGACACCGTGGGCGACCCCTACAAGGACACGGCTGGCCCGGCCATCAACCCGCTGATCAAGATCATCAACATCGTGGCCTTGCTGATCGTGCCGCTGGTGGTGAAATTCCACGGCGCTTGATCGCTCGCAGTTCCGACTGCTCTCACACCCAGCCCGCCTCGTGCGGGCTTTTTCACGCCCTTGTCTCGCGCGTGATTTTCAAAAAAGCTGGGTGACGCACAATGGCCTGATGCAACAAAATTTCATCGCCAACCAATCCGTGCCCTCCTTGGCGGGGCAAACCCTCGACGTGATCGATCCCTCGGACGGTCAGGTGTTTGACCAGATCCAACGCAGCCAAGGCGCCGACATCGATGTGGCCGTGGCTGCGGCCAGGGCCGCCTTCACGGGTCCGTGGGGCCAACTCACGGCCGTCGAGCGCGGACGTTTGCTGATGGCACTGTCACGCAAAGTGGCCGAACACGCGGCCGAATTGACCGCATTGGAGCAACGCGACTGTGGCAAACCCACCAAGCAAGCGGCGGCCGATGCGGTGGCGCTGGCGCGGTATTTCGAGTTTTATGCCGGCGCCTGTGACAAGTTTCACGGCGAGACCCTGCCTTACCAAAACGGCTACAGCGTGATGACCTGGCGCGAACCGCATGGCGTCACCGGTCATGTGATCCCTTGGAACTACCCCATGCAAATCTTTGGACGCAGCGTGGGCGGTGCTTTGGCGGCGGGCAATGCCTGTGTGGTCAAACCTGCCGAAGATGCCTGCCTGAGCCTGATCCGCGTGGCGCAATTGGCCGCCGAAGTGGGTTTTCCTGCCGGCACCATCAACATCGTCACCGGCTACGGCCATGAGGTGGGCGATGCGCTGGCCCGTCACCCGGGCATCGACCACATCAGCTTCACCGGCAGCCCCCGCGTGGGCACCGTGATCCAGCAGGTCGCGGCCGAGCGGCATTGCCCTGTGACCTTGGAGTTGGGCGGCAAAAGCCCTCAAATCATTTTTGAAGACGCCGATCTGGACGCGGCCATTCCGGTGGTAGTCAACGCCATCGTGCAGAACTCGGGCCAAACCTGCAGCGCCGGCTCACGGGTGCTGATTCAGCAAAGCATTTACGAACCGCTTTTGAAACGCTTGGGCCAAGCCTTCAGTGCCCTGCAAGTGGGCTCGGCCAGCATGAACCTGGACTTAGGACCCCTGATCCGCGCCAGCCAGCTCGAGCGGGTCAAGGGCTTTCTGGACCAAGCGGCTGCCGATGGCATCGCCACCGTGGCGCAAGGCCGAATCGCCGCGGGCGTGCCTGCGGGCGGCTATTACCAGGCCCCCACTTTGCTGCGCGATGTGCCTGTACAACACCGCCTGGCCCAAGAAGAGGTTTTTGGGCCCGTCCTGGCGGCCATGGCCTTCACCGACGAGGACCATGCCGTCCAATTGGCCAACGCCACCGAATTTGGCTTGGTCGCGGGCATCTGGACGCGCGATGGCGCACGCCAGTTCCGCATGGCCAAACGCGTGCGCAGTGGCCAAGTTTTCATCAACAACTATGGCGCAGGTGGCGGCGTGGAACTGCCTTTTGGCGGGGTCAAATCCTCGGGCTATGGCCGCGAAAAAGGCTTTGAAGCCCTGCTGGGCTTTACCACCCTCAAAACCGTGGCCATTCAGCACGGCTGAAAACCGTGATGGCGCCAAGGGTGGTGCTTGCCCGAGGCCCCTTGGGGTCTGGGCTCGGGCACAATCGAGCCCATGTCTGAACGCGTCATTCCGCTGGTCGACCAGCGCCACCCCAGCTTGCCCTTGCCCACCGTGGCCAGCCACGGCTTGAGCGCCGCCCCTTTGGATGGTCTGCGCCGTCCTTTGACGGACCTGCGCATCAGCGTCACCGACCGCTGCAACTTCCGGTGCAGCTACTGCATGCCCAAGGAAGTCTTTGACAAGGACTACGCTTACCTGCCGCAAAGCCACTTGCTCAGCTTTGAGGAAATCACCCGATTGGCCAAAGTGTTTGTGGGCCGTGGCGTGCGCAAAATCCGCTTGACGGGCGGCGAGCCCTTGCTGCGCAAGAACATCGAGATCCTGATCGCCCAATTGGCGGCCCTGCGCACACCGGACGGCCAACCCCTAGACCTGACCTTGACGACCAACGGCTCCTTGTTGGCACGCAAGGCCCAAAGCCTCAAAGACGCTGGCCTGCAACGCGTCACCGTCAGTTTGGACGGGCTCGATGACGCCGTCTTCCGGAAAATGAACGATGTCGACTTCCCTGTCGACGAAGTGCTCCAAGGCATAGAGGCGGCCAAAGCCGCAGGCCTGGGGCCCATCAAAGTCAACATGGTGGTCAAACGCGGCACCAATGAGCACGAAATTTTGCCCATGGCTCGGCACTTTCAAGGCACGGGTGTGGTCTTGCGCTTCATCGAATACATGGACGTGGGCGCCACCAACGGCTGGTGCATGGACGAGGTGCTGCCCAGTGCAGAGGTGGTCCAACGCATCCACGCCGAACTGCCTTTGGTGCAACTGGGCCACTCTGCACCCGGCGAAACCGCCGAGCGCTGGGGCTATGCCAATGCGCAAGGCCTGCACGACCCCAGCTTGGGCGAAATCGGTGTGATCAGCAGCGTGACGCAGGCTTTTTGCGGCGATTGCAACCGCGCCCGACTGTCGACCGAGGGCCGTTTGTACCTGTGCCTGTTTGCCAGCCAAGGGTATGACCTGCGCCAATTGCTGCGCGACCCGAGCCAAACCGACGAGGTCATGGCGGCCACGGTCGATGCCATTTGGCAAGGTCGCAACGACCAGTATTCGGTGTTGCGCAGCCTGCGCGGCCCCGACACCGCCAGCGGCCCCGGTCGCCGGGTGGAAATGAGTTACATCGGAGGCTGATGGCCATGAACGCACACCCTCCTGCCATCACGGCGCTGATTTTGGCCGGCGGTCGCGGCTCACGCATGGGCGGCATCGACAAGGGCCTGCAGAACTTTCGCGGCTTGCCTTTGGCCCTGCAAACCCTGATGCGCCTGCAGATGCAAAGCCTGCCGCCTGAGGAGATCCTCCTCAATGCCAACCGGAATTTGTCCGCTTACGAATCGCTGGGCGTGCCCGTTTGGCCCGACACCATCGACGGTTTTGCAGGCCCCTTGGCCGGCTTTCTGACGGGTCTGGAGCGCTGCGAAACGCCGCTGTTGCTCACCGTGCCGTGTGACTCCCCTCTTTTCCCTCTGGACCTGATCGAGCGGCTTTGCCAAGCGCTGGACGAACAAGACGCTGATCTGGCCATGGCCGCAGCGCCTGAAAGCGATGGCCAAGTTCGGGCTCAACCGGTGTTTTGCCTGCTCAAAGTCTCGCTCTTGGAGAGCCTGGTGAGCTTCACCCATGCCGGTGGCCGCAAGATCGACGCATGGACTGGTCAGCACCGCTGTGCCTTGGTGCCCTTCAACGAAGACGGTGACGCACTCCATGCATTTGCCAACGCCAACACCTTGCAAGAATTGCTGCAGTTGGAATCCCTTTGAATTGCGGTGCCCATTTTGCACCGCCGATTGCCCATGACACAGCCTTCCTCACTCGCCGAGATTGCGCAACGCCTGCAAGGCTATGACCCGCAAGCCCTGCCTGCGGGCCACGTCAACGCCTTTTTGGCGCAATTGGTCCAGCCGGTCGCGCAACAAGAAACCCTGCCTTTGATGCAAGCGCTGGGCCGCATCCTGGCCCAAGACGTGGTCTCGCCCATCAGCGTGCCCCCGCACGACAACTCGGCCATGGACGGCTTCGCTTTTCGCGGCAGTGAACTCCAGTCCGATCAGGCCACGCCTTTGAAAGTTGTGGGCACCGCCTTCGCAGGCGCCGCCTGGCAAGGCCAGGTGCAGGCGGGTGAATGCGTGCGCATCATGACGGGCGCCATCATGCCGGCAGGCCTGAACACCGTGGCGCCGCAAGAGCTGGTCAAAACCGAGGGTGATGCGGTGCTCGTGCCTGCGGGCCTCTTGCAAGCGGGCGACAACCGGCGTTTGTTGGGCGAAGACTTGATGGCCGGCCAAGTGGCCTTGTCCGCTGGCTCGCGCCTGAGCCCGGCGGCCTGTGGCCTCTTGGCCAGTTTGGGCCTGCCCACCGTGCAGGTCTGGCGCCAACCCAAGGTGGCGTATTTTTCCACCGGCGATGAAATCTTGAGCCTGGGCGAAGCGCCCCGCGAAGGCGCGGTCTACGACAGCAACCGTTACACCGTGGCGGGCATGGTGCAAGAACTCGGCTGCGAGCTGATCGACATGGGCGTGGTGCGTGACGAACCTGTTGCGTTAGAACAAGCCTTTCGCCAAGCGGCACAGCAAGCCGATGCCGTCATCACCAGCGGTGGTGTGAGCGTGGGGGAGGCCGACTTCACCAAAGCCATGATGAAAAAACTCGGTGATGTGGCCTTCTGGCGCATCGCCATGCGCCCGGGCCGGCCCATGGCTGTGGGCCGCATCAGCGAAGCGGGCCATTCGGCCGTGCTGTTTGGTTTGCCAGGCAACCCGGTGGCGGTCATGGTCACCTTTGCCGCTTTTTTGCGGCCTGCCTTGCAACAACTCATGGGCTGGAAAGCGCCGGCTTTGCCGCTGCTCAAAGCGCGCAGCATGGAGGCCTTGCGCAAGAAACCGGGCCGCACCGAATACCAGCGCGGCACCGTGAGCCGTAACGCCGAAGGCCAATTGGTGGTCAGCATCACTGGCAACCAGGGCTCAGGCGTGCTCAGCTCCATGGTGCAAGCCAATGGGCTGATCGTGTTGGGTCACGAACAGGGCCATGTGGCTGCCGGCGATGAGGTCGACGTGATGATGTTTGACGGGCACCTGTAAGCGCCCAACGCCGAAAGCAAAAAGGGGTTGAATTTCTTCAGCCCCTTTTGCATTGGAACAGCACACCGGATCAGTGCGCCGCACCTGCAGGTTCGTCGTGCGCCACGGCTTTGTTGGGGCCAGGCACGCTCTTGCGGGCCAGCAGAGAGTACATGGTGGGCACCACAAAAATGGTGAGCAATGTCCCGAGGCTCATGCCCCCCACAATGACCCAACCGATTTGCGTGCGGCTTTCAGCACCCGCCCCCTTGGCCAAGGCCAAAGGCACCGCGCCCAGCACCATGGCACCCGTGGTCATCAAGATGGGACGCAAACGCTGGCCACTGGCCTTGACCAAGGCCTCCATGGTCTCAACACCCTGCTCACGCAGCTGGTTGGTGAACTCCACAATCAAGATGCCGTGCTTGGTGATCAGCCCGACCAAGGTGATGAGGCCGATTTGCGAATACACGTTCAGCGATCCGCCCGTCCACTTGAGCGCCAGCAAAGCGCCAATCATGGACAAGGGCACCGACAGCATGATGATGAAAGGATCGATAAAACTTTCAAATTGCGCCGCCAGCACCAAGAAGATGAAGAACATGGCCAACACGAACACGATGACCAAGGCGCCTTGAGAATTGCGGAATTCACGCGATGTGCCATTCAGTTCGGTGGTGTAACCGGGCTTGAGCACTTTGGCGGCGGTGGCATCTAAGAAGCTCAGGGCTTCGCCCAAGGAGTAATCGGGCGACAAGTTGGCCGTGATCGACACCGAGCGGCGTTGACCAAAGTGGTTCAATTCCCGCGGCGAAACACTCTCACGGATTTTCACCAGCGCCGACAAAGGGATCATCGCTTCGTTGCGGCCCCGGATGTAGATGTTGTCCACATCGTCGGGTGTGTTGCGCCCCGTGGCTTGGGTTTGCACGATCACGTCGTACTGCTCGGCATCGCGCTTGTAACGTGTGACTTGGCGTCCGCCCAACATGGTCTCGAGCGCTCTGGCCACGGCGTCGACGCCAATGCCCAATTCGGCCGCTTTGGCGCGGTCGACCTCGATGCGCAACTCGGGCTTGTTCAAACGCAAATCCACATCGGGGGCGATGATGCCGGGGTTCTTGGCGATCTCGTCCATCATTTCACGTGTCACCGCGTTCAGATTTTGGTAACTGTCGGACGTCTGGATCACGAAGTTCACTGGGCGCTCACGGAAACCTTGACCCAATGAAGGGGGCGTGATGGCAAAGGCCGTCACACCTGGCAGAGAGCCAAATTTAGGGCCCAATTCGCGGGCAATTTCCAGCGTGGTGCGCGAGCGCTTTTCCCAATCCACCGCGCGGTAGATCACGGAGCCTTGGGCCACTGTGGGGTTACCGATGTTGGCAAAGATGCGGTCAAACTCGGGGTAAGCCTCGCCCATGCGCTCGAGCACTTTGGCATAGCGGTCGGTGTAGTCCAGGGTTGAACCATCGGGTGCGGTGACCGTGGCCAGCAAGGTGCCGCGGTCTTCCATGGGCGCCAATTCCTGCTTCATGCTGGGGTACACCACGGCAATGGCCACACCACTGCCCACCATCACCAACAAAACCAGCCAACGCGCTTTGCGCAGGACCCAGCCGAGCAAACGCTCATAGGCATTGGACAAAGCGGTCAACAAGCGCTCCATGGTGCGGTCAAACCAGCCCGGATTGGGGTTGTGCTTGAGCAACTTGGAACTCATCATGGGGGAAAGCGTCAAGGCCACGAAACCCGACACGATCACCGACCCGGCCAAGGCCAGCGCAAATTCGGTGAACAATTTGCCGGTGCGACCTGGCGTGAAGGCCAAAGGCGCGAAAACCGCCGCCAAGGTCATGGTCATGGCCACCACCGCAAAACCGATTTCACGCGAGCCCTTGATGGCCGCAGAGAAAGGATCAAGCCCTTCTTCGATGTGGCGGTAAATGTTCTCCAGCACCACGATCGCATCGTCCACCACCAGGCCAATGGCCAGCACCAGCGCCAGCAGCGTCAAGGTGTTGATGGTGAAGCCCGCCAAAGCCATCATGGCAAAGGTGCCGATCAAACTGACCGGGATGGTGATGATCGGGATGATCGAGGCACGGAAGGTGCGCAAGAACACGAAGATCACCAAGGCCACCAGCACCACCGCTTCCACAATGGTCTGGAACACGCTCTTGATGGAGCGGTCAATGAAGACCGAGTTGTCGTTGGCCACGGTGATGGTGATGCCAGGTGGCAAATCGGCCTCCAGCCTCGGCATCATGTCGCGCACACCTTTGGACAGCTCCAAGGGGTTGGCCGTGGCCTGACGGATCACGCCAGCCGAGATGGCGTATTGACCGCCCAGACGCACCGTGCTGCGTTCATCAGCAGCCGCCTCTTCGACTTTGGCCACATCGCGGATCTTGACCGGAAAACCATTGACCGTCTTGATGACGATGTCGGCAAACTGACCCGCACGGCTCAAATCGGTTTGCGAGGTGACCGTGAATTCACGGTTGCTCGACTCGATGCGGCCAGCGGGCAACTCCAAGTTGCTGCGGCGGATGGCATCTTCCACATCCTGAGGCGTGAGCTTGAAGCCCGCCAAACGCTCGGGCTCCAGCCAAACACGCATGGCGTATTTGCGCTCGCCATAGATGCGCACATCGGCCACGCCCGTCACGGTTTGCAAGCGCGGCTTGACGATCCTGTTGATCATGTCGTTGATTTGCAGCGGGCTGAGGGTGTCGCTCGAAAACGCCAACCAGATCACGGGAAAAGCATCGGCCTCCACCTTGGCGATCACCGGCTCTTCAATCGCTTGGGGCAAACGGTTGCGCACGCGCGAGGTCCGATCACGCACTTCGGCGGCGGCCGTGTCGGCGTCTTTTTCCAGGCGGAAGCGCACGGTGATTTGAGACTGCTCGGCGCGGCTGATGGAGGTGATGACGTCGACCGCGTCGATGCCCGCAATTGAGTCTTCTAAGGGTTTCGAGACCTGGGTCTCGATCACCTCGGCCGAAGCGCCAGGGTATTTGACGCTCACCGTGACGGTGGGCTCATCGATCTTGGGGTACTCACGCACCGACAAGCGGTCGAAACTGACAGCGCCGATCAGCAAGATCAGCAGCGACATGACGACGGCCAGGACCGGCCGGCGGATGGAGGTCTCAGCGAGTTGCATCTGCACCTCGCAGGCAAGGGTTAGGACCAGTCACTGGTTTGGCGGCAGGCGCTGGCTTGGCCGATGCAACAGGTGCAGGAACGGCTGCCGGTGCAGTTGCAGAACCTGGGGGGGTTGATGCTGCAGGCGCCGCAGCGGGTGCAGATGAAGCAGGCGCAGATGCAGCTGCCGCAGGGGCACCAGACGGTGCAGCGCCTGGCTTGGCACCACCGGGTTTGGACATGTCCACCACCCGAACCGCCGTGCCATCTTTTTGCAAGCGCTGGTGGCCTGCGATCACCACGGTGTCGTCGAGCTCCAAGCCTTCCAGAATTTCCACTTTGCCAGGCTGGCGCAATCCCAATTTGACAGCAACACGCTGCGACACGAGGGTGTCTGGCTTGTCACCGGGCACCACCTTGACCACAAAGGTGCGGCCGCCTTGCGGCACGATGGCTTCTTCTGGGATGACCAAGGCCGATGGGCGAGAACCAAATACGGCATTGACCCGGGCAAACATGCCAGGGCGCAATTGTTGTTGGCGGTTGTCCACGCAGCCACGCACGCCGACCGAGCGGCCGTTGGCATCGATCAGGGGGTCCACCGCTTGCACAATCGCCGCAAAAGGACGACCAGGCAAGGCATCGACGGTCAGCTGTGCTTTTTGACCTGGGCGGACCTTGGCCTGAAAACGCTCCGGCAAACGGAAATCCACCAAGACCGCATCGATGTCTTCAATGTTGACCACGTCCGTGCCGTCTTTGAGGTAATCGCCCACGTTGACCTGTCGCAACCCTGTGACGCCGTCAAAAGGTGCCACGATCTTCAAGCGCTGCAAGGTGGCCACGGCCAAATCCAATTTGGCTTGGGCCACTTCCAGGGCGGCAGCACTTTCATCCAGCGAGCGTTTGCTGATGAAGTTCTGAGCCACCAATTCTTGGTTGCGTTTGTGGTTGGCCGCAGCGATCGACATCTCGGCCTTGGCCTGAGAGACCTGTGCTGCCTGCAACTGATCGTCAAACTGCACCAGCAACTGGCCTTTGCGCACGCGCTGGCCGTCGTTGAACAAAATCTTGGAGACGCGGCCGGCCACTTCAGGGCGTAGCATCACCCCTTGGCGCGATCGCAGACTGCCCACCGACTGGGTTTCGTCGACCAAGGTGATGGACGTGACCTTGGCGACTTCAACGGCTGGGGCCCTGCCGCCGCCAGCGGGTGCGGCCACGGTGGGTTGATCCACGGAAGCGGGGCGCTGAAACCACCAGGCGGCACCTGAAGCCACGCACACACCGACCACGGCGATCAGGGCATATTTCTTTTGATAAGCCATTGCAAAAATCCCACATCAATGAAACGCAAACAGTTTCCGAATGTAACAGTCTTGCATTCAAGGCTCACGAGGGAAAACGACAGGCTTGGCGTGCAAACAACGCCCCGCAACAGGATTTACACAGCGTTTACAAGAGGCCCCATCAACGTCCCAAGGCCTTGTCTACACCCTTGTTGGCCAAAGCATCGGCCCGTTCATTGCCGGGATCGCCGGCATGGCCCTTGACCCAGCGCCACTCGATTTGGTGTCCCGCACTCGACACTACATGGTCCAGCGCCTGCCAAAGTTCGACGTTTTTGACGGGCTGCTTGGCTGCTGTGCGCCAACCCTTGGCTTTCCAGCCGTGGATCCATTCGGTGATGCCCTTGCGCACGTATTCGCTGTCCAAAAACAGCGTGACCTGGCAGGGCCGCTTGAGGGCCTTGAGCCCTTCGATCACCGCCGTGAGCTCCATGCGGTTGTTGGTGGTGCCCAATTCGCCACCAAAAAGTTCGTGCACATGCTGGCCCGATTGAAGCCGAACGCCCCAGCCGCCAGGGCCTGGGTTGCCTTTGCAGGCGCCATCGGTGTGGATAACAACGTGATTCAAGAAATGTCTTTCGAGGCCGACTGCGGGCCGATGGGAGAGTCTGAGCGGGCCAATGGCACCGCCGTGGCAGCGGGCGATCGTACCGCGCGCCAGCGGCGGCCATCGAGCAAACGGCCACCGGGCACTCTTTTGGTGGCCAAGATCAGATACACCCCACCCAAGATGGGCCACCAGCGCTCACCCCAAGCATCCAGGCCACCGAGGCGCTGCATCCAGCGTTCACTGCGCAAAGCGGGGGTCCAGCCCGCAAAGCGGCTGACCTGCACCTCAAAACCCAGAAGGCGAAGCCAGTCACGCAGCCTGCGGTAACCGATCAAGTGGGCCGATTTGTCTTTCTGGTGGCGCTGTGCATGGTCGTATTGCCAGCCCCAAAAGCTCAAGGGGTTCAAGCCGGTGATGAGCACCTGCCCTTCAGGAATCAAGACCCGTTCGACTTCGCGCAAACAAGCATGCGGATCGGCCGAGCGTTCCAGCACATGGGGCAAAACCACCAAGTCGAGGCTGTCTGCCGGCCAAGGCCAGGCTCGGCTGTCAAAATGCAGATGGGCAGGCTCTGCTGCTTCCTTGTTGGCGGTCGCCGCCAGTGCTTGGGGTTCAAACTCGGCCTGCGCCAGCCAGCGGTGGGGCATGCGGTTGCTGCGCAGGCCTTGCAAAGCGTCCCAGCCCACTTGCAAGGCATGGTAGCCAAACACATCCGCCAGCAAGGTGTCGGCTTGCGCTTGCTCCCAAGCCAACACGCGATCGAGCACTGGCTGCCCCAAATGGCCCAACCACGGTGCGACTGAATACTTGCTTTCTATAATCGGGGACTCCATGAAACTCATCCCATTGCCCGCATTCACAGACAACTACATTTGGTTGTTGCACGATGACCACCATGCCTTGGTGGTGGACCCGGGCGATGCGGCCGTGGTGATGTCTTGGCTTGCCCAAAACCCCCACATCCAACTCGACACCATTCTAGTCACGCACCACCACGCCGACCACACGGGCGGCTTGCGGGCGTTGACCGAACAAACCCCAGCCAAGGTCTATGGCCCCGCCATGGAAGTCATGCCTGTGCCCGTTGAAGGCCTGCAAGGCGGAGACACCTTGACTTGGCAGGGTCTGAGCTTTGACGTGATCGAGGTGCCTGGACACACAGCCGGCCACATCGCTTTTTGGGCAAAAGTTCCAGACCAGTCCCCGGTTCTTTTTTGTGGTGACACCTTGTTTTCAGGCGGATGTGGTCGCTTGTTTGAAGGCACGCCCGCCCAAATGCTCGACTCACTGGACCGATTGGCCGCCTTGCCAGAAGACACCCAAGTGTGCCCAGCCCACGAATACACCCTGTCGAATTTAAAGTTCGCTTTGGCCGTTGACCCAGGCAATGCAGCGCTGACCGCCTACCATCAGGTTTGCACCCAGCTGCGCCTCAAGGGTTTACCCACCCTGCCCTCTCGCATCTCGACCGAGCAGGCCATCAACCCCTTTTTGCGAAGCCGCAGCCTGGCCGTCAGCGCGGCAGTTCAAGCACGCGATGCTCAGGCACAAGACGAGGTCGCCACCTTCGCCGCTTTGCGCGCCTGGAAAAACGAATTCCAATGAACCACCCCATGTCCTTGCGATCCCTTCGCCGTGCTGTTTTATTCACAGCTTGGCTGGTCCTGAGCGGGGTCCTGGCTGGCTGCGCCACGCCACCTGCGCCAACGCCTCCTGCACCAGTCAAAAATGTGGCGGCGGCCATTCAAATGCCTTCGCCAGTCACGCTGGACGATGGCCGAGGCGTGTCACTCAAGCCCAACAGCAGCTTGGGCTTGACGCCCCCGACCGATATTTGGGAGCGCATCCGCAGAGGCTTTGCCATGCCGGATCTGAACGACGACTTTGTGCGCAACCGCGAGCAGTGGTATGCCAGCCGCCCCGATTACATCTTGCGCATGACAGAGCGCTCGCGCCCCTACCTCTTTCACATCGTTGAAGAGCTGGAGCGACGCAACATGCCCACCGAGTTGGCCTTGCTGCCCTTCATCGAATCGGCATTCAACCCCCATGCGGTTTCATCGGCCAAAGCCGCGGGCATGTGGCAATTCATGCCCGCCACAGGCAAGTATTTCGATCTGAAGCAAAACCTGTTTCGTGACGAGCGGCGCGACGTGCTGGAGTCCACCCGGGCGGCCTTGGACTATTTGCAAAAACTCTATGGCATGTTTGGCGATTGGCATTTGGCCTTGGCCGCCTACAACTGGGGAGAAGGCAGTGTCAGCCGTGCCATCGCGCGCAACAAGGCCCAAGGCAAACCCACCAATTACAGCGATCTGAACATGCCCAATGAGACACGTTACTACGTGCCCAAATTGCAGGCGGTCAAGAACATCGTGGCCCAGCCCGAAGCCTTCAACACCCAACTGCCGCTGATCCAGAACCACCCCTTTTTCAAGAGTGTGCCCATCGACCGCGACATCGATGTGGCCATGGCCGCTCGTTTGGCGGGCATCAGTGTGGAAGATTTCAAAACCCTCAACCCCTCGATGAACCGCCCCGTCATCTTGGCAGCCGGCACGCCTCAGGTTTTGCTGCCCTGGGACAATGCCACCAGCTTTGAAATCAACCTGCAAAACCATGCCAACCAAAAATTGGCCACTTGGACGGCATGGCAAGCGCCCCGCACCATGAAAGCCGATGAAGCGGCCAGTTTGTTGAACATGCCGGTGGACCAGCTGCGCTCGACCAACGGCATACCGCCCAACATGTTGGTCAAAGCCGGCTCCACCTTGTTGGTGCACCGCAAAGGCCAACTGGACAACGACGTGACAGAACGCGTGGCGGACAACGCACAACTGGCCTTCGCCCCGGAAATTGTGTTGCGCCGCATCTTGGTGACCGCCCGCAAGGGTGACACCTTGGCCAGTTTGGCGGCAAGGCATGGCGTGAGTGCGGCCAACATGGCCACATGGAACAAACTCGGCCCCCAAATCAATTTGAAACCTGGCCAAAGTTTGGCGGTTTTGGTGCCCACCTCGCAATCGCCCAGGCTGAGCCCCAAACCTGTGCCTCACAAGAAGACGGCCCCCGCTGTGGCGCAGCGCCCTGCGCCCAAAGCCGTCAAGCGTTGAACGCTCTCAAGCGGCAAATTTGATTTTGGATTTGCTGGCAAACACGTTGGTGTACAAACGCTCCAGCGCGGGTCGACCCATCGGCCCATAGCCCATCAGCCGCGCATGGGCCCGCCAAGCATTGAGCACAGGTGCGGTGTCAAACATGCCATCGGCGGCATACGATTCGCGCAATTTTTCAAAAGCGCCCAGGTACATCGCTCTGTCGCCCAACCAATACGCTGGGGGAACTGTGCGCAAGATGTCGGCAGGTCCTGCTGTTTGCAGCCATTTGAGCGCGTGAACGACCGTATCGCTGAGTGCTTGAGCGACCTCGGGTTGACGAATTAAAAATTCGCTGCGGGCCAACAAACACGCCCCCGGCACATCGCCCGTCATCACCTTGCGTGTGGCGGCCAAGGATCGCGCCTCCCCCAGAATGCGCACCTCATTTTTTTGCTCCAGCCAATGCATGACGGGGTCAGGGTTGCACAAGGCATCGATCGTGCCATTGCGCAAGGCCTCCACAACACTGGTCGAAGTGCCGACCTCCACAAAGCTCACATCCTCGGGCAAAAGGCCGTGTTGCAACAACCATTGGCAGGCCATCCAATGGGTGGCCGAGTCCACAGCAGAAACACCAATTTGCGCCCCTTTGAGTTCCATGATCGAGCGCATATTGCCGCCCTTGCGCGTGGACACCCCCAAGGCGATTTGGGGCGTGCGGCCAAACTGGACAAAGCCCTGGTAGCTCAAGCCTTTTTGTTGCAAGCCAAAAAGATGTTCAAACGCACCGGCCACCACATCGGCCTGCCCATTCACTGCTGAACCAAGGGCCTTGGAGCCGCCTTCTTGGGTCACCCAATCCACCGTCAGACCGGCTTGCCGAAAGTACCCCAAATGCTCGGCCACAGTCAAAGGCAGGTGGTACAGGCTTTGACGCGCCGCCAAGGCGATGGTGACCCGCCCCATCGACCGCGTAGACTCTGCGGCAGACGAGGAACCGGCGGTCATCGCGCCCCATGACGCCAAGACAAAGGTACGACGATCACACTTGAGCTCGGGCAAAAAACACTCCACTTGAACATCTGAAATTGGATGCTTCAAGCTTAAATGTGCCGCTTCAAAATCGCATCGGGATCAATCCCGAGCGGGTTTTCACGTAATGGATAGCAAGTATGGGAGGAGGTAAAAATCAGCGACGATCGACCAACGCATGGGCGATGGTGCCCAAGTCGACGTACTCCAATTCACTGCCCGCTGGCACCCCTCGCGCCAGGCGAGTGACCTGCAGGCCTTGCTGGCGAATCATTTCCGAAATGACATGCGCGGTGGCCTCACCTTCGGCCGTGAAGTTGGTGGCCAAAATCACTTCTCGCACCCAACCATCGCCCACCCTTTGTTTGAGCTTGGACAAACCGATGTCGTGGGGGCCAATCCCATCCAGTGGACTGAGTTTGCCCATCAAGACGAAATACAAACCCCGGTAAGTGTCCGTGCGCTCGATGGCCGATTGGTCTGCCGGTGTCTCGACCACACACAGCTGTGTGCGATCGCGTGCATCGTCCAGACAGGTGTCACACAGCTCGGCTTCGGTGAAGGTGTGGCAACACGCGCAATGGCGCACGTTGTCCACTGCGTTTTGCAATGCGGCGGCCAACTGCCGCGCGGTGGCACGGTCGTTTTGCAAAAGCTGAAAAGCCATGCGCTGGGCCGACTTGATGCCCACCCCTGGCAAGCCCTTGAGAGCTTGAACCAAAGTGGCAAGTGCGTGGGTATCGGCCATCTGCGCGTGCGCTGCTGCAAACGATCAGAAAGGCAGCTTCATGCCAGGCGGCAATCCGGCGGTGAGTTTGCCCATTTTTTGCTGGGACACCTCTTCGGCTTGGCGCACGGCATCGTTGAATGCGGCGGCCACCAAGTCCTCCAGCATGTCCTTGTCATCGGCCAACAAGCTCGGGTCGATGGTCACGCGGCGCACATTGTGCTTGCAGGTCATCAAGACCTTGACCATGCCCGAACCCGCTTGGCCTTCGACTTCGACGAAGGCCAGCTCGTCCTGTGCCTTTTTCAAGTTGTCTTGCATCGCTTGGGCTTGTTTCATCAAGCCGGCAAGTTGTCCTTTGTTGAACATGGTGGTTCCTTTGATAGAAGTATGAAATGAAGAAAGGGTCAGATCACCTGAAGGCTACCAGGCACAATGCGCGCCCCGAAGTCGCGCATCAAGCTCTGGACCATGGGGTCGTTTTCGATCAAGGCCTGCGCGGCCACCATTTTGGCGGCGGCGGCAACGGCCATGCGTTTGGCAGGGCAATCAGACACAGGGCCCTGCTCCACTTGCAAACGCACATTGCCGTGGCCTGCTGCTGACAGTGCATTTTGCAAGCGCTCACGGCTGGCGGGGTGGTTGAGCGATTCGCGTTCGATGCGCAGCAGCCACTGGTCTGCCTCGCGGGCCATCAGCTGAGACTGCAATGCCAACTCGCGCACCAGCGCGGTGATGGCTTCTTGCGCCAGCAAGCTTTGCACGATGCCAAACCACACATCGCCTTCAGCGGTGGTCTGCAGGGGTGTGGAAGCGGGCGCCTTAGGCACATCCACCCGCGCAGAATCGGATGCCTCGCGCACTGGCAAAGCACGCAAGGCCGCAGGCGGTGCAGACAACACTGGCTCTGGCAAGCTGGCCTCGAAAGCGTCGGCGGCGTCATCGCTGGCGTAGTCGCGGGTGTCGGGCAAATCTTCCCAAGGCGGCGGCTCGGACGCGGGCTGTTGGGGTGAAATCGCCTTGGGTGCAGGGGCCACCGGCGTGACAGCCACGGGTTGTGCAATGGCGATCGCTTGAGCAAGCGGCGCGGAGACAGGCGATGGCGCCTGAACGGCTGCAGGGGTCTTGGCAGGCGCGACGTCAGCTAGCGCTGGCTGGCTGGTTCGCGGACTTTTTTTTTCAGCCGAACCTGCTGGAGGTTTGAAAGCCAGCAAACGCAACAAGACCATGGTCAGTGCCGCATACTCATCAGGGGCCAAGCCCAGCTCGGTCCGCCCATGCAGGCACAGGCTGTAGAGCAATTGCGTCTCTTCTGCTGGCATGGCTTGGGCCAAATCGGCCAAGCCCTGGGTGTCAGGGTCTTCGCCGTCTTGTGCCATGCCAGGCACCATCTGCATCACGGCCATGCGCTGAAGCAGCATGGCCATGTCTTCAAGCGTGGCCGCGGCAGAGACACCCTGCAAGCGCAAAGCATTGACCTGTGCCACCACAGTCGCGCCGTCGCCTTCGGCCAGCGCACGGATCAATTGCAAGACGTGACTGCGGTCAACACTGCCCAGCATCTGCCGCACGCCCGTTTCTTGCAGCTGACCATTGCCAAATGCGATGGCCTGATCGGTCAAGCTCAAGGCATCGCGCATGGAGCCGCGTGCTGCGCGGGCCAACAAACGCAAGGCTTGTGGCTCGGCAGTCAATTGCTCGGTGGCCAGCACGCGGGTCAGGTGCTCGAACACCGTCTCCGGGGCCATGGGGCGCAAATTGAACTGCAGGCAACGCGACAGCACCGTCACAGGCACTTTTTGCGGATCGGTGGTGGCCAACACGAATTTCAAATACTCGGGCGGCTCTTCCAAGGTCTTCAACATCGCGTTGAACGCGGTGTTGGTGAGCATGTGCACCTCGTCGATCATGAAGACCTTGAAGCGCCCTTGAACGGGTTTGTAAACCGCCTGCTCGAGCAAGCTTTGCACCTCGTCCACGCCACGGTTGGAGGCGGCATCCAGCTCGGTGTAGTCGACAAAACGGCCTGCATCGATGTCGCGGCAAGCTTGGCAAACCCCACAAGGCTCGGCCGTGATGCCGCCTTGGCCATCTGCACCTTGGCAGTTGAGGGATTTGGCCAAAATCCGCGACACGGTGGTTTTGCCCACCCCCCGAGTGCCCGTGAAAAGATAAGCATGGTGCAAACGCTGCTGCACCAAAGCATTGGTCAAAGCCTGCACCACGTGCTCCTGCCCCACCATTTCGGTGAAATTTCGGGGGCGGTATTTGCGCGCGAGGACAAGGTATGACATGCGACCGATTCTATCGGGCCGCACAGCGATTCGAAGGCCACCCCAAAGAAAGCTCAAAGACCACTCGTGCCAAGGAAAAAGTCAAAGACCGCACAGAATGCCCCTGCTCCTCGCCTACAATCAGACCCGACGGGCCTTCCCGCATGGTGAAGCGGCCAACCGGGTCAGGTGGGGAACCAAGCAGCCCTAACTGTGGAGCCAGTGCCGGGGTCAAGGCTCGTCAACTATTACCCCAAAAAATGCGCCCCAAAGGGCGCATTTTTGTTTTCGGGGTTCAGGCACTCAAAAGAAGCTGTACAGCAGGCCGACGTTGACGGTGCTGGCGGCTTGGCCCGCGGCCACACTGCCCGTCAGCAAGGTGGGGCCCGCAAAATTGAAGGCGGCACTTGTGGTGTCTTGGTTTTTAACACTCGCGTACTGGCCATACACCGTCAAGTCTTTCAGGAATTTGTACTGCAAGCCCGTCGCGAAGGTCGATGCCTTGTAGCGAGCGGCCGCGTCGCTGGACTTGTAAACACCAAAGTCGGCCGTCAAATCTGCCGTGATGGCGTAGCTGCCGCCCATGCCAAAGGTGTCCAGACTGCTCAACGGGGTTTGTGAAGCCCCGTTGTCCTGGTTCATCACCAAGCCCTTGAGGGTCAACGCGCCCAGTTTGTAAAAAGCACCAGCGACATAACCCTTGGCCTTGGTGGCGCCCAAATCGTTGGCGTATGCCGCAAAAGTCGCCGAATAGTCTTTGGCGCTGTAGGTCACAGAAAACCGCTCTCCCGACTTGGGGCCATCTTTGATTTCAGGCACATAGGCGGCCGAAGCCGTCCAACCGTTGACGGTTGGCGTTGTGTAGCTCAAAGCGCCCTGATCCACCGTCCCCAGGCCGCCATCGATCGCGATGGAGGCCAGCGAACTGCCATAGTTGGAGCCTGCTCGAGGCTCACCCAACAACACACTGCTGAAGGCCAAGTTGCCTTGTGTGCCGGCCGTTATGCTGCCGAAACCACCTTTGACATAAAGATTGGCTTGGCGATTGAACAAGCTGTCTTTGCCAAACCACCAGTAAGTGCCATCCTTGGCGTTGAGCAAAAAGCCTTGCTCTAGTTTGAAGCCAGCTGACAGACCATTGCCCAAGGTCTTTTCACTGCTCATGCCCATGAAGTTGGGGGCGTAGCCGCCGGTCACGAATTCGGTTTTGCTGCTGCCGCCCTTGTTGATCGACGTGCTGGCCATGCCGCCGTCGAGCAAAGCGTAAAAGTTAAAGCCCTCCGCATGGGCTGACCAAGCTGCCGTCGCCAGCACGCACACGAGCCAAGATTTTTGAAACACACTTTTCATGGGACCTCCAGGTGGATAACAAAAGGATGCCAATCGCATCCATTGCTGCACCGCAACAAATATGCCAACCCTGCATCCCTGTCAGTGCACCGGAGAAGTTCGTTTTTGTGGGGTTCCCGCCAAGGGATGTCCCAAAATAGACAGCTATGTCATCCCCATGACAAGTCATGCCAATTTTTGGTGCGTGACAGATGGGCCGTGTTCATTGACCCAGCGCATGCCGCATGTGCCCTGCGGTTCACGCACACGACTGGCCAATCCACAGCCCTTTTGCAGCACCCATGAAAAAAGGCGCCCACAGGGCGCCTTGGCAAATTCACCCGCAACAAGCGGGCCGCCCATCCATCAAGCCATGCGGCGACGCAAAGAAGGAAAAGGCAAGGCCTTGACCTTGTTGGAGCTGACCAAACGAGGCGCTTGGGGCGCTGCACGCAGCAACTCGGCCACCAGCGTATCAGCATTGGCGTGCGGGCCAACGCGGTTGGACTCAAAGGCCAAACGGGTTTGCTGGGCCATTTGGATCACGAAATTTTGAGGGTAATCCCGAACCGCGAAACCACGCAGGGCCATCACTTTCATGAAGGCATTGGCAGCCTCCTCAACGGCACACTGGTATTCCTTGGAAGTGTCTGGCGTCATGTCGTCCTCGTTCATTGGATGAAGTTACTCACACATCCTCAACGCAGCACATGGCCGTCTGGAATACACCGAACTCAAGTTTTTTTGAAAATATTTTCCAAAACAGCCTGACCGGCCCTTTTGCCACTGGCCAAACAGGCCGTCAAAAGGTACCCCCCTGTGGGAGCTTCCCAGTCCAGCATCTCGCCAGCGCAAAAAACGCCGGGCAAGTTGTGGAGCATCAAACCAGGGGTCAAGCCCTCCAAAGCCACGCCACCGGCCGTGCTGATCGCTTCGTCCATGGGACGGGTCGCTTTGAGCGCGACAGGCAGTTTTTTGATCAACTCGGCCAGTTTCACTGGGTCCGCGAGGGTTTCAGGCGCGCACAACTCGTACAAAAGCCCCATTTTGACCCCGTCCAAACCCAATCGGCTTTTGAGATGGCTGGACAGGCTGCGGCTGCCTCGGGGCCATTTCACAGCCGCAAGCACCTGATCTGCCGACTTGTCCGGCAACAAGTCCAAGCACAACTGAGCATGCCCAAGCGCCAACAAATCGTCGCGCAGCAAGGCCGACGCGGCGTAGACCAAACTCCCCTCAAGGCCGCTTTGCGTGACCACGAACTCACCTTTGCGCTCCAAACGGGCTTGCCCCGCCTCCAACGAAGGCACCGTGATGGCCACGGATTTGATCGGATGCCCGGCAAATTTATCCTGAAAGTGTTCGGTCCAGCCCTCGCCATGGCGTCCGAGCACATCAAACCCACAGTTGGCGGGCTTCAATTCCTGGATAGGCACGCCGGCTTCACGCAATCGAGGCACCCAAGCGCCGTCAGAGCCCAATCGCGGCCAACTGGCACCCCCCAAAGCCAGCACCGTTGCGCGGGCCTTGACGGTCATCTGCTGAACTTGCGGCGTCTGAAAAGTCAAAGCATCACCCTGCCAACCCGTCCAGCGATGTCGCATATGGAACTGGACAGGCACACCCGTTGTGGGATGGCGCAGTCGGTGCAGCCAAGCCCGCAACAGGGGCGCGGCTTTCATTTCAGTCGGAAAAACACGACCCGAGGTGCCCACAAAGGTCTCAATCCCCAAACCATGCGCCCAATCACGGACGGCTTGCGCATCCATCTGATTGAGCCAGAGGCCGACCTCGGTGGCGCGCTCAGCGTAGCGTTGGCGAAAGGCCGCCGCGTCTTCTGAATGGGTCAAATTCAAACCACCGCGCCCCGCCAATAAAAACTTGCGCCCTACAGACGGCATGGCGTCGAAGAGGTGCACTGGCACGCCAGCTTGCGACAAAACATCGGCGACCATGAGGCCCGCAGGCCCACCGCCAATCACGGCAACTTCCGCCAAAAGGTCTGGCGTGGACAGGGTGGCGGGGGAATCGGTGGAAAAAGACATCAAAACTCAAGGTGGCAACACGCGCGTGACAGTTGCGCATGTTTGGATTCTGTCAAAATAGCCGCAACTTTAGCCGCATCTTCAATGTTCACAAGGAAAAGGCCATGGCCAGCGATTTGATCAAACACATTACCGACACCAGCTTTGACGCCGACGTGATCCAGTCGAGCCAACCCGTGGTGGTCGATTTCTGGGCCGAATGGTGCGGTCCTTGCAAAATGATCGCCCCTATCTTGGACGAAGTCGCTGGCGCTTACGAAGGCAAGCTGCAAGTGGCCAAGATGAACGTGGACGAGAACCGCGACATCCCCGCTAAGTTCGGCATCCGTGGCATCCCCACTTTGATGATTTTCAAAGACGGTCAATTGGCAGCCACCAAAGTGGGTGCCATGAGCAAGTCGCAACTGACCGCATTCATCGATCAGCAATTGGCTTGATGCTTGCACGCTTGCGGTGCTCACCGCAAGTCAAGCTGTGGAAACCGGGTCATTCGTACCCGGTTTTTGTTTTTGAGGCTTCGATTAAAAACCTGTCATAATTTCCTCAAGGCAAGCCCAACAGGGAACTGCGCCTTGATCACCGGAAGATCCTGCCCCAGACCTCGGGTGGCAACCGGTTCTGAACTCCTCCACCCGGTTTACTGAAGACGATCCCTGACGGATTGTCGATACACAGGCCCAATTCCATGCATTTGAACGAACTCAAGGCACTTCATGTGTCCGAACTCCTGAAGCAAGCCGAAGCGCTCGAAATCGAGAACACGGGCCGCATGCGCAAACAGGAGTTGATGTTTGCCATCATCAAAAAACGTGCCAAAGCCGGCGAGCAAGTCTTTGCCGACGGCGTGCTGGAAATCTTGCCCGATGGTTTTGGCTTCTTGCGCAGCCCGGATTCGAGCTACACCGCCAGCACCGATGACATCTACATCAGCCCCAGCCAGGTGCGCCGCTTTAACCTGCACACCGGCGACATGATCGAAGGTGAAGTGCGCATTCCCAAAGACGGCGAGCGCTACTTTGCACTGACCAAACTGGACAAGGTCAACGACGACCTGCCCGAGAACAACAAACACAAAGTCATGTTCGAGAACTTGACGCCTCTGTTCCCCAAAGAGCAGATGCGTCTTGAGCGTGACATCAAGGGCGAGGAGAACATCACCGCCCGCGTGATCGACATCATTGCCCCCCTGGGCCGCGGTCAGCGCGCCTTGATCGTGGCACAGCCCAAGTCGGGCAAGACCGTGATGATGCAGCAGATCGCCCACGCCATCACCGCCAACTACCCCGATGTGCACCTGATGGTCTTGTTGGTCGACGAACGCCCTGAAGAAGTGACCGAAATGCAGCGCAGTGTGCGCGGCGAGGTGATTTCATCCACCTTCGACGAACCTGCAGCCCGCCATGTGCATGTGGCCGAGATGGTGATCGAGCGCGCCAAGCGCCTGGTCGAGTTGAAAAAAGACGTGGTCATCTTGCTCGACTCGATCACCCGCCTGGCCCGTGCTTACAACAACGTGGTGCCATCGTCGGGCAAAGTGCTCTCGGGTGGTGTGGACGCCAACGCCTTGCAGCGCCCCAAGCGTTTCTTTGGCGCAGCCCGCAATGTGGAGGAAGGCGGCAGCCTGACCATCATCGCCACGGCTTTGGTGGACACCGGCAGCCGCATGGACGAGGTGATCTTTGAAGAATTCAAAGGCACCGGCAACAGCGAAATCCACCTGGAGCGCCGCCTGTACGAAAAACGCGTCTTCCCGGCCATCAACCTCAACCGCAGTGGCACACGCCGCGAGGAAATGCTGCTTTCGCCCGAAGTGCTGCAAAAAACCCGCATCTTGCGTCAGTTCATGTACAACATGGACGAGATCGAGGCCATGGAAATGGTCTTGAAGAGCATGAAAGCGACCAAATCCAACGTCGAATTCTTCGACATGATGCGACGCGGCGGCTGATCCCCTATAATCGTCAGGTTTTGCGGAAAGTGCGCTCAGATAGGCTGAGGCGTGGCTACCGTGGTTTACTTTAAGGAAAAACCCATGAAAGAGGGCATTCACCCCAACTACCGCGAAGTGTGCTTCCAGGACATGTCCAACGGCTTCAAGTTCGTGACACGTTCTTGCGTGAACACCAAGGAATCCATCGAAATCGACGGTCGCGAGTTGCCATTGTTCAAGTTGGATACCACCAGCGAATCTCACCCCTTCTACACCGGCACCCAAAAGTCGGTCGACAACATGGGCGGTCGCGTGGAAAAATTCCGCAACCGTTTCGGCAAGATTTCCACCGGCAAGTAATTCGCTGGTCGCAATCCCCACAAGGGCAGTCCGGGCAACCGGCCTGCCCTTGTTGCATTGGAAAACCCCTTTTTCCGCCTCCCAGACCTGCTATCTTGTGATCCTGTGAACCAGCCCACCCCAGCCATTGTTGCCCAACACGCCGTGCGCCGCCTGCCGCGCTTGGCCTTGATTTTGCTGTGCGCCGCCTATGTGTTGCCGGGCTTTTGGGGCCGTGCGCCTTGGAAAGCCAATGACATCGAGTCCTTTGGCTACATGCTTCAACTGGCCAAGCCTGCTGTTGGCGAATGGGTCAGCTGGCTCAAGCCCACTTTGCTTGGCCAGGCAGACGATAGTTTGGCTTTGTTGCCCTATTGGTTGGGTGCCGCCGCCATCCGCTGGTCACCGACAGGCTTGGAACATATTTTTGCGCGCATACCTTTCATCGGCATGCTGGCGCTGACCCTTGCAGCCACTTGGTATGCCGTCTATGCACTGGCCCGCCACCCTGCGGCCCAACCTGTGGCCTTTGCCTTTGGCGGAGAAGCCAAACCCAAAGACTATGCCTGTGCACTGGCAGACGGCGGCCTGCTGGCCTTGATGGCTTGCCTGGGTTTGGCCCGCCTGTCCCACGAAACCACACCTGCATTGAGCCAACTGTGCCTGGCCTCCCTGCTCTTTTTCGGACTGGCCACTTTGCCCCGTCACCGCATCCAAAGCGGCTTGGCGATCGCCATCGGCATGCTGGGGCTGACCTTGTCCGGCGCACCCAGCTTGGCGCTGTGGCTGGGCATGGGTGGCTCATTGATCCGTGCTGTGGCCCAATCCGATCCCGAGCAACGCCGCTTGACCATGCTCGATCTGGGCTTGCTCGCACTGATTTGCCTGCTGTGCATCACGACCGCAGGCGCACTCGACCTGTGGCGCTGGCGCGTGGTGCCACACCACTTGGTGGATGTGCACATTCTGGCCAAATTGCTCATGTGGTTCACCTGGCCGGCCTGGCCCTTGGCCTTGTGGTCTTTGTGGCGTTGGCGTGGTCAACTCGCGCAAGGCTGGCGTTACCCGCACCTGGGTTTGCCCATGTGGTTCTCGCTGGTCGTGATCACCAGCACCTGGATCACCGGCCTTTCGGACCAAGCCTTGCTGGTGTCTTTGCCTGCTGTGGCCACCCTGGCGGCCTTTGCCTTGCCCACATTGCGCCGAAGCCTGAGCGCCTGGATCGACTGGTTCACCTTGCTGTTTTTCAGCGTTTGTGCGCTGATCGTTTGGGTGGTCTGGATCGCCATGCAAACCGGGGTTCCTGCGCAGCCCGCTTTGAACGTGGCCCGCTTGGTGCCTGGCTTTGTGCCAGAGTTTTCTGCCATCACATTCGGCTTGGCGCTGGTCGCCACGCTGGCCTGGGCGGGCTTGGTGAAGTGGCGCATTGGCCACCACCGCACCGCCTTGTGGAAAAGCATGGTGCTGCCTGCAAGCGGCGCAGCACTGTGCTGGCTCTTGGTCATGAGCCTGTGGCTGCCCATGCTGGACTTTGCACGCAGCTACGCGCCGATGGTGAAGAAAGTCACGGCCGTCACTGGCCCGGTGGACTGCCTGCAATATGCCGGGATCAGTCGGGCCCAAGGCACCGCATTGCAGTTCCATGGCCAACTCCAACTGCTGCCCGCTCAAAAACCCCAAGAAAACTGCCGTTGGTTGGTGGTGGACCGCGCCCATTTGCCCCTGCTTTCAACCAAGCTCCAACAATTGGGCTGGACCGAGGCCGGCAAGGCACGCCGCGTTCAAAGCAAAGAAGAAAGCCTGTTGATCTTCAGACCCAGCGTGGCCTTGCCCTGATCGATGTCTGAGCTTGGCATCATCGCCCGCCATGCGGGCACCGTGCTCATCGGGCAGTTGGCCGTGATCGCTTTTGGCGTGGCCGACACCTTGATCGCCGGGCGCTACAGCCCTCAGGCTCTGGCGGTGTTGTCGCTGGCCTCTTCGATTTACATCAGCATCTACGTGGCCCTCAACGGCATGCTGCAAGCCCTGTTGCCAGTGTGGGCGCAATTGCGGGGGGCAGGCCGCACAGCCGACATGGGCCGATCGGTCCGGCAAGCGCTGTACATCTGCGCAGGCGCTGCCTTGATCGGCTGCACCGGCTTGTGGTTTTCAGAGCCTTGGTTGCGTTGGACCGATGTCCCCCCTGATTTGTGGCCTGAAGTGAAGGCCTATCTGCAAGTGCTGGCACTGGCCTTGGTGCCCTCCTTGCTGTTTCGCATGTACAGCACATTCAACCAAAGCCTGGGCTACCCGCGGCTGGTGACCTGGTTGCAAGCGGGCGCCTTGCTGGTGAAAGTGCCGCTGTCCTACCTCCTAACGTTTGGCATTGAATCGGCCCATTTCCAATGGGATGGCATGGGCGTGGTGGGTTGCGCCTGGGCCACCTTGGGGGTGAACGCCTTCATGCTGGGCACGGGTGTCATCTTGCTGCGCACACAAAACATTTACCGGCCCTATCGCCTCTGGCAAAAAATGGAGGCGCCGGATTGGCCGCAACTGGGGCGCTTTTTGCACCTGGGCGTGCCGGCCGGCTTGTCCATCATGGTGGAGGTCACCTCTTTCACACTGATGGCACTGTTCATCGCGAGGCTGGGCGCGGTGTCCTCCGCAAGTCACCAGATTGCCTCGAGCCTGGCGGCTGTGCTCTACATGGTTCCATTGGCACTGGGCATCGCCAGCAGCGCCCGCACAGGCTACTGGCTGGGCGCTGCACAAGCGCACAAGGCAAGGCAGGCTGCAGGCATGGGCATGGGCCTCGCGGTGGTGGCCGCCTTGATCGGCGCAGGCCTTTTGGCATGGTTCCGGGGTCCAGTGGCGCAAGCATTCACCAACGACCCGGGGGTCGCTGCGGCCGCAACCGCTTGGCTCGGCTGGGTCGCGCTTTACCACCTGGCCGATGCCGTGCAAGCCGTCTGCGCTTTTTTGCTGCGTTGCTACCGCATCA
>NKIO01000055.1 GCA_002255935.1 Comamonadaceae bacterium PBBC2
GGCTGAAGCTGAGGTGAACTACTACCGGCAGCTAGCCGGGAAGAACGAGACCGAGGTCTCAACTTAAACCAACTGGCCTCCACGAAAACCGGGGCGATTCAGGTCGCCAACCTTCTCTTGGGTGTTGAGCCGGAAAGAGAGGCGTTGCTCAAGGACGCAAATCTCAAACAGCTGCACTCGTTTCGTTGCGTTGTTCAGTTGGCTCACCGAGCCGTTCCAAAGCTCGCGGCTCGCCAGACGGGTCCTGGGCGGCGCAAAGGAGTACAGCTGACCGATGAGCTTGAGCAGTACATCGAACAGCTCAAGCGGTGCTCGACCTGTTACGAATACGACGAAAAGACCGAGACCTACGTCTTCGACTTCTTGGTGTCCGAAGAAACACGTGCGGCGTTTCGCGCGTTTTGGGCGACTACGATTGAGCTCTACTCAGCGCTTCACAAGCTGGCGATGCTCAACGACCTTGCAATCCCGAAAGTCACTCGGGAGCGCTTGCGCCGTGATATTAAATCGAGACGATTCGCGTCTCGACTGCCGGAGCCGCAGGACGAGGACAGAGTATTCCGGTTTGAGCAAGTCCGTTTCATTTCTAAATCGGGCGATGGCGTTGTCGACTACGTTTCGCTGTCCGACGGTGAGCATCAGCTCGCGCAAATACTCGGAACGATGTGTATGGCATCGTTTCCCAATGTGCTGTTCCTGCTGGACGAACCCGAGTCACATTTCAACCCGCAGTGGCGCGTCAAATTCATCTCGCGACTCATGGACCTGCCCACAGCGAGTGGCGCACGGAGTAACGTCGGCGGAGAGACGGCACAGCAGGATTGCTTGCTGACGACACATTCGCCGTTTGTGCCATCAGACATGTCGCGGCAGAACGTTCTGATATTCAAAAAGGGCGACTCCAAGGTCGAAGTTCGGCGGCCTGACATCGAGACGTTCGGCACAACCTTCGACGCAATTCTTGGGGAATGCTTCAACGTTCGCCCACCAATGTCGGAGGTGCCGCGACGCGAGATCAAGGAGTTGATGACCAGCGAGGACGCGGACGAGGTTAGAGCAGGGATCGCAAAGCTTGGAGATTCAGTCGACAAGGTGTTTTTGATGGACCACCTTCGCCAGATTGCCAGCCCGGAGGGCAACTAAACATGCTCTTCGGCTATCCGCCAACTGCCACGCAGAACAACTGGTTTCACGAATGCCTGATTCAAGCCATTAAGGAAGTGCACGCACGAGTTGACGCACAGCAACTGTATCCGCCGTGGCCCCAAATCCTGCCTGCCGCGTATCAGGCAACGCTGAGATCGCGCAGGGGACTGAGAGACAGAATCCAGGCCTACGATGTCGCACTCCGGCAGTTGGTGTCCCAAAGTCAGCGGGCTGCTGTTCTCGCCGCAGTCACGGATCAGAACCGCATCGCAGAGTTGCTTGCCAATAACTGCAACTGCGCAGCACTCTCAGCCCTGCCCGCTGCAATTCACGCCGCTGTGGTTTCGCTGTTTGACTTCGCGTTCGAGCTACTCACCGACCTCAATATTCGCGATGATCAATTCAAGACCATATACGACGAGGTGCCCGACCATATCTGCCCGTTCTGCGGCACGGAGTACTTCGAGGCGCCCGGGGCACCGCGTGAGGCGCTAGATCATTACCTCGCGAAGAGTCTTTACCCTTTCGCTGCGGCCAATCTGAAGAACCTCGTGCCCATGGGGCACAAGTGCAATTCCAATTACAAGCTGGCGACAGATCTGCTTTACGATGATAGTGGCACTCGCCGCGTAGCTTTCTATCCATACAACCACGGCAAGATTGGCGTGGTACTTGACTGCAGTGATCCCTTCAACGGTTCAACGCCAGAGAAACCCAATTGGCAGATCGACTTTGATCCTTACACACCAGCTGTCTTGACTTGGGACACGGTGTTCCACATTCAGGAACGCTACAAACGAGACCACCTAGACGAAGGCTACAAAGCATGGCTTTGGGAATTTCGGAATTGGGCTCGAAGATCCGGTCAGCGGGGCGATACGGATGCCAATCTCGTTTACGCACTAACAACTTTTGAACAGATTTGCTCAGAAAACGGAATGCGGGACAAGTGGTTCCTAAAGGCGGCGGTATTTCGGATGTTGAGACTTCACTGCGAAAATGGTCATCAACGACTCAAACAGTTCTTGCATGACCTTCTTGATCCTTCGACTGCTGCTGTAACTGTTCCATGAGCGATATCAAACTTTTCCGCATTACCAAAGGCCAAGCCTCCGAGCTTCAAGGCGCCGCATCGGACCTGGAAAAGCCGATGCAAAACCTGATCGAGGCGAACCTGGAGACCTTTCTGGGCATCCGCTTCCTGGCCTCGGAATATTCCACCGGCAAAACGCACGGCGGCCGCATCGATTCGCTGGGACTGGACGAAAACCACTGCCCGGTCATCATCGAATACAAGCGATCGGTGGGCGAAAACGTCATCAACCAGGGGCTGTATTACTTGGACTGGTTGATGGACCACCAGGCCGAATTCAAGCTGCTGGTGCTGGACAAGGTGGGTAAGGCCGCAGCCGATGCCATCGACTGGAGTGCGCCGCGCTTGGTGTGTATTGCGGCCGACTTCACCAAGTTCGACGGTCACGCGGTGCAGCAGATGAACCGCAACATCGAGCTGATTCGTTACCGCAAGTTTGGTGAAGATCTGCTGCTGTTTGAGCTGGCCAACGCCAGCACCGCCGCCGCCAGCAAAGGAAAGTCTTCTGGCAAGGCCAGCAAGTCGCCAGTGTCCACCGCCCCTTCGACGGGCGGCACTGACAAAACCTATGCCGAACACCTGAGCGCGTTGCCGCAAGACTTGAAGCTGGTGCTGACCTCGCTAGAGGACTACGCTACATCGCTGGGTGACGACGTGCAGCGCAAAGAACTCAAGCTCTACGTGGCATTCAAGCGCCTGAAAAACTTCGCCACCGTGGTGTTGTCCAAAAAGAGGGTGTTGCTGTACTTGCACTTGGACCCTGCTCCTGTGGTGAAGGCGTTGACGAATACCCGCGACGTGAGCGCCATTGGCCATTGGGGTACGGGCAATGTGGAAATTGCCATTGAGACGCAAGCTGACTTAGAGGCGGTCAAGCCGTTTATCGTTCAGGCATATGAAGGGCCTGCATTGCCATCGTCATTAGGTGAGTTCGCATGATGGCTGTCAGCATTTCGCCCCCATCCACCCGCTAAGATCATTCTTTTATTTCCCATACACACTTTCAAGGATTGAGCATGAGCATCCAGACCGTAGGCATCATTGGCGCAGGCACCATGGGCAATGGCATTGCACAGGCGTGCGCCGTTTCGGGCATCCACGTCGTGATGGTCGACATTTCGGATGCGGCCGTGGCCAAAGGCGTGGCCAACGTGTCCAATAGCCTGGACCGTCTGGTCAAGAAAGAAAAAATCAGCGAAGCCGACAAGGCCGCTGCGCTGGGCCGCATCAAAGGCAGCTCAAGCTACGACGACCTCAAGGGTGCTCAGCTGGTCATCGAAGCCGCCACCGAAAACCACGAGCTGAAGGTCAAGATCTTGAAGCAGCTCGATGGCATGCTGGCCCCGAACGTGATCATCGCGTCCAACACCTCGTCGATCTCGATCACGCAACTGGCCGCCGCCACGCAACGTGCGGACCGCTTCATCGGCATGCACTTTTTCAATCCCGTGCCCATGATGGCGCTGGTGGAAATCATCCGTGGTCTGCAGACCAGCGACGCCACCCACGACGCGGTGCATGACATGGCGCTGGCGCTGGGCAAGACGCCCATCACTGTTAAGAACGCCCCCGGCTTTGTGGTCAACCGCATCTTGGTGCCCATGATCAACGAAGCCTTTTTTGTGCTCGGCGAAGGTTTGGCCGAAGCCGAAGCCATCGACGCAGGCATGAAGCTCGGCTGCAACCAACCCATCGGCCCGCTGGCGCTGGCCGACATGATCGGTCTGGACGTGTGCCTGGCCGTGATGGAGGTCTACCTCAAGGAGTTTGGCGACAGCAAATACCGCCCCAGCCCCTTGCTCAAGGAAATGGTCGCCGCAGGCCGCTTGGGTCGCAAGACCGGTCAGGGCGTTTACAAGTACTGAAGTCTTGGTGACGGGCTGGCGCTTGCCAAAGGCCAGCCCCTTTCTGTGTAGGAGCCCACCCTGTGGGCGATGAGCGCGGCACGCGCCCTCAAAACCATCGCCCACAGGGTGGGCTCCTACCCAAAGCGAGGCTTTGTCACTTGCGTGAATCTGCCGCTTCTCAACGCCGCCTAATATGGGGCCATGAGCACCACCACACACCCCGAAGGCCAGATCGATTGCACCGTGCACGGTGCGGTCCTTCAGATTGCCATCAACCGCCCGGCCAAGCGCAACGGCTTCACGCCCAAGATGTTCCGCGAGTTGGGCGAGGCCTACACCCGGCTCGACGACGAGCCCGATCTGCGCGTGGGCG
The DNA here is from genome assembly GCA_002255935.1 of Comamonadaceae bacterium PBBC2. Classification (GTDB taxonomy): domain Bacteria; phylum Pseudomonadota; class Gammaproteobacteria; order Burkholderiales; family Burkholderiaceae_C; genus Limnohabitans_A. The sequence goes on from NKIO01000055.1 coordinate 4,460, forward strand.
TGTTGTGTGCGGCGGGTGACCATTTCACCGCCGGGCTGGATTTGCCCACCATTGCACCGCTGATGAAGCGCGGCGAAAAGTCGGTGCCGCTGGGCTTGGTGGACCCGCTCAACCTGGGCATGGAAGGGTACCGTCGCCGCGTCAAACCCATGGTGGCGGCGGTGCAGGGCATCACCTACACGCTGGGCATTGAGCTGATGCTGGCCGCTGACATCGTGGTCGCGGCCGATGACTGCCGGTTTTCGCAGCTGGAGGTGCAGCGCGGCATCATGGCCACGGGCGGCGCCACGCTGCGCATGGCCGAGCGGGCGGGCATGGGCAATGCCCTCTTGCACTTGCTCACGGCCGATGTGTTTGACAGCGCCGAAGCCCTGCGCCTGAACTTTGTGCAAAAGGTGGTGCCAGCCGCCGGTTTGCTGGCCGAGGCCATGCGCATTGCCGAGATGATCGCAGCGCAAGCGCCGCTGGCCGTGGTGGCCACGCGGCAAAACGTGCTCAAGGCCGTCGAGCATGGCCCGCTGGTGGCGATGCACGACTTCATCAGCGTGCAACAGCGTTTGTCGCGGTCGGACGATGCCGCCGAAGGCGTGCGCTCGTTTGTGGAAAAACGCGCGGCCCGCTTCACAGGTCAGTGAGGTGTTTGGCTGTCTCGCGCTTTGATCTCTTGGCGCAGATCGGCCACTTCACGGCGCAGCTGGCGGATCTCGTGCATCAGGTCTTTCTCGATCTGACGGTCTTCGGCTTCGACTTCTTTTTCGACAAAAATCGCCGACAGCGAAGCCGTGACCAGCGACAGCACGGCCAAGCCCAAAAGCACCACGACCACCGAGAACGCCCGCGATGCGTGGGTGGACGGCACCAAGTCGCCAAAGCCGACGGTGGCCGCCGTGGTGAAGGCCAGCCACAAACCATCTGAAAGGGTCTGGATTTGCGGGTCGATCACCCAAAAGCCGACGCCACCCAAGCCCAAAATGGCCATGGCCAAAAGCAATGAGTAAATCAGGCCTTGCTGGATGATCCGGCTGAAGCGGCGAGGGTGTTGGCGCATGAAAGGATTTTCGCCCATTTGAAACCGAGCAGCGCTCTGGTTGCGCCGTGTTTTGTGCGGTGACGCTCTGGAAGGCGCAGCCACTGCGCCACAATCGACGCATGCGCGAAACACCGACCGTTGAACACCCTTATGCCGAACTCACCCCCGACCGGGTGATGGACGCCTTGTCCGAGCTGGGGATGTGGCCCGATGGCCGTTTGCTGGCGCTGAGCTCTTACGAAAACCGCGTCTACCGCGTACACCTGGACGAGCCCGAGCAGGGGCATCAGGCGGTGGTGCTCAAGTTCTACCGCCCGGGTCGCTGGAGCCGTGCGCAGATTCAGGAAGAACACGACTTCGCCGCCGAATTGGTGGCGGGTGAGGTGCCGGTGGTCGCGCCCTTGGCCATCGCTGGCCAGACCCTGCACCACAGCGCGGGTTTTGATTTTTCGGTCAGCCCCTTGCGCGGCGGGCGCACACCCGAGCTGGACGACTTTGAAGTGCTGGAGTGGATCGGCCGTTTCCTGGCGCGCATCCACACCTTGGGTGCGGCGCAGCCTTTTGCGCAGCGCCCCACGCTGGACGTGCAGACCTTTGCACGGGAGCCCGCCAAGTGGCTTCAAACCCATCAGATGATCCCGCTTGAAGTCGAGCGCGAATGGCAGACCACGTTGGCACAGGCGGTGGCGCTGATTCAGGACAAGATGGCGCAGGGCGCTGCAGATCGCCAACTGCTGCGTCTGCACGGCGACTGCCACCCCGGTAACATCTTGTGGACCCCCACCGACTTGCCCGGTGGTGGCCCGCACTTTGTGGATTTGGACGATGCCCGCATGGGGCCTGCGGTGCAAGACCTTTGGATGCTGTTGTCCGGTGATCGCCGCCAGCGCACGACGCAGTTGTCGGCCTTGGTGGATGGCTACGAGCAGGTGCGCGACTTTGAGCGCTCAGAGCTGCACCTGATCGAGCCGCTGCGCACCTTGCGCTTGATCCACTACAGCGCCTGGCTGGCGCGTCGTTGGGAAGATCCGATTTTCCCGGTCAACTTCCCGTGGTTTGGTACGCCCGACTATTGGCGAGGGCAGGTGCAAATGCTGCAAGAACAGATCAAGCAAATGCAGGAAGAGCCTTTGTTTGTTTGAGGTGCTGTGAGGGTGAGATGTCGGGGCTGAAGCCGCCGACCTACGTGTGGGAGTTGTAGGTCGGTACCTTCAGGTCCGACGTGTCGACCTCAGCTGCGGCCCGGGTGGATGCCCAGGCCCATGGCGCAGCCGATCAGCGCCGGTTGCTCGGCGCGGATCACGTACGTCGGGATGCGCTTCATGTAATTTTCAAAGCGGCCTTTGGCTTCAAACGCAGCGCGAAAACCCGACTGTGCAAAGTAGTCGCCCAAGCGGCCAATCACGCCGCCGCCGATGTAGATGCCGCCGCGTGCGCCCAACGTCACGGCCAGGTTGGCGGCGGCATTGCCCAGCAGGCGGCACATGCGTTCCAGGGCTTCTTCACAGGCCACATCGCTGGCCGCCAAGCCGCGCTCGGACACTTGCGCGGCCGTCAGTGCTTCGGCGGCGGTGCCATTGAGTTCGCAGATGGCGCGGTACAAGTTTTCCAAGCCCATGCCTGATACCGCACGCTCTGCCGACACGTGGGCAAAACTGCGCCACAAGATGCGCAAGATGTCCGCTTCGCGCTCGCAAGTGGGGGCCAAGCTCACGTGGCCACCTTCGCCCGCAATCGGCACCCAGTCGCCACGGCGCGAGCGCACCAGCGAGGACACACCCAGTCCTGTGCCGGGGCCGATCAAGCCTTTGGGCGCATTCGGCACGGGCTCGCCCGAGCCGATTTGCTCGAGGTCGCTGTCGCTCAAGGCCGGTGCGGCCATGGCCATGGCCTCCCAGTCGTTGAGCATCAGCAGGCTGCTCAGGCCCAGCTGCTGGCGCGTGGCTTCGATGGAGAACTGCCAATGGTTGTTGGTCATCTTCAGCAGATCGCCGTCGATGGGGTTGGCGATCGCGATGCAGGCCTCGCGCACAGCGGGTTGACCGGCTTGGCTCAAATAGGCTTGGGCTGCGGCAGCCAGGTCCGGGTATTGGCCGGTGGGCAGGGTGATTTCTTGTGTGATGGGCGTGCCATCGCCATGCACCAAGGCAAAGCGGGCGTTGGTGCCGCCAATGTCGCCCAAAAGGCGTGGGGCGTTGGCTGGGTTGTTGTGGTTCATGTGGGCCATGTGTGTGTTGGCGGCTAGGGTATCAGGCGAAAAGGCGCAGCGCGTTCCAGAAAGTTACCAATGCGTTTCGAGTTCAGCGCTTACCCGCCATGGGCAGGCGCACGCGCACGCACAGGCCCGGGTGCGCATCGGCCAGTTCCACCTGGCCCGCGTGGCGCTCCACGATTTCTTTGACGATGGCCAGGCCCAAGCCGCAGCCATTGCCAGCGTCGGTGGCCCGCACAAAACGCTCGAACACGCGCGCTTGGTCCCCCAGCGGGATGCCCGGGCCGTTGTCGATCACTTCCAGCAAGGCCATGGATGCGTTCAAGTTTTGCGGCGTCAGCGGCGCGGGCAGCACACGCACCGTGACTTGGCTGCCTGCGCCCGCGTAGTGCAAGGCGTTGTCGATCAAATTCGTCAGGGCTTCGCGGATCAACAGCTCGTTGGCATGCACCCAGACCGCTTGGGTGGTTTGCTCGTCCATGCCCAAATCGATCTGGGCCTTCAAGGCGCGGGGCACCCATTCGGCCGTCAGGGTTTGGGCCATGCGGTGCAGGTCAAAGCGCTGGCGGTCTTGCGCCATGACCGATTCGGGCTCGGCGCGTGCCAGCGTCAACAGTTGGTTGACCAAATGGGCGCTGCGCGTGGCGCTCTCGTGCACGCGTTGCAAGCGGGCACGTAGCTCGGGGTCGGTGGTCGATTGCAGCGCGATCTCGGTTTGGCTTTTCAGGCCCGCCAAGGGCGTGCGCAATTGGTGGGCCGCATCGCCAATGAAGCGCTTTTGCGTGGCCACCGTGTTTTGCACCGCCGACAGCAAGGTGTTGATGGCGGTGGCCAGCGACCACAGCTCGCGCGGTGCCGAAGCCAGCTGCAATGGGGCCAGATCGGTCGGCGCACGGCCCTCCACCTGCAGGCGCAGCCGTGCCAGCGGCGACAGGCCCGCGCGGATGCCCAGCCACACGATCACCGTCAACAGCAAAATCAAGATCGACATGGGCAGCAGCATGTCGACCAATATGCGCTGCGCCAGCTCTTCGCGGTTGGCGCTGCTGCGGGCCACTTGCACCAGCATGGTTTGGGGGGTGGCGCCGTCTTCGCCAAAGCGCAGGTACAGGGCCACCAGGCGCAGCGGCTGGCCCGAGGCCGCGTGCCGCGCCCCCCGGTCATGCTCGGGCATGGTGCCGTCGTAAAAGTAAGGCTTGTTCAGCTGCGGCTCGGCCTTGGCACCTGCCCCCGAAAACGCCGGCGGCGGTGGCAAAGCCTGGTTGCCCAAAATGAACTGTCCGGGCGGCGAGCTGACCATGTACAGCTGTCTGTCTGAGGGGTCGGCTTCGAGCACGTCTTGCGCGGCGCGTGGAAAGTCGATCAGCAAGCCATTGCCAATCGGCTTGAGCTGCCGCGCCAACGAGCGGCTGGCCTGCAGCAAGCTGTCGTCCACCGCCTGGTTGGCATAGCCGGCCGCAAACTTGTAGCTGCCCACACCGCCGGCCACCCACAAAACCATTTGCGGCAGCAAGACCCACAGCAGCAATTGCCGGGCCAGCGAGACACCGGCTTGCCCAGGGCTTGTGGGGGGGAACGCCTGTGACATGAAGGGCTCAGGCCTCGGCTTCCATCAGGTAACCCAAGCCGCGCACGGTGCGGATGACCAAGCCTGCGTCTTCGAGCTTGCGGCGCAGGCGGTGGATGTAGACCTCGATCGAGTTGCCGCCACCGGTCTCGCCGCCCTCGGCGCTCCAGGCCTGGGTGATTTGTTCTTTGGTGACCACCTTGCTTTGCTGGCTGACCAGCAGTTCCAGCAGCGTCCATTCGCGGCCGCTCAGCTCCAGCGCATCGCCAGCCACCAGAGCCCGGCGCGAGGCCGCATCCAGGCTCAGCCGCCCCAGCAGGGCCGAGGCGCTGGCCGGTTGGCTGCGCCGCAGCAAGGCCTGCAAGCGCGCCACCAGCTCCGGAAAATCAAAGGGCTTGGTCACGTAGTCGTCCGCCCCGGCTTGCAGGCCGGCCACCCGGTCGTCCAGCGCGTCGCGGGCCGTCAAGAGCAGCACGGGCAAAGCCGGTTGGGTCTGGCGCACATGCTTGAGCACCGACAGCCCGTCCAGCATGGGCAGACCGATGTCGAGCACCGCGATGTCAAAGCTTTGCTTGCCCAGCAAGTAGTCGGCCACGGCCCCGTTGGGCGCATGTTCCACCTCAAAACCGGCGCCCCCTAACTGGGTGGTGAGGGCATCGGCCAGCATCGCATCGTCTTCGGCAAGCAGCAGTTTCATGCCCGAAGCTTAATGGATTGTTCAGACTGCAGCCTTGATTTTGGCGAATTGGGCATCAGGGTTTAACCTAGTGTTAATAAATTAATGAAACATTAATATTCGGCGGTCGAGGTTGTGAAAGGCGCTCAAGCCACCTCGAACATCAACCCCGGGGCAAGGCCCCCACACCAGGAGACACCCTTGAAAACTTTGAAAATGTTCCAGCGCACCCTGTTGGCCACGGCAGCCGTGGTGACTTTGGCAGCCCATGCCGGTGAAGTCGAAGTCCTGCACTACTGGACCAGCGGCGGCGAAGCCAAATCGGCTGCAGCCCTGAAGGCCACTTTGCAAGGCAAAGGCCACACCTGGAAAGATTTCGCCGTGGCCGGTGGCGGCGGTGACAACGCCATGACCGTGCTCAAGTCGCGCGTGGTGTCGGGCAATGCCCCAGCGGCTGCCCAAATCAAGGGCCCCGCTTTGCAAGAGTGGGCCGGTGAAGGCGTGTTGGCCAACATCGACGACGTGGCCAAGGCCGAGAAGTGGGACACCTTGCTGCCTCCCGTGGTCGCCAACGTCATGAAATACAAGGGCAACTACATTGCCGCCCCCGTGAACGTGCACCGCGTGAACTGGCTGTGGGCCAGCAACGCTGCGTTCAAAAAAGCCGGCGCCAAAGTGCCCACCAACTGGGACGAGTTCTTTGTCGCGGCTGAAGCCCTGAAAAAGGCCGGCATCATCCCCGTGGCACACGGTGGCCAAAACTGGCAAGACTTCACCACCTTCGAGAGCGTGGCGCTGGGTGTGGGCGGTGCCGATTTCTACAAAAAGGCTCTGGTGCAATTGGACCAATCCGCTTTGACCGGCGCGACCATGACCAAGGTGCTCGACACCTTCAAGAAGGTCAAGGGTTACACCGACAAAAACGCGCCTGGCCGCGACTGGAACCTGGCCACCGCCATGGTCATCAAGGGCGAGGCGGGCATGCAGCTGATGGGTGACTGGGCCAAAGGCGAATTCGTCGCGGCTGGCAAAAAGCCAGGCGCTGACTTCTCTTGCGTGGCTGCCCCTGGCACCGCCAAGTCCTTCACCTTCAACGTGGACTCGTTTGCCATGTTCAAGCTGAAAAACGATGCCAACACCCAGGCCCAAAAAGACCTGGCCTCGGCCATCATGTCGACCGACTTCCAAGAGGTGTTCAACCTGAACAAGGGCTCCATTCCCGTTCGCTTGAACATGAACCTGGCCAAGTTTGACGACTGCGCCAAGCTCAGCTCCAACGACTTCGTGTCGACCGCCAAGAGCGGCGGCCTGGTGCCATCGGTGGCCCACGGCATGGCCATTGGCTCGGCCACTTCTGGCGCGATCCAAGACGCGGTCAGCCAGTTCTGGAACGACGACAAGATGAGCACCAAAGACGCTCAAGCCAAGATCGCTTCGGCCGCCAAGGTCAAGTGAGTCTTTGAGCCGACCGTGTGGTCGGCTCGCACAAGCCCGCCGGGCTTGTGGTTTCTTTAGCCGCCGGGCTGCAGGTCACGAGCTTGCAGCCCGAGCCGGTCTCGATTGGATCACCCATGTCTGCATCATCCCCCCAACAAGCCGCGTGGCTGCCCAAGCTGGTGATTGCGCCCAGCTTTGTGCTGTCGCTGCTGTTCATCTATGGCCTGATGGCCTGGAACGGCTACCTGTCCATGTCCGCCTCGCGGATCTTGCCCAACTACGAGTTTGTGGGCTTGCAGCATTACGGCGCCTTGCTGGACAGTGACCGCTTTCGCGTGGCCATGACGAACATGGCCGTGTTTGGCTTTTGCTTCATCGCTGGCGCGATGGCCTTGGGCGTGTTGCTGGCCATCTTGCTGGACCAAAAGGTGCGCGGCGAGGGCGTTTTGCGCACGATTTACCTGTACCCCATGGCGATCTCGTTCATCGTGACCGGCACCGCCTGGAAGTGGATCTTGAACCCCGGACTGGGTTTGCAGCACCTGATGCACAGCTGGGGCTACACGGATTTCAAATTTGAATGGCTGGTCGATCAGGACATGGCCATTTACTGCGTCGTCATTGCCGGTGTCTGGCAAAGCGCGGGCTTTGTCATGGCGCTGTTTTTGGCGGCGCTGCGCGGCATCGACGACTCGATCATCAAGGCCGCCCAAGTGGACGGCGCGAGCTTGCCACGCATCTACTGGAGCATCATTTTGCCCAGCCTGGGCCCGGTGTTTTTCAGCACCTTGATGGTGGTCTCGCACCTGGCGATCAAGAGTTTTGACTTGGTGATGGCGCTGACGGCGGGCGGTCCCGGTTATGCGACCGACTTGCCTGCCACCTTCATGTACGCCACCGCTTTCACACGCGGGCAGATCGGCGTGGGCGCGGCCAGCGCCACCGTGATGCTGGCCACGGTGGCGGCCATTGTGGTGCCTTACCTTTATTCGGAATTGCGGAGCAAACGATGAACCGCCTGAACTTTCATCGCTTCATCCTGTGGTCCATGCTGCTGCTGTTTGCAGCCTGGTTTTTGGTGCCGCTGTATGTGATGCTGACCACCTCGCTCAAAGACGCTGAGCAACTGCGTGCAGGCAATTTGCTGAGCCTGCCCACGGCGCCCACGCTGGACGCGTGGTTCAAAGCCTGGGAGACCGCTTGCACCGGCGTGCAGTGCGAAGGCCTCAAGCCCTTTTTCTGGAACTCGGTGCTGATGGTGGTGCCTGCGGTGCTGCTGTCCACCTTGATCGGTTCGCTCAACGGTTATGTGCTGAGCAAGTGGAAGTTTCGCGGCAGCGAGACCCTGTTTGCCTTCATGTTGTTTGGTGTGTTCATGCCCATGCAGGTGGTGCTCTTGCCCATGAGCCAGGTGCTCGGCTGGTTGGGTGTGGCCAGCTCCATCTGGGGCTTGATGCTGGTGCACATCGTGGCCGGCATTCCTTCGACCACGCTGTTCTTTCGCAACTACTACATCGGCTTGCCGGACGAGTTGATCAAAGCCGCGCAGCTCGACGGCGCAGGCTTTTGGATGATCTTTCGCCGCATCGTGTTGCCGCTGTCGCTGCCCATTTTGGTGGTCACACTGATTTGGCAATTCACCAACATCTGGAACGACTTTTTGTACGGCGTGGTGTTCTCGGGTGCAGACAGCAAGCCCATCACGGTGGGCTTGAACAACCTGGCCAACACCTCGAGCGCCGTCAAGGAATACAACGTCGACATGGCCGCCGCGCTGATCGCGGCATTGCCCACCCTTTTTGTGTACGTGGTGGCTGGTAAATATTTTGTGCGCGGCCTGACGGCTGGCGCCGTCAAGGGCTAAAGGGAAAACATCATGGGCGCACTTGCCATTCGCAACATCCACAAGACCTACAACGACACGGTCCACATCCTCAAAGGCATCGATCTCGAGATCAATGCCGGTGAATTTTTGATCTTGGTCGGGCCCTCTGGCTGCGGCAAATCGACGCTGCTGTCGATGATCGCGGGCTTGGACCACCCCACCAGCGGCAGCATCCACATCGGTGAGCGCGATGTGACGAACTTGCCCAGCAAGGACCGCGACATCGCCATGGTGTTTCAGAGCTACGCGCTCTACCCCAACATGACGGTGGCACAAAACATCGCCTTTGGTCTGGAGATCCGCAAAGTGCCCAAGGCCGAGCGCAAGGCCGCGGTGGACCGCGTGTCGGCCATGCTGCAAATCGGCCATCTGCTCGACCGCAAGCCCGGGCAACTGTCGGGCGGGCAGCGTCAACGCGTGGCCATGGGCCGGGCTTTGGCGAGAGACCCCAAGCTGTTTTTGTTTGACGAGCCTCTGTCTAACCTGGATGCCAAGCTGCGCGTGGAAATGCGCGCCGAGATCAAGCTGCTGCACCAGCGCACCCAAACCACCACCGTGTATGTGACGCACGACCAGGTCGAAGCCATGACCTTGGGCGACCGCATTGCGGTGATGAAAGACGGCCTGGTGCAACAGTTCGGCACGCCCGCCGAAATTTACAACCGCCCGGCCAACCGCTTTGTCGCCGAATTCATCGGCTCACCGGCCATGAACATGGTCGATGCACAGCGGACAGGCCAGGCACTCACGGCCCGTGGCGTCGAGCTGGCCCTCACCGATGCCCAACGCTCTGCGGTGCAAGCCCACGACAACGCTGAACTGGTCTATGGCCTGCGCCCCGAGAGCATCAGTTTTGCGGCCCATGGTTTGCCCGGCAAGCTCAGCATGATCGAGCCCACCGGCCCCGAAACCTATGCCACGGTGGACACCGTCGCGGGCCAACTCACGGCCCGCGTGCCCGGTGTGTTGCAAGCGAGCGTGGGCGATGCGGTACACCTGCAATGGTCCGCCGACGCATCGCACCTGTTTGACCGCGCCAGAGGTGCACGCGTGGGCTGAAGGCGCTTCGCGCCCAGGTGGCGGTCGTGGGCCTCAGGCCCGGTCGCGCATCACCCGGTCCATCAGCGTCCGCACCTTGGACATGAAGGGCGCTTCGGTGCGTCCTTCGATCGTCACCAGCCCAAAGCGGGCCTTGGCATTCAGCGCGGGCGTGACCGGCAGCTCCACCAGGTCGGGCGCGGATTCGCGGATGGCCAGCACGATGGCGTCGCTGTGGCGCACCACCTCCAGCAAGCTTGAGACTTCTTCGCAACGCAGGTTCACCAGCTTGTCAGGGTGGCCTTGTGGTCCAAAGCGTTCGATCAGGATGCGCGCCACCTCGTCGCTCAAAGGGGTCGATGCGATCGGGTAGTTGAGGAGCATCTCAAAAGGCACGCTGCGTTTTTTGGCCAGCGGGTGCTGTGGTCGGCACATGAAGGTGCCCTTCATTTCCTGCATGGCTTCGACCTTCAGGTCGGTGGCCGGTTGCAGCGAACGGATGTCCAAGATCAAGGCGTCCAGCGTGCGCTCGCGCAGGGCCTGCACCAAGAGCGCCGTGCTGCCGCGCGAGATGTCGATCTGCGCCTGCGGGTGTTCTTTGGCCATCAGCATCAAGAGCGGCGTCATCAGCATCGCCCCCGGCCCCGAGCCCATGCCCACGCGGAACTGGCCGATCTCGCCTTTTTGCAGCTGCAAGCTGGTCAGGCGCAGCTCTTTGGCTTCGTCGACCAGCACGCGGGCACGCTGCACGATGTGCTGGCCAAAAGGCGTGAGTTCGTTTTTGCGGCCGATGCGGTCAAACAGGGCCTGGCCCAGTTCGTCTTCCAGCGCCTTGATGCTGCGGCTGAGCGCCGGTTGCGTCAGGTGGAGCTTCAGCGCCGATTGGCTGAACGAGCCGCTGTTGGCCAGCTCGATCAAGTGCTTGAGTTGAACCAAGGTCATGGGACATCCAATCCATAACTAAAAATCATGCTATGAGACATAAAAATGCATTGGACATTATAGGAACGGGTTTTTACGATGGCCCCACATCAACCAATTTTTGGAGTCGAGACATGAGCAAAACCCTTCATCGCGCAGTCGCCTTGCTGAGCGGACTGCTGTTGGCCAGCGCTGTGAGCGCCCAAACCTACCCCAGCAAACCTGTCAGCTTGTTGGTGCCCTACCCAGCAGGTGGCATCTCGGACGTCATTGCCCGCACCGTGAACACGACCCTGGCCAAACATCTCGGTCAGCCCGTGATCGTGGACAACTTGGGTGGTGCCAGCGGTTCGATCGCGGCGCAAAAAGTGCTGAACGCTCCGGCCGATGGCCAGATCATTTTTCAGGGCTCGCCCAACGAATTGATCCTGGCACCTTTGGCCATCTCGGCCGTCAAGTTCAAGAGCGAAGACTTCCGTCTGGTGCAAATGATCGCCACCGCGCAAATTGGCTTTTTGGCCCGCAAGGACTTGCCTGTGCGCAACGTGGACGAGTTTTTGGACTACGCCCGCAAAGAGGCCGCACAAGGCCGCCCCATCACCTACGCCAGCGTGGGCCCAGGCTCGTTCTACCACCTGCTGGGTGAGCACCTGTCCAAGATCACCAACATCCCGATGACCCATGTGCCCTACAAAGGCGCAGCGCCCGCCAACCAGGATTTGCTGGGCGGTCAGGTCGACATCTTCTTGGCACCGTTTGGCAAGGCCTATGACGAACTGCAAAAGCAAGGCAAGCTCAAAGTGCTGGCCATGCTCAACAGCGAGCGCCTGGACTCGGTCAAGGACTACCCCGCCATCACCGAAAGCAAATCGCTCAAGAACTTCACCTTCAACATCTGGACCGGCTACTTCGTGAAGAAGGACACCCCAGAGCCGATCGTGCAAATCATCCACAAAGCCATCACCGATTCGCTCAACGACCCGGCCGTGCACGCCGGTTTGGAAGCGAACAGCCAATTGGTGGCCAAGCCCTTGTCACTGCAAGCCGTGGGCAAAGCCTACACCGATGGCACGGCGCAGTTCCGCGCGATTGCCAAGTCGATCAACCTGCAGCCTCAGTGACATGACGTATTTGCGTGATGCGCTCACCGATCGGGTGGGCGAATTCATCCAGCTGCGGCGTGACATCCACCGCCACCCCGAATTGGCGTTCGAAGAACACCGCACCTCGGACCTGGTGGCGGCTAAGCTGCTAGGCTGGGGCTACCAAGTGCACCGCGGTCTGGGCGGTACGGGTGTGGTGGGCACTTTGAAGCGCGGCAGCAGCGAGCGCAAGCTGGGCATCCGCGCCGACATGGACGCTTTGCCCATTCAGGAAGCCACCGGCGCCGATTGGGCCAGCACCCGCCAAGGCCTGATGCATGCCTGCGGCCACGACGGTCACACGGCCATGCTGCTGGCCGCAGCCAAAGCGATTGCGCAAGCGCCTGAATTTGACGGCACGCTGAACCTGATTTTTCAGCCGGCCGAAGAAGGCGGTGGCGGCGCGGTGCGCATGATGGACGACGGTTTGTTCGAGCACCACCCTTGCGACGCGGTGTTTGCCATGCACAACATGCCGGGCATGCCGGTGGGGCATTTGGTCTTCCGCGATGGCGCGGCCATGGCCTCGAGCGATTACGCCACCATCCGCATCCATGGCACCGGTGGCCATGGCGCCATGCCACACCGGGCGGCCGATCCGCTGGTGGCGGCGTCTTCCATCGTCATGGCCTTGCAAACCATCGTCTCGCGCAATGTGGACCCGCTGCACACCGCAGTGGTCACCGTGGGGGCTTTGCATGCAGGCCAAGCCAACAATGTGATCCCGGCCCTGGCCACCTTGGAGCTGAGCGTGCGTGCGCTGGACCCACAGGTGCGCCTCTTGCTGGCGCAGCGCATCAAGGCGCTGGTGACCGCGCAAGCCGAAAGCTTTGGCGTGCGGGCCGAGGTGGAATGGCGGCAAGGCTATTGCGTGCTGGTCAACCACCCAGCGCAGACGGACTTTGCCCGCCAAGTGGCCCTCGATTTGGTGGGGCCAGAGCGCGTCACCCTGAACGGGCCGCAACTGACGGGCAGCGAAGACTTTGCCTTCATGCTGGAAAAAGTGCCGGGCAGCTATTTGCTGATCGGCAATGGCGACGGTGATTCGGCAGGCGCGTGCATGGTGCACAACCCAGCGTATGACTTCAACGATGAGAACATCGCCACGGGCAGCGCGTATTGGATCGCACTGGTGAAGGCTTACCTCGCCGTATAAAATGATTGAAAACCATCGACCTTGTGTCGACATGTGATCGGGAGAGACTGCCACCGCTTGCGGCAGGCAGCGCCGAAGGAGCAACCGCCCCGGAAACTCTCAGGCCAAAGGACCGGTCACATGCCAATTCTCTGAAGAGCTGCTGGCGTTTCGTCCGCCAGTGCACCGAAGGAGCAAGCGACGCGCCACCGTGTGCGCCGTGAATCTCTCAGGTCCTGATACAGAGGGGGCGCCACCGGCATGCGGCTTGCATGCGGTGGCCCCATCCTTTGACGTATTGGAAAGCTCATACCCATGAAAACCATCGCAGTCATTGGCGGCGGCATCACCGGTGTCACCACCGCCTATTCCCTGGCCAAACGCGGCTTTGCCCTCACCTTGTTCGAACGCCATCGCTACGCCGCGATGGAAACCTCTTTTGCCAACGGTGGCCAGCTCTCGGCATCGAACGCCGAAGTCTGGACCCACTGGTCCACCATCCTCAAGGGCATCAAGTGGATGCTCAAAAGCGATGCGCCTTTGTTGGTCAACCCCGCACCCACTTGGCACAAGCTGTCGTGGTTTGCCGAGTTCATCGCAGCCATGCCCCACTACGAGCGCAACACCGTCGAGACCGCCCGCCTGGCCGTGGCCGCGCGTCAGCACCTGTTTGCCTGGGCCAAAGAAGAAGGCATCGACTTCGACCTGAAAAAAGAAGGCATCTTGCACATCTACCGTGACAAGAAGGGCTTTGACCACGCCGGTCGCGTCTCGCAAATGCTGGCCAAAGGCGGCTTGCCACGCCGCGCCGTGACGCCCGAAGAAATGAAAGCCATCGAGCCCACCTTGGCGGGTAACTATTACGGCGGCTACTTCACCGAAAGCGATTCCACCGGCGACATCCACAAGTTCACCCACGGTCTGGCCGCAGCGGCCGAGCGCTTGGGCGTGAAGACCTTGTATGGACAAGATGTGAAATCGGTGCGCAGTGACGGCCAACAAGCCGTCATCACGGTGTCTGGCGACGAAGGCAGCGTGGTGCACACCTTCGACGGCATGGTGGTGTGTGCGGGCGTGGCCAGCCGCGACTTCGCGTCGCAGTTGGGTGACCGCGTCAACATCTACCCCGTCAAAGGTTATTCGATCACCGTCAACCTGAACGACGAACAAAGCCAGGCGGGGGCGCCCAACGTGAGCTTGCTCGACGACGAGACCAAACTGGTCACCAGCCGTTTGGGCCTGAACCGTTTCCGCGTGGCGGGCACGGCCGAATTCAACGGCGTGGACCGCGACATCCGCGCGGACCGCATTCGCCCCTTGATCGAGTGGGTGGAGCAGTGCTTCCCCCAAATCAACACCCGCTCGGTGGTGCCATGGGCCGGCCTGCGCCCCATGATGCCCAACATGATGCCCCGCGTGGGCCGTGGCAGCAAAGCCAATGTGTTCTACAACACCGGCCACGGCCACCTGGGCTGGACGCTGTCGGCCGTGACCGCCGACATGGTGGGCAATGTGGTGCAAGAAGCCAGCCGCTCTGTGCAGCTGGCCGGCGTGTTTCAGCCCGCCTGACGCACCCGCCAAAACAGCCAGCTGGCGATGCACAGGTTGAGCAGGTTCCACGCGATGCCATTCAAAAAGGCCGCGTGGTAACTGCCCGTCAGGTCAAACACCCAGCCTGACATCCAGCCCCCCAAGGCCATGCCCAGCAGCGTGGCCATGATGACGGCGCCCACCCGGGCGCCGGCTTCTTTGGGGTCAAAGTGCTCGCGGATGATGATCGCGTAAGCCGGCACGATGCCGCCCTGAAACAGGCCAAACATGGCCGACACCAAGTACAGCGGCACCAAGCCATCAAAGGGCAAGAACATCAGCAGCGCCACGCCCTGCAGCATGGAGCCCAGCAGCAAAGTGCGGATGCCGCCAATGCGGTCGCTGCTCACGCCAAACACGAGGCGGCTGACGATGCCGCTGGCCAGCATGAGCGAGAGCATCTCGGCCCCGCGTGCTGCGCCAAACCCTAAGTCGGTGCAATAGGCCACGATGTGCACCTGCGGCATGGACATGGCCACACAACACGCCACACCCGCCACGCACAGCAAGCCCTGCGCCACAGAAGGCTTGAGGCCAAACGGGCGGCTGCGGTCCAGCACCGGCGCAGCAGCGTTGGCAGGCGTGAGCGTCACCAGCGGCGGGCGCTGGCGCATGCGTGTGGCCAGCAAAAACATGCCCACGCCACAGAAGATGCCCAGCAGGATGTAGGTCTGGCGCCAGCCCAAAGTCTCGATGCCGCGCTGCACCAGCGGCGGCCAGATCGTGCCCGCGATGTAATTGCCACTGGCGCAAATGGCCACCGCAATGCCGCGCCGGCGGTTCCACCACAAAGCGGTGTCGGCCATCAAGGGCGCAAAGGTGGACGAACTGCCCACAAACCCCATCAGCGCATGCGCCAGGCCAAAAGCCCAGATGCTGCCCGACAGGCCCGCCCACACAAAACCACCACAGACCGCCAAAGCGCCCACCCACAGCACCGGCATCAGTCCGTGCCGGTCGGCCATGCGGCCCGTGAGCAAACCGCCCAGACCCAGGCTGATCATCATCAAGGTGTAGGGCAGCGACGCATCGGCCCGGCCCACCCCAAACTCGGCCTGCACCACCGGCAGCACCACCGAGACGATGTACATGCTGCTGTTGCCCAGCACCACCAGCCCCAGCGTGACAAGCAAGCGCCACGCGGCTTGGCGGGAATCGATGAGGGACGGGTCGGCGGGCAGGGTGTTCATCGGGTCAATTTAGCCGATGAATGGGGGTGCTTGTTGTCTTGTGGGTTACTGCTCATGAGGGGCGCCATGAGGGTCAGGCCAACGACCAAGGGTTCGTCTGAGATGACAGCCCGGACGAAGACGATAAGATTTGACGTCGAGGGCATCGCCGTCGATCCGACGCGCAGGCTTTTCCCCCATCGCCGCAGCACCACGCCGCAGCACCTACCGATAGATCCCTTGAAATGACCTCGCCACTCTCCATCGACCAATGGCAATTGTTTCTTCAGATTGCGGAGTGCGGCAGTTTGACGGACACCGCTGCCGCAAGAGATGTGGCCCAGTCGGCGATCAGCCGCCAGCTGGGGGCGATCGAGCTGAACTGCGGTGGCCAACTTTTCGAGCGAACAGCCCGTGGTGTGCGCCTCAATGACATCGGCCAGCGTCTTTACCCTCGCGTCAAGGCTTGGGTGCAGGCGGGGCAGCACCTGACGGAGGACGCCAGCGGCCTGCTTCGGGAGCCGGCCGGTCTGGTGCGCGTGGGGATCATCGAGTCACTGGCCGACGCACTTTGCGGGCCGATCTACGAGGAAATAGCCCGCTTGTTTCCCAAGGTGAGCTTGCATTGGGTCAGTGGCATGAGCGGGCGAGTGTCCGAAGGCCTCGAACGTGGCGAGCTCGATTTGGCGCTGTTTTCTGAAAATACCCGTGGCCGCAGTGGCCGAGGCGATGGTCTGGCGAAAATGCCGCATGTGCTGATCGGTGCGCCCGGCGATGCCTTGACCGCGGCACAGACGCTGCCCTTTGACCATTTGCACCGCATTCCTCTGGTCGTTCCAGGTCGACCCTATGCTTTCCACCATGTCCTGGAGCATTGGGCCAGCCGGCGCGGTATTGAGCTGAACATCCGGCTGGAATGCGACAGCCTGAACCTGCAAAAGAAACTGGTCAAAGCGGGTGGCCTTTACGCCATCGTCGGTCTGAGCGCTGTGCGTGAAGAAGTCGCCCGACATGAGCTGCAAGCGGCCCGCATTGTTCAGCCCAGTTTGGACCGCCACATCGTGCTGCGGCTTTCTTCGCACGCCGCGCCCACACAGGCTTGCCAAGTGGTTCATGACACCGTTCGCCGTCATGTGGAGGCGGGCTTTCCGAGCCTCTCCCAATGGCTGCCCGAAGCTGGGTCTTGACGAGGTATATCTCCAAAGGCAAGGGTCACGTACTTCCCAGCGGGATACCAGCATCAGACGCCAGGCCTTAGATTACAGACACAAGCCTGAACGGAGCGCCGGTTGGGCACATCAAGACCGGAGAACCTTGTGAAAAGCATGTCGGGCCCCTCACCGCTTTCGGACAAGCCCTTGTCTGAAGCATCTTTCTACCGCCGCACCTTGCTCGGCGCCGCAACAGCGGCCTTGATGCCTGGAGCCTTGTGGGCGCAAGCCACCTACCCAAGCAAGGCCGTGACGCTGATCGTTCCCAACCCGCCGGGGGGCAACACGGACATCTTGGCTCGGATTTTTTCTGTCCCCTTGGCCAAGGCCCTCGGACAAGCGGTGGTCGTGGAGAACCGCGCCGGTGCAGGTGGCGTGATCGGCATGACGGCTGCGGCCCGTGCCCCCGCCGATGGCCACACCTTGGGGCTGGGCAATCTGAGCGATCTGGTGGTCAGCCGGTACGCGCAAGCCAACGTGCCTTACGACCCCGCCAAAGACTTTGTCGCGGTGGCCACCTTGGCCAAAGTCTCGATTGTTGTGACTTGCCTGCCCACTTTGGCGGCGAAGTCTTTCCAAGAATTTTTGGCACTGGCCAAAGCCAACCCTGGCAAATACAAATGCGGCACCGCGGGCAACGGCACCATGGGGCACTTGTGCCTCGAAGCCTTGAAGGCCGCAGCCGGTGTCGATATCGTCCACATCCCCTACCGCGGAGGTGCGCCAGCGCTCAATGATTTGCTGGGCGGGCACATCGACTTGCTGATCGACGGCAGTGCCCTCTCGCAGGTCAAGGCCGGCAAACTCAAAGCCTTGGCGGTCACTGCCGAACGCATCCCGGTGCTGCCCCATGTGCCGACCATCGGTGAATCGGGCGTGCCGGGCTTTTCGTTTGGAAACTACTGGGGTTTGCTGATGCCAATCGGCTCGCCTGAGGCGGCTGTGACCCGCATCCATGCCGAGATCAAAAAGCTCTTAGAGCAGCCCGAAATCCGGCAGCAGTTGGAAAACGCAGGGTTTGCGCCGCTGGTCTCGACGCCATCGGAGTACGGCCAGGCGCTGCAAAAGTCCTACGAGCACATCGGTCAAATCGTCAAAAAATCCAAGATCACTTTCGACTGATCGTGACCAAACCGCGTGACCTATTCCATTCAAGACCTATGGCGAGCAAACCGAACGTCATCCTGATCCTGGCCGATGACATGGGCTTCTCCGACATCGGGTGTTACGGCAGCGAGATCGACACCCCGAACATCGACCGGCTGGCCGCTGGGGGTGTTCGCTTCTCACAGTTTTACAACACGGCCCGCTGCAGCCCATCTCGGGCATCGATGCTGACCGGCCTGCACCCGCACCAGACAGGGATTGGCATCCTCACCAAGGACGACCGCCCGCATGGTTACCCGGGCTCCCTCCATGACGGCTGCGTCACCGTGGCCGAAATTTTGTCTGCGGCAGGCTACGCGACATCTTTGGTGGGCAAGTGGCACTTGGCCTCGAACATTCGGCAAGTCAACGACGCTTGGCCCACGCGGCGGGGGTTTGAGCACTTTTACGGCACGCTCGCAGGGTCTTGTTCCTATTACCAACCGGCATCGCTGACCCGCGGAGAAAGCAACGCGGAAGCCGAAGCCACGGCGCAGGAAAACTATTACTACACCGATGCGATCGCACACGAAGCGTGCGCTTTTGTGCGGGAGCAGTCGCAGGCCAACAAGCCCTTTTTCATGTACGTGGCGTACACCGCGCCCCACTGGCCACTGCAGGCGAGAGAAGAGGACATCGCCCAATACCGTGGCCGCTACGACGAAGGCTGGGATGTGCTGCGTGAGCGGCGGATGCAGCGTCTGCGCGAATCCGGTTTGCTGGCGGATGCCGTCCACGATGGCGAACGCGACCCTGAAGAGCCCGCCTGGGCGCAAGCGGAGCACAAAGATTGGGAAGCCCGACGCATGGAGGTTTACGCAGCCCAAGTGCACCGAATGGATCAGGGCATTGGCGACATCCTTGCCACGCTCGAGCAAACAGGACAGCTTGACAACACACTCGTGTTTTTTTTGTCGGACAACGGCGCCTGTGCCGAAGTGCTGCCCCTGGACGGCAGCGCCGAAGCGTTCATCCAACGCCGGCCCGATCTGAAACGCTTGAAGCCACGCAACGGCCGAGATTTGCAAGTGGGCAATGAACCTGCCATCGTTCCGGGGCCAGAAGACACTTACGCGAGCTATGGCCGTGCCTGGGCCAATTTGTCGAACACCCCTTTTCGGCTTTACAAGCGGTGGACACACGAGGGCGGTATTTCCACACCATTGATCGTGCATTGGCCCGCTGGGGGTTTGGACAAGGGCGCCATTGTCCGTGCGCCTTCCCAACTCACGGATGTTTTGCCCACCATCCTGGAGGCAACGCAGACCTCGTACCCCGAACGCTACAAAGACCGCGTCATTCCGCCCTGCGAGGGCCACAGCCTTTTGTCTGCATTGCGTGGCGGCAAGCCAGCGGACCACCCTCTGTTTTGGGAGCACACAGGCAACGCGGCCATTCGGCTGGGCCGATGGAAATTGGTGCGCGAGTATCCCAAGCCCTGGGAGCTTTACGACATGCAGACCGATCGGGCCGAAACCCAGGATTTGGCAACGCTCAGACCGGACAGGGTTCGGGACATGGCCGTGCAATGGGAGGCTTGGGCCCGCCGAGTCGGGGTGGTGCCCTGGGACGATGTGTTGGAAGGCTACCGCGCCGAAGGCAAGCCTGCCTCAGAAGCCGCGGGTTGAAGCCAAGAAGCCAGCGCGTTTTGTGAGCGTCGCGCATGAAAAAGCCCCGCCAGACGCCAGTCTGGCGGGGCTTTTTGTGGGGAGTTTGCCGATCAACTCAGCAGCGCATTCACCCGCTTCACATAAGCCGCTGGATCTGCTGGCAAGCCGCCTTCGGCCAGCAGGGCTTGGTCAAACAGGATGTGGGCCAAGTCGTGGAAGTGGACCGAGCCGTCGAGTTTTTTGACCAGCGCATGCTCGGGGT
Source organism: Comamonadaceae bacterium PBBC2 (assembly GCA_002255935.1). Lineage (GTDB taxonomy): Bacteria > Pseudomonadota > Gammaproteobacteria > Burkholderiales > Burkholderiaceae_C > Limnohabitans_A. The sequence continues at coordinate 24,491 of NKIO01000055.1, forward strand.
TGACTTCGAGCACGGGCTTGACTTCAGGGGCTTGTTGGCCAGCTTGTTTGAGCATGCGGGCGAGCTGCATGCTCATGCCGTCGTCGGTCACCACCAGGCAGGCGGGGCTGTCCACCAGGCGGCTGGTCACGCGCACGTCTTCGGCTTTGTCTTTCAGGGCTTCTTTGAGCTTGGCCAGCACGGGCTTGAAGGTTTCGGCCGCGTCTTCGGCGGCTTTCTTTTCTTCTTCGTCTTGCAGTTTGCCCAGGTCAAACGCGCCTTTGGCCACGCTTTGCAGCGGGGTGCCGTCAAACTCATGCACAAAGTTCAGCGCCCACTCGTCCACGCGGTCGGTCATCAGCAAAACTTCGATGCCTTTTTTCTTGAAGACTTCAAGCTGTGGGCTGTTCTTGGCAGCGGCCAGGGTGTCGGCGGTGATGTAGTAGATGGCGTCTTGGCCTTCTTTCATGCGGGCTTTGTAGTCGGCAAAGCTGACGCTCACGGTGTCGCTGGTGGTGGACGCAAAGCGCAGCAACTTGGACAGGCGGTCACGGTTGCCAAAGTCTTCGCCCAGGCCTTCTTTGAGCACCGCGCCGAATTCGGCGTAGAACTTGGTGTACTGGCCCAATTTGGCTTTGTCTTCGTCGCTCAGAACGTCAGTGACTTCTGCAGAGGCTTCCGGTGCTTTGTCGTGCTTAGCCAAATCTTCCAGCATCGACAGCACACGTTTGGTGCAGCCTTCGCGGATGGCTTTCACGTCGCGGCTTTCTTGCAGCAGCTCGCGGCTCACGTTCAGCGGCAGGTCGGCCGAGTCCACCACGCCTTTCACAAAGCGCAGGTAGCTGGGCATCAGCGCTTCGGCTTCGTCCATGATGAAGACGCGCTTGACATACAACTTGATGCCGGCTTTCTTGTCGCGGTTCCACAGGTCTTGTGGGGCCTTGGAGGGAATGTACAGCAGCTGGGTGTACTCGGTGCTGCCTTCCACGCGGTTGTGCGTCCAGGTCAGCGGTGCTTCAAAGTCGCGGCTGATCTGTTTGTAGAAGTCGGCGTATTGCTCATCGGTGATGTCTTTCTTGGGGCGGCTCCACAGAGCGCTGGCTTTGTTGATGGTTTCCCACTCGCCGGTCTTGACCATGCCGCCAGGCTGGCGGCCACCTTCTTCGTTGTTTGGTTCGATCAGCTCGCCGTCTTTCCACTCTTCCTTTTCCATCAAGATGGGCAGGCTGATGTGGTCGGAGTATTTGCCGACGATTTCTTTGAGCTTCCAGGTGTTGGCGTAGTCCAGCGCTTCTTCGCGCAGGTGCAAGATCACGCTGGTGCCGCGCTCGGCACGGGTGATGGTTTCGACTTCAAAGTCGCCCGTGCCGCCGCTGATCCAGCGCACGCCCTCGGCCGCCGCAGCGCCTGCGCGGCGGGTTTCAACGGTGATCTTCTCGGCCACGATGAAGCCCGAATAAAAGCCCACACCGAACTGGCCGATCAGCTGCGCGTCTGACTTTTGGTCGCCGCTCAACTTGCTCATGAAGTCCTTGGTGCCGCTCTTGGCAATCGTGCCCAGATGGTCAATCGCTTCTTGCGCCGTCATGCC
>NKIO01000056.1 GCA_002255935.1 Comamonadaceae bacterium PBBC2
GCGCGACCTGGAAGCGGAGAACAACAAGCTCAAGAAACTCCTTGCCGAGGCGCACCTGGACATCCACGCCCTCAAAAGCGTCTTCGGCGTAAAGCGCTATCCGTTACCGTTTTAGGTCTGATTGGTTCAGGATTACACCTAATGGGAATGATTTAATCCATCAAGAATCGGGACGGTGGTTGTGACCAGACGCTGGCTCCTATGTGCCTAAAACGGATTGGCCTCTATGTGGTGAAAAGTGACACCATGCACCTGCAGCGCTTTGTGCAGCATCCAACAGCCTATCTTGTGTAAACAAGATCTACAGCACATAATATGTATCTCACATATACACACTGGATGCTGTATGAACGGCTACGCGATTCAAACGCCTGATCAACTCAAGCACGTCATTGTCGGGTTCAGAAAAAGTGCTGGCTTAACCCAGGAAGATATGGCGATGCGTTTGGGCGTCGCGCAGCAGACGTATTCCACCAGCGAACGCAATGCCGCCAACATGAGTGTGTCCAAGTTGCTATCCGTCCTCCATGCATTGGGGGTGGAGTTGGTGCTGCAGCCGAAGTCGGCACCCAGATCTTCAGCCGACTCCGGCGTGAAAACTGCACAGTGGTGAGCACCATGAATCGCCTTGTGCTGTGGATGAACGGAGAGAAGGTCGGTACCTGGTCTGTTTCGCAGGGCAGGCACCAGCTTCAGTATGAAGACAGTTGGTTGCAGTCCCCGCAGGCGCGCCCCATGTCGCTGACATTGCCCTTCACGCCTGGCAACCAGCCTCATCGTGGTGACATGGTGGCGGCATGGTTTGACAACCTTTTGCCCGACAGCCTCAGCTTGAGGGAGCGCATTGCCACACGCTTCAAGACCAAGGGGCAAAGCACATTCGATTTGTTGGCAGAGGTTGGCCGTGACAGTGTGGGCGCCATTCGTTTGTTGCCAGAAAGCCATGCACCCGGTGATATCAAGACCCTTGAGGCCCAGCCCTTGGCTGAAGCTGAAATCGCCCAACTGCTGACCAGTGTCTCCAGTGCCCAAGGATGGCTGGATACGGACTTCAATGCAGACGACTTCAGAATTTCACTGGCCGGGGCACAAGAAAAAACGGCACTGCTCAAGGTCAAGAACCAGTGGATGCGCCCTTTGGGACCGACCGCCACGACACACATTCTGAAGTTGCCTCTGGGCATGGTTGCCAACATGCAGCTGGACATGTCGGGCTCAGTAGAAAACGAATGGATTTGTGCCCAACTGATGCAGGCCTATGGTGTCCCTACCGCGCATTGCACGATGGAACAATTTGAAGACATCAAGGTGCTGGCGGTTGAGCGATTTGATCGCGTGTGGTCTGAAGACAACTCATGGTTGATTCGTTTGCCACAAGAAGACATGTGCCAGGCTTTGGGCTACCCCAGTCACATGAAATATGAGGCCGATGGTGGCCCTGGGATGGACAAAATTCTGAACTTGCTCAACGGTTCTATTCAAGCAGCGCAAGACAAGTTCAACTTCATCAAGGCTCAGTTCTTGTTCTGGTTGCTGTGTGCCAGCGACGGTCATGCCAAGAATTTCAGCATCCGCATCAAAGCCGGTGGCAGCTATGCCATGACGCCTGTGTATGACGTGCTTTCTCTCTACCCCGTGCTGGGGCATGGCCCCAATCTTGTGCCACCTCAAAAAGTCAGGATGGCCATGGCTTTGAGGGGAAAGAATGCGCACTGGAAGATGCAAGAAATTCAACCCCGACACTGGCATGAATTGGCCAAGCGACATGGCATGGCGCCAACGGGTGCTGACAGCCCCTATGAGCAAGTCATTGAACAGACACCTGCTGCCATTGCAAAAGTCCAGGATCTGCTGGCGCAAGGCTTTCCAGACCACATCATCACAAGCATCCTGCAAGGCCTGAGTGCCGCGGCCAAACGTTATGCCCAATCTCAATAGGATTGCCTCAGTTTCAAGCTTTGCAGCACCAGCAAGCGGCTCCATCACATGAAGCATCAGGACCCAGCCCTTCTTGCCCCTCTTCTCCTTTTATTGGCCCTCACACTCCTGGCCTTGGCGGAGTTCATGGGGGCCGCTGGCGGCTGGGCATGGCTCAAGGCAGGGGCCGAAGCAGCGGCTGTGGGCGGCATGGCCGATTGGTTTGCCGTGGTGGTGTTGTTTCGCCACCCTTTGGGCATCCCCATTCCCCACACAGCCATCATCCCCAAAAGCAAGGCGCGCATTGCCGACAGCATGGCCGAGTTTGTGCATGATCATTTCTTGCAGCGCGACAAGCTGCTGGCCAAGTTGGCGGATTTCAATGTGGCCCGGCATTTGGGCGAGTGGTTGCAGCAAGCCATGCAGGTGCAGCATTTTGTGCAAGGCGTGCGGCAGATGCTGCTGGATGCGCTGCACACCCTGGACGACGCCCCCATTCGCCTGGCCTTAACCGATGCACTGACGGCGCAAGCGACGCGCTGGAACGCCGCCAGCACTTTGGGTCAAGCGCTGGATTTGGTGACCAAGGACAACCGGCATCAGCAGGTGCTGAACATGGGGCTTGAGAAAGTTGCCGCCCTGCTGAAAGCCCCGCAGGTGGGCGAGTTTTTGGGCCAGGAGATCCACGAATTCCTCAAGAAGGATTACCCCAAGATTCACTGGGCCGTCGATGCGCTGCATTCCGCCGCCGATTTGAGCCGATCTGCCGCCGACAAGTTGCGCGATGCGGTGATGGGCTATTTGCAAGAAGTCTTGTCTAACCCGGCGCACCCGCACCGCGAGGATTTCTCTCGGTGGATGGCTCAGTACATCGACCAGTTGCGAACCGACGCGGATTTGCAAAAGGACTTCAACGACACCAAAGACCGGCTGGTGCAGTCGCCAGAAGTGCGCGATTTTCTGGGCACGGTCTGGAAGGATGTGAAAACGCGGCTCATGGCCGATCTGGCCTCAGACGATTCCAGCTTGGCTGGACACGCCGAACGCGCATTGCAAGGCCTGGGCCAACGGCTTGCCAACGATGAAGGTCTGCGCCAATCGGTGAACCATTATTTTGAGCAAGTGGCAGGGCAATTGGCTGACCAGCTGAGTCAAGGCATCCCCAAGCACATTGCCGACACGATCAAGGCCTGGGACGACAAGCAGCTGGTTCAAGAACTGGAACGCAGCGTGGGCCGTGATTTGCAGTTCATCCGCATCAACGGCACCTTGGTGGGGGCTGCGCTGGGACTGGGCTTTTATGGGCTGCACTGGCTGGGCAATTTAGCTTAAATTTCAGCTCTTAATTTGGAGCCAATATGCAAACGATTTATTCCGATGTGATGATCAGCATGTCTGAGTTCAAGAAAAACCCGGCCGCTGTGCTGCGCGATGCCAAGAGCAGACCTGTTGCCGTTTTGAGCCACAACAAAGCTGCTTTCTACATGGTTGAACCTGCCTTGTTTGAAGCCATGCTCGAAGAATTGGCCGATCAGGATTTGCACCGCACCGTGTTGTCTCGCATGGGTGAGCGCTCGCGAGCCATTCAGGTGGCCATAGACGCCATCTGAGCCACGTCGGACCAAATGGTGGCCAAATTGACCAAGAACTCGGCCAAACGTCACTGAACATGCTGCCCTGCTGAAAAATCAGGCACCCACAAAACGAGTAGAATCAGCCACCGGGCCCAAGATTCTTGCGCCCGGTTTTTTTTGCCCTGAATCTGCAACGGGTTCACCCTGAGGGTCAAGAAAACCGGCCAAGCCAAGCGCTCACTCGTTCTTTCAACGATCCTTTTTGGAGCTTGGTTTTCTCATGGAAATTTTTGATTACGACAACATCCTGTTGCTGCCACGCAAGTGCCGCGTGGAAAGCCGTTCCGAGTGCGACGCAGGCGTCACCTTGGGCAGCCGCACCTTCCGCCTGCCGGTGGTGCCCGCCAACATGAAAACGGTGATCGACGAGTCGATCTGCCTGTGGATGGCGCAAAACGATTACTTCTACGTGATGCACCGCTTTGACCTGGACAACGTCCAGTTCGTGCGCGACATGCACGCCAAGGGCGTTTACGCATCGATTTCGCTGGGCGTCAAAGCCCCCGACCGCGCCACCGTGGACGAGCTGGCCGCCGCTGGCTTGGTGCCTGAGTACATCACCATCGACATCGCCCACGGCCATGCCGACAGCGTGCGCGACATGATCGGCTACATCAAGGCCAAACTGCCCACGAGCTTTGTGATCGCGGGCAACGTGGCCACGCCCGAAGCCGTGATCGACCTGGAAAACTGGGGCGCGGACGCGACCAAAGTGGGCGTGGGCCCCGGCAAGGTCTGCATCACCAAGCTCAAGACCGGTTTTGGCACGGGCGGCTGGCAGTTGTCGGCCCTCAAGTGGTGCGCCCGCGTGGCCACCAAGCCCATCATTGCCGACGGCGGCATCCGCAGCCACGGCGACATCGCCAAGAGCATCCGCTTTGGCGCGAGCATGGTCATGATCGGTTCGCTGTTTGCTGGCCACGAAGAGTCGCCCGGCAAGACCGTTGAGGTCAACGGCGAGCTGTTCAAGGAGTACTACGGCTCGGCCTCTGACTTCAACAAGGGCGAGTACAAGCACGTGGAAGGCAAGCGCATTTTGGAGCCCGTCAAGGGCAAGCTGGCCAACACCCTGATCGAGATGGAGCAGGACGTGCAAAGCTCGATCAGCTACGCCGGTGGCACCAAGCTGATGGACATCCGCAAGGTGAACTACGTGATCCTGGGCGGCGACAACGCCGGTGAACACCTATTGATGTAATCCCATCGCAGCGTTCGTGATCAAGGGGAGCCATGGGCTCCCCTTTTTTGTGTCCTTCGGTGGGGGCTTGAGCGCCGACTTGATGCGCTGTTGGGCAGGCGTTGTCAGAGCTGAAGCTCTGACCTACAGGGCGTCATTGCAAAGCACGCAGCGCCAGCATCAAGCCGCTGGCCACCAGCAGGCCGCAGATGATCTGCCGCAAGCGGGCCACAGGCACGCGGTGCGCGATGCGGTGACCCAGCCACACGCCCAGCAAGGCCACGCCCATCAGCACGCCCCATCGCTGCCAGATCACGGCGCGGCTCAAGTGCCCATCCCAAGCCATGCCGAGCAGCACGGTGCTGGCGGCCACGGTGATGATCATCGGGGTGCTGGCGCGCATCTGCTGCACGTCACGCAAACGGCGGCTGAGCCAAGCAACCACCAAGGGGCCTGCGGTGCCAAAAATCAGCTCCACCACGCCAATGGCCGTGCCCACAGGCAGGGCCCAGCCTGTCGCGGGCTGCAAGGCAGGCGCGGCGGCGGGGCGCAAGGCATTCAGGCCCACAGCGGCCACATACAAGCCCAACAGCAGCAAAGGCCAACGGGCCTGCAGGTGGGGCATCAGCCACAAGCCGATCAAGGTCCCCACCACCAGGCCGGGCAGCAGGCGGCGCAGTTCACGCCACTGCACTTGCCGCCAGTTGAGTCCGCTGTGAAACGCTGAAGCGGGCACGTCCATGAGCAAACTCATGGCCACCACTTCGGGCAAGGGCCATTGCCATGCCAAGAGCGGCACGATGACCAGGGCCGAGCCAAAGCCGGTCAGGCCCAGCACGGTGTAGCCCAGCAAGACCACCCCCAGGGGGTAGAGCCACTCCTGCACGCTCAAGCGGGCAAATCGATCAAGGCCTTGGCCAAGGCATGCAGGCGCGAGCCAGGTCGGGTCAGGTCGGTCACCACGCTGAAATGGTTCAGGCCCGGCAGGTCTTCACAGACCGGCACCGTCTTAGGCCCCCAGGCTTGGTGGATCAAGCGGTTGTGGCGCAAAAATTCGGGGCTTTCATCGCCCCCCACCAAGGTGTAGAGCACGCCTTTGGATGGGCGCTGCCATTTGGCGGGGCTGGCCATGCGCACATGGGCAGGGGTGATGCGCAGATCGGCCTGCACAAACGGAGTCTTGCGGATGGGCTCCAAGTCATACAGGCCTGAGATGGACATGGTTTTGCGCACCAGGCCAGCGGGCAAATCGCGGCCCACTTTTTTCCAGTCACAGCCCAGCATCATGGCCGCCAGGTGGCCGCCTGCCGAATGGCCAATCACAGTGATGTTGCTGCGGTCGCCACCGTGCTCGCCAATGTGGCGCCAGACCCAGGCCAAAGCCCGGCTCATTTGCACCGCGATGCCGGGGATGGTCACCGGCTGCGCCTCGGTGCCGGGGCACAGGTCGTAGTTGACGACCACCACACAAGCGCCCATGTCGCGCAAGGCCGGGGCCACAAAAGAGTGGTCAGATTTATCCAGGCTGCGCCAGTAACCCCCGTGGATGAAGACCACCACCGGGGCACCTGCGCGGGGCGCGGGAAACACGTCCAGCGTCTCCTTGGGGCCTTCACCGAAGCGCAGATCCAGCTGCGGCTTGAGGGTTTGACGCGCTTGCTCAGAGGCTTGGCGCCAATGGTCGAAGTGCTCGGCAAAGTCCGGCACCAAAGCCCGGTTGTTGTAATTGCGGTCGTGCCAAGCAGCGTCTTTGAGGGCCATGGGGTGTCTCCTGAAAATTCACCACCATCTTGGCACATGCCTTGCGCCCCAGCTGCCCAATGCGGGACAGATTGCGGCTTAAATTTTCAGTTCCAGGCGCAGCTGGATGTTGCGCCAGTTGTGGGCCGTGGTATTGGCCGACTCGTATTGCGATCCGTTGCGGAAGGTCGAGCCGGTGATGTAGTCCAAGGGTGTGAGGTTGCTCACCGTCAGGCGCAAACCGGCCGAGGGTGACAAGCGCCACAAGCCGTACACATCCAGCACCCGCTTGGCGCCTTGATAGGCCCATTGCTGCTCAGTGCGGCGGGTGTCGTAGGCGGGGTTCCAGTTGAGGTTGCCCCCCAAGGTCAAAGGCAAGCCGCGCAAGCGGTAATCACCCCCCAGGTTGGCCGTCATGTCGGGTTGCTGGTCGAGCCGGTTGTTGGGGCCCAAGACGTCCAGCACTTTGGAGTGGAAGAAGCTGGCATTGGCCCGCAAGTCCACCGGCAAGGCCCCGGCCACCCACTGATCGAGACGGAATTTGGCTTCGAGCTCAATGCCTTCAGTGATGGCGTTGCCGACATTGGTGGGCGAAGAGATGTAGCGCCCGGTGTTCGTGTTGAAGGAGGTGGTCGAGCGGATCAGGTTGCTGATGTTGCGGCGAAACACATTGGCACTGAGCAAGCCGCCTTGGTCCAAATAACGCTCAAACGCCAGGTCCACCCCCGTGGCCAGTTCGGGCTTGAGGTCAGGGTTGCCGGTGCGATCGGCTTGCGTCCAGCTGTTCTCTCCCAGGGTGGGCACGTAACGCGCCACCAACTGGTAAAGCGTGGGTGTTTTGTAACTGCGCGTCAGACTCATGCGGATCTGGTCACGCTTTTGCGGATCGGGCTTGAACACCGCATGCAAGAGCGGGGTCCAGACGGCGCTGTCGTTGCGCTTTTGCACCCCATTGACGGTGCCTTCGGTCAGCAGATTCTCGTAGCGCAAGCCGCCATAGGCAGACCAGTTTGGGTTGATCTTGAACTCGTCTTGGGTGTAGATGGCCCAGCGGCGCGTACTCGCCTGCAAATTGCCTGCATCCTCAGAGGCGGCGGCATTGCCTTGCTCGTCGCGGTGGACTTGTTCCAACTCCAGACCGCTCACGATTTGGTGACCATTGTCCAGGGCTCGCGTCCACTTGCCATTGAGGCTGTAGCTGTTGTCCACAAAGCTCTGGGTCTCAAAGCCATTGCGCAGCAAGGGCTGCGGCGCATTGTTGCCAATGGCAGGTGTGGTCACGCCCGTAGCACCCGTTTGGTCCATGCGGTAGTCATAGGTGGTTTGCCCCAGGCCAAAGCGCACGTCCAAGCGGTCATCGGCGCTCAGCTTCTCGGCCCATTGTCCATTCAAACGCGCCATGGTGAATCGGCTGGCGCTTTGAGTTTGCGCCGCATCGGACACCGGCGTGCCCTCTGTGGTGCGCACGGCCACTTGGCCGTGGCTGTTGTATTCGGAATAGACCACAAACGGGGTCAAGGTCAGGCTGCGGCCTTGTTCGCCCTTCCACTGCAAACGCGCGTTGGCGTTGACCGCTTTGCGCTGGCCCAAGGTGCTGACCTCGCGCACACGGTCGGTGATTTGCGACGACTCGGTCACCGTGGTGCTCTCGTCTGGCCGGTAGTTGTCCATGGCCGACAGGGTGAAGGTGCCGCTGATGGGCTCGGTTTGGAGGTTGTGCACCCAGTTGACCTGGCTCGATGCGTGACCGTGCTCCATGCTGCGCGTCAGCTTGAGGTCATCGGGCATGGCTTTTTGGCCTTCGCGCAAAACGATGTTGATCGTGCCGGCAATGGCGCGGGCCCCCGTCTCGGCGGTGGGCGCACGCATGATCTCGATTTTCTCGACCTGCTCGGGCGTGAGTTGGTCGACCGAAAAGCCCGGCGGCATGCGCTCACCATCCAACAAGATCTGGGTGTAACCGTTGCCCAAGCCCCGCATGCGGATGGCACCACCGCGCCCAGGGGCGCCGCCAATGGTCACGCCTGGCAAGCGTTTGAGCACTTCGCCCAGCGTGGCATCGCCTTGCTTTTCAATCTCTTCGCGGCCAATCACGATCTTGGCAGCGGTGGATTCCCGGCGGGTTTCGGTGTCGTTGTTGCGGTTGCTGCGAATTTCGATCCGGCCCAGGTCGGTGGCGGGAGCGGTTTGGGCGACCGACAAAGCCGGCAGGGCCACGCAGCCTGCCGCCAAGAGATGGCCCAGCAAGGGTGCGACAGCGAAGGGTTGGGGGAATTCACGCATGGCGTGATTTTGACAGCGCCAGAGGCTCGGCATTTGAAGCCCGGGTAAAGACCGGGCTCCAGCGGAGATCATTCGCCGGTTTTGAACAGCGCAGCCACTTTGCGCTTGGGCTTGATGTTGGCCGAAATCGATGAACGGGGCGTCTTGGGCGCCGCCGACTCCCAGCTGGGCGCGGCATCGGCTGCAGGCGCTTCGTAGGGCTTTTCAAAGAAGGGGTCGCGGTTGACCGGTGCGGGGCGGAAGCCACCACGGCGCTCACGCGGCTCAGCGGCATCACGCGGATCGAAGTCTTCGCGGCGACGGCCTTCGTAGGCACGGCCACGCGGACGCTCGTCCGAACGCTCGCGGTCTGTGCGCTCGCCAACGAAGCGAGAACGGTCGTCAAGTTGCAGGGTTTCGACCTCGAGCTTTTTCTTGATCAGCTTTTCGATGTCACCCACCAAGCGGGTGTCGGACGGGCTGACCAAAGTCACGGCCAAGCCCGACGCGCCTGCACGGCCGGTACGGCCAATGCGGTGCACATAGTCTTCGGCGTTGAAGGGCACATCGAAGTTGAACACCGCAGGCACATCCTTGATGTCCAGACCGCGGGCGGCCACATCGGTACACACCAACAGATCGACTTCGCCTTGTTTGAAGGCTTCCAAAGCCTTCAGGCGTTCGTCCTGGCTCTTGTCGCCGTGCAAAGCGGCGGTGCGCAAGCCTTCGCGCTCCAGCGAGCGGGCCAAACGGCCACAGCCGAGTTTGCTGTTCACAAAGATGAAGGCTTGTTTGATGCCGCGGTCGGTCAAGACCTTGCGGATCACGCGGCGCTTGTCGTCGTCTTGGGCGGCGTAAAAACGCTGCTCCACCGTCGAGGCGGTTTCGTTGGGGCGGGCCACTTCGATGGTGACCGGGTTTTGCAAGTAGCTGCCGGCCAGGCGCTTGATCTCGGGCGAGAAAGTGGCAGAGAACAGCAAGGTGGTGCGCTGCTTGGGCAAGAAGCTCAAGATGCGCTGAAGATCGGGCAAGAAACCGATGTCCAGCATGCGGTCGGCTTCGTCCAGCACCACGTACTCGACTTGGTTGAGCACCGCGTTTTTGGCTTCGATGTGGTCCAGCAAACGGCCAGGCGTGGCGACCAGCACCTCAACGCCTTTTTTCAGCTCCAAGGTCTGGGGCTTCATGTCCATGCCGCCAAAGACCACCGTGCTGCGCAGCTGGGTGTACTTGGCGTACATCTTGATTTGTTGGGCCACCTGATCGGCCAGCTCGCGGGTGGGCAAAAGCACCAAAGCGCGCACAGGGTGGCGGGCTGGCGAGGTGGAGGGGTTTTCGTGTTTGAGCAGGCGTTGCAGCAAAGGCAGCGAGAAAGCCGCTGTTTTGCCGGTGCCCGTTTGGGCAGCGCCCATGACGTCTTGGCCCGTCAAGACCACCGGAATGGCTTGGGCCTGAATGGGCGTCATGGATTCGTAGCCCATTTCGGCCACGGCTCGTGCCAGCGTGGGCGCCAGCGATAAATTGGAAAAAGATGCAGTCATTAGCCCTGCATTGTCGCATTTTGGGCTGGCACGCCCAAAATCACGTCTTGGGCAGTGTCACACCCACTTGGCCTTGGTACTTGCCGCCACGGTCTTTGTAGCTGGTTTCGCACACTTCATCGCTCTCAAAGAACAAGACCTGGGCGCAACCTTCGCCGGCATAAATCTTGGCGGGCAAGGGCGTGGTGTTGGAAAACTCCAGCGTCACATAGCCTTCCCACTCGGGCTCAAAGGGGGTCACGTTGACGATGATGCCGCATCGGGCATAGGTGCTTTTGCCCAGGCAAACGGTCAGCACATTGCGCGGGATGCGGAAATATTCCACCGTGCGGGCCAGTGCAAAACTGTTGGGCGGGATGATGCAGACGTCGGACTCGATGTCCACAAAGCTGCGCTCGTCAAAGTTCTTGGGGTCCACCACCGTGCTGTAGATGTTGGTGAACACCTTGAACTCGGGCGCGCAGCGGATGTCGTAGCCGTAGCTGCTGGTGCCGTAGCTCACGATTTTCTGGCCTGCGGCGTTTTGGCGGATCTGGCCGGGCTCGAACGGCTCGATCATGCCGTGCTGCTCTGCCATGCGGCGGATCCATTTGTCGCTCTTGATGCTCATGGTGTGCCCTTGTGTCAATGCCGCTATTTTAGGGGGGCTCGCCCCACGCTCTGGGCGTGGGGCTTTGCGCTCATCGGCTGATCTTGCCCTGCACGCCCTGCACCAGGTAGTTCATGCCCAAGATCTGACCATCGTTCAGGCTCTGGCCTGCGGGGACCACTTCGCGGCCCTCGTTGTCGGTGATGGGGCCGGCAAAGGGCAGCAATTTGCCCGCGCCCACCTGCTTTTGTTTGGCCAAGATTTCGTCTTGCACCTTCTTGGGCACCTTGGAGCCAAAGTCGCCCACGCGGATCATGCCTTCCTTCACGCCGCCCCACACGCTGCCCGAAGTCCAGCTGCCGTTCATGGCGGCCTTGACGCGGGCGGTGTAGTAATCGCCCCACTGGTGGGTGACGGCAACGATCTGCGCGTCCGGCCCGGTTTTGCGCATGTCCGAGTGGTAGGCCACCGCCATCTTGCCGCGCTCTTGGGCTGCGGCCATCACAGCTGTGGAACCGGTGTGAAAGGCGATCACATCCACGTCTTGGTTGAACAAGGCCATGGCCGCTTCACGCTCTTTGGGTGGATCGAACCAGGCGTTGAGCCAGACCACTTTGACGATGGCTTTCGGGTTGACCGAGCGCATGCCCAAAGTGAAGGCGTTGATGCCTTGCAGCACTTCAGGAATGGGAAAACCCGCCACATACCCGGCCACATTCGACTTGGTCATGCGCCCAGCGGCGATGCCGGCCAAATAGCGTCCTTCGTAATAGCGGGCATTCGACGCCGCCACGTTGGCCGCAGTCTTGAAACCGGTGACCGACTCGAACTTCACATTCGGGAAATCCTTGGCCACCTTGAGCGTGGGCTCCATGTAGCCAAAGCTGGGCGTGAAGATGATCTGGTGGCCCTGCTGGGCCAAGTCGCGGATCACGCGCTCGGCATCAGCGCCTTCGGGCACATCGGCCACAAAGCTGGTCTTGACCTGATCGCCCAAAGCCTTCTCAACGGCCTTGCGGCCCTCGTCGTGCTGACGCGTCCAGCCCGCCTCGGTGATGGGCGAGACATAGACGAAGCCGGCCTTGATCGGCTCGGCAGATTTGGTGGGTGTTTGTGCCTGAACGGCAAATGATAAAAAGCAGGCGGCCACGAGCGTGGCAGCGAGGTTTTTGTACATGGTAGTCCTCTACATGGCCCCGAAATTGAACAAAACAAAGCCCGCCGGGGCAGCGGGCTTTGTCGGTATTTTAGCGGCGCACGACCTGCGCCCTCAGTCTTGTTCCGCAAAGCCCAAGAAACAAGCTTTGAGCTCATGCATCCAGCGGTGCTTGTCTGGCTCGGGCGCGAAGCTCGCTTCGATGCTGTTGGCGGCCAGTTTGTAGGCTTGCTGGGCATTCAGGTGCAGGGCGGCAAAGGTCTGCAGGTAGTTGTCGTTCAGGTAGCCACCAAAGTAGGCCGGGTCGTCCGAATTGAGGGTCACGCACAAACCGGCGTCGAGCATCTGGCCCAGGTTGTGATCGGCCAGGGTTTTGAACACACACAGCTTGAGGTTGGACAACGGGCACACCGTCAGCGGCATGCGGCTGTCGGCCAGGCGTTTCATCAATGCCGCATCGTGGATGGCCTGCACGCCATGGTCGATGCGCTCCACCTGCAGGGTATCGAGGGCGCCCCAGATGTAGGCGGGCGGCCCCTCCTCGCCCGCATGGGCCACCACATGCAGCCCCAGCTCGCGGGCACGCGCAAAAACGCGGGCAAACTTTTCAGGCGGGTGACCCACTTCGCTTGAATCAAGCCCGACGCCGATGAACTGGTCACGCCAAGGCATGGCTTCTTCCAGCGTAGCCAATGCATCGTCTTCCGACAGGTGACGCAAGAAGCACAAGATCAGATCGGCGCTGATGCCCCACTGGGTCTGCGCATCGCGGCAGGCGCGGTGCAAGCCCTCGATGACCGCGCCCATGGCGACGCCACGGGCGGTGTGGGTTTGCGGATCAAAGAACAACTCGGCCCGCACCACATGGTCTGCGGCGGCTTTCTCGAAGTACGCCCAAGCCATGTCGTAGAAGTCTTGCTCGTGCAGCAACACGCTGGCCCCGGCGTAATACAGGTCCAGAAAACTTTGCAGGTTGGTGAAGGCATAGGCGCTGCGCAAGGCGGCCACATCGGCATAGGGCAGCTGCACGCCATTGCGCTGGGCCAGCGCAAATATCAATTCGGGTTCGAGCGAGCCTTCGATGTGGATGTGCAGCTCGGCCTTGGGCATGGCCTTGAGCAAGGCAGGCAAGCGATTGGGCGGGATGGCGTGGACTTTGAACATGCGGATTCCCCAAAACAACAGGTGCCTCCATGTTACGCCCGCACCCAGAAAAAAGGCTGCCCGAAGGCAGCCTTTGTGGGGGATTCAACAACCCGAGGGTTGTCAGATCGTCGGCTTACTTGCCGCCAGGAATTTTGCCTTCCACGCCCTTGACGTAGAAGTTGATGCCACCCAAGAACTTGTCGTCAGCGACGGCGTCTTTGGCCAGCACTTCTTTGCCGTCTTGACCCATGATCGGGCCCTTCCAGATTTCGAAGGTGCCGTCTTTCAGGCCGGCTTTGATCTCTTCCACTTTCTTCTTGGTGTCTTCGGGCACGTCAGCGGCCACCGACACGAAGTCGATCGCGCCTTCTTTCACGCCCCACCAGCTTTGGCCGGTGGCCCACTTGCCTTCGAGGGCGTCACGTGTGGCCTTGATGTAGTAAGGACCCCAGTTGATCACGGCCGAGCCCAGGTGGGCCTTAGGGCCATAGGCGGTCATATCCGAGTCCCAGCCGAAGGCGCGCTTGCCCATCTTCTCGGCGGTCTGCAGCACAGCAGGCGAGTCGGTGTTTTGCATCAGCACGTCAGCGCCGCCATTGATCAGGGCGGTGGCGGCTTCGGTTTCTTTCGGTGGGTTGAACCAGTCGTTGACCCAAACCACTTTGGTCTTGATCTTGGGGTTCACGGATTGCGCACCCAGCGTGAAGCTGTTGATATTGCGGATCACTTCAGGAATTGGGATGGAACCAACCACACCAATGGTGTTGGATTTGGTCATCTTGCCCGCCACGACGCCCGCCATGTAAGCGCCTTGGTAGGTGCGGCTGTCGTAGGTGCGCATGTTCTCGGCGGTTTTGTAGCCGGTGGCGTGCTCGAACTTGACGTCCTTCAAATCGGCAGCGGCTTTGAGCATGGGCTCCATGTAGCCGAAGGTGGTGCCGAAAATCAGCTTGTTGCCTTGACCGGCCATATCGCGGATCACGCGCTCGGCGTCAGCGCTTTCAGGCACTTTTTCCACAAAGCTGGTGACGATCTTGTCACCGAATTCTTTTTCCAGGGCTTTGCGGCCGTTGTCGTGCGCAAAAGTCCAGCCGCCGTCACCCACAGGGCCCACATAGGCAAACGCGATCTTCAGGGGTTCGGCTTTGGCAGCTGCTGGCGCTTCGGCCTTGGGGGCCTCTTCTTTTTTACCGCAGCCGACCAGTGCAGCGGCAGCCACAGCGGTCAAGGCGACCATCTTGACGACGGTGCGTTTGGAGATGTCTGTCATGTCAGTTCCTTTTTGTTGGACAAGGTTACAGGGAGCGAAAGAATATTATGAACCCGGATGGAAGGGTTTCCCCAGCGATGCCGGCATGTTGATTCGAATCCAGGTCGGGTTGCGCGAGATCAGGGCCAACACCACGATGGTGGCGATGTAGGGCAGAGCCGTCAGCAACTGGCTGGGCACTTCAACGCCCATGCCTTGCAAATGGAACTGCAGCATCGTCACGCCGCCAAACAGGTAAGCACCCAGCAAAACCCGTGCCGGACGCCAGGTGGCAAAAGTCGTCAACGCCAGAGCGATCCAGCCCTTGCCAGCGACCATGCCCTCGACCCACAGCGGGGTGTACACCACCGAGATGTAGGCGCCCGACAAGCCGCACAGTGCGCCCCCGGCGACCACCGCCATCAGTCGGATGCGGCGCACCGGGTAACCCAGCGCATGGGCGGAATCGGGCGATTCGCCCACCGAACGCAGCACCAAACCGGGGCGGCTTTTGTACAAAAACCAAATCAAGCCCACAACCAGTGCCATGGTCACGTACACCAGCGGGTGTTGACGGAACAAAGCGGGGCCCACCAAGGGGATGTCTGCGAGGTAAGGCACGGCGTACGAAGCACGCTCGGGCACCTTCTCTTGCACATACGCGATGCCCGCAAAGGCGGAGAAACCGGCGCCAAACAAGCTCAGCGCCAAGCCGGTGGCGTATTGGTTGGTGCCCAGCCAAATGACCAGCACGCCAAAGATGGCCGCCAGCACAGCGCCAGCGCCCATGCCTGCGGCAAAACCGATCCAGTCGTTGCCGGTGTGGACCACGGCGGCAAAACCAGCGATGGCCGCGCACAGCATCATGCCCTCGGCCCCCAGGTTGAGCACCCCGGCTTTTTCATTGATCAGCAAACCCAAAGCGGCCAAGGCCAACACGGTGCCCGCGTTCAGCGTGGCGGCCACCAACAGTGCGTACGATTCCATCAGGCTTTTCCTCCCTGGACCGATGCGACCCAGCGCAAGCGGTAGGCCACCAAGGTGTCACACGCCAGCAAACAAAACAAAAGCAAGCCCTGGAAGACCCCGGTGATGGACTTGGGCAGGCCCAGGCGCGATTGCGCCAACTCACCGCCGATGTAGAACATGCTCATCAGCACCGCCGACAGCACCATGCCCGCCGGGTGCAAGCGCCCCACAAAGGCCACGATGATGGCGGCAAAACCATAGCCCGCAGGCACATAAGGTGTGAGCTGGCCAATCGGCCCAGCCACCTCCAAAGCACCGGCCAGACCGACTGCGCCACCCGAAGTGAGCAGCGCCACCCACAAAGCCTTGCGCGAAGAAAAGCCCGCATAACGTGCGGCATCCGGCGCCAAACCGCCCACCTGCTGGGCAAAGCCCGCCCGGGTGCGGAACAAAAACACCCACAACGCGCCCGCACAGGCCAACGCAATCAAGAGGCCCACGCTCACGCGCGAGCCGCTCATCAGGCGCGGGATCTGCGTGACCGCCTCAAAGGTCTTGGTCTGCGGAAAGTTGTAGCCGGCCGGGTCTTTCCAAGGGCCATAAACCAAATAGCTCAGCACCATGTCGGCCACATAAACCAGCATCAGGCTGACCAAAATTTCGCTGGCGTTGAAGCGGTCGCGCAGCAAGGCCGTCAGGCCCGCCCACAACATGCCGCCCAGCACCCCCGCCAAGATCACGGCCAACACGATCCAGCGGCCCGTCTCCTTGCCCGCCAGCAGCGCCATGCCACTGGCGCACACAGCGCCGATCACAAATTGGCCTTCGGCACCGATGTTCCACACATTGGAGCGAAAGCACACGGCCAGCCCCAGTGCAATCAACAAGAGCGGCGTGGCCTTGACCATCAACTCGCCCAAGGCATAGCCCGATTTCAGGGGCTCCCAGAAAAACATCTGCAAGCCACGCACCGGGTCTTTGCCCAGCGCGATGAACAAGATCACCCCCAGCACCACCGTGAGCACCAGCGCCAGCACCGGCGAGGCATAGGTCCACAGGCGCGAGGCCTGAGGGCGCGCTTCAAGCTTAAGCATGCTGCACCTCCTGCGCGGGGGTGGGCCACAGGCCGCTCATCCATTCGCCAATCCGCTCCACCGTGGCTTCGGCCCGGGGCAGCGAGGGCGACAAACGGCCCTTGGCGATCACATGCAATCGATCCGAGATTTCAAACAACTCTTCCAGCTCCTCACTCACCACCAGCACAGCGCAACCCGCGTCACGCAGCGCCAGAATTTCGGCGCGAATCTGCGCCGCTGCGCCCACGTCCACACCCCAGGTCGGTTGCGAGACGATCAACAGCTTGGGGGCAGCGCTGATCTCGCGCCCCACGATGAACTTTTGCAAATTGCCGCCCGAGAGCGACCGCGCCGCCGCATCCGGCCCCGAGGCCTTGACCTTGAAGCGCGCGATGATGCTGCGCGCCTGATCGGCCAGCGTGCCCATGCGGATCCAGCCGCCCGTGCCCAGTGCCTCGCTGCGCGTGAGCAGCAGGTTGTGCGCCAGGCTCATGGACGGCACCGCACCCCGGCCCAACCGCTCTTCGGGCACAAAGTGCAGGCCCAGGCTGCGCCGCGCACGCGGGGCCCAGTGGCCCACGCCTTGCCCTGCCAGCGTGATGGCCGCGGCTGGTGAACGGGTGTCTTCGCCCGACAAAGCCCACATCAGTTCGCGCTGACCGTTGCCCGAGACCCCGGCCAAACCCACCACTTCGCCACTGCGCACGTGCAGGTCGATGCCCTGCAAGTCCACGCCAAACGGGTCTTGTTTGTTCAGTTGCAGGCCATTGACCGAGAGCACCACCTCACCCGGCGTGCGGGGGGTAGGGGCCAACGCCGGTGGCTCGGCGCCGATCATCAGGCGGCTCAGGCTGGCGTTGGTCTCCTGGCTGGGATCGCACACACCGGTCACTTGGCCGCCGCGCAGCACCGTGCAGGCGCTGCACAGCGCCCGGATCTCGTGCAGCTTGTGCGAGATGTACAAAATGCTCACGCCCTGGCTGACCAGTTTGTGCAGCACCACAAAGAGTTTTTCGACCGCCTGCGGTGTCAGCACCGAAGTCGGCTCGTCCAAGATCAACAACTTGGGCTCGGTCAGCAAAGCGCGGATGATCTCCACCCGCTGCATCTCGCCCACGCTCAAGGTGTGCACCGGACGCTCGGGCTCCAGGTCCAGACCGTATTCGCTGGCCTTGGCTACGATGCGCTCGGTCACTTCGGCCAAGCTCAGCGACTTGTCCAGACCCAGCCAGACGTTTTCAGCCACGGTGAGCGTGTCAAACAAGCTGAAGTGCTGGAACACCATGCTGATGCCCAGCTTGCGCGCTTCTTGCGGGTTGCGGATGTTGACCGGCTGGCCATTGAAAAGGACTTGGCCCTCGTCGGGTTTGACCGAGCCGTAAATGATTTTCATCAGGGTGGACTTGCCCGCGCCGTTTTCGCCCAGCACGGCATGGGCCTGCCCGGGCAGCACGGTCAGTGACACGTCCTGGTTGGCCACCACGCCCGGGTAGCGCTTGGTGATGCCTTGCAAAGACAAAAGGGGAGTGGTCATGTCTGCGCGTAATGGGAATCTGAATAAGTCACTCGCAAAGTCCGTGCCTAAAGCCTTGGCGAGAGCCTTGCGAGCGAAGAGATTGACGCACAATGTAACACCGTCGTACGCCTTGATGACCCCGTATTTGCCCCTGAATTGCGCATGAGCCCAAGCACCCCACCGACCGAGACCCAAGGCTGGCGCGCCAGCCTCTTGTGGTTTCCTGATCCACTCAACCCCAAGGCCCGCCACGAAAGCGACGGCCTGCTCGTCACTGCCCGCGAGACCGACGGCATCGTGCGCATACAAGCCATTGGGCCCTACCGCGAGTTGGCTGCGCAATACCCCGATCTGCCCACCACCCACTGGCCTGGCCTGTGCATCGCGCCGGGCTTTGTCGACCTGCACATCCACTACCCACAAACCGATGTGATCGGCTCGCCCGCCGAAGGCCTGCTGCCTTGGCTGGAGCACTACACCTTCCCGCACGAAAAACAGTTTGCGGACCCTGCCTATGCACACGAAGTGAGCGCGTTTTTTCTGGACGAGTTGATGCGCCACGGCGTGACCACCGCCCTGTGCTTTGCCACCGCGCACCCCGAGTCGGTCGATGCCTTCATGGCCGAGGCGCAAAAGCGCCGTCTGCGCATGGTCACCGGCAAGGTGCTGCAAGACCGCCACAGCCCCGACGGCCTGCGCGACACCGACACCGACTTGAGCCTGCGCCAGACCGAAGAATTGATTGGCCGCTGGCACGGGGTGGACCGCTTGGGTTACGCCATCACGCCACGATTTGCGCCCACCAGCACACAGGCTCAGCTGCACGGCGCGGGCGAGATCGCGCAGCAGTTCCCCGATGTGTGGATTCAGTCGCATGTGGCGGAAAACGTCGATGAAATCCGCTGGGTGCAAGAACTCTTTCCACAGGCGCGCAGCTACCTGGACGTGTACGACCATGCAGGCCTTTTGCGCCAGCGCTCGGTGTACGCGCACTGCATTTACCTGGATGAAGCCGACCGGCAGCGCATGGCCGAAGTGGGCGCAGCAGCGGCCATCAGCCCCACCAGCAACCTGTTTTTGGGCAGCGGCTTTTTTGACTACACCGCATCGGACGCGGCCGGTCTGCGCTACGGCCTGGCCAGCGATGTGGGCGGCGGCACGAGCTTCAGCCCCTTTCAAACCATGCACGCGGCCTACACCGTGGGCAGGCAACATGTGGGCCGCCCGGGCGTCAGCCTGGCGCCCGAACACCTGTGGTGGCAACACACCGCAGGCGCCGCGGCCGCGCTGGACCTGAGCGGCCAAGTGGGCAACCTGTTGCCCGGCTGCGAGGCCGACTTTGTGGTGCTCAAGCCCCAAGTCACGCCGCTGCTGGCACGGCGCACCGCACAAACCGAGACCCTGGCCGAATGGCTGTTTGCCCTGATCGTGCTGGGCGACGAGCGCTTGGTTGCGCACACGGTGGTGCAAGGCCAGCGCGTGAACCTTCAAGCGTAGGTCAGCGGCTTCAGCCCCAACAAAGGCAAGGGGTCCATTTTGTCGGGGCTCAAGTCACCGACCTGCAAAAAAACAAACCAGAGCTCACCGACAATTGGGCATGGCTGAAAACAACGATCACCCCATCATCGACCCCTACCAAGCCCAACGCGAATCGGTGCGCCGGGGCATTGCGCAATTTCAGGCGCGGCTGCAGGCCGCAGGCCATGACTTCAGGGAACCCCCACCCGAGCCCACCTCGTGCTGCGGACGCGGCTGCAACGGCTGTGTGTGGGAAAGCTACGACGATGCGCTGATGTACTGGTACGAGGACGCAGGCGCTTTGCTGGCCTGAAGCGCTTCACCGGCTTGCTGTCGACAAGCCGATTTCAAAGCCCCAACGGTCCAAGTTCTGCTCATTGGCGGGCTCCACCACGTGGCGTACCGCTTGCGCGACCACCGGATCGGCAAACACCTGAACCCACTGCACCAGCGTGCCCTCGGGCACCTGATCGAGCGTGATGGTCAAGCGGAACAAGGGCTCGCAAACATGCTCTATCACGACTTGGCGCCCAGATTCGATGCGGGTGAACACCGACTCATTCGGGTAGCGGGTGCCATCCGGGGCGATCATGTCCAACACCCAGCGCCCACCTTCGACGAACTCGAATATTTCAAACGCGTTGGTGAAGCCACTGGGCCCCCACCATCGCGCCAAGCGCACGGGATCGGCGATGGCCGCAAACACGGCCTCAGGGGTTTGGATGAACAGTCGGCTGGTTTGAAATGTTTGCACAAACAATCTCCGTCAAGAGCCTCATTGAATCAGGGCCAGATGCTTGCCCGCTTCCCTGCGCGTGAGGCCCGACAACTGCGCGGCGTGCTGCGTCAAAAATTGTCTCACGGCATCGGGTTGCGTGCGGGCATGGTCCCGCAGGGCCCAGCCAATCGCTTTGCGGATGAAAAAGTCTGTCTCGGAAGCCAGCGTCAGCGCGTATCGAAAAAGCCGTGCCTGATCGGTCTGATCGCGCCAACCCAGTTGGTGCAGCATGGCCACCCGGCGCACCCACAGGTGGGGATGCTCCAAACAAGCGTCCATGTGGCGCTGCACATCGGGCTGACAGGCTTTGGCGCGCAGCAGCACGTCACCCACCACCCCGGCCAGACCATCCACCGTGTCCCACCACGGGTCGGTCTGGACCAGCGCCAAGATGCTGGGCAAGTCGCCCACATCCAAGCACTTGTGGTGCTTGGCCAGCAGATCGATGGCGGTGTAACGGAATTCGCGCTCAGGCAGTTGCCACAGCGCGTGGGCCAGTGCCAGCAGTTCATCGGCCACTCCTGTGAACTTAGGCAAGCCCTGAAGGGCCTGCTTCAAGGCCTCGCGCCGTGGGCCTGCGCGGATGCCCAGAAACGCGAACTGATCGAGCATGTAGGCCTTCATGGGCACAGCCTGCTGCGCATCGGCCTGCGACCGCAGGGCCGCTTCGATCGCCGCCAAGCTGATCGCCACACTCGCCATCACTCAAGCCCCCGCCCAGGCGTTCAGCACGTCCTGCACGGCCTTGGGGCGCACCACACGGGCCAGCTCTTGGCCATCGCGCAAGAGCAGCAAGGTGGGCCAGAGCGTGACGCGGAAGCTGCGGCCCAGAGCCCTGCCCGGGCCGTCTTCGACCTTGAGGTGTTGCCAATGCGGCTGCTCGGCCAGCGCCTGCGCCACAACGGGCTGTGCAGCGCGGCAGTGGCCGCACCATTCGGTGCCAAATTCCAGCAGGGTCAGGCCACGCAAGGCGTCCACATCGGCGCGGTTGGGCGCTTCGGTGGCGCTGAGGTAAGGTTTCAAAGCGGTCATGTCGTTTGAGGTCTGAACAATTGGGAAACGGTTGCACGCACCCACTGCAAGCAGGGGTCTTTGTCAAAACGCGGGCTCCAATGCAGTGAGACGGTGAAGTCCCGCAAGGGCAATTCGGGCTCGAGGATGGCCAGGGCGCCCGCATCGGCAAAGCCTTGTGCAAAATTGTGCGGCATCAACACCGCCAGATCGCTGCTGCGCACGATGCCCGGCAGCGACAGGAAATGGCTCACCGTCAAACGCAAACGGTGCTGCCAATGCATCAACTCCAGAATGCGCAAAGTGTCCGCATGGGTGCGCACCGCGGCAAACTCCAGTTCGGCCAAGAGCGCATGCACCTCGTCTGGATGCGGGCTGCCCGCTTTCTTGAGCCGGGCCCAGCGCTTGGCCACCGGGTGGCCTTGGCGCAGCAGCAGCACATAACGGTCACTGAGCAAAGGCTGTTGCAAGGTCTCGCCCACCTCGGGCAAAAAGCCAATCGCCAGATCCAGCTGGCCGTTGTCCAAGGCCGGGCCGATTTTGTCGTGCGCCAGCGGCATGGCTTCGAGCCGCATGCCCGGCGCCAACCGCTGCAAGGCCAGCACCAAATCGGGCAAAAACCGGGCTTCGCCGATGTCGCTCAGATGCACCCGCATGACGCGTTCCGAGCGCTGCGGGTCGAACACCTGAGACACATTGAGCGCCTCTTCGATGGTGCCCAAGGCCAGCTGCACCGCTTGCGCCAGCCGGTCGGCTCGGGGCGTGGGCCGAACGCCCGCGCCGCTGCGCTCAAACAGGGCATCGCCCAGCACACTGCGCAAGCGCGCCAGGCCTTGGCTGGCCGCCGGCTGTGACATGCCCAGTTGCTGCGCGGCCAGGCTCACGCTGCGGGTGCGCCAGACCGCGTCAAACAGGCGCAGCAGGTTCAGGTCCAGGACTTTGATATTCATTCAGCGCATACCATTTATTCCGAATATTTTATGCACTTATACGTAAGATGGTCCGCTTGTGCTTGTAGGAGCCCACCCCGTGGGCGATGGTTTTCATGGGCGTGTGCCACGCCCATCGCCCACAGGGTGGGCTCTTACAAGGGATGGCCATGGACTGCAACAACGCAAGGAGCGTGCTTTGGAAGTTTCATTTCACGAAGAAATCAAGGCCCTGCGCATGGGCGATGGAGAGGTCTTTCACGGCGAGGGCATCCTGGCCATCACCAAGGGCCTGCTGCAGTCGGGCGTGAGTTATGTGGGCGGCTACCAAGGCGCCCCGGTCTCGCACCTGCTGGATGTGATGGTGCAGGCCAAGCCCTATATGGACGAGCTGGGCGTGCATGTGGAGGCCTGCTCGAATGAAGCCTCGGCCGCGGCCATGCTGGGCGCGTCCATCCATTACCCGATTCGCGGCGCAGTGACCTGGAAATCGATTGTGGGCACCAACGTGGCGGCCGATGCGCTGTCCAATTTGTCGTCCCCCGGCGTGACGGGCGGCGTGCTGATCGTGGTGGGCGAAGACTACGGCGAAGGCGCGAGCGTCATTCAAGAGCGCACCCACGCCTATGCGCTCAAGTCGGGCATGTGCCTGCTCGACCCGCGCCCCGAGCTGGGCCAAATGGTCAACATGGTGGAGCACGGTTTCAGGCTGTCCGAAGCGTCCAACATGCCGGTGATGATGGAGTTGCGCATCCGCGCCTGCCATGTGCGCGGCCAGTTTGTGGCCAAGGACAACCAGGCCCCGAAGCTGTCCAAAAAGCACCTGATCAACGAGCCCGCAGGCTTCAACTACATGCGCTTGGCGCACCCGCCCGTGACCTTTGCGCAAGAAAAGCGCAAAGTCGAGCACCGCTTGCCCGCCGCCCGCCAATACATCGCCGAACAGCGTCTGAACGAGCACTTCGAAGGCAGTGCACACCGCCATCTGGGCCTGATCGTGCAAGGGGGCCTGTACAACACGCTGATGCGTGCCCTGCAACAGTTTGACTTGGCCGATGCCTTTGGCGTATCCAGCCTGTCGGTGATGGTGCTCAATGTCACCTATCCGCTGGTGCCCGATGAACTGGTGAATTTCTGCAAAGACAAATCGGCCGTGCTGCTGCTCGAAGAAGGCCAGCCCGAATACATCGAGCAAGAACTGGCCCTGATGCTGCGCCGGCTGGACCTGCAAACCCCGCTGCATGGCAAAGACATGTTGCCCTCAGGTGGCGAGTACACCGCCGAAGTGATGGCCCAAGGCCTGCTGAAATTTCTGGAGCGTCATCAAGCCGATGCGGTGCCCGAGGCCACGCGCCAATGGTTGGCCACCAACGGCGAACGCCGCCAGCAAGTGCAAGCCCAACTGGGCAGCCCGGTGCCTGCGCGGCCACCGGGCATGTGCATTGGCTGCCCGGAGCGGCCCGTGTTCTCGGCCCTGAAGCTGGCCCAGCAAGACGTCGGCCCGGTGCACATCTCGGGCGACATTGGCTGCCACGCACTGGCCACCTTCGAGCCGTTTTCGGTGGGCCACTCTATCTTGGGTTACGGCATGAGCCTGGCCAGCCGGGCGGGCGTGTCGCCCCTCATGAAGCGGCGCGTCTTGTCGGTCATGGGCGACGGCGGCTTCTGGCACAACGGCCTGCTCACCGGCGTGCAGAGCGCGCTGTTCAACGGTGACGACGCGGTGCTGCTGATCATGAAGAACGGCTACACCTCGGCCACCGGCACGCAGGACATCATCTCCACGCCCGACGACGCCGTGAAGGCGGTGGCCGTCGACAAGCAGCAGAGCCTGGTGCACAAGAACCAGACCATCGAGGCCACCCTCACCGGCCTGGGCGTGCAGTGGCTGCGCAACGTCGACAACTACAACGTCAGCGCCATGCGCCGCACGCTGGAAGACGCCTTCACCAGCGACTTCAACGGCCTGAAGGTCATCATCGCCGAGGGCGAATGCCAGCTCGAGCGCCAGCGCCGCATCAAGCCGTGGATCGCGTCGCTGCTCAAGCGCGGCCAGCGGGTGCAACGCGTGAAGTACGGCGTGGACGAGGACGTGTGCACCGGCGACCACGCCTGCATCCGCCTCAGTGGCTGCCCCACGCTGACGCTGAAGGACAACCCCGACCCGCTGAAGGTCGACCCGGTGGCCACGGGGATCGACGGCTGCGTGGGCTGCGGCCTGTGCGGCGCCAACGCCCACGCCGCCACGCTGTGCCCCAGCTTCTACCGCGCCCAGCGCGTGGCCAACCCCCACTGGCACGAGCGCCTGCTCGACGGCGTGCGCAGCGCCGCGCGGCGCCTGCTGCAACCGGCCTGATGCCGATGAACCCGACGATCACCACGGCCCAGCCGATCACCATCCTGCTCAGCGCCCTGGGCGGCGAAGGCGGCGGCGTGCTGGCCGACTGGCTGGTGGACACCGCCCGCCACGGCGGCCACCCGGTGCAGGGCACCAGCATCCCCGGCGTGGCCCAGCGCACCGGCGCCACCACCTACTACGTGGAGATCTTCCCGCTGCCGCACAGCGCGCTGGGCGGCCGCCAGCCGGTGTTCGGGCTGTACGCCGTGCCCGGCGCGCTGGACCTGCTGGTGGGCAGCGAGCTGCTGGAGGCCGTGCGCCAGACCGGCCTGGGCCTGGTCTCGCCCGACCGCACGGCGGTGCTGGTGTCGTCCAGCCGCGCGCTGACGGTGTCCGAGAAGATGGGGCCCGGCGATGCCCGGCTGGACGACACCGCGCTGCTGGCCGTGCTGCGCCAGCAGGCCGCCGGGCTGGACGTCCTGGACATGGCCACGCTGGCGCGCGAGCAGGGCACGGTCATCAGCGCGGTGATGTTCGGCGCCCTGGCCGGCTGGGCCGTGGCCAGTGGCCGCCTGCCGTTTGCGCGCAGCGACTACGAGGCCACCATCCAGCGCGGCGGCAAGGGCGTGGCCGCCAGCCTGCGCGGCTTTGGCGCCGCCTTCGACCAGGTGCACGGCGCCCACCGCCAGCGCGCCACGCTGATGGCACTGGCCGAGCAGGTGATGCAGCGCCACCAGGCGCTGCCGCCGGCCCAGGGCACCGCCAACGCTGGCAACGCCGCCACCGCCGGCCTGCCCGGCCCGGTGGCCGAGATCGCCGCGCTGGGCGATGCCAGGTTGCGCGACTACCAGGACGCCGACTACGCCGCGCTGTACCGCCAGCGCCTGG
>NKIO01000057.1 GCA_002255935.1 Comamonadaceae bacterium PBBC2
GCTGGCTTCTTCTACGACCTTCACCAGCCGCGCCACGTTTGACAAAACCGTGGCGGTGGCCGGCGACAAGATCGTCTTCACCGCCACCAACGATGGCACCGCCTTGACCAGCCAAACCGTCACCTTGACGGCAGCTGACATCAGCGCTGGCTTCAAAGATGTGACCTTCGCCAAGCCCGCCGATGGCAAAGTGCAAGCCGTGACGGCCAACTACATGGACGCCTCAGGCAATGCGGCGACCGACGGCGTCAAAACCGACAGTGCCCAATTGGACACCACGGCCCCAAGCAACACCGCTGTGAGCCTGGGCGTCAGCATCAGCACCGATGCCAACAACGATACTTTGGTGAACATCGCCGAGCTGGCTTCGTCCACGACCTTCACCAGTCGCGCCACGTTTGACAAGACCGTGGCGGTGGCCGGCGACAAGATCGTCTTCACCGCCACCAACGATGGCACCGCCTTGACCAGCCAAACACTGACTTTGTCGCAAGCAGACATCGATGCGGGCTTCAAAGATGTGACCTTCGCCAAGCCCGCCGAAGGCAAAGTGCAAGCCGTGACGGCCAACTACATGGACGCCTCGGGCAATGCGGCAACCGATGGCGTCAAAACCGACAGCGCCCAACTGGACACCACAGCCCCAAGCAACAAAGAAGTGGATCTGGCCATCACCATCGCCACCGATGCCAACGATGACGCGTTTGTCAACGCCTCCGAGCTGGGCGCGGCCAGCAAATTCACCAGCCATGTGAGCGTGAACAACAAGGCCGTCGTGGGTGACAAAGTGGTCATCAGTGCCACCAATGGCAGCACGGCACAGAGCAGCATCACACGTGTGCTGAGCAGCACCGACATCGCCAACGGCTTTGATGTCACCTTCAACAAGCCCGCAGACGGTGAAGTGCAGACCGTCACAGCCAACTATGTGGACGTGACAGGCAATGCGGCCAGCGATGCGGCTGTCACCGACAGCGCCAAACTGGATGTGAGCGTCCCCAACGGCGGCACAGTCCCCACGGTGACGATCTCGACCGACACCAACAACGACGGCACCGTCAACACCACTGAGCTGAACGGCGCATCGACGTTTGAAGTCAAAGGCAGTTTTGACGGCAGCAAAGTCGCTGTGGGCGACAAGATCGTCTTCAGCAATGGCACCAGCAGCAACACCGTCACTTTGACGCAAGCCATGCTGGACGCAGGTTTCGCCACCACCACCTTTGCCAAGCCCTTGGAAGGCGGCACCCTGACCGTGACGGCCAAGCTCCAGGATGACGCTGGCAACGCCACGCCCGAAAGCGCCAGCGACTCGGCCAAGCTCGATACATCGGCACCCAATGGTGGTACCGCGCCCACGGTGGAAATCACCACCGACACCAACAACGACGCGGTGGTCAACAGCACCGAGTTGGGGGCTTCGACCACCTTTGCTGTCAAAGCCAGCTTTGACAAGACCAAAGTGGTGGCCGGCGACAAGGTCATCTTTAGCGATGGCACCACGACCACCGAGGTGGTCTTGGGCAGCACCGATATCACCAACGGTTTTGCGACCACCACCTTTGCCAAGCCAGCCGAAGGCGGCAGCATGACGGTGACGGCGAAACTGCAAGACAGCGTGGGCAACAACAGCGCCAGTGCCAGCGACACCGCCGCCCTGGACACCACCCCCACCAACGGCGGTACGGCACCCACGGTGGAAATCACCACCGACCTGAACAACGATGGCTTGGTCAGCATCTCTGAACTCAACGGTGCATCAACCTTTGAGGTCAAAGGCAGCTTTGACAAGACCAAAGTGGTCGTGGGCGACAAAGTCGTGTTCAGCAACGGCAGCAGCACCAACACCGTGACCCTGACCCAGGCCATGGTGGACGCAGGCTTTGCCCTGACCACATTCGCCAAGCCCGCAGAAGGCGGCACACTGACCGTGACGGCCAAAGTGCAAGACAGCGTGGGCAACAACACGCCTGACAGCAACAGCGACTCGGCCAAACTGGACACCACCGCACCGACCAACAGCGCGGTGAACCTGGGCGTGAGCATCAGCACCGATGCCAACAACGACGCACTGGTCAGCACCGCTGAGCTGAACTCCGCCACCACCTTCACCAGCCGCGCCACCTTTGACAAGGCTGTCGCTGTGGCTGGCGACAAGATCGTCTTGACCGCCACCAACGACGGCACCGCCCTGAGCAGCCAGACCGTGACCTTGACGGCTGCTGACATTGCCGCAGGCCATGTGGATGTGACCTTTGCCAAGCCAGGCGATGGCAAGGTACAGGCTGTGAAGGCCAACTACATGGACGCCTCGGGCAACGCCGCAAGCGATACTGCGCCTACCGACAATGCCCAACTGGACACCACTGCACCCACCAACAACGCGGTCAAACTGGGTGTCAGCATCACCACCGATGTCAACAACGACGCGCTGGTCAACATTGCTGAACTGAACTCGGCCTTGACCTTCACCAGCCGCGCCACGTTTGACAAGACGGTGGCGGCCGCGGGTGACAAGATTGTCTTCTCGGCGACCAACGACGGCGCTGCATTGGCCAGTCAGACCGTCACCTTGACGGCCGCAGACATTGCCGCAGGCTATGTGGATGCGACCTTCGCCAAGCCCACCGACGGCAAGGTGCAAGCCGTCAAGGCCAATTACATGGACGCCTCGGGCAACGCCGCAACAGACGCGGCGCCCACCGACAGCGCCCAGTTGGACACCACCGCGCCCAACAACAGCGCTGTGAACCTGGCAGTCAGCATCACCACCGATGCCGACAACGACGCCTTCGTGAGCACCGCCGAGCTGGCCTCGTCCGCGACCTTCACCAGCCGCGCGACGTTCGACAAGACGGTGGCGGTCGCGGGTGACAAGATCGTGTTCTCTGCCACCAACGATGGCACCGCATTGGTCGGCCAGACCATCACCCTGACGGCAGCTGACATCTCGGCCGGCTATGTGGACGTGACTTTCACCAAGCCTGCAGAGGGCAGGGTGCAGGCGGTCAAGGCCAATTACATGGACGCTTCTGGCAATGCAGCCACCGACGCCGCGCCCACAGACACCGCCCAACTGGACACCACCGCCTCCACCCAAATCGTGACCTTGAGCTCCATGACCAAGGACAGCGGATTGGGCGCTGGCGTGAACGCCGACTGGACCACCAACGATGCCAGCGCTGGCCGCTTGGTTTCGGGTTTCATCAGCGCCACGCTGGACGCGGGTGATGTGGTCAATGTGTACCGCGATGGCACCTTCTTGGGCACGGCCACTGTGGCCGCAGGCGGCACCACCTGGGCCTTCACCGACACCACCGCCTACGCCGGTGGCAACAACACCGCCAGCACGCCATCGGCCGGCTGGACCTACACCGCCAAAGTGGCGGATGCGGTGGGCAACTTGGGGACCGAAGCCAAAACACAGGTCTATCTGGACCTTACAGAAGCGCCGCCCGTCATCACGGCTGTGTACGACTCGGCCTCAACGCTGGTGGGCAATGATCCTGCAGCCACGGCTTCCAATCCGGCCACGACGCTGAACACGCTGAGCAGCATCAGTGGCACGGGCAACAGCGGCGACACGATCTACCTGTACGACAACAACACCAACAACTTGGTGGGCACGGCCACCGTGAGCAACGGCACATGGACCGTGACCGGCCCCGTTGGCACCTTCACTGGCGCCAACACCTTCAGCGCCAAGCAAGTCGATGCCAACGGCAACGAGAGCGTCTTGTCTAACCTGTGGACCGTCTCGGCCTCGGGCACCAACATGTTGGTCAACGGCGACTTCAATGCGGGCAACACCGGATTCAAAAGCAACGGTGCATACTCAGGTGCGACCAACCCTGTGACCGGTACAGGCAACGAATACACGACTGCCTATGACATCAACAACTTGCCCGCAGGTGTCAACTCCTCGGTCATCGCATCGGCTGCAGTCGTTAAAGCCACCAACAAAGTGGACACCAGCACTTACACTTTTGGCACTTTCACCAACAACTACCTCACCGGCTTAGGCAACCCCAATGGAAGGCTGACAGGCAAGGTGATGTTCGGCCAAACATCCAGCAACTCAAATACCTCCAACAACGCAGATCCAGTCTTCACGCCTGCAGGGAATACTTCTTGGTCTGAAAAAGTCAACGTGGTCGCAGGCAATACCTACACCTTCAGCTTTGACTACGCCATGAACAACTATGTGGGCATCGAGAACAACTCGGTCTACATCGATGGCGCATTGGTCAAGTTCGCTTACCAGGAGTTGAACGGTGGCAGCACCACTGCTGGCATCAACTACAGCCAATCGGGCAACTTTTCGGCCACCTACACGGCGACAAGCACCAAGACTATCGAGTTGGGTTTGATCACCCAGACCCGTGGCTCAGGTGGTCGAGACTGGGTCTTTGACAACTTCAACTTTGGCGTCAGCGCTGGAGCCAATGACAACAGCCTGGTGGCTGGCACGCCGGTGTCAGGCACCAGCGGGGTCGATGCGATCAGCTACGCTGGTGGCAGCTTGTCTTCTTTGTCTGGCAACGACGTCATCACCGCCACGGGCACCGACATCCAAGCCAAATTGAGTGCAGGTGGCCTGATCAACGGCGGCGCAGGCGTGGACACGCTCAAGCTGGCCGCAGGCACCTCGCTCAACCTCGAAGCCATGACGGTCAACCAGACCGTCAAGACCATCGAGCAGGTCGAGATCATCACCCTGAGCGGCGGCGGATCCAAGCTGACCATGTCGGCCAACGATGTGTTGTCTTTGGGCGGCGCCAACGCCAGCACCATGGCGGCCTTTACCTTCAGCAGCACCACGCTCACGCCTGTCAATGGCGTGACGCCCACCTCCACCAGCAGCACCGGCAAGGTGCAGTTCGTGGTCAACGGCCAAAGCGGTGACACCTTGAATCTGGACGCCTTGGCCAACGACGGCGTGACCAGCACCAACGGCGCATCCTCAGGCTTGCTGGGCAACACCAGCTTGACGGGTGCTTGGGCCTACAAAGGTGAATTCACCATCTCAGCTGCGGCCTCGCCCGATGGCGTGGCCCACACCTACAAGGTCTATGACCACAGCACCACCCAAGCGCAGGTCTTGGTCGATGTGCCGGTCACGGTCAATACCCTGTCGCCGATTTCGATCACCGCCATCAGCACAGACACGGGGCTCAGCGCCGTTGACTTCTTGACCACTGACCAAACCCTGGTCTACACCGGCCAGCTGCCCACCGCCTTCAACTCGGCCTCCGAGCGGGTCTTGGTCCAGTTGACCGACAGCAACAACGTCACCACCGATTTGGGTTTTGCCCTGGTCAACGGCACCAACTGGGTGCTGGACAACCAGCAAGCCAATCAGGCTGCAGGCAACTACACCATCAAAGCCACCATCGTGGGTTTGAACAACACCACGCCAGTGGCCAGCTACGGTGCATTGGGCACCAGCTTGCATGCATTGACCATCGACACCACCACCCCCTTGGTGTCGGTGTCCCGCTCTGGCTCGGCCGTGTTGAACGCATCGGCCACCGATACCATCACCTTCACCTTGAGCGAGGACAGCACCGCTTTCAATGCCAGCGATGTGGTGGTCACAGGCGGCGTGATCAGCAACTTCTCGGGCTCGGGCAAGTCCTACACCGCGACGTTCACGCCTGATCAAAGCTTCAACGGCACAGCCACAGTGGGCGTCAAAAATAACGCGTTCAGCGACGCTGCTGGCAACCTCAACGCCGACACCTACGAGTCTGGCGTGCCCGGTGCAGTGACCGAGGCCAACAACAAAGTCGACATCACGGTGGACAACACCCCACCCAATGGCGGCACCAAGCCGACCGTCACCATCGCGACCGACCTTAACAACGACGGCATCGTCAACAGCGCAGAGCTGGGCGGTGCCACCACCTTCTTGGTCAAGGGCAGCTTTGACAACACCAAAGTGGTGGCCGGCGACAAGCTGGTCTTCAGCGACGGCACGACCACGCAAACCGTGACACTGAAAGCCGCAGACATCACCGCAGGCTTTGCCACCACCACCTTTGCCAAGCCCGCCGAGGGCGGCACCTTGACGGTGACGGTGACTGTTCAGGATGCCATTGGGAACACCACCCCCACCAGCGACAGTGATGCTGCCTTGCTGGACACCACTGCCCCCACCCAAACGGTGGCCTTCAGCAGCATGACCAAGGACACCGGCATTGCCAGCGTGGCCAACAACAACAGCGACTGGCTCACCTCGGACGCCAGCGCAGGCCGTTTGGTGTCCGGCACCATCAGCGCACCGCTGGCGGCCGATGAAGTGGTGGTGGTCTTCGTGGACAAAGGCGACGGCACCGGCCCGCAAGCTGTGGGTACAAACAATGGCATGGCCACCGTGTCGGGCAAGGCCTGGGAGATCAGCGACCTCAATGGCTACAACGCCAGCTGGACTTACAGCGCCAAAGTGTTCGATCTTTCCGGCAACTCCGGTACCCTGAAAACCCAAGTCGTCAACGCCGACTTGTCCGAAGCCGCGCCCACCATCACCGGTGTGACCGACTCGGGCAACGCCGCTGTGGGCGCCACCGGCACCAACGCCACCAACCTGAACCCCACCAGCAAAACACTCAACACTGTCAGTGGCACGGGTGTGGCAGGGGACGTGATTTACCTCTACGACAACTCCGGCACCAACTTGGTGGGCACCACCACGGTGGCCAGCAACGGCACCTGGACCGTCACGGGGCTCAAAGGCACCTTCACCGGCGTCAACAGCTTCAGCGCCAAGCAAATCGATGCCTTGGGCAATGAGAGCGTGCTCTCCAACCTGTGGACCGTGAGCGCCACGGGGACCAACCAGGTTGTCAACGGCGACTTCAGCAATGGGCTGACGGGTTGGACCACCTATGGCACTGTCAACAACAATGCCACCAGCGGTCAAAACTTCTTCGGCGGTGTTGATCAGGTGGGTGTGATGCCAGCGTCTTACTTTGGTGGCGCCCTCACCAACCGAGCCAATTCCAACTTCACCAAGACCGGCACATCGGCATCGGGCAACATGAGCCTGTCGGTCATCGCCGACTTGAACAACGCGGGTAACCCGGATGGCCGTTTTGTGGGCAACACCTTTGGCTGGAATGAACAAACCCCGGCTTTAGGGCACACCGTCTTTTTGTCCCAAAAAGTGAGTGTGGTGGCGGGCAACACCTACAGCTTCAGCTTTGACATGCAAGGCTGGCAATTGGCGGATGTGCGCTTCTATTTGGGTGACACCTTTGCCAACTTTGGTTTTGACACGGTCGTGGGGGGGACGAGTTATTACCAGTTGGGCAAAGTTTCTGGCACCTTCACCGCGTCTACAACAGGCCTGATTGACATGGCTTTCACGTCAGAGAACCAGGGCGATCTTGGCTTGGACAACCTGACCTTCTCCCTCAACGCCACTGCGGCCAACAACAGCTTGACCCCTGGCGGCACGGCCCCCGCCACACCTGGCGACAACACCTTGTCTTACACCGGTGGCAATTTGCATGCCTTGGGTGGCAACGATGTGGTCATCAGTGTCGGGTCAGATATCCAATCCACCTTGAGTTCTGGCGGCTTCATCAACGGCGGCGCGGGCGTGGACACGCTCAAGCTGGCCGCTGGCACCAACTTGAACCTGGAAACCCTCACCGGCAACCAGTCTGTCAAGCCGATCCAGGAAGTGGAAGTCTTCCAGATGCAAGGCGGCAGCACCTTGACGCTGTCCACCAACGACGTGCTGTCTTTGGGCGGTGTTAATTTGGCGGGCTTCAGCTTCACCAGCACCACCGGCGGCACGGCC
The DNA here is from genome assembly GCA_002255935.1 of Comamonadaceae bacterium PBBC2. Lineage (GTDB taxonomy): Bacteria > Pseudomonadota > Gammaproteobacteria > Burkholderiales > Burkholderiaceae_C > Limnohabitans_A. The sequence goes on from NKIO01000057.1 coordinate 7,808, forward strand.
AGCACCAGCAGCACCGGCAAAGTGCAGTTTGTGGTCAAGGCCACCGACACCGACTTGTTCGTGCTCGATGCCCTGCAAACCGATGGTGTGACCACCAACGGCACCGTGGGCAACACCGGCCTGACCGGCCAGTGGGACTACATGGGCACCACCACCATCGGTGGCACGGTGTACAAGGTCTTCAACAGCAGCAACACCGCTGCGCAGGTCTTGACTACGGTCGATCCTGAAATCAACACCAACGCCATTGCTTTCAGCAGCATGACCAAGGACAGCGGGCCTTTGGGCACGACCAACGATTGGTTGACCTCGGACGTGACAGCTGGCCGTTTGGTCTCGGGCACGGTGGCCACACCGCTGGCCGCAGGCGACAAGGTCAATGTGTATGCCAACGGCACGCTCATTGGCACCGCCACGGTCAACGCCGCAGGCACCGCCTGGGAAATCACCGACATCAATGGCTACAACGGCAACTGGGTCTACAGCGCCAACGTGGTGTCGGCCTCGGGCACGACCAGTGCTACGGCCTTCCAGCCTGTACGCACGGACGTGACCGAATCTGCACCCACCATCACGGGGGTGATGGACACAGCCAATGCCAGCGTGCTCAATGCCGGCACCACCACCAATGCCTTGAGTACCGTCAGAGGGACAGGCAATGCGGGTGATTTGGTTTATCTCTACGACAACACCATCGGCAATTTGGTGGGCACGGCCATCGTGGGTGCCGATGGCAGTTGGTCGGTCGCCAACCTGGTGACGGGTGCGGGCGCCAACACGTTCAGCGCCAAGCAAGTGGATGCGCAGGGCAATCAAAGCGTCCTGTCCAATCTTTGGACCGTGACCGCAGCTGCGGCGGAATCCATTGCCAACGGTGACTTTGTGACAGCGTCTGCATTCACATCAGGTCTGGGCACCTCTTCGACAGGCACCAACTACAACCTCACCACGTCCAACTACGCTGTGCAAAACCCGACATCGTGGTCCACTGTGGTCACGACCAATGCCACAACAGGGACTTTGCCTTACGCCTTTGGCACATGGCAAAGCACCTTTGTGTTGTCCAACACCAGCAACACATCCAGACTGGCCGCTGTGACAGGCAATGCTTTGGTCGGCAGTGTGGTCGGTGCGGGCACCACATGGTCATCCACGGTCAATGTGGTCAAAGGCCAAGCCTATGAGTTCAACTTTGACTATTCGGTGCAATACGCCACCGATGCCAACACCATCTCTTCGACGGCTTTGGCGGTGTACATCGATGGCGTTCGCATCGATGTGGCCGGCAGTGTTTCGCAAGTGGGACATTTCAAGGCCACCTACATTGCCACAGAAACAGGTTCAATCAATCTGAGCACCTGGACGGACAACACGCGTCGAGCCAGCCCAGAGTGGGCCGGTGATTACATCTACGACAACTTCAGCTTCAAGCCCACAGGCGTGGCCAACAACAGCACGCTGGTGGCAGCCACTGCTGCGCCTTCCAGCTCGGGTGACGATGCCTTGCTGGTCTACATGGACAGCCCCATCAATGCCTTGGCAGGCAATGACACCATCAACGTCGGCATGGACATTCAGTCCAAACTGGTGACGGGTTTCATCAATGGTGGCGCAGGTGTGGACACGCTCAAGCTGGCCGCTGGCTCCAACTTGAACCTGGAAACCTTGACGACCCACCAGACCGTCAAGGCCATCCAAGAGGTGGAAGTCTTCCAGATGCAAGGCGCCAGCAGCTTGACGCTGTCGACCAACGATGTGCTGTCTTTGGGTGCGACCAACCTGGCCGGCTTCAGCTTCACCAGCACCACAGGTGGTTCGGCCAGCACCAGCAGCACGGGCAAAGTGCAGTTCGTGGTCAAAGCCACCGACTCCGACTTGTTGGTGCTTGATGCCCTGCAAACCGATGGCGTGACCACCAACGGCACCGTGGGCAACACCGGCCTGACCGGCCAGTGGGACTACATGGGCACCACCACCATCGGTGGCACGGTGTACAAGGTCTTCAACAGCAGCAACACCGCTGCGCAGGTGTTGACCACGGTCGATCCTGAAATCAACACCAACGCGATTGCTTTCAGCAGCATGACCAAGGACAGCGGTCCCTTGAGCACAGGCAACGATTGGTTGACCTCAGATGTGACGGCGGGCCGCTTGGTCTCGGGCACGGTGGCCACACCGCTGGCCGCAGGCGACAAGGTCAATGTGTATGCCAATGGCACGCTCATTGGCACCGCTACGGTCAACGCCGCAGGCACCGCCTGGGAGATCACCGACACCAACGGCTACAGCGGCAACTGGGTTTACAGCGCCAATGTGGTGTCGGCATCGGGCAAGACCAGCGCCACAGCCTTCCAGCCTGTACGCGCAGATCTGACCGAAGGTGCACCGGTCATCACCAGCGTGTTGGATTCGGTCAGTACCAGCATTGCCAACGCAGGCACCAGTGCCAATGCATTGAGCAGCGTCAGCGGCACGGGCAACGCAGGCGATACGATTTACCTGTACGACAACACCAGTACCAATTTGGTGGGTACCACCACCGTGGGCGCCAACGGCACCTGGACCGTGACCGGTTTGGCTGCCACAGTGGGCGATGGCAGCAACACATTTGCGGCCGTCCAAGTCGATTCCGTTGGCAATGCCAGCGCGCAATCCAACCTTTGGACCGTGGGCGTGACCAGTGGCAATTTGATTTCCAACGGCACTTTCACTGGTTCTACGGCCGGATGGACATTGGCAGCGACAGGCGCGGGTTCGATTGCGCCTGTGTTGACCAATGGCAACCCGAATCAAATTGGCTTCAACGGCAGCGATTCGGCGCCCGGCGGCGTGGCCTCGCAGCTCATCCGCACCGTGTCTGGCAAGTCTTACCGTTTGACTTTGGACGCTGGTGAAGGTGGGGGAGGCGTCGGCTCGCACACCATCTTGATCGAGGCGGTTGACGCATCTGGCAAGGTCTTGTCGTCGTGGACGCAGCTGCTGGCCGATGGTTCAAGCCAGAATATCCCGCTGGATTTTGTGGCGACTTCCGCATCCACCACCATCCGCATCAGCAACACCGCGCCCAGCATCACGGGCAGCAGCGATATGTGGGTGGACAACGTGGTGGTGTTGCCAAAGTCCACAACCCCTGCCAACAGCAGCCTGGTCGCAGGTCAAGCCTTGATGGGCAGCAACTTTGCGGACAACTTGACCTACAACGGCACAGTGTTGAATGCATCGGGTGGCAATGACGTGGTCATCACGGTTGGCACCGATATCCAATCGACATTGACGTCGGGTGGTTTCATCAGCGGTGGCACCGGTGTGGACACGCTCAAGCTGGCCGCTGGTACCAACCTGAACCTGGAAACTCTGACGGCCAATCAGACCGTCAAGGCCATACAAGAAGTGGAAGTTGTCCAGATGCAAGGCACCAGCACCTTGACGCTCTCGACCAACGACGTGCTGTCTTTGGGTGGTACCAATTTGGCGGGCTACAGCTTCGCCAGCACCACCGGCGGCACGGCCAGCACCAGCAGCACCGGCAAAGTGCAGTTCGTGGTCAAAGGCGCACTGGATGACCTGTTGGTTTTGGATGCCCTGCAAACCGACGGCGTCACGACCAACGGCACCGTGGGCAACACCGGCCTGACCGGCCAGTGGGACTACATGGGCACCACCACCATTGGTGGCACGGTGTACAAAGTCTTCAACAGCAGCAACACCGCAGCGCAGGTCTTGACCACGGTCGATCCTGAAATCAACACCAACGCGATTGCTTTCAGCAGCATGACCAAGGACAGCGGACCTTTGGGCACGACCAACGATTGGTTGACCTCGGACGTGACAGCGGGCCGTTTGGTCTCGGGCACGGTGGCCACACCGCTGGCCGCGGGCGACAAGGTCAATGTGTATGCCAACGGCACACTCATTGGCACCGCCACGGTCAACGCCGCAGGCACCGCCTGGGAGATCACCGACATCAATGGCTACAGCGGCAACTGGGTCTACAGCGCCAATGTGGTGTCGGCCTCGGGCACGACCAGCGCTACGGCCTTCCAGCCTGTGCGCACGGACTTGAGCGAAGCGGCGCCGGTGATCACCAGCGTGGTGGATTCGGCCAGTGTGAGCGTCTCCCATACCGGGACAACCACCAATGCCATTGCGTCGGTGAGCGGTACGGGTGCGCCAGGTGATGTGTTGTTCTTGTTTGACAACAGCACCAACAACCTGGTGGCCAGTACGGTGGTGGCGGCCAATGGCACCTGGACTGTGAGTGGCTCGGGCATCGGTTTGGGCTCCAATACTTTGGCGGCCAAACAGTACGACCTGATGGGCAATCCAAGTGGTTTCTCGAACCTGTGGACTGTGAATGCTTCGGGTCTGAATTTGGTGCCCAATGGCGACTTCAACAACACGGCCAACTACACCTCGGATGTGCCATTGACCACAACGAGCATCACTTATGACGTGTATGAATACGGTGTCAATGCAGTGGGTACGGTGGCGGGTCCGATTTTGGCCTTGACCAAATCGGCTACCAATTCTGGCGCTTCTGCTGGCGGCAGTGCCTTGTCTTGGTACACAGACAGTTTGACCTCGCCTCGGATTGGCACGGTGTCGGGTTGGGACTCCACACGGGCCTCTATCTTTGGTACTGACATCGCCATGCAAGGCTCGGTGACCGGCACGCAAGGGCTGACCACTTTGTACAAATCGGGCGCTTTCGATGTGGTCAAAGGTCAGACTTACAAATTCACCTTCAATTACTACACGGATGACTGGAAAGTCAAAGCGATGACAGCCATTGTGGATGGCGTGGAGATGGCACTCCCAGCGCGCGTGGGTGCAGGCGAGACGGAAGTGACCACCGGAAAGTTCACGGCCACCTACACAGCGAACGAATCCAAGTCGATCAACATCACCATGGTGGGCAACAACCAGGGCAACGGTATCAGTGGCGGTGACTTCTGGCTGGACGACATCAACTTCCAGTTGGTCACGCCATCGAGCGACAACAGCTTGGTGGCGGGCGGCACGTCCCCAGCCTCCAGTGGCAGCGACACCGTGACTTTGATCGGCGGTGTGGCTTCGCCATTGGCAGGCGATGACACGATCGTGGCTGGCAGCGATTTGCAAGCCAGGTTGCTCGCCGGTGGCTTCATCAACGGCGGCGCAGGTAACGACACGCTCAAGCTGGCCGCTGGCACGGCACTGGATCTGACCAAGCTGACCTCCAATCAGACGGTCAAGAGCATCCAAGAGGTGGAGGTCGTTGAAATGCAAGGCACTTCCACGCTGACGCTGTCAGCCAACAATGTGTTGAGCTTAGGTCAGGCCAATGCATTTACCACCAATGGCAAGGTGCAGTTGATGATCAAAGGCACCAGCACCGACGCGGTGGCTTTGCAAAACCTGTTGTCCGACGGCGCCGGTGGCAACACGGGTCTGGACGGCATGTGGGTCAAAGACAGCAGCACGGTCAGCATCAACAGCGTGACCTTCAATGTGTACAACCACAGCACCACCAAAGCCCAGGTACTGATCCAGGCGACCATTCCTGACACCAAGGTCACGGTCTCAGCTTCGCCTCTGGTCCTGGACCTGAACGGCGATGGTGTGCAAACCACCGATCTGGCGCACGGTACGCAGTTCGACTTGTTCAACTCAGGCAGCAAGCAAAACTTGGGCTGGGTGGACAAGCACGACGGTTTGCTCGCGATCGACTTGAACCACGACGGCAAAGTCAACAACGGCAGCGAATTGCTGGGCACCAGCACCAAATTGGCCGATGGCACGCTGGCCAAAGACGGCTGGCAAGCCCTGGCGCAGTACGACAAGAACGCCGACGGTGTCATCGACGCCCAAGACGCGGTCTTCAAGGACCTGCAGGTGTGGGTGGACGGCAATGCGGACGGCGTGTCTGGCGCTGCTGAGGTCAAGACTTTGGCCGATCTGGGCATTCAGAGCATCCACCTGAACCACGACAAGGCACAGACCACGCAAAACGGCAACGTGTTGCAGGGCTTGTCCAGCTACACCACCACCGATGGCCAAACCCATGAGGTGACGGATGCTTGGTTCAACACGCAGGCGGCCGATTCGGCCACCCCTGAGGTCAACACCTTCAAGCTGCTGGACATGGGTATGACGCTGGACCTGACTGCGGTGACGCGACCCACGAATGTGGAAGTGGTCGACCTGTCAAACGGTGCCAATGCCGGTCACAACATGATCAAGATGGACTTGAGCTCGTTCATTGGCCTGTCGGATGTGCTGGACAACCCCGCCACAAGCGGTGTGGACGAAAGCAAGATGTTGGTGGTCAACGGCCATGCCGGCGACAGCGCCGAGCTGACCGACAGCCTGAACTGGAACACCGTGATGACGAGCCAAACCGCCGCCACCTTGAGCAGCACCTTCGGCGAGGCCTACCACTTCGTGCCAGGCCACACCTACAGCCAGCTCAACCAAAACGGCGCCACCTTGTTCATCGACGAGGCCATCACCCGCAACACCCACGGCTAAGCCACCCGCCTAACCCTGTTGGGCCCCTGCAAATTTTTGCAGGGGCCTGATGGGGGAGGGCGATGGTTTTGTTTATTTGTAGGAGCCCAAATGTGTTGGGCGATGGTTTTTGCGGTGGCCTATGGTCTGCGGGCAATCGCCGAACGAAGTTCAGCTCCTACAAAGTCAGTGTGAGCCCAATGCGGTGGGCCAGTAATGGTGGGAGCTGAACTGTGTTCGGCGATTGCAGTTCTTTTTGTAGGAGCCCAACTGTGTTGGGCGATGGCAGTTCTCTTGGTAGGAGCTCAACTGTGTTGGGCGATGGTTTTGCGGTGGTCCATGGTCTGCCAACAATCGCCGAACGAAGTTCAGCTCCCACAAAGTCAGTGTGACGCCAATGCTGTTGGCCGGTACTCGTGGGAGCTGAACTGTGTTCGGCGATTGCAGTTCTCTTTGTAGGAGCTCAACTGTGTGGGGCGATTCCTTGCAGACCACTGGGGCCCTGCAAGGCGATAATGCGGCCCATGCTGCAATACCAAACCATCCCCGTCACGCCTTTCCAGCAAAACTGCTCCTTGATCTGGGACGATCAGACCCGCCAAGCCGCTGTCATCGATCCGGGCGGTGACCTGGACGTCTTGCTGGATGCGCTTGAGCAACTTGACCTGAAGCTCGAACAAATCTGGATTACCCACGCCCATGTGGACCATGCCGCCGGCACGGCTGACCTGGCTGAGCAATTGGGCTTGCCCATCGTCGGGCCACACCCTGCAGACCAGTTTTGGATCGATGGTCTGGCGCAAGCAGCCGAGATGTATGGTTTTCCGCCCGCTCGGGCTTTCAAGCCCACGCGTTGGCTGGCCGATGGCGACACCGTTACTTTGGGTGGCCACACTTTGCAGGTACGTCATTGCCCGGGCCACACACCAGGCCATGTGGTGTTTTATTCGCCAGAAATCCAACGGGCATTTGTGGGCGATGTGCTCTTTGCTGGCAGCATCGGTCGCACCGATTTCCCGCAAGGCAACCACGAGGACTTGATCGCCAGCATCACGCAACGCTTGTGGCCCATGGGCAACGACACCGTGTTCATCCCCGGTCACGGCCCCGAAAGCACCTTCGGCAGGGAGCGTAAGTCCAATCCTTATGTGGGTGGTACCTGAACCATTGCTCAACAGTTTGGGCGCCTGCTGTGATCAAGGTATTCGTGGGAGCTGAACTGTGTTCGGCGATTCTGCGCACAGCAACAGAAGGCCAACCATCGCCGAACAAAGTTCAGCTCCCACAGAGAAATAGCTCCCCAAAGCTGAGCTTTCACAAAGAAACCAGGCCTTCGCTCAACAGTTTGGGCGCCTGCTGTGATCAAGGTATTCGTGGGAGCTGAACTGTGTTCGGCGATTCTGCGCACAGCAACGGAAGGCCAACAATCGCCGAACAAAGTTCAGCTCCCACAGAGAAATAGCCTCTCCAAAGTTCAGCTTCCAAAAGAAAGAGCCCCCCAAAGCTGAGCTCCCACAGAGAAATAGCCCCTAAACTTCAGCTCCTACAAAGAAAGAGCCCCCCACAAAGTTCTGCTCTTACAAAGAAAGAAAACCTCAGCGTTTCACAGCCTGCTCGTACAGGTGCTGGACCTTGGGGATGTTGGCTTCCAACTCTTCGATGCGGTTGGCGCCGCTGGGGTGGGTGGACAGGAAAGACGCGTTGTTGTTGCCCCCGGAGGCGGCTTGCATCTTTTTCCACAAAGCGACGCTGGCTTCGGGTTTGTAGCCGGCGCGCACCGCGATTTCAAGGCCTACCAGATCGGCTTCGGTTTCATCGTCGCGGCTGTATTTGAGGGTCAGCAATTGCGTTCCCATGTTGGCGGCCACATCGCCCAATTGGCCCAAGCCCAGCAGTTGTGAAGCAATCGACAGGCCCATGCCGGTGACTTTGCTTTTGGCCATGCGTTCGCGGGCGTGCTCACGCAGGGCGTGGGCCATTTCGTGACCCATGATCATGGCGGCTTCATCGTCGGTCAGCTGCAACTGATCCAGAATGCCGGTGTAGAAGGCGATCTTGCCGCCGGGCATGCACCAGGCGTTGAGCTGTTTGCTGCCGATCAGGTTGACCTGCCACTTCCAGTCTTTGGCGCGTGGGTTCCACTGCGTGGTGAAGGGGATCAGCCGTTTGGCGATCTCGTGCAGGCGCTGCAGTTGGGGGTGGCCGTCTGGGGCCAAGGCATTTTTGGACCGGGCATCGGCGATGACTTGCGCGTATTGCTGGCGTGCAGAGTTTTCAAGCGTTTCGGCCGGCACCAGGTTGCGCATGCTGGACGCAGAGCCCACGTCCACTTGCGCCAAGGCGGAGCCTGCGGCAGTGGCACCTGCGGCCAACAAAAAGCCCCGTCGTGCGTTCCAGCGGTGTTCGCTGGGCGCAGTCGCAGGGGAGGAGGGGGTTTTGAGGTCGCAAAGCCAGCACATGGTGGCGAATCATAACCAAGAAGTTGTCATTTGGCCTGGCCTGATAATTCGGGCATGACAGAAAACAACAGCCCCTTGGCAGTCCCTGTGCGCAGCTGGCGCGAATCCCTGAGCTTGTATTTGCAGCCGGCCAGTTTGCGCATGCTGTTGCTGGGGTTTTCGGCGGGCTTGCCGCTCTTGCTGGTGCTGGGCACCTTGAGCTTTCGCCTGCGCGAGGCGGGCATTGACCGCAGCACGATTGGCTACCTGAGCTGGGTGGGCCTGGCCTATGGCGTCAAGTGGATGTGGGCCCCGCTGGTGGACCGTTTGCCGATTCCTTTGTTGACAGCGCGTCTGGGCCGCCGCCGCAGCTGGTTGCTGCTGTCGCAAGTGGTCATCATGGCCGGCTTGGTGGGCATGGCCTTGAACGATCCCTCGCAGCTGTTGGGTCCTTTGGTGGCTTGTGCCTTGGCGGTGGCGTTTGCATCCGCCACACAAGACATCGCGCTGGACGCATACCGCATCGAGTCCGCCGAAGCGAATGCGCAAGCGGCCTTGGCCGCCACCTACCAAACCGGTTATCGCCTGGCCATGATCTGGGCCGGTGCAGGCGTGCTCTGGATCGCCGCCCGTGCGCAAGGCACCGAAACCGGCTATGTGCAGGCGGCCTGGCAAGCCGCTTATTTGGTGATGGCCCTGAGCCTGTTGCCCGGCATGCTGATGGTGTTGGGCTCGCCCGAGCCGGTGCCAGCGCCGATGAAGCCCGCCCGCAATGCGGCCGAGTGGTTGCAAGGTGCGGTGATCGACCCCTTTGCCGACTTTTGGCGCCGCTACCGCTGGCAGGCGGTGCTGGTCCTGTCATTGATCGCGGTGTACCGGATCAGCGATGTGGTCATGGGCATCATGGCCAATCCGTTTTATGTCGACATGGGCTACACCAAGGACGAAGTGGCCGCTGTGACCAAGGTCTACGGCGTGGTGATGACCTTGGTGGGCGCCTTTGTGGGCGGCGTGCTGTCGGCCCGCTGGGGCGTGATGCGCATCTTGATGCTGGGCGCCATCCTGAGCGCGGCCACCAATTTGCTCTTCGCTTGGCTCAGTGGCGTGGGCCACGATGTGACGGCGCTGATTTGGGTGGTGTCGGCCGACAACCTGGCCAGCGGCATCGCGTCCGCGGCGTTCATCGCCTATTTGTCTTCTTTGACCAACATCAGCTATTCGGCCACGCAATACGCGCTGCTCAGCTCGATGATGCTGCTGCTGCCCAAATTCATCGCAGGGTTTTCTGGCGACTTTGTGAACGCCTACGGCTACGCCAGCTTTTTCCATGCCACCGCCTGGATGGGCGTTCCAGTTTTGATCCTGGTGGCCCTGGCCAGTCGCGTGCATGCCAAGTCCTAGGTTTTTTGCTGGGGCTGAAGGTCTTTGTGGGAGCTGAACTGTGTTCGGCGATGTTTCGAAGTTCTGTTATCTTTCAAACAATCGCCCAACAAAGTTGAGCTCCCACAAGAGAATGTGCATTTGTGGGCGTTGAACTGAGCTCATCCATGTTGAAAGTCTTTGTAGGAGCTGAACTTGTTCGGCGATGTTTCGGGCATTTTTACGGAGCTTTACAAACCGGTAACGCCAATGCCGGCCAAGCAAGCGAAGATGTGGTCATGCAACAACTTTTGATGATCGAAGACGATGCCCGCCTGGCGGGCATGGTGTCGGAATACCTGGGCGCTTCGGGGTTTGTGGTCAGCCATGCCCCAGATGCGCAGACCGGCTTGACCCGCTTGCAATCGGCAGGCGTGGATCTGGTGATCTTGGACCTGATGCTGCCCGACATGGATGGCTTGCAGGTTTGCCAGCGCATCCGGGCCTTACCCGGCGCATTGGGTCAGGTGCCGGTGCTCATGCTCACGGCCAAGGGCGATCCGATGGACCGCATCATTGGTTTGGAGATGGGTGCAGACGATTACCTGCCCAAACCGTTTGAGCCCCGCGAACTGCTGGCCCGCATCAAGGCCATCTTGCGCCGCAAGGGCACAGACTCCCCAAGCCCCACACAAACCATGAATTTCGGGTCTTTGGAAATTGACCGCGATGCCCGCCGTGTGTCGGTCAAAGGCCAGCCTTGCGAATTGACCTCGTATCAGTTTGATCTGTTGGTGGCGCTGGCCGAGCGGGCAGGGCGCGTGCTGACCCGTGACCAGATCATGGAAGCGGTGCGCGGCCGTGAGCTGGAAGCGTTTGACCGGTCGATCGATGTGCACATGGGGCGCATTCGCGCGGCCATTGAGGCCGATCCCAAAGCGCCGCAGCGCATCCTGACGGTGCGGGGTGTCGGTTATGTGTTTGCGCGTCAGCAGGATTGACTGATGTTCAAAGGCTTGTCTCGGCATTTGTACCTGCGCATCTGGCTGGCCGTGGTGGCCGGCGTGGCGGTCTTGATGTTGGTGGTGGGCTGGTTTTGGCGTGCCAGTGTGGAGCACAACACACCGCCGCCCATGCCTCTGGATTGGGTGATCATGACGCCTGGCGGCGAGGTGTTGGGCACCTCGGCACCGCGCCACCGCCCCGGCATGCCATTGAATTTTGAGTTTGACATGCCCGATGGCCGCTCGATGCAGTTTCAGATCCAGCGCAAGTGGGAGGACGGTCGTCCACCGCCGCGCATGCACCGCGAGCCTCCTTGGTGGGCGGCGCCGCCATATGGGTTTTTCTGGATGCTGGGCTTGATCGGTCTGGCTGTGGCGCTGGGTTTGTACCCGGTGGTGCGCCGCTTGACGCAGCGTCTGGAAGGCTTGCAGCGTGGTGTACAGCGCTGGGGCGAGGGCGATCTGTCGGCCCGTGTGCCGGTGCAAGGCGACGATGAAGTGGCCGATTTGTCGCAGCGCTTTAACCAAGCCGCCGAGCGTATTGAGGGCTTGATGGCTTCGCAAAAGTCTTTGCTGGCCAATGCCTCGCATGAGCTGCGCTCGCCCATGGCGCGCATCCGGATGGGCCTTGAACTGATGGAGGTGAGCAGCGAGGCAGCCCTGCACCAGCGCACCCGTCAGGAAATTTTGCGCAACATGGCCGAGCTGGACCAATTGATCGATGAGATTTTGCTGGCCAGCCGATTGGACGCCAAAGAGGCCGATATGGGCACGGTGGAAGCGGTGGACTTGGTGGGCCTGTGCGCTGAGGAGTGCGCCCGCGTGGGCGCATTGCTCGACGTGCCCGAAGGCATGCACACACTCGAAGTGCAGGGCGTGGCCAAACTGCTGCGCCGCATGGTGCGCAACCTGCTTGAGAACGCACGCCGCTATGGCGCCTTGACGGTAGAGGGCGAAGGCATCGCGCTGTCTCTGCGCTCAGAAAACCAGCAAGTGCTGTTGACCGTGTGCGACAACGGCCCCGGTGTGCCATCTGAATACCGAGAACGCATCTTTGAGCCCTTCTTCAGACTGCCCGGCGCCAGCGAACGTGTGGGCGGTGTGGGCCTGGGGCTGGCGCTTGTCAAATCGATTGTGGAGCGTCACCACGGGGTGGTGCGCTGCACCGCGCGGGAGGGGTGTGGGGCTTGTTTTGAGGTGAAGTTAACTTTGCCAGCCGTGAATTAGCTTGGTGGAGTTTCAAATTAAACAATGCGGTTTCGTTCGAAAGGAATGATGCACAGCCCGATCAATTGCTGAACCATTTTTTCAAGCGATCAATTCGACTGGGCTGGATGCTGACGCTGATCCCATCTCCAATATGGCTGCAGTGGCCAGGTGTCAGATAGGCGACGTGCTGACCCCATGAGCGCATGTGCCTGGAAACATGGCGTTCTTTTTTGAACTGATGAAAGCCACCCAAGCGATTCCAATTGTCCAGCGATGCAATGTGTGGGTTGAATGTGTATCCGTGCCATTGTTCATGCATGGGATCCAGTCGTTTGTAGGTCAGTCCCGATCCTTCGCAGGTCAAAATTTTTGATGCTTCCTCCTCATTCATGGGGATGTCTTCGACCTTGCGCAAGCAAACTTCACTGATTTCTGGCTTGGATTGCAGTAAGTTCAATACGGGTTCGACGGGAATGTCCCCCTCGAACAACCAATCGTCTTCGCAATGGAAAACGTACTTGGTTTTCACCAATTTGTACATTGCATCAACGGCTTGGTGATGTCCAACCTGCTTGTGTAGATTGATCAACGTGCCTTGAGGACACATTTTCAGGAACATCTCATTGGTTGGCGCGTCTCTGAAATCGTTGATGGCGATGATGTGCTGGAACTCAATCATGGGCAGCAAGCTCAGCAGTGTTTTTTCCAAAGGTTCGGGTCGATTTCCAATGGTCAGGCACAAGGTGATTTCGTGTGGCATGAAAACCTTTGAAGGCAGTTGGGTGCTGATGAAGGCGTTTAACGACTGACCTTTTCAGTCAACAGATCACGGTCGTATTTCAGTGCCACGTATCTGAAGAAGCATTCCAAAGCGACGAAGTAGCAGTAGAGAAAGCCGGGGCCGCCGTCGAGAAAACCGCCTTGCAAAATATAGGTCTTCAAGAACGAAGACAAGGCAGACAAGGTGCCTCGTCCAATGCCGCCGCGTTTGCCCGCTGCATGTCGTTTGGCTGCACCCAGCATGGCGTATTGAGTGAGTTTTTCAAGGCTGGCGCGAATGCTTTGCCTGGAGTGGTGCAGCAGTCGGTGCTTCATGACGCTGCGCTGGACTGGACCGTTGCCGCGTAGCACCGCTTCTTCGTGGACCACGCCTTTGTAGTGATCGATCAATGCTCTGGGGAACAATCGTTCCATGCTGGCATTGGACTTGAAGTGCTTGAGCACATGGCCGTAGGCCACAACGGTCCAACGCACTTTCCAGACGCCCGAAGCACCCGATTGAACGATGCTTTGGAGTTCTGTTTTCAGTTCAGGTGTGATGACCTCATCCGCGTCGAGAAAAAAGATGTAGTCGCTGCCGACCTTTTCGAGCAATCGGTTACGCTGAACGGCAAAGCCTTGCCAGTCGGCGCTGGTAAAGGTCTTGGCCCCCAATTTCTGGGCAATGTCCAGGGTGTCGTCGGTGCTGCCACTGTCAAGCACGATCACTTCATCTGCAAACAGGGCGCTCTCAATGCAGCGCCCAATCAGCCGCGATTCGTTTTTGGTCAGGATGCCAATCGCAAGGCTTGGCAAGGGCATGTTGTTCATCAAGAACCACCGTGGGTGAGGAAGGAGGGGCCTTCGGATTTGACGATGCCTTGGGCGGTCCATGTGCGCCCCGATCTGCGGACGGACTTCATGTAACGCTTGTTGGAAGCCGCCACGACTGGGTCTGCATAACCACGGGCATGTTCAATGTGCAGCAGCGGGGCGGTGTAACGGTTGTGTCTTCCACGGATACCCGCGTTGTTCAGTCGAACACCCATTTCCACGTCTTCTGCACCGTACTTCATGGCTTCGTCAAATCCGTTGACTTTGAGCAAATCGGCTCGCCAACCTGCACTGTTGCAGCCGTTCCAGACGATCTTGACTGGGGAAATGCGCTCCAGAAAATTGGCGAACGCCAAGGGCAGTGACGCCGTTTTTAGCCATGTTCCCAAGCGAGTGACGCACCCGTGAGCTTTGAGCCAATCCAGCTGAAAGACACGTTTGGAAGTGACCAGTTCATCGGACAACAAAGGATTGACCGTCAAGGGCATGCGGATCAGGCTGCCACTGACAAACAAGCTCGGCTGGCGCAGGTCGAAATGCCGCTGGATGTAGCCAGGGGATGCTACGCAATCACCGTCAATGAAGATCAGGTAATCGGCACCGGAGGATGCAATGGCTTTGTTCAGTATTTCGTTTTTGGCAAAGCCGTTGTCGGGATGCCACACGTGGCGAAATCGATCTTCACCCCAACGAATGCGCCATGAATCGACGACTTTTTGGGTATCAGGACCGGAGCCATCGTCGGCAATGCACACCCGAAAAGCCTGGGTGGTTTGTCCTTCCAAGCCCAGCAGTGCGAAGTGAAGCGCTGTCGGGTTGTTGTAAGTGGTGACGATGACTTCGGTGTTGACCATCTGGCGTTCAGTGCCCGTGGCCCACAACCTCACCGGCCTTGAGTTTGTATTCGGTGCCGCAGTAAGGGCACTTGGCCTGGCCGGTTTTCGCCACGTCCAGGTAGACCTTGGGGTGGCTGTTCCAAAGTTTCATGTCGGCTTTGGGGCTGGGGCAGAACACGCCGCCTTGGGGGTTCAGATCCGATGCCAAAAGTTCAATGGTGTTGCTCATGGGTGTTGTCCTTAAACCAAGGTCAGCCAGTGGGCGTACTTGGGGTTGCGGCCGTTGACGATGTCAAAGAACGCGGATTGGATTTTTTCGGTGATGGGGCCGCGGCTGCCAGCGCCCAGTTGGATGCGGTCCAGCTCACGGATCGGCGTCACTTCGGCCGCCGTGCCAGTGAAGAAGGCTTCGTCGGCGATGTAGATCTCATCGCGGGTGATGCGCTTTTGCACGATCTCCAGACCCAGGTCTTTGGCGATGTGGAATACGGTGTTGCGGGTGATGCCGTTCAAGGCCCCAGCCGACAAGTCGGGGGTGTAAATCACACCGTCTTTGACCACAAAGATGTTTTCGCCAGCGCCTTCCGACACAAAGCCCGATGTGTCGAGCAACAAAGCTTCGTCGTAACCTTCGTCGGTCACTTCCATATTGGCCAGGATCGAGTTGGTGTAGTTGCTCACCGCCTTGGCTTGCGTCATGGTGATGTTGACGTGGTGGCGGGTGTAGCTGGAGGTTTTCACGCGGATGCCGCGCTTCATGCCGTCTTCGCCCAGGTAAGCACCCCAGGTCCAAGCTGCGACCATCAGGTGGATGGTGTTGCCCTTGGGGCTCACGCCCAGCTTTTTGTCGCCGATCCAGGTCAAGGGGCGGATGTAGCCGCTTTCCAAGTTGTTCTCACGGACCACATCGCGTTGTGCTTCGTTGACCTGTTCTTTGGTGAAGGGGATGGCCATGCGCAAGATCTTGGCGCTGTTGAACAGGCGGTCGGTGTGCTCTTGCAGGCGGAAGATGGCGGTGCCTTGCTCGGTTTTGTAGGCGCGCACGCCTTCAAAAGCGCCGCAGCCGTAGTGCAGGGTGTGGCTCAGCACGTGGATCTTGGCATCGCGCCAATCGACCATCTGGCCGTCCATCCAGATTTTGCCGTCACGGTCAGACATGGAGGGGATCACAACGCTCATCTTGGGTCCTGATTAAAAAAGTGATTTGCAGATAGCAAAAAAGAACATTTTACGGGCTGGGCGGGTCGTTTTGACCTCGGGCATGGGTTGGCCCTGGATGTCGGTGGCCGTTGACATGCAGACCGGCGGCGTTCAATCGCCCAACAAAGTTGGGCTCCCACAAACACAGAACCATCTCAGGAAGTGCTGGCATCCCTTGTGGGAGCTGAACTGCGTTCGGCGATTGCAGGCTCACCATAGGCGTTCTATCGCCCAACAAAGTTGGGCTCCTACAAAAGACCAGCCCACCCCTAGCAGGCTGCTGAATTACTCACGATGTCAGAGGGGCCCTGTTGTCCCGCTTCGCCATTTGCCCGATTTTCTTTTCGCATTTCGAAATTTCAGCCCCCTGAGGCCTTCCAA
>NKIO01000133.1 GCA_002255935.1 Comamonadaceae bacterium PBBC2
ACGCTGGATCAGCGCGGCCACGCCGGGCAGGGCGTAGAAGTCACGCATGATGGGCGCGGCGTTGCGCAGGTCTTCGATGGTCTCGAACAGCGGCACCACAATGAGGTCGTTGATCGCCTCGCTGTCCAGCGTGCCGCGCATCAGGCCCACTTCTTTTTGCAGCAGCAAGACCTCGAGCAAATCGCTCACGGTTTCGGTGTGGCTGATGATGTAGTGGCGGATCGACTGCTTGCCAAAGCTGCCGAGCATGCGCTTGGCGGTTTCAAAAATGGCCAGCTCCGACACGGCATGTTCGCTGTAGTCGGCACCCGGCACGCGCAGCGGGCGGGCATCGTTGAGCAAGCCCAGCAGCAGGGCTTGTTTGGCGTGCTCCTCGAGCTGGCTGTAGTTCTTTTCCACGCGGGCAGCGGTCAAGAGTTCGGCCACGACTTCTTCGTGCTTGTCCGAACTTTGGCGCAGGTCCACCGTGGCCAGATGGAAGCCAAACACTTCGACGGCGCGGATCAAGGGGTGCAGGCGCTGGGCGGCCAAGGCTTCGGCGTGGTGGCTGCAAAGAGACGCTTCGATCACGCGCAGGTCGGCCAAAAAGGCCTCGGCACTGGCGTAGGGGTTTTGCGGGGCCACGGCATGGCGGGCGGCGTCGCCACCCGTGAGGCCTTTGAGCGTGGCGGCCAGGCGGGCGTAAATGCCCGTGAGCGCCCGGCGGTAGGGCTCGTCTTGCCGGTGTTCGTTGGTGTCAGGTGACTGCTCGGCCAAGGCCTGCATTTCGGGGCCAAAAGGCACGAGCATGGCCGACAGCGACAACTCGCTGCCCAGGTAATGCACCTCGGTCAGGTAGTGGCGCAGGGCCACATCGCTTTGGCGGGTCAGGGCGTGTTCCAGCGTTTGCGCGGTCACATTGGGGTTGCCGTCGCGGTCGCCGCCGATCCATTGGCCCATACGCAAAAAGCTGGCCACGCTTTGGCCGGGCAGGGCTTGCTCGAGTTCGGCATAGAGCTTGGGGATCTCGCGCAGGAAGGTCGCTTCGTAATAGCTCAGCGCGTTTTCAATCTCGTCGGCCACGGTGAGTTTGGTGAAGCGCAACAGGCGGGTTTGCCACAGCTGCATCACGCGGGCACGCATTTGTTGCTCATTGGCGGCCAGCTCTTTGGGCGTCAGCGCGTCTTTGGCGGCGTTGACCACGGCAGCGCGGGCCTTGATGGCGTCGCGTTCGGTCAGCAGGTGGGCAATGTCGCGCTCGGCGTCCAGAATGCTTTTGCGCTGCACTTCGGTCGGGTGGGCGGTGAGCACGGGCGAGACGTAGCTGGTGGCCAGCATCTCCGAGATGCTTTTGGGCGTGATGCCCGCCCAGCGCAGGCGCTGCAGCGCCACGTCGATGCTGCCTTCTTGCGTGTGGCCTGCACGTTCGTGGATGGCGCGGCGGCGGATGTGGTGGCGGTCTTCG
>NKIO01000058.1:0-10773 GCA_002255935.1 Comamonadaceae bacterium PBBC2
ACGAATTGGCCCAAGCCGCGCACGGTCGTGACCTTGCGCATCTTGGCCATCGCAGCCAAACCGCCTGTGAGTTTGCCAATGACTTTTTCTTTGTGGCCGCGCAGCTTGTCGATGTTGACCACTGGCTTGCCGAAGTCCACACCCAAGTCGGCCATGTGGCTGACTTCGTCCATGACGGCTGCGACGTGCAGCAGCGCTTTGGATGGAATGCAACCCACGTTCAAACACACGCCGCCCAAGGTGGCGTAGCGCTCAACGATGACCACGCTCAAGCCGAGGTCAGCCGCACGGAATGCTGCCGAGTAACCGCCGGGGCCACCGCCGAGCACGAGCACATCGCACTCGATGTCGGCAGAGCCGCCGAAGCTGGAGGCCACAGGTGCGATGGCAGCTGCAACGGGTGCAGCAGTGGATGCCACAGGTGCAGCCGCTGGAGCGGAAGCAGCTGCAGGGGCTTGGACCGCAGCAACGCCCTCGCCTTCCAGCACCAACACCACCGAGCCTTGCTTGACCTTATCGCCCAGCTTGACTTTGAGTTCTTTGACCACGCCACCGTGGCTGCAAGGAATTTCCATGGAGGCCTTGTCGCTCTCCACGGTGCTCAGGCTTTGATCAGATTTGACGGTGTCGCCTACCTTGACCATCAACTCGATCACGGTCACTTCGTCGAAGTCGCCAATATCAGGAACTTGAATGTCTATCAGTACCATTTAAAGTCCTTAGAGCAACACGCGACGGAAGTCGCTGAGGATTTGACCCAGGAACGCGTTGAAGCGTGCCGCAGCGGCGCCGTCGATGACGCGGTGGTCCCATGTCAAAGACAGGGGCAGCATCAGGCGGGGCTGGAAGGCCTTGCCGTCCCAGACGGGTTCCATGGTGCTCTTGCACACACCCAAGATGGCCACTTCGGGCGCATTGATGATGGGCGTGAAGTACTTGCCACCGATGCCACCCAAACTGGAGATGGTGAAGGTCGCGCCCGACATGTCGGCGGGGCCGAGCTTGCCGTCGCGGGCTTTCTTGGCCAGCTCACCCATTTCTTGGCTAATCTGCAAGACGCCTTTTTTGTCTGCGTCTTTGATCACGGGCACCACCAGGCCGTTGGGCGTGTCGGCGGCAAAACCGATGTGGTAGTACTGCTTGTAGATCAGCGCATCGCCATCGAGCGAGCTGTTGAACTCGGGGAACTTCTTGAGCGCGGCCACGCAGGCCTTGATCAGGAAGGCCAGCATGGTGACTTTGACGCCGCTCTTCTCGTTTTCTTTGTTGGTCGAGACGCGGAAGGCTTCGAGGTCGGTGATGTCGGCATCGTCGTGGTTGGTGACGGCCGGGATCATCACGGCGTTGCGCAAGAGGTTGGCGCCGCTGATCTTCTTGATGCGCGACATTTCTTTGCGCTCGATCGGGCCAAACTTGGCAAAGTCCACCTTGGGCCAGGGGATCAGACCCAGCTCGGAGCCGCCACCGCCCGCAGGTGCTTTGGCAGCCTGGGCCTTGGTTTGCGCAGCGCCCGACATGACAGCCTTGGTGAAGGCTTGCACGTCATCCGCCGTGATGCGGCCTTTGAGGCCAGAGCCTTTGACCTCGTCGAGCGGTACACCCAGCTCGCGGGCAAACTTGCGCACCGATGGCGAGGCGTGGGGCAAGCCCACCGTGTTGCCCCCAGGGGCATGCGCCGGTGCAGCCACCGCAGCGGCAGCGGCCGCCACAGGGGTTTGGGCAGCGGCCGGGGCCGAAGCCACAGCAACAGGCGCAGCCGCAACAGCCGCTGCGGGTGCAACAGCTACAGCGGTGCCTTCCAGCACGGCCAGCAGGTCACCGATGTTGACGGTGTCGCCCACTTTTACTTTGAGCTCTTTGAGCACGCCCGCAGCCGAGGACGGGATTTCCATCGAGGCTTTGTCGGACTCGACGGTGATCAGTGATTGCTCCACCTTGATGGTGTCGCCGGGCTTGACCATGACTTCGATGACGGCCACGTCTTTGAAGTCGCCGATGTCGGGCACAAACACTTGCACGGGGCCAGATGCAGCCGGTGCCGCTGCCACGGGGGCTGCGGCAGGCGCAGGTGCGGACGCTGCCACTGCAGCAGCAGGCGCAGCAGCCGGTGCAGCCGCACCAGCGGCTTCCACCACCAGCACGATGGAGCCTTGCTTGACCTTGTCGCCCAAGGCCACGCGCATTTCCTTGACGACACCCGCCGTGCTCGACGGGATTTCCATCGAGGCTTTGTCGGACTCGACGGTGATGAGCGATTGCTCGGCTTTCACGGTGTCGCCCACTTTGACCATCAATTCAATGACGGTCACTTCATCAAAATCCCCGATGTCCGGGACTTGTACTTCTACCAATGCCATGTGTGTCTCCCGGATTTATGCGTACAGCGGGTTGATCTTGTCGGCTTTGATGCCGTACTTTTGAATGGCTTCGGCCACTTGCTTGACAGGCACTTTGCCCTCTTCGCTCAGGGCCTTGAGGGCCGCGACCACGATGTAGTGGCGGTTGACCTCGAAGTGCTCGCGCAGCTTGCTGCGGAAGTCGGAGCGGCCAAAACCGTCGGTGCCCAGCACTTTGTAGGTGCGGCCCTTTGGAATGAAAGGACGGATCTGCTCGGCATAGGCCTTCATGTAGTCGGTGGACGCGACCACGGGGCCGCTGTGCGGGGCCAACTGCTGCTCCACAAAGGACACACGTGGGGTTTCCAGCGGGTGCAGCAGGTTGAAGCGATCAGCGTCTTGGCCGTCGCGGGTCAGCTCGTTGAAGCTTGGGCAGCTCCACACGTCGGCTTGGATGCCCCAGTCGGTGGCCAGCAAGGTTTGCGCGGCAATCGATTCGCGCAAGATGGTGCCCGAGCCCAACAGTTGCACACGCTTGTCACCGGCCGCGCCGGGCTTGCACATGTACATGCCTTTGATGATCTGCTCTTCGGTGCCGGGCGTGAGGCCAGGCATGGCGTAGTTTTCGTTCAACAGCGTCAGGTAATAGAAGATGTTGTCTTGCTTCTCGACCATGCGCTTCAAGCCATGGTGCAAGATGACGCCGACTTCGTGTGCAAAGGTGGGGTCATAGGACACGCAGTTGGGGATGGTGTTGGCCATGAGGTGGCTGTGACCGTCTTCGTGCTGCAGGCCTTCGCCGTTGAGCGTGGTACGGCCCGATGTGCCGCCGAGCAAGAAGCCGCGTGCTTGCATGTCGCCCGCTGCCCAGGCCAGATCGCCAATGCGCTGGAAGCCGAACATCGAGTAGTACACGTAAAACGGGATCATGATCCGGTTGCTGGTGCTGTAGCTGGTGGCCGCAGCGATCCAGCTGGACATGCCGCCGGCTTCGTTGATGCCTTCTTGCAGGATCTGACCGGCTTTGTCTTCCTTGTAGTACATGACCTGGTCTTTGTCGACCGGGGTGTACTGCTGACCTGCGGGGTTGTAGATACCGATTTGGCGGAACAAGCCTTCCATACCGAAAGTGCGGGCTTCGTCCACCAAGATGGGTACCACGCGTGGGCCCAAGGCCTGATCGCGCAGCAGTTGCGTCAAGAAGCGCACATAGGCTTGGGTGGTGGAGATTTCACGGCCTTCGGCGGTGGGCTCCATGACCGACTTGAAGGTGTCCAGCGCAGGCACGGTGAAGCTCTCGTCGCTCTTGGTGCGGCGGTGTGGGAGGTAGCCGCCCAAGGCCTTGCGGCGCTCGTGCAGGTACTTCATTTCTGGGGTGTCGTCTGCGGGCTTGTAGAACGGGATCTTGGGCAGCTCGCTGTCGGGCACCGGGATGTTGAAGCGGTCGCGGAAGGCTTTGATGTCCTCGTCCGACAGTTTCTTGGTCTGGTGCACGTTGTTTTTGCCTTCGCCGGCTTTGCCCATGCCAAAGCCTTTGACGGTCTTGATCAACAACACCGTAGGCTGGCCTTTGTGGTTCACCGCTTTGTGGAATGCGGCATAGACTTTTTTGGAGTCGTGACCACCACGGCGCAGGTCAAAGATTTCTTCGTCAGACATCTTGGAGACCATCTCCAAGGTGCGCGGGTCGCGGCCAAAGAAATGCTTGCGCACATAAGCGCCGTCGTTGGCTTTCATGGCCTGGTAGTCGCCGTCGAGCGTCTCCATCATGATCTTCTTGAGCGCGCCTTCTTTGTCGCGGGCCAGCAGAGGGTCCCAACCGGAGCCCCACAGCAGCTTGATCACGTTCCAGCCAGAACCTCGGAATTCGCCTTCGAGCTCTTGCACGATCTTGCCGTTGCCACGCACAGGGCCGTCCAAGCGCTGCAAGTTGCAGTTGACGACGAAGACCAGGTTGTCCAGGTTCTCGCGAGCGGCCAAGCCGATGGCGCCCAAGGATTCGACCTCGTCCATCTCGCCGTCGCCGCAGAACACCCAGACCTTGCGGTTTTCGGTGTTGGCAATGCCACGGGCGTGCAGGTATTTCAAAAAGCGGGCTTGGTAGATCGCCATCAGTGGGCCCAATCCCATCGACACGGTGGGGAACTGCCAGAACTCGGGCATCAGTTTGGGGTGCGGGTAGCTCGACAGGCCTTTGCCGTCCACCTCTTGGCGGAAGTTGAGCAACTGCTCTTCGGTCAGGCGGCCTTCCAGGTAGGCACGGGCATAGACGCCGGGTGACACGTGGCCTTGGATGTAGAGGCAGTCGCCGCCATGGTTCTCGCTCTCGGCGTGCCAGAAGTGGTTAAACCCAGCTCCAAACAAACTGGCCAAAGACGCGAAGGAGCCGATGTGGCCACCCAAATCGCCGCCGTCTTCGGGGTTGTGGCGGTTGGCCTTGACGACCATGGCCATGGCGTTCCAGCGCATGTAGGCGCGCAGGCGCTCTTCGATTTCAAGGTTGCCTGGAGCGCGTTCTTCTTCTTCAGGCGAGATGGTGTTGACGTAGCCTGTGGTCGCAGAAAAAGGCTTGTCAATGCTGTGTTGGCGTGCATGTTCGAGCAACTGCTCCAACAAAAAGTGGGCGCGTTCGCCGCCTTCTTTTTCAATCACGGAGGACAGGGCGTCCATCCATTCCCGGGTCTCTTGCGAGTCCAAATCTTGATTCGGCTGTTGTGGGTTTGCCGCTGTCATGCGTGTCTCCTGCTTGTTGTTGACCAAATGATGCCCGTAAGTTTCTCATAATTTTTCAGAAATTTCAAATCGTGCTTTAACTTTTCATATTGTGAATTTTCAATGGAAATTCAGGCGAAACCCAATGGCCCTGCCCGGGATTTCCCGAAGGCTTGTCCCCTAAACTCGGCGCATGGAATTGAACAAAGCTGCTTCGGTTGTGAAAAAAGTGGGGCCCTGGGCGTGGTGGCGCACCTGGTGGGTGCGCCAATCACCCAACCGGCAAGACCGATTCGCCAACCTGGCACCCGTGGCAGCGGTGCTGTTGTTTTTGGCGGCCATTGCCAGTGCCTTTTGGTATTTGCGGATCGAAGAAGTCGAACGCGAACAAGAAGCCATCAAACGTGACGTGGAGTACGCCCAGCAGCGCTTGCGTTTGCGCCTGCTGGAAAGACAAGAACAAGTCATGCGTTTGGCGCGTGACGTGTCCAACCGCGAAATCAAAGCAGAACAATTCATGGTCCGCGCTGAGGCCTTGGTGCAGCAGTACCCCGAGTACCAATCGTTGACCTGGATCGACGACCGCCGCCGCATCATTGCCAACCAAAGCGTGTCCAGCTTGCTGCCCAGCCAGCACTTGCGTGCAGGCACCGTGCTCAAAATTGGCGAGACCGAAAGCCATTACAGCTTGGCCCGCGACCTGATGCAGCCCATTTATGGCCGCGTGGACGCAGACGATGACAAAACCAACAACAACTCGGTCTTGCAGTTGCACTCCCCCTTGAGCAACGACCTGGGGCGCTTCAGCGGCGTGATATTGGCCGAATACTCGATGGAGGGCTTGCTGCGCTACGGGATTCCCACCGAGGTGCTGGCCAAATACGCGGTGGCTTTGCGCGACGGCGATGGCCAATTGCTGGCGGGGCAAACCATCCCCAAACGCATCCACCTGTGGAACCTGATGCCCGGCAACCCCAGGCTGGACAACGATTACGAGATCCCTGTTTCGCCCGTGGGAAACGACCTGATCCTGCAGGCACAAGCCTGGCGCACATCCCAAGGTCTGGTGGGCAGTGGCCTTTTTTGGCTGGTCAGCGTGCTCAGCGTGATGACCGCCTGGATGCTGATTGGCAATTGGCGCCACACCCGCCGCCGTCTGCAAGCCCAAAAGGCCTTGGTGGCCGAAACCAATTTCCGCCGCGCCATGGAGAACTCCATGGTCACCGGCATGCGTGCGCTCGACTTGCATGGCCGCATCAGTTATGTGAACCCGGCGTTTTGCCAAATGACGGGCTGGAGCGAAGCTGAACTGGTGGGGGCCACGGCGCCCTTCCCATACTGGCCTGAACAAGACCGCGAACAACTGACCAAACGCCTCGAGGAAGAGATCAGCGGTCAGCACTCCACCGGTGGCTTTCAGGTGCGCGTCAAGCGCCGAAACGGCAGCCTCTTCGATGCCCGCATGTACGTGTCGCCGCTCATCGATGCATCGGGCAAACACACCGGCTGGATGACCTCGATGACCGACATCACCGAGCCCAACCGCATCCGCGAGCAACTGGCCAGTGCCCATGAACGGTTCACCATCGTGTTGGAAGCGCTGGATGCATCGGTATCGGTGGCACCGCTGGGCAGCCAGGAACTGCTGTTTGCCAACAAGCTCTACCGTTTGTGGTTTGGCCAGGACACCCAAGGCCATTTGCGATTGGTGGCGCAAGCCGGGGCTTACGAAGGCCCCAACGACGCTGAAGATGTGGACGACCTGGCGGGCCTGCCCACCGAAACCTTGACCGTCGCGTCGTCAGAAAACGCCGAGATCTTTGTGCCCGAGTTGGGCAAATGGCTGGAAGTGCGCTCGCGCTACATCAATTGGGCCGACGGTCGTTTGGCGCAAATGGTGATCGCCACCGACATCACGCCCCGCCGTCAGGCCGAAGAGCTGGCCGATCAACAAGCCGAACGCGCGCAAAACGCCAGTCGCTTGATCACCATGGGCGAGATGGCCTCGAGTGTGGCGCACGAACTCAACCAGCCACTGACCGCCATCAGCAACTACTGCAGCGGCATGATCTCGCGCATCAAGTCCCGACAGGTGGAAGAAAAAGACCTGCTGTGGGCCTTGGACAAAACCGCACACCAAGCCCAACGTGCAGGCCAGATCATTTTGCGCATCCGCAGCTTCGTCAAACGCAGCGAGCCCAATCGGGCACTTTCCGATGTCAGCGCCATGGTGAGTGAATCTTTGGAATTGGCCGAGATCGAACTGCGCCGCCGCAATGTGCGTCTGAGCCATTACGTGGCCGCCCGTTTGCCGCTGCTGATGGTGGACCCGATCCTGATCGAACAGGTCTTGATCAACTTGATGAAAAACGCGGCCGAATCGATCGACAACGCCAACCGGCCATCGCACCAGCGCCATGTCGAATTGCGCGTGGGACTGCAGGAGATCGAAGGCAAGCCCGTGGTGGAATTTGCCGTCACCGACAGCGGTCAAGGTTTACCGCCCGAAGCGATCGATCGCGTGTATGAGGCCTTTTTCTCTACAAAGGCCGAAGGCATGGGCATTGGCCTGAATTTGTGCCGCAGCATCATTGAGTCGCATCAGGGCAGGATCTCTGCCGAGAACCTCTACAATGCCGACGAGGTAACCGGCTGCCGGTTCTCCTTCTGGATTCCGGTTGAGGGCGCCTCAACCACACTACAAGCCACTGGGGTAAATGAATGAGTTTGATTCCGAAAAAAGGCACCGTGTATGTCGTTGACGACGACGAGGCCGTGCGTGACTCGCTGCAGTGGTTGCTGGAAGGCAAGGATTACCGCGTGCGTTGCTACGACAGCGCAGAGTCTTTCATCAGCCGTTACGACCCCCGTGAAGTGGCTTGCCTGATCGCCGACATCCGCATGGGCGGCATGACCGGTCTGGAACTGCAAGACCGACTGATCGAGCGCAAGTCGCCACTGCCCATCGTGTTCATCACCGGCCATGGCGATGTGCCCATGGCCGTGAACACCATGAAAAAAGGTGCCATGGATTTCATCCAAAAGCCTTTCAAAGAAGAAGACCTGCTGGGCCTGGTTGAGCGCATGTTGGACGAAGCCCGCGAAGCTTTTGCGGGCCACCAGCAAGCAGCCAGCCGCGACGCCCTGCTGTCCAAGCTGACTGGCCGTGAAGCCCAGGTGCTCGAACGCATCGTCGCAGGCCGTCTGAACAAGCAGATCGCCGACGACTTGGGCATCAGCATCAAGACCGTGGAGGCGCACCGCGCCAACATCATGGAAAAGCTCAACGCCAACACCGTGGCCGATCTGCTCAAGATCGCCCTGGGACAAAACGCGCCCAAGGCCTGAGCCTCTAAAACCCCTCCAAACGCCCGCACCTGTCGGGCGTTTTGCATTTTTCAACTGTCCTTTTCAAGTTTCAAACATGACCGCCCAATTGATCGATGGCAATGCCCTGTCCAAACAACTGCGCACCGAAGTGGCCACCCGCGCCCAAGCCCTGAAGGCCAAGGGCATCACGCCCGGTCTCGCCGTGGTGCTGGTGGGTGACAACCCAGCCAGCCAGGTCTATGTGCGCAACAAGGTCAAAGCTTGCGAAGACAGCGGACTGCATTCGGTGCTCGAAAAATACGAGGCCAGCATGTCCGAGGCCGACTTGCTGGCCCGCGTGGCAGCGCTCAACGAGGACCCCAGCATCCACGGCATCTTGGTGCAGTTACCCCTGCCTGCGCACATCGATGCGCAAAAAGTGATCGAGGCCATCAGCCCCGCCAAGGATGTGGACGGCTTTCACATCGCCAGTGCCGGCGCCCTCATGACCGGCATGCCCGGCTTTTGGCCCTGCACGCCTTACGGCTGCATGAAGATGCTCGAAAGCATCTGCTATGACCTGAAAGGCAAGCACGCCGTGGTGATTGGCCGCAGCAACATCGTGGGCAAGCCCATGGCGCTGATGCTGCTGCAAAAAGACGCCACGGTGACGGTGGCGCACTCGCGCACCCAAAACCTCAAGGCACTGACCTTGCAAGCGGACGTGGTCGTGGCCGCTGTGGGCAAACGCAATGTGCTGACGGCCGACATGGTCAAGCCCGGCGCCGTGGACTTTGAAGGCGTGAAACAAGTCGCCAGCCACATCACGCCCGTGCCCGGTGGCGTGGGCCCGATGACCATCACCATGCTCTTGGTCAACACCCTTGAAGCGGCCGAACGCGTCGCCATCTGATCAGCTCCACCGCACCAACCCAGAAAGCCCCATGAGCGCCCAACCCAATCCTTTGCTCGAGACATCGGGCCTGCCCTTGTTTGACCAGATCCAGCCTGAACACGTGGCGCCTGCCATGGACGTGTTGCTGGCCGATGCCAACCAAGCTTTGGAAACCGTCACCGCCGCCGATTTCCCAGCGCAATGGCAAGCCATCGCCCAAACCATGGATGTGAGCACCGAACGATTGGGCATTTCTTGGGGCGCCGTCAGCCACCTCAACAGCGTGGCCGACACACCCGAGCTGCGCGCCGCTTACAACGCGGCCCTGCCATTGCTGACCGAATTTTGGACGCGTCTGGGCAGCGATGAGCGTCTGTATGCCAAGTACAAAGCCATCGACACCCGCACTTTGAACGCCGAGCAAAAACAGGCCCATCAAAATGCGCTGCGCGGCTTTGTGTTGGGTGGCGCGGAGCTGCAAGGCGAGGCCAAAGTGCGTTATGCCGCCATTCAAGAGCGTTTGGCCGAACTGATCCAGAAGTTCAGCGAAAACACCTTGGACGCGACCGACCGCTTTGCCCTGTATGTGAGCGAAGACCGATTGGCAGGCGTGCCCGCCGATGTGGTGCAAGCCACCCGCGCTGCCGCTGAGCAAGAAGGCCAAGCTGGCTGCCGTCTGACACTGAAGATGCCTGTGTACCTGCCGGTGATGCAGTTCGCCCATGATGCGGCGCTGCGCGAACAACTGTACAGAGCGCACGTCACCCGAGCATCGGACCAAGCCCCCGAAGACAGCCGCCATTTCGACAACACCGCCTTGATGCAAGAGATCTTGGTTTTGCGCCAAGAAGAGTCACGCCTTCTGGGTTACGACAACTACGCGCAAGTGTCTGTGGTGCCCAAGATGGCCGAGTCGCCTGAAAAAGTGATCGGCTTTTTGCGCGATCTGGCCATGCGCGCCCGCCCCTTTGCCGAAAAAGACCTGACCGACTTGCGAGAGTTTGCGGCCAAAGAACTGGGCCACACTGGCCCCTTGAACGCCTGGGATGTCCCCTACATCAGCGAAAAGCTCAAAGAAGCGCGCTACAGCTTCAGCGAGCAAGAGGTCAAGCAGTACTTCACAGCGCCCAAGGTGTTGGCCGGTCTGTTCAAGATCATCGAAACCCTGTTTGAAGTCAGCATCCGCCCAGACCAAGCACCCGTGTGGCACCCTGCGGTGCAGTTCTTTCGCATCGAGCGCGCCGGCCAACTGGTGGGCCAGTTCTACCTGGACCAACCGGCCCGCGCAGGCAAGCGCGGTGGCGCCTGGATGGACGATGTGCGCGGCCGCTGGCAGCGCCCCGACACCGGCGCTTTGCAAACGCCCGTGGCGCACCTGGTGTGCAACTTCGCAGCCGGTGTCAACGGACAGCCTGCGCTGCTCACGCACGACGACGTGATCACCCTCTTCCACGAGTTTGGCCACGGCTTGCACCACATGCTCACCCAAGTGAACGAGCGCGATGTCTCAGGCATCAGCGG
>NKIO01000058.1:10783-22873 GCA_002255935.1 Comamonadaceae bacterium PBBC2
GTTTGGCCACGGCTTGCACCACATGCTCACCCAAGTGAACGCGCGCGATGTCTCAGGCATCAGCGGTGTCGAGTGGGACGCGGTCGAATTGCCCAGCCAGTTCATGGAAAACTTCTGCTGGGAGTGGTCGGTGCTCAGCCACATGACGGCCCACGTCGAAACGGGTGCCCCTCTGCCCCGCGAATTGTTCGACAAAATGCTGGCCGCCAAAAACTTCCAAAGCGGTCTGCAGACCTTGCGCCAGATCGAGTTTTCGCTGTTCGACATGCTGGTGCATGCCGAGCATGACCCCTCGCAAGACTTCATGCCGCTGTTGCAAGAGGTCCGCAACGAGGTGTCGGTGATGCAGCCGCCTGCCTTCAACCGCATGGCCCACACCTTCAGCCACATCTTTGCCGGGGGTTATGCCGCGGGTTACTACAGCTACAAATGGGCCGAAGTGCTGAGCGCGGACGCCTACGCCGCGTTTGAAGAAACCGCTTCAGCGGACGGCAGCCCGAGCCTGGAAACCGGCCGCCGCTACCGCCAGGCCATTTTGGAAGCCGGCGGCAGCCGCCCTGCGCTGGAGTCCTTCAAAGCATTCAGGGGCCGCGAGCCCAGCTTGGATGCGCTGCTGCGGCACCAGGGCATGGTGGTCAACGCATGAAACAGAAATGGGCGCTTGTAGCGCCCATTTTTTTCATCGGTCATGCCAAACAAAAAAGCCCGATAAACATTTTGTTTACCGGGCTTTTGATCCTACCGAATTTGGTAGGCGCGATTGGACTCGAACCAACGACCCCCACCATGTCAAGGTGGTGCTCTAACCAGCTGAGCTACGCGCCTGTTGAAGCCTTGAATTATAGCAGTAAAAATCAGCGTCTTCGGGCAGAGCGCACACCTTTTACGTTTCGCACCGTGCCCAGAACCTTGTTGAGCCCTGCAGCATCGCTGATTTCCACCGTGAAAGTCATCCAGGCCGTGCCCTTGACCGATTGGGTTTGCACCCCGATCACGTTCATTTTTTCCTTGGCAAAGAGCTCTGAAATGTCGCGCAGCAGACCTTGACGGTCAAAGGCTTCCACCGACACGTCGATCGGATACACCGCGCCATCGGGCCCTTTGTGTTCGCCCCAGCGCACATCGATCACCCGCTCACCATGGCGTGAAGCGAGTTCCCGGAAATTGCTGCAATCCTGGCGGTGGATGCTCACGCCTTTGCCGCGCGTCACAAAGCCGCTGATCGCATCGGGCGGCGCGGGTTTGCAGCAGCGCGACAACTGGGTCAAGAGCGAGTCCACCCCCACCACCAGCACGCCCGAAGGCGATTTGCGCGCCACAGCGCCTTTGAATTTCTTGGCCAAGTACTCATCGGGCAAGAGCGCTGGCTCGGGCGGGTTGAGCAAGACCTCAATGTTGCGCAGCGAATATTCGTCTTTGCCCACCACCTCGAACAAGCCCTCGGCCGACTTGAAGCCCAACTGGCTGGCCAAGTCATCGAGCTTGGTGGAGGTGCGGCCCAGCCTTTGCAGCAGTTTTTCAACCGACTCTCGGCCACGGGCAATGGTCTCTTCGCTGATCTGGGCGTTGAACCAAGCGCGCACCTTGGCCCTGGCCCGGTTGCTGACCAGATAACCCAGCTCCGGGTTGAGCCAATCCCGGGACGGCCCGCCTTCCTTGATGGCTGTGACCTCGACCGTTTGGCCATTGGCCAAAGGGGTGTTGAGCGGCACCATCGCACCGTCCACTTTGGCCCCACGGCAGCGGTGGCCCAAATTGGTATGGACCGTGTACGCAAAGTCCACCGGTGTGGCGCCTTGCGGCAGTTCCACCACCGCGGCATCGGGCGTGAGCACATAGATGCGGTCATCAAACAAACCTTCGCCCTGCCCTGCGCCCGACAGGTCACGCTCCCAAGCCAGCAGTTGGCGAAGCACCGCAATTTTGTTGTCATATTCGCTGCTGGCCGACACCCCCGCATAGCCTTTGGCGCCGGCTTCTTTGTAGGCCCAGTGCGCCGCCACACCGTGTTCGGCATGGTCGTGCATGGCCTGGGTGCGGATCTGGATTTCGATGGGGCGACCATCCACATCGCGCACCACGGTGTGCAGCGATTGGTAGCCATTGGGTTTGGGCTTGGCGATGTAATCGTCAAACTCTTGGGCAATCGGCACAAAGTGCTCGTGCACCCAGCTGAGCACCTGGTAGCAATCGGCCACGGCGGGCACCACCACGCGCATGGCGCGGATATCAAAGACCTGGTCAAAAGCCAATGACTTGCCGCGCATCTTGCGCACGATGCTGTAGATGTGTTTGGGCCGACCATCGACTTGCGCTTTCACGCCTTGCGCGGCCAGGGCCTGCGCCATGCGTTCGCGCAGATCGACCATGTAACGCTCACGCTCGCCCCGCTTCTGGTCGAGCAAGCTGGCGATTTCCTTGTACGTGAGCGGCTCGAGAAACCGGAAGGACAAGTCTTCCATTTCCCACTTGATCTGCCAGATGCCCAGGCGGTTGGCCAAAGGAGCAAACACCTGCAAGGACTCGCGGGCCAAAGCGGGCGGCACTGGCAATTTGGTGGCGGCGTAATGGCGCAGGGTCTGCAAGCGCGATGCCAAGCGCAGCATCACCACACGCAAGTCTCGGCTGAAGGCCAGCAGCATCTTGCGCACGTTTTCGGTTTGCAGCTTGAGGTCTTCGATCAACTGTGCACTGGTCTCGGCAGCCCGCGACAAGCGCTGCACGTGCACCAAATGGTTGGTCTGAATGGCCAATTGCGCCAAGTTGGGGCCAAAGGCCTTGGCAATCACCTCTTCGGGCTTGTTCAGGTGCGGGCAGGCGTACACCAGATAACTGGCCGCCTGCATTTGGGCCGAACCGCCAATTTCGGCCAAGATCGCAGCCACCGCATCGGCGTGCGCCAGGATGTTCTCGCCCGTGTCCAGGCATTCGCCCGAGATCAAAGGGTCGGCAAAGGCTCTGGCGCGGGCCAGGGTTTCGGCCTGATCGGCCGAATCGGCTGTGGCCAGCATCACCGGCGGCACAGCGGCGTGCAAATGCGTGGAAACGCGGGTGGGGCTGGCCGCGTGGCTGGTGTTGGGACTGACCATGGGCTCAAGCCCCCAACAAGAAATGGGCCACCGCTTCGATTTGAGCGGCGCTGGTCAGCGTGGGCGCGTGCCCGCAATCGGGCCAGGTGAGGAGTTGTGCGCGGGGGCCGCGCTCGGTCATGGCCAAGGCGGTTTCAGGCAAGAGCAAATCCGACTGACCGCCGCGAATGAGAAGGGTTTGGGCCCGAATTTGGTCGTACAAGCCCCACATGACTTGCTCACCCGCCGCGGCCGCTTCGGCCGTCAAAGCACGCAAAGGCGTGCCAATGGCGGGGTCGTAATGCAAGGTCACAGCGCCATCCCTACCGGGCCGCACCATGTGCGAGGACATCTCGCGCCACACATCGGC
Source organism: Comamonadaceae bacterium PBBC2 (assembly GCA_002255935.1). GTDB lineage: Bacteria > Pseudomonadota > Gammaproteobacteria > Burkholderiales > Burkholderiaceae_C > Limnohabitans_A. The sequence continues at coordinate 14,222 of NKIO01000058.1, forward strand.
GGGCACCGGCCCAAAACCTGCCGACAAAGCCCTCAGGGCAGCAGCCGCTTCGTCCAGGTCCTGAAACTGTCCGTATTGGCCCACATACTGCTGCATGCGCTGCACCGAAGCCCAAGCGATGGCCGGTCCCACATCGTTGAGCACCAAGCGCCGAATCGGCGCTGGCATGGGCAAAGCGGGCTGACCAGCCAACACCATGCCGATCACGCCGCCCATGCTGGTGCCCACCCAATCGAGCGTTTCGATGTCCACACCTGTTCGCAACTGCGCCAACAGCGTCAACATGTCGGATGCGTATTGCGGGATCTGGTAAGCCATGGGGTCACCGAGCCACTCGCTTTGGCCACGACCGGCCACATCGGGGCAAATCACTTGCAAGGGCTCGGGGCTTTGGGCCACCAAGGCCTTGGCCAAGTAGTCAAAATCGCGGCCCTGGCGGGTCAGGCCGTGGACACACAGCACCACACGGCGGGCCGATGCCTCACCCCAACGCCAATAGGCCATGCGGTGCTGGCCCTCGGGATGCGGGCATGGCACAAATTCAAGTTGGGGCTGCAAAAGGCTGGCGCTCATGACAATCGGACACAATCGGATCGGACGTGCTGCAAAACTGTGCTTTTGCAGCGCGATAATGGACTTTTATGCATCCTAATTCATCTGGAGTGGAAATCATGTTGCAAGGTAAAACAGCTTTGGTCACGGGTTCAACCAGCGGCATCGGTCTGGGCATCGCCAAGGCCCTCGCCAAGCAAGGCGCCAACATCGTGCTCAACGGTTTCGGCGACACCGAAGGCCCCCAAAAAGAAATTGCCGCCTTGGGAGTGAAAGTGGCCTACCACGGTGCCGACATGAGCAAGGCCAGCGAGATCGAAGCCATGATGAAGTTCGCCGCCGACACCTTTGGCCGAGTGGACATCCTGGTCAACAACGCCGGCATCCAGCATGTGGCCAAGATTGAAGACTTCCCCATCGAACGTTGGGATGCGATCATCGCCATCAACCTCTCCAGTGCTTTCCACGCCACGCGCCTGGCCTTGCCCGCCATGAAGGCCGCCAACTGGGGCCGCGTGATCAATGTGGCCTCGATCCATGGCCTGGTCGGCTCGGCCGAAAAATCGGCCTATGTGGCCGCCAAGCACGGGGTGGTCGGCCTGACCAAAGTCACCGCACTGGAGAACGCCACCACCGGCGTGACCTGCAACGCGATTTGCCCTGGCTGGGTGCTGACCCCACTGGTGCAAAAACAGGTGGATGCCAAAGCTGCCGACATGGGCCTGTCCAACGAAGAAGCCACCAAACTGCTGCTCCAAGAAAAAGAACCCTCGATGCAGTTCACCACCCCCGAGGAATTGGGCGAACTGGCCGTCTTCTTTTGCTCACCCGCCGGCAACAACGTGCGCGGCGTGGCCTGGAACATGGACGGCGGCTGGACCGCTCAGTGAATTCAGCATCAACGACACGCCCTGAACGACCATGACAGCACCCACTTCCCGCTTGGACAAAATTGTCATCGTGGACGATGACGCCCGCATCCGTGACCTGCTGCGCCGATTCCTTTCTCAAGAAGGTTTTGACGTGTTGCTGGCCGAAGATGGCCGCTCGCTGGACCGCATCCTGCAGCGCGAAACCATTGACCTGATCGTGCTCGATTTGATGCTGCCCGGTGAAGACGGCCTGAGCATTTGCAAGCGCTTGCGCAGCCATGGCACCAAGATCCCGGTCATCATGCTCACGGCCAAAGGCGAAGACGTGGACCGCATCAACGGCCTGGAAATCGGGGCGGACGACTACCTGGGCAAACCCTTCAACCCACGCGAACTGCTGGCCCGCATCCACGCGGTGCTGCGCCGCCGGCCCCAGTCCGAAGTGCCCGGCGCCCCCGCAGGCGATGGCGAGGTCATCACTTTCAGCGAATTCAAGTTCGATTTAGGGGCCAGGTCGCTGAGCAAAAACGGCCAAGAAATTCCTCTGACCACAGGCGAATTCGCCATGCTCAAGGCCTTGGTTCGCCATCCACGCCAAGCCCTGAGCCGCGACAAATTGGCCCAATTGGCCCGTGGCCGAGAGTTCGAGCCCTTTGACCGCAGCCTCGATGTGCAGGTCTCTCGCCTGCGCAAAATGATCGAGGTCGACCCCGCTGCGCCCAAAATCATCCAGACAGTTTGGGGTGTGGGCTATGTATTCGTGCCCGATGGTCAGTCGTGAGCGTCTCGTCTGAGCCCTTGCCAGACAAGGAGCCGAACCCACATCCGCAGCAGGACCCCCGCCACAGGCTGAAGTTGAGCCTGTTTTGGCGCACCTTCGTGCTGCTGTCCATGCTCATCTTGTGCAGCAGCCTGGCTTGGCTGCAACTGTTTCGCACACAAGAATACGAGCCGCGCATTTTGCGCAATGCGCACCAAATTGCCACGGTGGTCAACTTGACCAAAACCGCCTTGATGCACAGTGACGCGATCGCCCGTGTCTCGCTGCTCAAGACTTTGGCCGACGAAGAAGACGTCAGCATCCAAACGCGCGAACCCAACGACCAGATCGAGCCCTTTGGTGAAACGGGCATGGAAAAACAACTGGTCCAAGAAATGATCGGTCGCCTGGGCGAAGGCACCTTGGTGGCGGCCAGCGTGAACAACAAGTCTGGCTTGTGGGTCGGTTTTCAAATCGAAAAAGACAGCTACTGGCTGCAAATGGACCCCGACCGCCTGCGGCCCATGGGCGGCAAAGGGTGGCTGATGTGGCTCAGCATCGCCGCAGTGCTGTCCTTGGCCGGCGCGGCCATCATGGCCGGGCTGATCAACCGCCCCCTCAAGCGCTTGTCGTATGCGGCCAGCCAGGTGCGCGAAGGCCATTTCAGCAACTCCACCCTCAATGAGAACGAAGCCACCAGCGAAATCCGCGAGGTCAACATCGGCTTTAACCGCATGGCCGAGCGTTTGGCCAAAATCGAAGCCGAACGGGCCCTGATGCTGGCGGGCATTTCGCACGACCTGCGCACGCCATTGGCCCGTTTGCGGCTGGAAACCGAGCTGAGCGTGGCCGACGCCGAAACCCGTGAACTCATGGCCGGGGACATTGCCCAGCTCGACGAAATCATCGACAAATTCCTGGACTACGCCCGGCCCGAGCCCACCGACTTGGGCCCGGTTTTGCTGTCCGGTGTGCTCAGCCGCTGCATTGCGCCTTGGCGCAACAACCCACGCTTGGAAATCTCGGTCGATGTGGCCGAAGACCTGCACGTCAAAGCCGAGCCGGTGGAGTTGGGCCGTGTGCTGTCCAACCTGTTGGAAAACGCCCGCCGCTATGGCCAAAGCCCCATCGATGGCGTGACCCGTGTCGAGATCGTGGCCCGCGTGCACGACGGCTGGGTGCTGCTGCGTGTGCGCGACCAAGGCCCCGGTGTGTCCGAAGAAACCTTGAAGAACCTGACCCAACCGTTTTTCCGGGGTGACACTGCCCGCACATCGGCCACAGGCTCGGGTCTGGGCTTGGCCATTGTGGAGCGCTCTGTGCAGCGCATGGGCGGCACGTTTTCGGTGTTCAACAACAGCGCCGGAGGCCTGATGGCGCTGATGAAATTCAGACAAGCCAAAGCGGCTTGAAGGCGGCTCAGCGCGTGAGCAGCGCCACCGCCCGCGCTTCCATGCTCTGGCCCATGCCCACAGGGCCGAGCTTTTCAGCGGTTTTGGCTTTCACATTGACCTGATCGGGCTGGACACCCAGCGCCTGGGCCACCGAGGCGTTGATGGCCTGCATGTGCGGGGCCAGTTTGGGCGCTTGCGCGACGATGGTGCTATCCAGATTGACCAATTCATAGCCTGCCGCCCGCACACGGCGCATGGCCTCGGCCAGCAGCACTTTCGAATCTGCCCCTTTGAATTGCGCATCGGTGTCCGGAAAGTGCCGGCCAATGTCGCCCAAGCCGGCCGCACCCAAGACCGCATCGGTGATGGCGTGCAGCAGCACATCGGCATCCGAATGGCCCAGCAAGCCGGTGGTGTGGGGGATCTCGACCCCGCCCAAAATCAACTTGCGGCCAGGGACCAGGGCATGCACGTCCCAGCCCTCTCCAATGCGAAAACTCATGAGCGACCTTTCAAAACCGCCTCGGCAAACGCAAAGTCGGCCGGGTAAGTGACTTTCAAATTTTGCGCCGAGCCCAGCACCAGCTGGGGCGACAACCCCAAGCGCTCCATGGCACTCGATTCGTCGGTGATGCATTCAAAGCCCGAATCGGCCACTTGGGCCAAAGCCGCATGCAAAGCGCCCAGGCGAAACATTTGCGGCGTTTGGGCCAGCCATTTGTCTTCGCGCGGCACGGTGCTGAGCACACGCACCGCATCGGCATCTTGGCGCTGCGCCTTGAGCGTATCGGGCAAAGGCAAGGCCAGCAGACCGCCAACCGGGTCACCCTGGCAAGCCTCGATCAAGGCAGCCACCGCCTCAGGCGTGATGAGGCAACGCGCTGCGTCGTGCACCAAGACCCAATCGTCAGCGGACAAGCCTGCCGCCAACATGGCTTGCAAGCCATTGAACACACTCTCGGCCCGCGTAGCGCCGCCACAGGCCACCCGCACAAAGCGCTCGGGCCAAGGGGCTTGTGGCCAGACAAAACGGTCATCGGGCGACACCACGAGCCAGCCCGAATCGAGCTGCGGCACTTGGGCCAAAGCCTGCACGGTGTGCATCACCATGGGCTGACCGGCCACGGCTTGGTATTGCTTGGGCATGGCCGTGCCCGCACGGCTGCCGGTCCCCGCACAAGGGATGAGGGCATGAAAACGGGCCAAGGCGTTGCGATCGGTCATGGCCCGATTGTAGTTTTGTGAGTCGGCAGCTTCGGCCCCGACATCGCGTCCTGCAAGGCTAAGCCTTGTCGGGGCTGAAGACGCCAACCCACTGAACACTGTGGTCGGCCAGGTCCGCACACCGTTTGGTCCGCCCAAAGCCCCTAAAATCACCCTCAATTCGAACCTCCCACACCCCCCTCCTTTTTGGCGGGGGGTGTTTTGCTTTTTTCCATCGGCACCACCATGCAACTGCCCAGCCTGATTTCCGGCAAACGATTCACCCTGCCCCGCCCCGCCGGATCGGCCGACGCCGTGCTGCTGGCCCAACTGGCCGAGCGCGAAAAAAAGGCCGGCAAGCTCACCGCCATCGTGACCGCCGACGCCGCCGACGCGCAGCGTCTGATGGACGAGCTGGTGTTTTTTGCACCCGATCTGCGCTGTGTGATGTTCCCTGACTGGGAAACCCTGCCGTATGACACCTTCTCGCCGCACCAGGATCTGATCAGCGAGCGCTTGGCCACGCTGTGGCGCATCAAGCAGCGCAACCACCCCGAAAGCGCCGACGTGGTGCTGGTGCCCGCCACCACCGCGCTGTACCGGCTGGCGCCGCCGTCCTTTTTGGCGGGCTACACCTTCGAATTCAAGGTCAAGCAAAAGCTGGACGAAGCCCAGCTCAAGGCCCAGCTCACGCTGGCGGGTTACTCGCATGTGAGCCAAGTGGTCAGCCCCGGCGAATACGCGGTGCGCGGCGGCTTGATCGACCTCTTCCCCATGGGCTCCCTGGTGCCGTACCGCGTGGACCTGTTCGACGACGAGATCGACAGCATCCGCACTTTTGATCCCGATAGCCAGCGCAGCCTCTACCCCGTGCCTGAAGTGCGCTTGCTGCCCGGGCGGGAGTTCCCAATGGACGAGGCGGCCCGTGCCCGCTTCAGAAGCCGCTGGCGCGAGCTGCTGGAGGGTGACCCGACCAAAAGCCGCATCTACAAAGACATGGGCAACGGCGTGGCCACGGCGGGCATCGAGTACTACCTGCCGCTGTTTTTTGAAGAAACCGCCACGGTGTTTGATTACCTGGGCGCTGGCCAAGCGGATGCCGCTACCGTGGTGCTGCATGGCGATCTGGAACCTGCCTTTCAGCGTTTTTGGCAAGACACCCGCGACCGCTACCGCTTGGTGCAGGGTGACCCCGAGCGGCCCGTGCTGCCGCCCGATGCGCTGTTTTTGAGCGCCGAGCAGTTCTATGCCCAAAGCAATGGCCACGCCCAGTTGGCCCTGCGTGCTGGCACCGCCGATGTGGACGACAACGCCCTGGCCCAGCCCCTGCCGGACCTCACGGTGGTGCGTGGTGCAGAAGACCCGCTGGCGCGGCTGCAAGCGCACATCCACAGCGGCAAGACCCGCGTGTTGATCCTGGCCGAAAGCGATGGCCGCCGCGAAAGCCTGATGGACTTCGTGCGCTCCAGCGGCCTCACGCCCCCGGTGTTCGACAGCCTTGAAGACTTTTTGACCAGCATCGAAAAGGTCGGCATGGCGACCGCTGCGCTGGTCAGCGGTTTCCATTGGTTCGAGCACAACATCGACCTGGTCACCGAAACCGAACTCTTTGCCGCAGGCCCCACCACGCGCCGCCGCAAAAAGCAGGAGCAAGTCAGCGATGTAGAAGCGCTGATCAAAGACCTCTCCGAACTCAATGTGGGCGACCCGGTGGTGCACAGCCAGCACGGCATCGGCCGCTACCGGGGCCTGGTCAACATGGACATGGGCCAGAAAAACGCTGACGGCACGCCCGCCCTGCAAGAGTTTTTACACTTGGAATACGCCGACCAAGCCACGCTTTATGTGCCTGTGAGCCAGTTGCAGCTGATCGGCCGCTACACCGGCGTGAGCGCCGACGAAGCGCCCCTGCACAAGCTGGGCAGTGGCCAATGGGAAAAGGCCAAGCGCAAAGCGGCCGAACAGGTGCGCGACTCGGCCGCCGAGCTGCTCAACATCTACGCCCGCCGCGCCGCCCGCGAAGGCCACGCCTTCCGCTACAGCCCGCAAGACTACGAGACCTTTGCCAACGACTTCGGCTTTGAAGAAACCGCCGACCAAAAGGCCGCCATCCACTGCGTCATTCAAGACATGATCAGCCCCCGCCCCATGGACCGCTTGGTTTGCGGCGACGTGGGTTTTGGCAAGACCGAGGTGGCGCTCCGAGCCGCTTTTGTGGCTGTGACGGGTGGCAAACAAGTGGCCTTGCTGGCCCCCACCACGCTGCTGGCCGAGCAGCACTACCAGACGCTCAAAGACCGCTTTGCCAAATGGCCCGTCAAGGTGGCCGAAGTCTCGCGCTTCCGTTCCGGCAAAGAAGTCACAGCGGCCATGAAAGGCATTGAAGACGGCACGGTGGACATCGTGGTCGGCACGCACAAACTGCTGTCAGAAAAGACCCACTTCAAAAACCTGGGCCTCTTGATCATCGACGAAGAGCACCGCTTTGGCGTGCGCCACAAAGAGGCCATGAAAGCCCTGCGGGCCGAAGTCGATGTGCTCACGCTGACGGCCACGCCCATCCCCCGCACCATGGGCATGGCGTTGGAAGGCCTGCGCGATTTGAGTGTGATCGCGACTGCGCCACAGCGCCGCTTGGCCATCAAGACCTTTGTGCGCAACGAAGGCACGGGCGTGATCCGCGAGGCGGTGCTGCGCGAACTCAAGCGCGGCGGCCAGTGCTACTTCTTGCACAACGAGGTCGAGACCATCGAAAACCGCCGCCAAAAGCTCGAAGAAATCCTGCCCGAAGCCCGCATCGCCGTGGCCCACGGCCAAATGCCCGAGCGAGAGCTCGAGCGGGTGATGCGCGACTTTGTGGCCCAGCGTTACAACATCTTGCTGTGCTCGACGATCATCGAGACCGGCATCGACGTGCCCACGGCCAACACCATCGTGATCTCTCGCGCCGACAAATTCGGCCTGGCCCAGCTGCACCAGCTGCGCGGGCGCGTGGGCCGATCACACCACCAAGCCTATGCGTATTTGATGGTGCCCGAGATCGAAGGCCTGACCAAACAAGCGGCCCAGCGGCTTGACGCGATCCAGCAAATGGAAGAGTTGGGCAGCGGCTTTTATTTGGCCATGCACGACCTGGAAATCCGCGGCGCGGGCGAAGTGCTGGGTGAAAACCAGAGCGGCAACATGCTCGAAGTGGGCTTTCAGCTCTACAACGAAATGCTGTCCGAAGCGGTGCGCAGCTTGAAGGCCGGCAAAGAGCCCGATTTACTGAGCCCCCTGTCGGTCACGACCGACATCAACCTGCACGCCCCCGCCCTGCTGCCCAACGACTACTGCGGCGACGTGCACCTGCGCCTGAGCTTCTACAAAAAGCTGGCCACCGCCAAAACCAGCGACCAGATCGACTCGCTGCTCGAAGAGCTGGTGGACCGCTTTGGCAAGCTGCCCCCGCAAGCGCAAACCCTGGTGGACGTGCACCGCCTGCGCGTGTTGACCCAGCCCTATGGCGTGATCAAGGTTGACGCCGCCCCGGGCGTCATCCAAATCACCTTCAAGCCCAACCCGCCCGTGGACCCCATGGCCATCATCGGCCTGATCCAAAAGAACAAACACATCAAGCTGGCAGGCAACGACAAGCTGCGCATCGAACGCGAACTGCCCGACCCCAAGGCGCGGGCGCAGATGGTGCGGGATGTGTTGCGATCCTTGGGGCAGCCCAAGACCGAAGCAGCCGCCGTCTGAGACACTACAACGATATTCGATAATCTTGACCCATGACCACCGTGAACGAATTCGCCCCCGGCCTTGCCATCCAAGGCTTCACCGCCCCTCTGTCCTTGTCCCAGTTCAAGCTCATCGCGTTTGACATGGA
>NKIO01000059.1 GCA_002255935.1 Comamonadaceae bacterium PBBC2
AGCAGCGAGAAGTTGGTCTTGCCGCAGGCGCTGGGGAATGCCGAGGCCACGTGGTACTTCTTGCCCTCGGGGCTGGTCACGCCCAAGATGAGCATGTGCTCGGCCAACCAGCCTTGCTCGCGGCCCATGTTGGAGGCGATGCGCAAAGCAAAGCACTTCTTGCCCAGCAACGCGTTGCCGCCGTAGCCCGAGCCATACGACCAGATTTCGCGGGTCGTGGGGAAGTGAACGATGTATTTGGTCGTGGGGTTGCAAGGCCAAGCGGTGGTGTCTTTTTGACCAGCAGCCAAAGGCGCGCCCACGGTGTGCATGCAAGGCACGAATTCGCCGTTGGTGCCCAGCACCTCGTACACGGCCTTGCCCATGCGGGTCATCAGTTTTTGGTTGACGGCCACGTAGGCGCTGTCGGTCAACTCGATGCCGATGTGGCTGATGTGCGAACCCAAAGGACCCATGGAGAAGGGCACTACATACATGGTGCGGCCAGCCATGCAACCGTCAAACAGCGGGTTCAAGGTGGCGCGCATTTGCGCAGGTTCCATCCAGTTGTTGGTGGGGCCGGCGTCTTCTTTTTTGTCCGAGCAAATGTAGGTGCGGTCTTCCACGCGGGCCACGTCTGAAGGATCGGTCCAAGCCAAGAAAGAGTTGGGGCGCTTGGCGGGATTTAGCTTTTTGAACGTGCCCGCAGCGACCAGCTCGGCGCACAGGCGGTCGTATTCTTCTTGCGAACCGTCACACCAATAAATGTTGGCGGGCTTGCACAGGGCGGCCATTTCGGCGACCCAAGCGATCAGCTTGGCGTTTTTGACGTAAGCCGGTGTGTTCAGGTTCAAGCCCTGCATCACGGGTGAGTTCATGGGAAAGCTCCAAAGTTTAAAAATCGTCTTTTCAAAGGCTCTGGGCAGGGACTTTGAAAAAACGAATTGGCTTGAAATCAGGGTGTCACACAGGCCATGTAACCGCCCGGTAACTGCGCGGGCCTCGATTTTAGGGAGGCTGGCCAATTTGTGCCTGTCATTTGGGCCGAAAACCGGCTTAAATCTATGCAAAAAATGCATGATGTTATGCCGTGGCCCTCGAAAGGGGGTGTTTGCAGGGGGAAAAGGGCGAAAGCGTCTCGTGTGCAAAAAGGTGGCGCAGAAAAAACAAAACCCGCAAAGCCGAAGCTGTTGCGGGTTATGTGTCGGTGAAGGCTGGCGCCTGCACCGAAGGGGGCTGAATCCCTCAGGCCATGAAGACGGCGATGAAGGCCAACAGGAAAATCAGCACGGCGCCGGCGGCCGGAATGATCACGGGAATGTGCTTGACCACGTTTTCCACGGGATCGTCAGATGTATGTGCGTCGTTGTGAGCAGACATGGTGAACCTCAAAACAAGAATGCGCCTATTGTAGCCAAGCTCGGCCAGCACTTGCCTTACATCAAGGCGTAGGTCGTGCTGGCCCTGAAAACGCTCTTGCCATCATCGGCCCCTGCCAGATCGATCTCGCCAAAAGCCATGGCCTTGCCCACCCGCAAGACCCGCGCGGTGACCAATGCATCTTGCCCCGACAGCGGCTTCATGAAGGTGCTGGACAACTGCACCGTGCTGCAGGGCCGAAACGCCCCGAAGTGCTGGATCAGGGCCAACACCATGGCGGTGTCAGCGGCCGCCATCATGGCCTGGCCGCACAACATGCCGCCCACACGCGACAGCTGATCACTTTGTGGCAAGCGCAAGGTCACGCCATCGGACTGAAGGCTTTCAACGCGCAAATTCAAGGCCTGCACCCAGGGGGCGAAGAGGTCGCAAAGGGATTGCTCAAGCGTGTTGATGTTCATGGTGGCGATGTTCCTGGTGCGCGTCTGAAGGGTGGGGTGACTGTTGAAGCATCAGCGCATCGACCTCGGCCGATGCCTTGAATTCGGGCGCAAGGGCCGCAAGCGCATCTGAGCATATTTAGGTAAGCTGAAAAATTCAACCGGTATTTGACGTGCGGCGTGGGTAACGACACACTGCATCAGCCATCATGAACATCAACGTATGAAATCGCTTCGGAAAATCAGCCCTGCACAAGGACTCCAATTGCAAGAGACCGAGCGTGAAGCACCAGGCGCTGGAGAAGTGCTGATCCGTGTCAAAGCCACGGGTGTGTGCGGGAGCGATTTGCACATTGAGGCTTGGACGCCGAGTTACCACTTCATGGCGCCGACATTGCCGGTGACCATCGGGCATGAATTCAGTGGCGAGGTTGCCGAGTTGGGCGATGGCGTCACCGGACTGCACATGGGCCAGCTGGTCACCGTCAGGCCCTCTGTGGTTTGTGGGGTGTGCCCGGCCTGTGAAGCGGGGCAGCGTGACGCTTGTGTGACCCGCCGTGGCATTGGTGTGATGCGTGACGGTGCGTTTGCTCAATGGGTGCGGGTGCCTGCGCGCAATTGTGTGGCTGTGCCCCAGAGTTTGGACCCCTTGGTGGCGGCCTTGGCCGAGCCCCTTTCGGTCAGTTGGGAGGCTGTGCGCACTGCGGGCGTGCAGCCGGGAGACCGGGTGCTGGTGCTGGGGCCGGGCAACATCGGTCAGGGCATCGCTGTGTTTGCTCGCGAAGCCGGTGCGGCCGAAGTGGTCGTGGCCGGGCATGGCGATGCGGCGCGACTTCAGGTTCTGCGTCGCCTGGGTTTTGAGCACTTGCTGGATTTTGCCGAGCAGCCCATGGCCGAGGCTTTGGCCCAAGCCAGCCGAGAACGGCCGTTTGACGTGGTGATCGAGGCCACTGGGGTGGCCGCTGTGATTGCACCGGCCATGCAAGCGCTCAAACCACATGGTGTGCTGGTGATCACCGGCATCCATGCTGCGCCAGTGGCCATCGATTTGACCGCCATGCTGCGCAAACACCAGCAGATTCGGGGCTCCTACCGTGCCCCCGAAGCCGCTTGGCCGGAGGTGATCGCATTCATGGGCCGTCATGCGGCCATGCTGCGTCACATGGTCACCCACTGTGTGCCCTTGTCGCGTGCCGACGAAGGCTTTGCGCTGGCCCGCCACAAAGTGGCAACCAAGGTGATGGTCTTGCCTGATGAGGCTTTCACTGAGTCGGTGGTCACATGAGCAACTCTTCAGCCCAGTCATTTTTGGCCTTGTGGAATGGCATCGCCAGTGAACAGGTGCAGGCCGAGTACGAGAGCTGGCATACCTTTGAGCATGTGCCCGAGCGCGTGGGCTTGCCGGGCTTTGTCGAGGCCACGCGCTACCGCTGTGTTGAGCAGCCGCTGCGGTATTTCACGTATTACAGCCTGCATTCTTTGGGCGCTTTGGATACGCCTGAATACCGCAATGTGTTCACCCAACCAACGCCTTGGTCTGCGCGCATGCGACTGGTGCTGCGTGATTTTTACCGTCTGCCTTGTGAGGTGGGCGGTGTACATGGACAGGGCACCGCCAGCCAGTTGGCGACGGTGTTGTGGCGATCAGAATCTCCTGATCTGGCGGACAAACTCAACACCTGGCTTCAGGCGCTGGTTTGGCGCGGTGAAGCGGTCCGCGCAGAATGGGGCGCAGCGCCATCGGGACAAGACTACTGGTTGCCCAACACGGCCAATGGTCTGGAGGGTGCGGGCCAGGACCATGTGGTCATGCTTCAACATCTGGATGCACAGGCCTTGCGACAAAGTGCGCAGGCCTTGCGGGCTTTTTTGCAGCCACAGGTGTCCAGTGTGGGTCCAGCTGAATTTTTTCAACAGCTCACGCATGTGCGCCAAGACGGCTTGGACAGCGCCCCGGGCCAAAGGCGCGCACCACACACATCTTTATTCGATCAATTCAGTGGGAAATGACACCATGGCTTTTCTGTACAAGCGAAAAATTCTCATGCGATGTGGCCAATGCGTCTTGGCACTGCTCACGGCGGGCTTGACCTTGCCCGCACCGGCGGCAGATGCCTGGCCGTCCAAGCCGATCCGCATCATCGTGGGCTACCCTGCGGGGTCTTCCCCCGATGTGCAGGCCCGATTGATCGCAGAGCCTTTGGCACGCGCATTGGGGCAGTCGGTGGTGGTCGAGAACAAACCCGGCGCCAGCAGCAATATTGCGGCCGATGCCATCGCCAAGGCGGAAGATGGCCACACGGTGGGGGTGCTGGGCAACGGCCCACTGACCAGTTCAAAGTTTTTGTACGCCAAACTGCCCTATGACCCCAGCACGGACTTCGCGCCGATTGCGTTGATCGGCACCGCGCCGCTGGTGTGGGTGTCGGCCAAGCCCGCCGCTGAGCGCAGCGTGGCCACGTTCATCAGCCAGCTCAAGGCGGATGGCGACAAGCAGGCCTATGGTTCGGTCGGTGCCGGCTCTGGCAGTCATTTGGGCATGGAGTTGCTCAAGCAGGCCCTGGGCATCGGCCCCATCCATGTGCCTTTCAATGGCGGGCCAGCCATCTTGAACGCCATCCTCGGCGGGCAGGTGCAAATGACGTTGTTGCCCGCCTCGACCGTCAGTCCGCTGGTGCAATCGGGCAAGCTCGAAGCCGTGGCGGTGTCCTCGGCCAAGCGCACACCGCTGGCCCCGACCTTGCCGTCCATGGAAGAGATCGGTGCCAAAGGCATCAACATTGAAGTGTGGAACGCGGTGATGGCCCCGGCCCGCATGCCCGCGGCCCACCAAGCCCGCTTGAGCCAAGAGTTGGAGAAAATCCTCAACTCGCGCGAGATCCGCCAAAAACTCTTCTTGCAAGGCTGGAAGGTGGACGATGCCAGCGCCAAAGGCTTGGCCGCCCGCATCCAGCAAGACACGAAGACCTACCAGGACATCATCGTGCGCAACAAGATCCGGATTGATTGAGGCCTGGCGGGTGCGGTTTTAGATTTGCACCCGGGTACCGAGCTCAACCACCGCGTTGTCGGGCAAGTGGAAAAACTCGACAACGCCCCCGGCGTTGCGGCTCATGGTCGCAAACAGTTTTTCACGCCATTGCGCCATGCCTGCTCCTGGCGTTGACACCACGGTTTCGCGGCTGAGGAAGTAGCTGGTTTCAAACTCCGGAATGGACAAACCCTGCGCAGCGCAGCCTTGCAGCGCCTGGGGCACATCGGTTTTGTCCATGAAGCCATAGTGCACGCTGACGCGCCAAAATCGATCGCCCAAAGACTGAATTTGCAAACGCTCTGAATTGGGCACGAAAGGCACTTCATCAAACACCACGGTGAGGATGACGTTGTTGGCGTGCAAGACCTGGTTGTGTTTGAGGTTGTGCAGCATGGCTTGGGGCACGGTGTCGGGGTTGGCAACCGGGTAAACGGCGGTGCGCTGGATCAGGTGGGGTGGATGTGCTTGCAGCATGTCAATGAAGGCCTGTAATTCGAGGCCGTCTGCACGGATGGTGTGCACCAGCAACGCACGCCCTCGTGCCCACGTGGTCATCACCACGAACAGCACCAGACCCATGGCCACCGGGAACCAGCCGCCGTCCCAGAATTTGATGGCACACCCAGCAAAAAGAAAGAGGTCAAAAAGCAGGAAAAAACCTGTGGCCAGCAGCGACAGCGGCAAGGGCATGCGCCAGCCCATGCGGATCACAAAGAACGTCAAAGCGGTGGTGATGGCCATGGTCAGCGAAACGGCAATGCCGTAGGCGCCGGCCAGTGCCGAGGAGGTTTTGAAGGCCAGCACGGCCAGCACAACGCCGATCAGCAAAGCCCGGTTGACGGCAGGCATGAAGATTTGGCCCGATTCTTTTTCGGAGGTGAACTGGATGTGCATGCGGGGCAAAAAGCCCAGCAAGATGGCTTGTCGTGTCATGGAATAGGCCCCAGAAATCACCGCCTGCGAGGCAATGATGGCGGCCAAGGTGGACAGCACCACCGCCCCGACCATCAGGTCATCGGGGAACATCTTGAAGAAAGGATTGGCCAACGCCGTGGGGTCTTGCATGAGCAACGCGCCTTGCCCCATGTAATTGAGCGCCAGCCCGGGCAAGACGAGCAGTGACCAGGCCAGTTGAATCGGCTTGCGTCCAAAATGACCCATGTCGGCATAAAGCGCCTCCGCACCCGTCAAGGCCAGCACGATGGCGCCTACGGCCGCCAACACGTGGGGGCCGCGTGCCCATAAAAAGTTCAGCGCATGGACAGGGTTGAGGGCTTGCAAGATGGCCGGTTGCTGCAGGATGTGCACCACACCGAGGACGCCCAGCGTGACAAACCACAGCACGATGATGGGCCCGAAAAAACGCCCGACCGAATGGGTGCCAAAGCGTTGCACAGCAAACAAACCCAGCAACACCACAATGGACAAGGGCACCACGTAGGGCTGAAAAGCGGGGGTGATGACTTCCAGACCCTCCATGGCCCCGATCACCGAAATCGCTGGGGTGATGACGCTGTCGCCATAAAACAAGGTGGCCCCGAACAGACCCATCATCAGCAAAGCTTGCCGCAAACGTGGCCGGTCATGAACAGCACGCGCTGCCAGTGCGGTCAAGGCCAGGCCACCCCCTTCGCCACGGTTGTCCGCCCGCAAGATCAGGACCACATATTTGAGGGTCACCACCACCATCAAAGACCACAGAATGGCCGATACAGCGCCGATGATGTTGTTCACATCCAGCAGCACGCCCGTGTGGGGCGCGAAAATTTCTTTGACCGTGTACAGGGGGCTGGTGCCTATGTCGCCATAGACCACCCCGAGGGCGGCCAAGGTCAACGCACCCATCTGAGCGCTGTGAGGGTGTGAATTGCCGTTGGAAGACATGGAAAAACCCAGCTGATGAAGATGGGCACAGCTTGCCCGCGTCGACATCAGGAACGCATAAGGGCGTCAGGCAGCGGGTGGTTCTGCCAGGCGATAACCCACACCGGGCTCGGTCAACAGCCATCGCGGCTCGGCCGGGCGGGCTTCGAGCTTGGCGCGCAGTTGCCCCATGTAAAGCCGCAGGTACTGAAGTTGGTCGACATGCTCTGCGCC
Source organism: Comamonadaceae bacterium PBBC2 (assembly GCA_002255935.1). Taxonomy (GTDB): domain Bacteria; phylum Pseudomonadota; class Gammaproteobacteria; order Burkholderiales; family Burkholderiaceae_C; genus Limnohabitans_A. The sequence goes on from NKIO01000059.1 coordinate 6,931, forward strand.
CCACACATCGGTCAGCAGTTGCCGGTGTGTGACCACTTGACCCGCTTGCCTGACCAGTCGCGCCAAAAGCTTGAATTCGGTCGGCGTCAGGTGGACAGCTTCGCCGCTCAACTGAACGCTGTGCCGTGTCAGGTCTACCACCAAGTGACCATGGGCGTAATGCATCACGGGACTTTGAACCCTCATGCCTCGGTGTCGCAGGCTCACCCGCATGCGGGCCAGCAACTCTTGGACGCTGAAGGGCTTGACCAGGTAGTCGTCCGCGCCTGCGTCCAGCAATTGAACCTTGCCGGCATCGTCGTGTCTGGCAGAGATCACCAGCACCGGGATGGGCTGTTGCTGGCGCAGCCAAGCCAGCAAATCCTTGCCGTCCCCATCGGGTAAACCCAAGTCAAGGATCACCAAGCCAATGGGCTGGGGGTGGTGCAACAAGACCGCCTGCGCATCGGCGCAGCTGGCCGAACCGGTGACCTCGTAGCCATGGTTTTGCAAGGCTGCCATCAGCGTTTGGCGCAGTTGGCGGTCGTCTTCGATGAGCAAAACATGCAAGCTCATGCGGCAGGGTCCTGCGCCGTGGAGGGCCATGCCGAAGGCTGGTCTTGGCGTGCAAAGCGAACGCACACCCATGTGCCGCCACCAGGCCTGTCTTCGATCCACAGATGGGCACTGTGCACCCGCGCGATGGCCTGACACAACGCCAGGCCCAGGCCCATGCCGCGGCGCTGGGCATGCTCAAAACCGGTGTCGCCTCGGTTGTCGGACAGAACGCGCCGAAATGGGTCGAAGACCCGCTCACGCCAGGCGACAGGAATGCCAATGCCTCGGTCACCCACGGCCAACTGGACAGCGCCTTGCGTGACCACCGCTTGCAAGGTGACGGGCTTGGCAACAGGGCTGTAGCGCAGCGCGTTTTCGAGCAAGTTGTCCAGCAGCTGCACCACCAAGACCGGATCGCACCACAGCAAGGGCAGTTCGCTGGCCACTTCGGTCACGACGCTGCGGTCGGCGTGCCTGCGCCGTGTCGCTGCCAGGGCTGCACCACAGAGCTCTTCGACCGACTCCCAGCTGCCTTGCAGTGGCGCATCGCTCATGTCCAGTCGCGCCATGTGCAAGGTGTTGGTGGTCATGCGGTGAAGATGCTCTGTCTCTTGCAGAATCGTCTGCACCGCCTGGTGGATTTCAGGGGCCTGTGTGCAAGCTTGCAAGCCCGATGCGGCACCCGCGATGGTGGCCAGGGGGGTGCGGTAGTCGTGCGAGACGGCGGCCAACAAGGTGTTGCGCAACTGCTGCGCTTGCAGTGCGTCTTGGGCTTTGCGGGCCCTCAAAGCCGATTGCAGGCGATGCACCTCATCGGCCACCAGTCGGGCCAGCGCTTGCAAACGCTCCAGATGCAACGCGCCGCCAGCAGGCCAAGCCCCCTCAGACGCCAGGGCCAGGGTGCCCATGCGTTCGATGCCCGCACGCAGGGGCCGCACCAGTGCCGGAATCGTTTCATGCCGCCCAGTGCCCGGGCCGATGGCGCCTGCTTCTTGTTGACTGGCTTGCCAGGCCCTGAAGATCGGGGCCTCTGGCGAGGGGGGCTCGTCTTGCAGCCAAATGTGCACGGTCTGGTGGTACCAGCCTTGCAGCAATTGGCGGGCCGCGTCGATCTGCTCGGCCACGGTGCTGGCGTGTTGCAGTTGGGTCCCCAAGCGTTGCAAATGTTCGGCGTGACGTGCTTGTTCAGTTTGTTGCTCGGCATGTTGGCGCAATCGAGAGGTCAACACGCTGATCACCGTGCTGGTGCCCAAGAGTGTGGCCAGCAACAGCAGGTCCTGATTCAGTTGCACATGGAAGGTGTACCTGGGCGCGACAAAAAACCAGTTGAAACTGGCCACGGCCAATGCCGACACCAGCACACAAGCGCTGGTGGACAGCCAAAAGCTCGCAAGCGTGCTGCCCAGGACCAGCAGCAGGGCCATGTTGCCCAATGACCACCAAGCATCCAGCCCAAAAAGGCCAATGCCCACCAGCGCCCAAATCACAAAGGCGGGCCAGACGGAAGAAAAAGCGGGGAATCGCATGGTGCCTGAAGGCTAGCACGCAAGCCATCAGGATCGCATCAGGAAGCCATGCGTCAGACCGGCTTTCTATACTTTTGCCTTTCAGAACAGTTTTCGCCATGCTTTCCACCCAAGACAAAACCCGCATCGACGACACCCGCATTGCCTCGGTGCGCCCCCTCATGACGCCGGCCTTGCTCGAAGAGCGGCTGCCCGCGTCGCCCGCGCACCTGGCGCTGGTGGAGCGATCGCGGCAAGACATCTCGAAGGTGCTGCAGGGCCAAGACGACCGCTTGGTCGTGGTGGTCGGGCCGTGCTCGATCCACGACCACGCGCAAGCCATCGCCTATGCCCGGCTTCTGAAGGTGGAGGCCGACAAGCACGCCCAAGACCTGCAAATCGTGATGCGCGTGTATTTCGAGAAACCCCGCACCACCGTGGGCTGGAAGGGCTACATCAACGACCCGCATCTGGACGACAGCTTCGCCATGAACCAGGGCCTGGAGATGGCCCGCAAGTTGCTGCTGGAGATCATCGATTTGGGCCTGCCCGTGGCCACCGAGTTTTTGGATTTGCTGAGCCCCCAGTTCATCAGCGACCTGGTCACCTGGGGCGCGATTGGCGCCCGCACCACCGAAAGCCAAAGCCACCGCCAGCTGGCCAGCGGTTTGTCTTGCCCGGTGGGTTTCAAGAACGGCACAGATGGCGGCGTGAAAGTGGCCGCAGACGCGGTGGTGGCGTCCAAAGCGCCGCACGCTTTCATGGGCATGACCAAGATGGGCCAGGCCGCGATTTTCGAGACGCGTGGCAACCAGGACGTGCACATCATCTTGCGCGGGGGCAAAGCGCCCAACTATTCGGCCGCCGATGTGGAGGCCGCCTGCAAGGCCCTGCAAGCCTCAGGCATTGCACCGCAAGTGATGGTGGATGTCTCGCATGCCAACAGCAGCAAGCAGCACGCCAAGCAGATCGAGGTGGCGCACGACGTGGCCGCGCAGGTGGCAGGCGGTGACCGCCGCATCATGGGCTTGATGATCGAAAGCCACTTGCACGAAGGCCGTCAGGACCTCAAGCCCGGCCAGCCCCTGCAATACGGGGTATCGATCACCGACGCCTGCATCAGCTTTGAGCAGACCGTGCCCGTGCTCGATACACTGGCGCAGGCGGTGCAAAAGCGCCGTTTGGCGGCGCAGTGAACCCGAAAGGCTGAAGGCCCTGCGCCTTGGCGCTGGATCAGGCTTTGGAAAAAAGCCGGTGGATCATGCCGCGCAGCCAGATGTGGCCGGGGTCTTTTTGCAGGCGCTGGTGCCAGTGCAGCTGCACATCGATCACCGGCGCCTTGACGGGCGTGGCCACGGTGCGCACCTGGCCGTGCTGCACACAAAAATCGGCCAAGTCCTGGGGCACGGTGGCGATCAGGTCGCTCGATTCGATGATGGGCAGCAGGCTCAAAAAGTTCGAGATTTCCAGCACCACGCGCCGGGTGATGCCTTGCTGCAACAGGTGTTTTTCAAAGACATGCTCGCGTCCGTGGGGCTTGACCACCACGTGCGAGGCCGCGATGAATGCCGCTAGGCTCATCTGCTCCCCAATGTCGGGGTGGTTTTTGCGCACCAGCGTCACATGCGAGGAACGCATCAGCTGTTGCTGGTAAAAGCCCGCTTTGTGCAAATCTGGAAAGTAACCCATGGCCAGGTCGGCCGCGCCCGATTCCAGGCTTTCGGCGGCCGCATGGCGGGCCATGGCCAAGGTGCGCAAATTCAGATGGGGCGCTTCTTGCGCCAGCATGGCCAAAATGGGCGGCAAAAAATTCGCTTCGCCAATGTCGGGCATCAGCACCGTGAACGTGCGCGTGGACGATCGGGCCTCAAACCGAGTGGGTTGCAAGATCTCGCTTTGCACGGTCTGCACCACCTGCCGCACGGCCGTGCTCAGCTGCAGGGCGCGGGGCGTGGGTTTCATTTCCAGTCCGGCCCGGATGAACAAGGGGTCTTCCAACAAGAGCCTCAGGCGACGCAAGGCCGAGCTCATGGCCGGTTGGCTCAGGCCGATGGCCTCGCCGGCCCGGGTCACATTGCGGTGTTCCAGCAGGGCGTGAAAGGCCACCAACAGGTTCAAATCCACGGATGCAATATTCATGCGAAGAATTCTACCTATTCAAATAATTGACTGGATGAATTCAGCCGGATTCCCTAAACTGGGCCCAAAGCGCTTGACGCGCATCCAGTCCATCAGGAGACCCGAATGACCGTTTTGAATTTGGCCACGGCCCAAAAAATCATCGATGCCGCTTTGGCGCATTCCAAAGCCCAGGGCTACAAACCCATGGGCCTTGCCGTGCTCGACGAGTCCGGCCAGCTCAAAGCCTTTGCCCGCGAAGACGGGGCCAGCATGTTCCGCTTTGACATCGCCCGGGCCAAGGCCTGGGGCGCTGTGGGCATGGGCGCCTCCAGCCGCGTTTTGGCCCAGCGCGCCAAGGACAACCCCAACTTTTTTGTCTCGCTGGCGGCCACCGCTGAGGGCAAGTTTTTGGCGCAGCCCGGTGCGGTGCTGGTCAAAAACGCGGCCGGTGAAGTGCTGGGTGCCGTGGGCGCCAGCGGCGGCACGGGCGACGAAGATGAGGCGATCTGCATCGCCGGCATCGAAGCGGCTGGTCTGATCGCCGGCTGAAGGCATGCACGCCCTTGCGGCTTGTGGCTGCGGCGTGGACGTGCATGCGCACGTCATTCCGCACGATTTCCCGGCCTATTTGGGGGGCGCGGCGCCTGCTGGTTGGCCGTCCATGGCGCCTGCGCACGCCTGCCACCGCCACGTGATGATCGATGGCAAGAACTACCGCACGGTGTCCGACAAATGCTGGTCCACCACCAAGCGCTTGGCCGACTTTGACGCGATGGGCTTGGGCTTGCAGGCGATCTCACCCATGCCCGAGCTGCTCTCGTATTGGCTGGCCCCGGCCGACGGTGCGCAACTGGTGCGCTACCTCAATGAACAAATTGCCCTGATGGTGTCCGAATCGGCGGGCCGTTTGGTGGGCCTGGGCGCTGTGCCCTTGCAAGACATGGACTTGGCACTCAAAGAGCTGCACCACATGCGGCACGGCTTGGGCTTGGTGGGTGTGGAAATCGGCAGCAACATCAATGGCATGCCGATCGGGGACCTGCGCTTGGACCCGTTTTTTGAAGCCTGCGAGGCGCTGGACCTGGCGGTGTTCGTGCACGCCTTGCGCCCCACGGGCATGGACCGCTTGGTCGGCCCTGCGCCCTTGCAGCAGGTGCTGGCCTACCCCAGCGATGTGGGGTTGGCGGCAGCTTCGGCGCTGACGGGCAACTTGATGCTGCGCCGTCCGCGCCTGCGCATCGCTTTCAGCCACGGCGGCGGCACCCTGGCCATGCTGCTGCCCCGCTTGGAGCAAGCCATGTCGGTGTTTCCAGCGCTGCAAGAGACGGTGCAGCGCTCGCCCACCGAACAGGCCCGGTCTTTTTATTACGACAGTTTGGTCTTCGATGCGCCCACTTTGCAGCACCTGGTGCAGCTGTTTGGCGCTTCGCAAATGATGATCGGCACCGACTACCCCTTCAACTTCCACGAAGCCCGGCCTGTGGCGCGCATCGCGCAAGCAGGCTTTGATGCCGGGGTGACCCAACAACTGGTTCAGGCCAATGGCCTGAGATTTCTGGGCTTGCCCAACACTACTTTGACCCCCTTGTCATGACCCATGCATCTTCACTGGTAGGCGCTTTGCGCAGTGTGGCCCTGACGGTGCCCGACCTGTCGGCTGCCGAGGCTTTTTACACCCACACCTGGCATTTGCAGGTGGCCGCTCGCACCGACGATGCGCTGTACTTGCGCGGCGCAGGCACAGACCACCACCTGCTGGCCTTGCACCGGGCGCCGGGTGCCGCCCAAATCTTGCACGTCACGCTCAGGGCGCGCAGCTTGGAGGCACTGACGCTGGCTGCGCAACAAACCGAGGCTGCAGGCGGGCAAGTCTTGGCAGCGCCAGCCCCTTTGCATGAGCCCGGCGCAGGCCAGTCGGTCACCTTGGTCGACCCCGATGGCCGCGTCTTCCGTCTGGTGCACGGCGATGAACAGGTCCAAGCGATTGATGCACCCGACATGCCCGTGCGCTTGGCCCACGTGGTGCTCAACAGCAGCCATGTGGAGGCATCCCGTCAATTTCTGGAAGAGGCCTTGGACTTTTCCATGTCGGACCGCACCCGGATCATGGCCTTCATGCGCTGCAACAGCGACCACCACAGCGTGGCTTTGGGCGACACCGACAACAACGCCCTGAACCACATCGCGTTTTTGATGCCCGACCTCGATGCCGTGATGCGCGGTGGCGGGCGCATGCAAGACGCGGGCTTTCCCATCGAGTGGGGGCCAGGCCGTCACGGCCCCGGCGACAATGCTTTCAACTACTTCGTTGGCCCCTTTGACACCGTGATCGAGTACACCGCCGAGGTCGAACAAATCGACGACAGCTACCAGACCGGGCAGCCCACAGACTGGACCTGGCCGCCAGGCCGGGTCGATCAGTGGGGCATCTCCAAGCCACCGAGCGATCGCTTGAAAGCGGCGCAGCGTGCCGTTGTTTTTGCCCCCGCAAGGAGCAGCCGTGTTTGATGTGGCCATTGTTGGCTTTGGGCCCACGGGTGCCGTGGCCGCCGGGCTGTTGGGTTTGCAAGGCATCCGCACCTGGGTGTGCGACGAGCTGACCGAGGTGTACGACAAGCCCCGCGCCATTGCGCTGGACCACGAAATCATGCGGGTGTTTCAGCAGCTGGGCATCGCCCAGGCGCTGGAGCCTTTCACAGAACCCTTCACCAACTCGGAGTTTTACGGGGTCGACGGGCAGCTCATCAAATGCATGTCCACCGTGGCCCCGCCATACCCGATGGCCTTCTCGCCATCGCTGGTGTTCACCCAGCCAGCCATGGAAAAGCTGTTGCGCGAACGTGTGGGCGGCATGCCTTCGGTGCAGGTGGACCTGGGCAGCAAAGTCACCGGCCTGCAGCAAGGCGATGACGCGGTCTCGCTCACCGTGACCGATGCACAAGGTCAGACCCGAGAGGTCTCGGCACGCTACCTGATCGCTTGCGACGGGGCTTCGAGCTTTGTGCGCAAACAGGTGGGCATCGAGCTGCAAGACCTGGGCTTTGACGAACCTTGGTTGGTCGTCGATGTCCTGGTCAACGACAAAGGCTTGGCCAAACTGCCCAAGGTCAGCGTTCAGTACTGCGAGCCGCAAAGGCCTTGTACCTATGTGATCGGGCCTCAGAATCACCGCCGTTGGGAAATCGCCCTCAACCCCGGCGAAGACCCCAAAGCCATGGCCACGCCCGAAGCCACTTGGCAGCTCTTGTCGCGCTGGCTGCAGCCCGATGAGGCCACCCTTTGGCGGCAGGCGAGTTACCAGTTCCATGCCTTGGTGGCCAAGGATTGGCGTCACCAGCGCGTGCTGTTGGCGGGCGATGCCGCGCACCAGCAGCCACCGTTTCTGGGGCAGGGCATGTGCCAGGGCATCCGCGATGCGGCCAACCTGAGCTGGAAGCTGGCCGATGTGCTCCAAGGGCGTGCCAGCGATGCCCTGCTGGACAGCTATGGCACCGAGCGCAAAGGCCATGTGACCGAGCTGACCTCGCGCATCAAGGGCATTGGCCAGTTGGTGGGCCAGCGTGACCTGCAAAAAGCCAGGGAGCGCGATGCCCGTTTGCTGGCCGAATGCGGCGGTCAGGTCCAGCCCATGCCTCGGCAAAACGTGCAGCCCGCGCTGGTCGGGGGCTGCTTGGACAGCTCAGGCCATGCGGCGGTGGGCACCTTGTTCCCCCAAGCCTGGGTCGATCAAGCCGCAGGCCCGGTGCGCATGGACGACTTGCTCGGCTGCGGCTGGCGCTTGCTGCTGCAAACCGGCGCGGATGCGGCATTTGCACCAGCGGCCGCCCAAGCGCACAAGGGCCTGAACCTTCGGGTCCAGCGCCTGGATGCGCAGGGCTTTCAAGAGTCCTCGGGCGTGCTGGCGGCGTGGTTTGAACGCATGCACTGCCAAGCCGCGCTGGTGCGTCCGGACCACTACGTTTACGGCGCCTACAACAGCCCTCAAGACCTTCAGGCCGCTTTGCAGGCGCTTGAGCCCTGAACGCCTTCCAATCTCTTTCACTTTCCTCACTGAAAAATCACCATGAAATTCCTCAGCTATTCATTCCAAGGTCAAGCCTCCTGGGGCCTGGCCACCGACACCGGCGTTGTCTCTTTGAGCAGCGCCCACCACCCCACCTTGCGCAGCGCCTTGGCTGACGGCATGCTCGAAAAACTCGGCGCTGCAGCGCAGGGCCAGCCGGACACCTGCACGCTCGCGCAGATCAGCTATCTGCCCGTCATCACCGACCCCGGCAAGATCATCTGCATTGGGCACAACTACGAAGAGCACCGCGTCGAGACCGAGCGCGACAAGACCGAAAACCCCACCGTGTTTTTGCGCGTGGCCGACTCGCAAACCGGTCACCTGCAGCCTTTGCTGATGCCCCCTGAGTCGGACCATTTCGACTACGAAGGCGAAATCGCCGTGGTGATCGGCAAAGGCGGCCGCCGCATTGCCCGCGACCAAGCCTGGGAACACGTGGCCGGTTACAGCGCCTACAACGACGGCTCGGTGCGCGACTGGCAGCGCCACACCACGCAGTTCACGCCCGGCAAAAACTTTGTGGGCACCGGCGCTTTTGGCCCGATCTTGGTCACCCGAGGCGAGATCGCCGATGGCGAAGAGCTCAGCCTGACCACCCGCCTGAACGGCCAAGTCATGCAGCACGCGACCACGGCCATGCTGATTTTTCCGATCCCACGCTTGATCGAATACGTCTCGACCTTCACCACTTTGGCGCCCGGCGACGTGATCGTCAGCGGCACGCCGGGTGGCGTGGGCGCTCGCCGCCAGCCGCCGGTGTGGATGAAAGAAGGCGATCTGGTCGAGATCGAGGTGTCCAAGATCGGCGTGCTGCGCAACCGCGTCGAAAGAGAAAAACTTTGACCGCATGGCCCCGTCTTTGCAAGATGGGGCATGGCGTCGACGTCGGTTCCAAGGTGTGATTTTTAAAAATGCAACAGGAGACAAACATGCAAAGACGATCCTTCAACAAAGGCTTGCTGGGCGCAGCCGCTGCCGTGGCCACAGGCCTTCAAAGTGTGGCCTGGGCGCAGGCCTGGCCTGCGCGGCCGATCAAATGGATCTTGTCGCAGCCGGCAGGTTCTGGCCCCGACATCTTGGCGCGTTTTGTGGCCGACAACCTGAGCCGCCGCCTGGGTCAGCCCATCGTGGTGGACAACCGCCCGGGCGGCCAAAACGTCATTGGCGCGCAAGCGGCCATGCGTTCGCCCGCCGACGGCTACACCTTCTATTACGCGACCACCGCGGCCATGGTCACCAACGTCTTCACCTTCAAGGCCTTGCCCTACGACCCTGAAAAAGACTTCGCCCCGGTCCGTTTGATCGGGCGCAGCCCCTTTGTGATCGCCGCAGGCCCTGCCTTCACCGGCAATTCTTTGGCCGACGCGATCGCCCAAACCAAGGCCCAGCCCGAAAAGCTGGCGATGGCCACCGAAGGCCCCAAAACGTTTTCGGGCATGTTGGCCGATTCGTTTGCGGCCATGGCTGGCATCAAGTTCACGCACGTGCCCTACAACAAGGCGCCCGATGCCATTCAGGACTTGATCGGTGGCCGGGTGAATTTCATTTGCCTGCCCGAAGCGGCCTTGCTCAGCTACATCCGTTCGGGCCAGATCAAGGCCTTGGCGGTCAGCTCGGCCCAACGCACGGCCAATTTGCCTTCGGTGCCCACCTTGTCCGAAACCTTTGCTGGCTTTGAATACACCGGCTGGAACGGCTTGTTTGCCCCGGCGGGCACGCCTGCGGCCATTTTGGACAGCGTCAGCCGCGAGCTGGAGGCGGTGCTCAAGCAGCCGGAAGTGTCGCAGCGCCTGTTGTCGCTGGGCTCGATCCCAGAGACCAAGATGACCGTGGCCGAGTTCGACGCCTTCATGCGGGCCGAAAGAACCCGTTGGGCGGGCATCGTCAAAGCCATCGGCATCAAACCCGAATAAAAAAGGGGGCTCAACAGCCCCCTGGTTGGGGTGAGGGCGGTCTTAGCCGGCCAGGCCCACGAACACGTTTTGCACGTCGTCGTTGTTGTCGATGGCGCCCAAGAAGGCTTCGACTTCTTCCATCTGTTCGGCGCTCAGGTTGGCCGGATCGACCGGGTTTTTGGGCTTGTAGCCCAGCTTGGCGGCCACCACGGTGAAGCCGAAGTTGGGCAGTGCGCGGCTGACCAGGTCCAAGTCGGTCGCCTCGGTGATGAACACCGTCACGCCGTCTTCGTCGGCGGGCTCAAAGTCCTGTGCTCCGGCTTCGATGGCGGCCAGCTCGGCGTCAGCGCCGGCTTGGGCGGGTTCGGCTTCGATGAAACCGACGTGGTCAAAGTCCCAGGACACCGAGCCCGAGGTGCCTTGCTGGCCCTTGCGAAAGAGCACGCGCATCTCGGACGCGGTGCGGTTGACGTTGTCGGTCAGCACCTCGATCATCACCGGCACTTGGTGCGGGGCAAAGCCTTCGTAGATCACGCGGTCAAAGCTGACGGCATCGCCCAACAGGCCGGCGCCCTTCTTGATTGCGCGTTCCAGCGTTTCCTTGGGCATGGACACCTTGCGGGCCTGCTCGACCACCAGGCGCAGGCGCGAATTGGCGGCCGGGTCGGCGCCGTTGCGGGCGGCGATCATGATGTCCTTGGCCAGACGGCCAAACAATTTGCCTCTGGCGTCCGCGGCTTGTGCTTTGCCTTTGGCTTTCCATTGCGCGCCCATGGGGTGCTCCTCGGTGTGTGGCCACGCGCACGGGCGCTGGCCGGGGGGTGGGGCGCCAAGCCCTTGGGCTTGGCGCGTGTCTGAAGGGGTGTCAGTTTAAACGCCCAAACCGTGCCAGCGGTCACCCTGAACGACCCAGGGGGTGCTGATGGGGTCTGCGTAAGCAAAACAAGGTGTCATTTGAGATAAAGTCGTGGGTTAATCCGCCTTAAAAGGGCGGTTTAGCGAATTTGCCCGACACACCGCCGAGCACATATTCTTTTTTCACATCCCTGATGACGAGACGATCCATGGCAGCAGACAAATCCAAAATCATTTACACCCTGACCGACGAAGCCCCTTTGTTGGCCACGGCCTCCTTTTTGCCCATCATCCGCACCTTTGCCGCCCCTGCTGGCATCGAAGTGGCCGAGAGCGACATTTCGGTGGCCGCACGCATCTTGGGTGAGTTTTCCGATTTGTTGCCTGCCGAGCAGCGCGTGACCAACAACCTGGCCGAACTGGGCAAGCTGACCCTCAAGCCCGAAGCCAACATCATCAAGCTGCCCAACATCAGCGCCTCTGTGGGCCAGTTGACCGCCGCCATCAAGGAACTGCAGTCCAAGGGCTACGCCCTGCCCGACTACCCCGAGAACCCCACCACCGACGAAGAAAAGGCCCTCAAGGCCCGCTATTCCAAGTGCACCGGCTCCGCCGTGAACCCCGTGCTGCGTGAAGGCAACTCCGACCGCCGCGCGCCCCGCGCCGTCAAAGAGTTCGCCCGCAAGAACCCCCACAGCATGGCCGAGTGGAGCCAAGCTTCGCGCTCGCACGTCTCGCACATGCACGCTGGCGACTTTTATCACGGCGAAAAGTCCATGACCTTGGACCGCGCCCGCGATGTGAAGATGGAGCTGATCACCAAGAGCGGCAAAGCCATCGTGTTGAAAGCCAAAGTTTCCTTGCTCGACCGTGAAGTCATCGACAGCATGTTCATGAGCAAAAAGGCTTTGTGCGAGTTCTACGAAAAAGAAATCGAAGACGCCCGCAAAACCGGCGTGATGTTCTCGCTGCACGTCAAAGCCACCATGATGAAGGTCTCGCACCCCATCGTGTTCGGTCACTGCGTCAAGATCTTCTACAAAGAAGCGTTTGAAAAGCACGGCGGCCTGTTCAAAGAACTGGGCGTGAACGTCAACAACGGCATGGCCGATCTGTACAACAAGATCACCACGCTGCCCCAGTCCAAGCAAGACGAAATCAAGCGTGACCTGCACGCCTGCCACGAGAACCGCCCCGAGCTGGCCATGGTGGACTCGGCCAAAGGCATCACCAACTTCCACTCGCCCAACGATGTGATCGTGGACGCTTCCATGCCCGCCATGATCCGCAACGGCGGCAAGATGTGGGACGCCAACGGCCGCCTGAAAGACGTCAAGGCCGTGATGCCCGAATCGACCTTCGCCCGCATTTACCAGGAGATGATCAACTTCTGCAAATGGCACGGCGCTTTCGATCCCAAGACCATGGGCACCGTGCCCAACGTCGGCCTGATGGCTCAGCAAGCCGAAGAGTACGGCTCGCACGACAAGACCTTTGAGATCCCCGAAGACGGCGTGGCCAACATCACCGACCTGAACACCGGCGAAGTGCTGCTGAGCGAAAACGTGGAAGCCGGCGACATCTGGCGCATGTGCCAGGTCAAAGACGCTGCGATCCGCGACTGGGTCAAGCTGGCCGTCACGCGTGCCCGCAACTCCGGCATGCCCGTGGTGTTCTGGCTGGACCAGTACCGCCCCCACGAAGCCCAGCTGATCACCAAGGTCAAGATGTACCTGCACGAGCACAACACCGCCGGTCTGGACATCCAGATCATGAGCCAGGTGCGTGCCATGCGTTACACCTTGGAGCGCGTCGTGCGCGGTCTGGACACCATCAGCGCCACCGGCAACATCTTGCGCGACTATCTGACCGACCTGTTCCCGATCATGGAACTTGGCACCTCGGCCAAGATGCTGTCGGTCGTGCCTTTGATGGCCGGCGGCGGCATGTACGAAACCGGTGCCGGTGGCTCTGCCCCCAAGCACGTGCAACAGTTGGTTGAAGAAAACCACCTGCGTTGGGACTCGCTGGGTGAATTCCTGGCCTTGGCCGTGAGCTTCGAAGACCTGGGCCTCAAAACCAACAACCCCAAAGCGGGCGTGTTGGCCAAGACCCTGGACGCGGCCACCGGCAAGCTCTTGGACAACAACAAGAACCCTTCGCCCAAGACCGGTCAGCTCGACAACCGTGGCAGCCAGTTCTACTTGGCCATGTTCTGGGCCCAAGAGTTGGCCGCACAAACCGAAGACGCTGCACTGGCTGCCCAGTTCGCGCCTTTGGCCAAAGCCCTGACCGAGAACGAAAAGAAGATCGTGGAAGAGCTCAACGCCGTGCAAGGCAAGCCTGTCGACATCGGCGGCTACTACATGCCCGACCAAGCCAAGCTGGCCGCCATCATGCGCCCCAGTGCCACCTTCAACGCGGCTTTGGCCAGCGTCAAGGCCTGATCGTTTAAACGGTCTGACAAGCCACCCGAGCGCAAGCCCGGGTGGCTTTTTTCTTGGGCGTTTGATTTCAGCGGCTGTAGGCCAAGCCCGAAGCCACACCGCCAAACAGATCGCCTTCCACCAGCGGCACACCCGGAAAGGCCGCCTGCAAGGCGCGTTGAAAGGTGCGCAGCGCCGAGGAGCCGCCCGTCAGGTAAATCGCGTCGATCTGCCGGTCGGTCAAACCGGCCGCCTGCACGCATTCGCGTGCGCAGGCCACGGTGCGCGCCAGCAAGCCTGCCAAGTGCGCATGCATGTCCGCCACACCCAAGGCCGCTTGCAGGCCGGGCTCGATCAAGGACAGGTCAATGCGCGTGTCGGCATCGGTGACCGAGCAACGGATCTTGGCTTGCTCCACCTCGTGGGCCATCAGGTGGCCGTGGCGCTCGGTCAGCACCTGCATCAGGCGATCGTGCAGGTGGGCCTGGCTGTAATTGCTGCGCAGGGTCTTGGCGTGGGCGATGGCCTTGGGCTGGTACTGCCAATGGATCAAATGCCAGGTGGACAGGTCAAAGAACACGCGGCTGGGCACCTCGCGCTGCTCGGGCCCGATGTGCCGGTAACCCAAGAGCGGCATGACCTGCTCCAAGCTGAGCTTTTGGTCGTAATCGGTGCCGCCAATGTGCACACCGGTGGTGGCCAAAATGTCGGCGCTGCGGTCGACCTGTTGCATGCGCTCAGGCCCCAGACGCACCACCGTGAAGTCAGACGTGCCGCCGCCTAAGTCCACCACCAGCACGGTGCTGTCTTGCGTCAAGCGCCGCTCGTAGTCCAGCGCCGCCGCGATGGGCTCCAGCTGGAACGACACGTTCTCAAAACCCACGGCCTGCGCCGCTTGGCGCAGCGAGGCTTCGGCTTGCGCATCGCGCTCGGCATCGTCGTCCACAAAGTGCACGGGCCGGCCCATCACCACCCGCGTGGGTGCAAAGCCCAGCGATTGTGTGGCTCGTTCGCGCAGCGTGGTCAAAAAGGTGGCGATGATGTCCTGGAAGCTGATCTGCTGGTGGCCAATCTGGGTGGTCTCCATCAGCAGCGGGCTGCCCAGCAGGCTTTTGAGCGAGCGCATCAAGCGGCCTTCGGTGCCTTCCAGGTAGTGGCCAATCGCATCGCGACCGAAATGCGTGGTGCCGTCTTCGGCGTTGTAGAACACGGCCGTTGGCATGGCCAGCGCCTCGCCCTCTAGGGCCATCAGGCGGGCAGTGCCTTGGGGTGTGGCCCAGGCCATGGCCGAGTTGGAAGTGCCGAAATCGATGCCGAGAGTGCCGGGGTGCGATGAAGTCATGAGCAAGAGGAGCGGGGCACGGGCTGTGCCCAAAAGCGCAAGGCATCGGCCCGTGAAATGGCCGAAGCTGGTTTGAGGACCGGCGATTGTGCCAGCCCGCAGACCGCTTTTCGCCGAGCGGGCGCTGCAAATCGTGGAAAATCGGAAGCTGTTTGTATTCCTCCTTTCAAAGCCCTCCATGACCGAAGCCACACAGCGCCCTGAATTGCCCGACCACCTGTCCATCGACGCGCGCAGCCCCTTCCATGTCCGCGCCGTGTTCGAGCACGACATCGGCATCCGCTTCAACGGCAAGGACCGCAACGACGTCGAGGAATACTGCATCAGCGAAGGCTGGGTCAAAGTGCCCGCCGGCAAGACCCTGGACCGCAAAGGCCAGCCCCTCTTGATCAAGCTCAAAGGCAAGGTCGAGGCGTTTTACCGCTGAGCCCAGTCCCTCACGTGACTGTTTGGGCGGGGTAAAGCCCCTTCCTCCCTTGTTTCCCCGTTGCGCCATCGGCCTTGCCGCGACACAGTGGCAGATGGATGTGTTCACTTGGAGACGACGGACATGAAACTGACGGTCAACGGGAAAAATCACACGCTCGACACCGAGCCAGAAATGCCCTTGCTTTGGGCCTTGCGCGACGAGCTCGACATCAAGGGCCCCAAGTTCGGCTGCGGCATAGCCCAGTGCGGCGCCTGCACGGTGCTGCTCAATGGCGATCCGGTGCGCTCGTGTTCTTACCCCGTGTCGGCGGCGGTGGGGCAAAAAGTCATCACCATCGAAGGCCTGGCCGACAAAGGTCGCCTGCACGCCGTGCAGCAAGCTTGGATCGAGCACCAAGTGCCCCAGTGCGGTTACTGCCAAGGCGGCCAGATGCTGGCTGCTGTGGCCTTGCTCAAGAAAAAGCCCAAACCCACCGACGATGACATCGACGCGGCCATGAGCAACATCTGCCGCTGCGGCACCTATGCCCGCATCCGCACCGCCATCCACGCCGCCGCCAAGAAAGGGGGCCGCGCATGAAC
>NKIO01000134.1 GCA_002255935.1 Comamonadaceae bacterium PBBC2
AGCATTTCGGTGGGAGCGGGAGCAGCCACAGGCATGGGCGCCGTTGCGGCAACGGGTGCAGCGACAGCAGGTGCTGCAACAACAGGCGCCACGTTTTCTGCCGCAGGCCTTGTGCTGCCCAAATGCGAGGGCGCAGCCCCGGCATGGAACTCGAAGTCCTCGCGGAACATGCCGATCAGGTGTTCTTCCAGGCCCATCATCAGCGGGTGGACCCAGGTGTCGAACAAGACGTTCGCGCCTTCAAAACCCATTTGCGGCGCGTAGCGTGCGGGGAAGTCCTGCACATGCACCGGCGCCGAAATCACCGCGCAGGGGATGCCTTGGCGCTTGGCGATGTGGCGCTCCATTTGCGTGCCCAAAATCAGCTCGGGCTGCAGCGCGTTGATCTGGGTTTCGACTTCGAGGTAGTCGTCGGTGATCAGCGCTTCGACGCCGTAGCGCTTGGCGCAGTCGCGCACTTCGCGGGCAAATTCACGGCTGTAAGTGCCCAGGCCCACCACCTCAAAGCCCATCTCTTGGCTGGCGATGCGGGCGGCGGCCACCACATGCGTGGCGTCGCCAAAAATGTAGACCCGCTTGCCGGTCAGGTAGGTCGAGTCGACCGACTTGGCGTACCAGTGGGCGTGTGCGTTGGCGGGGTCTTGTGCGGGCTGGGGCAGGCCGGTCAGCGTGCAGACTTCGGCGATGAAGTCGCGTGTGGCGTGGCTGCCCAGGGGCACAGTCTTGGTGTAAGGCAGGTCAAACTGACGCTGCAACCACTGTGCGGCGGACAAGCCGATTTCGGGGTACAGCACCACGTTGAAGTCGGCTTCGGCCAGCTTCTGGATGTCGGCCACGCTGGCATTCAGGGGCGCCACCACAGACACATCCACGCCCAGTTGGTTCAGCAGCTGCGTGATTTCCTTGACGTCGTCGCGGTGCCGAAAACCCAGTGCGCTCGGGCCCAAGATGTTGCAGGTCGGGCGGCTTTTGGCGGGCTTTTCGGCAGCAGGCTTGTGCACCAGGTGGCGGCACAGTTGGTAAAAGGTTTCGCTGGCGCCCCAGTTTTCCTTGCGTTGGTAAGAAGGCAGCTCCAAGGCCACCACCGGAATGTTCAGCTTCAGAGCTTGGGCCAAGCCCCCCGGGTCGTCTTGGATCAGCTCGGCGGTGCAGGACGAGCCCACCAGCATGGCCGCAGGATTGAAGCGCGCCATGGCTTGGCGTGCCGCGTCCTTGAACAGCTCGGCGGTGTCACCGCCCAGATCACGCGCCTGGAAGGTGGTGTAGGTCACGGGCGGGCGGCGCGGCAGCCGCTCGATCATGGTGAACAGCAAGTCGGCGTAGGTGTCGCCTTGCGGGGCGTGCAGCACGTAGTGCACGTCTGTCATGGCGGTGGCCACGCGCAT
>NKIO01000060.1 GCA_002255935.1 Comamonadaceae bacterium PBBC2
CGCTGGGCCAGGCCCTCGACGATGGCGGTCTTGCCCACCCCCGGCTCACCAATGAGCACCGGGTTGTTCTTGGTACGGCGTTGCAACACTTGAATGGCCCGGCGGATTTCATCGTCACGGCCGATCACCGGATCGAGCTTGCCCATGCGGGCGCGCTCGGTCAGGTCGATGCAGTATTTTTTCAGGGCTTCGCGCTGACCTTCGGCATCGGCACTGCCCACGGTCTGGCCACCACGCACGGCATCAACAGCCGACTCGAGACTTTTTCGCGACAGGCCGCTTTCCTTGCACAAGCGCCCTGCTTCGGCCTTGCTGTCGGCCAAGGCCAGCAAGAACAATTCGCTCGCCACGAAAGCATCGCCTTTTTTCATGGCCTCTTTTTCAGCCGCTTGCAACAACTTCACGAGCTCAGGGCCGACTTGTACCTGGTCTTGTCCGGTGACTTGGGGCAAACGTGAAACGGCCGCTTCGGCAGCCTGCAACAGGGCTTGGACCTGAACGCCTGCACGTTGCAACAAGGCTTTTGGCCCTTCGTCTTGCTTGAGCATGGTCACCAGCACGTGAACAGGCTCGATGTAGGCGTGGTCTCGGCTCAGGGCCAGGGACTGGGCGTCTGCCAAGGCCTCCTGGAATTTGGTGGTCAATTTGTCTATGCGCATGAATGGTTCTCCAATGCTTCCTAACTTGGGCCGCAGCTTGCATTTTCAAGCGCACGCAGCCTTCAGGAATTTGCCTAAAATCAAATCATGAACATTCATCAGCTTTCGGTCAGTTATGAAGAACGCCAAGACCGCATCTTGTTGCGCCTGAACACACTTGACAAGCAGGAATTCCGTTTCTGGCTCACACGCCGAATGTGTTTGCGCCTCATGCCTGCGATTGACCAGTCGGTGGTGCGTCTGGAGGCGAGCCAGCCCGGCGTGGCCGTGCCTGACCCGACAGCTCAAAAAATGCTGACCGAGATCAAGCGCGAAGCTTTTTTGCAGAAAGCCGATTTTGCAACGCCCTTCGAAGCGAAAGCCGAACAGCGGCCCCTGGGCGAAGAGCCCATGCTGATCACCGATGCCCAATTGAGTTTGCAAACAGGCGGCGGTTTGTTGGTCACGTTCCAAGAAAAAACCGTTAATGCCCCCATCAAGTCATGCCAGCTGAACCTGCAGGCCAGCTTGGTGCATGGTTTGGTGCACTTGATCCAGCAGGCCCTGGCCAAGGCCGAATGGGGCTTCACCACAACGGCCAAGTCAACGGCAGCTGTGGAGCCGGCTGAAGTGCCCACAGAGCCTACGCCGCGCTACACCCACTGAGCGCCTGTCTTCAGCTGTTGGTGGCCGTGATGCCCCAACGCGCCAGCGCCGCATCATCCGACACCCGCGCATCCACCCATTGGGCGCCTTGGGGTGTTTGCTCTTTCTTCCAGAATGGCGCCTGGGTCTTGAGGTAGTCCATCAAGAACTCGCAGGCTTTGAAGCTCTCGCCCCGATGGGCCGATGTCACCACCACCAGCACAATTTGATCGGCGGGCAAAAGACGCCCGACACGGTGCACCACACGGGCCCCATAAAAATCAAAGCGTTGGTGGGCTTCATCGATCATGGCTTCGATCGATTTTTCCGTCATGCCCGGATAGTGCTCCAACTCCATGGCTTGCACTTCGTCTTGAGCTTGCCCTGTCAGTGCCCGTGTATCGCGCACAGTACCGACAAAACTGCACACGGCACCGACACGCAAATCCTGAGCCCGTAAGGTTTGAATTTCGGCTGCCACATCGAAGTCTGCAGTCTGAATGGCCACGCGTTGTGTCATGCGGTCAGCCTCCGGTCACCGGCGGGAAAAAACCCACCTCACAGGCTTCCGTGAGGGCCGTCGCGTCGTTGGCCATGACCTGATTGACGGCCACCCGCACAGCCCGACCCGGCGCCAAGACTTGTGCATGCGCGCCACCTTTGGCGATCAATTCGCGGCGCAAACTGGCCACATCAGCGGCTTGGGTGTCCACCGTTTCACTGGCCAGGCCCAAGGTCTCCCGCAAGGAGGCGAAATAACGGATTTCAACTTTCATCACAGCCATCCTGCAAAAGGCCAAAATGCAACGACATCCCCTTGGGCAATGGTTTGGCCTGCTGGGTTATCGATCACCCCATCGCCCCAGACCACCGACGTCAATACGCCAGAGCTTTGGTTGGGAAAGAGATCCAACCCGCCTTGTGCATTGCGACGAACACGCAAAAATTCACGGCGCTTATCGGCTTTGGGCACCGCAAAATGAGCCGGCAACAGCACAGGTGCGGGCATGGAAGGATCAGCGCCTTGCAACTGCAAAATCAAAGGTCGCACCAAGAGCAAGAAGGTCATGAAACTGGACACCGGATTGCCGGGCAAGCCCACAAAATGGGCCGCACCACCAACCGATTCACGTTGCACATGGCCATAGGCGAAGGGTTTGCCGGGCTTCATGGCGATTTGCCACAAAGACAAGGCGCCCAAAGCTTGCACGGCAGGTTTCACATGGTCTTCTTCGCCAACCGATACGCCGCCGCTGGTCAAGATCAAATCGTGGTGATCTGCGGCTGTTTTCAAAGCCGCCAAAGTGGCCTCGCGCTTGTCTGGCACGATGCCCAGATCGCTGACTTCGCAGCCCAGACGGCGCAGCAATGCACGCAAGAAAAAGCGGTTGGAGTTGTAGATCGCCCCTGCAGGCATGTCTTGCGGCGCCACATCCCCGGGCATGACCAGCTCATCCCCCGTGGAAAACAAAGCCACCCGAGGGCGGGTGACCACCCGAAGTTGCGCCAAGCCCAAGCTCGCTGCCAATCCCAATTCGGCCGGGCCCAGTTTTTGGCCGCGTCGAAGGGCGGTTTGACCCTTGCGGATGTCCTCTCCGCTGCGGCGAATCCACTCGCCTTCAGCCGCTTGGTGGGTGAAGCGAACCTTGGGCACATCGCCGGTCTCCACGACCTCGGCATGCTCTTGCATGACAACCGCGTCAGCCCCAGGCGGCACGGGAGCCCCCGTGAAAATGCGGGCCACCTGCCCTGCTTGCAAGGGCTGTCCTACATGACCTGCCGCAATCCGCTGCGTGACCTGCAAAGCCTCGCCAGTCAGCAAGTCTGCACGCCTGACGGCATAACCGTCCATGGACGAATTGTTAAAGGCAGGCACTTGCAGCAAAGACACCACGTCTTCGGCCAAGATCCGGCCATCGGCATCAAAAGTCGCCACCAGCTCAGTGCCGGTCAAAGGGCTAATGTGCGACAGCAGTGTCGACAGCGCCTCGTCCAGAGGCATCAAGGGGGATCGTGGACCGCTGGACATGTCTGGCCTCAATCGCAGTGTTTGGAGATGTAGGCCTTGATCTCGGCCACATCCGATTTCATGACCGTCACGCGTTTGGGCAAGCGTTCAATGCCTTCAAACTGCGGTGGGCGATCGGGTTGACGACCCAGCGCTTCCACCAAAGTGGCTGCAAACTTGATCGGCAAAGCGGTTTCGAGCACGATCATCGGCACGGTGGGATCCAGATGCTCTTGTGCAACCTTCACACCGTCGGCGGTGTGGGTGTCGATCATCACACCGTAAATGGCGAAAACTTGCTGGATGGTTTTCAGGCGATCTGCGTGTGTGCTCTTGCCGCTTTGGAAGCCATAAAAATCCGCCGCCTTGGCAAAGCGTGGGTCAGTGGACAAATCGAAGAAACCTTGACGGCTCAAGCCCTCGCCAAAGATGGCATTGACCTGCCCGGTGTCGCGTTCAAGCAGATCGCACACAAAGCGCTCAAAATTGCTGGCCTTGGAAATGTCCATCGAGGGGCTCGATGTTTCATGCGTGTCTGCCGTGCCGCGCACACGGTAAACGCCAGTGCGAAAGAACTCATCGAGCACGTCGTTTTCGTTGGTGGCCACCACCAGTCGGTGGATGGGCAAACCCATCATGCGGGCCACATGACCGGCGCACACGTTGCCGAAATTGCCACTGGGTACCGTGAAGCTCACAGTCTGGTCGTTGCTTTGCGTGGCCTGGAAGTAACCGGCAAAGTAGTAAACCACCTGGGCCAACAAGCGTGCCCAGTTGATCGAGTTGACCGTGCCGATTTTGTACTGGCGCTTGAAGTCCAGATCGTTGGACACCGCCTTGACCAGATCCTGGCAGTCGTCGAACACGCCTTCGATGGCGATGTTGTGGATATTTTCATCCAGCAGGCTGAACATCTGGGCCTGCTGAAACGG
This sequence comes from Comamonadaceae bacterium PBBC2, assembly GCA_002255935.1. Taxonomy (GTDB): domain Bacteria; phylum Pseudomonadota; class Gammaproteobacteria; order Burkholderiales; family Burkholderiaceae_C; genus Limnohabitans_A. The sequence goes on from NKIO01000060.1 coordinate 4,224, forward strand.
GCTCATGCGGCCATGGGGGCTGGTCATGAAGACACGCACGCCCTTCTTGCCGCGCATGGCGTATTCGGCGGCACTGCCGGTGTCACCCGACGTTGCGCCAAAGATGTTGAGCTCTTCGCCACGGCGGGCCAACTCGTATTCGAATAAATTGCCCAGCAACTGCATGGCCATGTCTTTGAAGGCCAATGTCGGGCCATTGGACAAGGCTTCAAGGTAAAGCTCTGGCTTGGCGCTGCCTGCGCTTTGCAAAGGCTTGAGCGGAACGATCTGCGAAGTGCCGAACACTTTTTCCGTGTAGGTCTTGTCGCACAAGGCCTTGAGGTCCTGCGCGGGAATGTCGTCGATGTAGAGCGACAAAATTTCAAAAGCCAGCGCGGCATAGCCTTGGGTTTGCCAGACTTGGCGCAGACGGGTCAATGCGGCGGCATCCAGCTTGGGGTAGGACTCGGGCAGGTACAAACCGCCATCGGGCGCAAGGCCTTCGAGCAAGATTTCGCAAAAGCGTTTGCGGTCCGCATGACCGCGGGTAGACAGGTAACGCATCAGTTCAACTCTTCTTTGCGAATGCGGACGATCGGTGCCATCACGGTGGGCAAAGCCTGCATCTGAGCCAACACATCGTTCAAAGTGCCTTCGCGCGTGTCGTGGGTCAGGATGATCACGTCGGTCTGGTTTTCACCGGCTTGGCTGACCTGATCGGCCTCGCGCTGCAAAACGGCGTCAATGCTGATGCCCGCATCGGCCAGTAAACCGGTCAATTTGGCCAACACACCCGCCTGATCGGCCACGCGCAAACGCAGGTAATAGCTGGTCACCACCTCGGACATGGGCAAGACCTTCAGGTCGCTCATGGCCCCAGGCTGGAACGCCAGGTGCGGCACACGGTTGAGCGGATCAGCCGTGTGCAAGCGGGTGATGTCCACCAAGTCGGCAATGACAGCGCTGGCCGTGGGCTCAGAGCCTGCACCCTTGCCGTAATACAAGGTGGTGCCCACGGCATCGCCTTGCACCATCACAGCGTTCATGGCGCCTTCGACGTTGGCGATCAAACGCTGAGTCGGCACCAAGCTGGGGTGCACACGCAACTCGACGCCCTGCGCGGTGCGCTTGGTGATGCCCAACAACTTGATGCGGTAGCCCAGTTGCTCGGCGTACTTGATGTCGGCAGCGCCCAGCTTCGTGATGCCTTCGACATAGGCCTTGTCAAACTGCACGGGTATGCCAAAAGCAATCGCGCTCATCAAGGTCACTTTGTGTGCCGCGTCCACGCCTTCGATGTCGAAGGTCGGATCGGCTTCGGCGTAACCCAGGCGTTGCGCTTCCTTGAGCACCACACCGAAGTCCAAGCCTTTGTCGCGCATTTCGGACAGGATGAAGTTGGTGGTGCCGTTGATGATGCCGGCCACCCACTGAATGCTGTTGGCCGTCAGGCCTTCGCGCAGCGCCTTGATGATCGGAATGCCACCCGCCACAGCGGCTTCAAAAGCCACCATCACGCCTTTGGCTTGGGCCGCTGCGAAAATTTCGGTGCCATGCACAGCCAGCAAGGCTTTGTTGGCCGTGACCACGTGCTTGCCTGCGGCAATGGCCTCCAGCACCAGCGCCTTGGCGATGCCATAACCACCGATCAACTCGATCACGATGTCGATTTCAGGGTTCGCAATCACCTCACGGGCATCGGCCACCACCTTCACGCCAGCGCCCACCACCTCTTGGGCGCGGGCCACATTCAGATCGGCCACCATGGCGATTTCAATGCCACGGCCTGCACGGCGCTGGATTTCTTCCTGGTTGCGCTTGAGCACATTGAAAGTGCCACTGCCCACGGTACCAATGCCCAACAGGCCCACTTTGATCGGATTCATCGACTTCTCTTCTACAGTTGGACCCGGACTTTCCGGGTCTTGATTCAAAAATTTTCAGGCCACCAAATGTTCGGTGCCAAAACGCTTGCGCGCACCTTCCAGGAAGCGCGCCACGCGGCCAATCGCTTCACGCAAATCGTCCACATGCGGCAAGAATACGATTCGGAAATGGTCCGGGTCAGGCCAGTTGAAGCCCGTGCCTTGCACCAGCATGACCTTGGTTTCCTCCAGCAAATGCAGGAAGAAATCCTGATCATCCTGGATGGGGTAAATCTTGGGGTCGAGTTTGGGGAACATGTACAGGGCAGCCCGTGGCTTGACACAGCTGACACCGGGGATCGCCGTGATGAGCTCGTAAGCCATGTCGCGCTGCTTGCGCAGGCGACCGCCCTCGCCCACCAACTCGTTGATGCTCTGGTGACCGCCCAGCGCCGTTTGAATGGCCCACTGGCCTGGTACGTTGGCACACAGGCGCATGTTCGAAAGCATGTTCAGGCCCTCGATGTAGTCCTTGGCGGGCTTCTTGTCTCCCGAAATCACCATCCAACCTGCCCGGTAGCCGCAGGAGCGGTAACTTTTGGACAGGGAGTTGAAAGTCAAGGTCAACACATCTTGCGACAAGCTGCCCAGTGGGGTGTGTTTCACACCGTCGTACAGAACCTTGTCGTACACCTCATCGGCAAAAATCACCAGGCCATGTTCACGCGCAATGGCCACGATGCCCATCAACAAATCGTCCGAGTAAAGTGCCCCAGTGGGGTTGTTCGGGTTAATGACCACGATCCCTTTGGTGCGGGGCGTGACTTTGGCGCGGATGTCGGCCAAATCGGGCATCCAGCCATTGGCTTCGTCGCAGCGGTAATGCACGGGTGTGCCGCCCGACAAACTCGCAGCAGCCGTCCACAAGGGGTAGTCCGGGGATGGCAGGAGCAATTCATCGCCATCGTCAAGCAAGCCGTTGGTGGCCATGACGATCAATTCGCTGGCGCCGTTGCCCAGGTAAATGTCGTCCAGGGTGACGCCCAAAATGCCCTGCTTTTGGGTCTCATGCATGACCGCTTTGCGCGCCGCGAAGATGCCTTTGCTGTCCGAGTAACCCGCCGAGTTGGGCAGGTTGCGGATCATGTCCTGCTGGATTTCTTCAGGCGCATCGAAGCCAAAAACCGCCAGGTTTCCGATGTTCAGTTTGATGATCTTGTGGCCGTCCTCTTCCATTTGACGAGCACGGTCCATGATCGGACCGCGGATGTCATAGCAGACGTTGGCGAGCTTGGCGGATTTCTGAATGGGCTTCAATGGGCCTCCAAAGGCTTGGCTGTGAGGGAAAACCTATAATTTGACCACAATTTCAGGCCCATTCCCGCCTTCAACACCCGAGCCGTGAAGCTCGTTTCAGAACTGTCCATGAAACTCCAACCCGATAAGTCCAATGCACCGACCATCAATGCCCATGGACCAGGCTGGATTGAGGTCAATGGTGAAAAACACACGCAATCGGTGGTGGTCAGCAGCCTCAATGGCGTGGATTCATGGACCTGGACACCCAAGCACTTCAACGAACTCGACGCCCAAGCCTTTGAAGAGCTGGCTCGCGAGGGCGTGGAACTGGTACTTTTGGGTTGCGGTAAGAAGCTGCAATTTCCGCCCGCATCCATGTTAAGACCCTTGATCAGCAAAGGCATTGGCTTGGAAAGCATGGACACCTTGGCTGCGTGCCGGACCTACAACATCTTGGCCAGCGAAGGGCGTCAAGTTTTTGCCGCCCTGCTGATCGAATCCTAAAGAATACATTTCAACTTCAGATGGCCTCATGGTTATCCGGTACCAGCGCACTATTCTTTCAGAGTAAAATAGAAGGTTGTCAAGGCACGCAGCCTTTAGCGAAGCTGACGCCAACCGATGGCGGCAAAAGCTCAACCAGTCTAGCGAGTTCAAAGTTTTATGGCGATCGTTCTGAACAAACCCCTTCCCGAATTTGAAGCGAACGCCACCGGCGGCCTGAAAGTTTCGAACGTATCCCACAACGGTCAAACCGTTGTGTTGTATTTCTACCCCAAGGACAACACCCCTGGGTGCACCACCGAAGCCATGCAGTTTCGAGACAAATACAAAGATTTTGTGAAGGCTGGCGCAGCCGTCTTTGGCGTCTCGCGTGACAACATGAAGTCACACGATGATTTCAAAACCAAGCTGGAGTTGCCTTTTGAATTGATTGCGGACACAGAAGAAAAAATGTGCCACATGTTTGGTGTGGTCAAAAACAAAATCATGTATGGCAAGAAGGTCAAAGGGATCGAGCGCAGCACCTTCCTCATTGGCCCAGATGGCACCCTGAAACAAGAATGGCGCGGCCTCAAAGTGCCCGGCCATGTGGAAGAAGTGCTCAAGGCGGTGAAAGACCTGAAAAAAGCCAAATGATTTTTCAAGACCATCAACAGGTCTTGTCACAGGGCTCGTGCATAATGAATTCATGCCGCTGAAAATCAGCCCTTCACTCCACGCAAAAGCCGCCTTGGCCTCCAGGCGGCTTTTTCTTTTTTAGTCGGTAATTTTTCCACTTTCAAGAGGCCTTCGACCATGCCACTGCCACCCGCCCCCACCCAACGCGCCAGCCGTCTGACCCATAAGGCATTTGACGATCAGCCCGATGACCACGACAGTGCTGCCCCCAAGCAACAGGCTATGCCCGCCACAGTCGAACCCGCCCCATCCAAACGCAGTGTCAAAGCCGTACCTGCCAAGGCTGAAGTCACCTCAGTCGCCCCAGCCCCTGCGCCACAACCGAACCAGAAGGCCCTGAACAAATCCAAACCCGTTCGCATCAAGCGTGGCAGTGGGCCGACCAAATTGTTCGTGCTGGACACCAATGTGCTGATGCACGATCCAATGAGCTTGTTCCGCTTTGAAGAACACGATGTTTTCTTGCCCATGATCGTGCTGGAAGAGCTCGATGGGCACAAAAAAGGCATGACCGAAGTGGCCCGTAATGCGCGCCAGGCCAGCCGTTCACTGGACGCATTGGCTTCGGCGCAAGGCGCTGATTTGGGCAAAGGCTCGCCACTGAACACCACGGGCTACACCGACGCCCTGGGGCAGTTGTTTTTCCAAACACAAGCGCTGGACCTGAGCTTGCCACTGGCCCTGCCCCAAGGCAAAGCCGACAACCAGATCCTGGGCGTGGTGAAGGCGCTCGGCGAGCTGCACAAGCCACGGGATGTGGTGCTGGTCTCCAAGGACATCAACATGCGGGTCAAAGCCCGCGCCCTCGGCCTGCAAGCCGAGGACTACCAAAACGACAAAACCCTGGAAGACGGTGACCTGCTTTACCCCGGCTCTTTCGCCTTGCCTGCCGACTTCTGGACTAAGCACGGCAAGTCGGTGGAAAGCTGGCAACAAGGCACAAACACCTATTACCGGATCACCGGCCCGGTGGTGCCCAGCTTGTTCATGAACCAGTTTGTGTTTTTTGAAGCCCCCGGCGAGCCAAGCCTGTATGCGCGTGTGACCGAAATCCGTGGGAAAACCGCTGTGCTGCGAACGCTCAAGGACTTCACCTCTCAAAAGAACGCTGTCTGGGGCGTGACCACCCGCAACCGCGAGCAGAATTTCGCCATGAATCTGCTGACCGACCCGGATGTGGATTTCGTGACCTTGGCGGGTACAGCGGGCACGGGTAAGACCTTGATGGCATTGGCTGCAGGCCTGACCCAGGTACTGGACGATCGCCGCTATACCGAGATCATCATGACCCGTGCCACCGTCAGCGTGGGCGAGGACATCGGTTTTCTGCCGGGCACCGAAGAAGAAAAAATGGGCCCCTGGATGGGCGCATTGGACGACAACCTCGAATTCCTGGCCAAAGGCGATGGCGGCAATGCGGGGGAATGGGGACGCGCTGCCACCAACGAGTTGATCAAGAGCCGCATCAAGATCAAGAGCATGAACTTCATGCGGGGCCGCACCTTCATGAACAAATACGTGATCATCGATGAGGCTCAGAACTTGACGCCAAAGCAGATGAAAACCTTGATCACCCGAGCAGGCCCGGGCACCAAGATCATCTGCATGGGCAATCTGGCCCAAATCGATACGCCTTACCTGACCGAAGGCTCTTCCGGCTTGACCTATGCCGTGGACCGGTTCAAGGGATGGGCCCATGGTGGTCACATCACGCTGGCCCGAGGTGAGCGCTCTCGCTTGGCCGACTTCGCCAGCGAAACACTCTGACGGGTGGGTGGCGGCGATCAGTAGTCGTCGCTGCCCAGGCCACCAGAGGCCAGACTCTCAAAGCGCGTCAGGTTCTTCAAGAAAGCCAAACGAACGGTCCCAGTGGGGCCGTTTCGTTGTTTGCCGATGATGATCTCTGCGACACCCGGATCCTTGGAGTCTTTGTTGTAGTAGTCGTCGCGGTAAATGAACATGATGATGTCGGCATCCTGCTCGATGGCGCCCGATTCACGCAGGTCACTCATCATGGGGCGTTTGTCGGTGCGCTGCTCCACACTGCGGTTGAGCTGCGACAAAGCGATGACCGGGCACTGCAACTCTTTGGCCAGCATCTTCAAGCCCCGCGAAATCTCACCCAGCTCGGTGGCTCGGTTATCGCCGCCAGAGCCCACTGAGCCACTCATCAGCTGCAAGTAGTCGACCACGATCAAGCCCAGCTTGCCGCACTGGCGCGCCAAGCGGCGGGCGTTGGCGCGCAACTCCGATGGGGTCAATCCAGGCGTTTCATCGATGTGCAAGGACACCGTGCGCAGCTTCTCGATGGCCTCCGTGAGGCGTGGCCATTCTTCATCGGTCAACTTGCCGGTTCGCAAATGGCCTTGGTCCACACGACCAATCGAGCCGACCACACGAACAGCCAACTGCGACGCCCCCATTTCCATGGAGAACACGGCCACAGGCAAACCTTCGTTGAGCGCCACGTGCTCCGCAATGTTGATCGCAAAGGCGGTTTTGCCCATCGAAGGACGCGCGGCCAACACCACCATATCACCGGGTTGCAAACCCGAGGTCATACGGTCCAAGTCGTAGAACCCGGTGGGCACGCCGGTGATGTCGTTGGGGTTGTCGGCCATCTCCTGAACACGGTCGAGCAACTCCACCACCAAGGTGTCCATGGACTGGAAACCTTGCTTCATGCGTGAGCCTTCTTCACCGATGTTGAAGATTTTTTGCTCGGCCTCATCCAGAATGCGGTCAATCGCCTTGCCCTGAGGGTTGAAGGCGTTGGTGGCGATCTCGTCACTGGCAGACACGAGTTTGCGCAAAATAGAGCGTTCACGAACGATCTCGGCATATCGCCGGATGTTGCTGGCACTGGGCACGTATTGCGCCAATGAGTTCAGGTAAGCCAAGCCGCCCATCTCTTCGGCTTTGCCCTGGTTTTGAAGCTGCTCGCTGACGGTGATCACATCAGCAGGCTTGGAAGCGTTGATCAAGGCACCAATGGCACTGTAGATCAGCTTGTGCTCATGGCGGTAAAAATCATTGTCCACCAAGAGGTCGCCCACACGATCCCACGCGCCGTTGTCGAGCAACAGACCGCCGAGCACACTGGATTCGGCCTCGATCGAATGTGGGGGTACACGCAGTTTGGCCACTTGGCTGTCAGAGGACAGATCGGAGGGAAACTCGTTCAGGTGGTTCGAAAAGACAGCGGACATCAGGACACAACTTAAAAGAGCATCGTACTCGGCCAAAGCTCACCCGTCACGGGATAAGTCTGTGGATAAGCAGGGGGAATCCAGTGATCAATGCGGGACAAGCACCGCATGTGCACCAATGGACTACAAGCACAATAAAAAAGCCGCCAAGCTTGCGCTGGCGGCTCTTGTCGGAGTGAACCGAAGGATCAGGCAGATTCGCCGTAAACCGTCACGGTCACATCGACCACCACGTCGGTGTGCAAAGCCACGGACACGGTGGAATCGCTCACGACCTTGATGGGGCCGTGGGGCATGCGGATCTGAGACTTCACCAAGGCGTAACCTTGTTTGTTCAGTTCTTCAGCGATGTCGTGGTTGGTCACAGAACCAAACAAACGGCCATCCACACCAGCTTTTTGGGTCAACTTGACCACCAAGCCAGCGAGTTTTTCGCCTTGGGCTTGGGCTTCGGCCAACTTGGCAGCAGCTGCTTTTTCCAATTCAACGCGGCGAGCTTCGAACTCGGCCTTGTTGGCTTCGGTGGCGCGGCGTGCGCGACCTTGGGGAATCAGGAAGTTGCGTGCGTAACCGTCTTTGACTTTGACGATCTCGCCCAAGTTACCCAGGTTCACAACCTTTTCGAGCAGAATGATTTGCATGGTTGTTCTCCTTAGACTTTGTGCTGGTCGGTGTAGGGCAACATGGCCAAGAAGCGTGCGCGCTTGATGGCGGTGTTGAGCTGACGCTGGAAAATGGCACGGGTGCCAGTCAAGCGTGCAGGAATGATCTTGCCGTTTTCGGCGATGAAGTCACGCAATGTGTCAACATCTTTGTAGTCGATTTCTTCGACGCCAGTGACGGTAAAGCGGCAGAAACGCTTGCGCTTGAACAGCAGCGACTGGGTGTTGCGCTTTGGGCGCTTGTCTTTGTTGAATTTTTTGAACGTGGCCATAGGGCCTCCTGAAATTAATCTTGCTGAAACTCTTGAATGTGCAACACGACACTTTTGCCTTGTCGAGGGGTGGCCAAAAAGCCTGTGAACGTCCAAATACTGCCCACTGCCTGCTTGACCAATCTTTCGGCGATGGCACCGATGGCCAAAGCACGAATTTTCAACTGGACTTTGCGGTTTTGCCCTGCTTCTTGAACTTCAGAGGCATGCTCAAGAATCACATCCAGAGCGGGTAAACCAGCAGGTGTGTATCGCAAAGCGGCTTGCTCAGCAATACAGGCGGTCAGTTCGGTTCGGTTCACTCCTCAACAGGTCAGTATCAAGCGGCGAATTCGGCTTGTTGTGACTTGCGGGCTTCTTCGCGCTCAACAGTCTTCATCATGGAAGAAGGAGCGGTGTCGGCCTTTTTCTTTTGCACAGTCAGGTGACGCAAAACGGCATCGTTAAACTTGAAGGCGTGCTCCAGTTCAGCCATCACAGCCTGGTCGGCTTCGATGTTCACGCACAGGTAGTGGGCTTTGCCCAACTTGTTGATCTGGTATGCCAACTGACGGCGGCCCCAGTCTTCAACACGGTGGATGTTGCCACCGCCGGCAGTGATCATGCCTTTGTAACGCTCCAGCATGGCTGGAACTTGTTCGGACTGATCGGGATGGATCAGCAAAATGATTTCGTAATGACGCATTGAGACTCCTTGCGGTTAACCCAAAAGGTTGGAAAAGCTGCCCCCAGCGTCTGACGGGGTGCAGCAAGGCGAAGCCTCAAATTATAGCCTGAAATCACAAGCCCGGATAGCGCTCACCCTCGAAAGAGGGTTTGACCGGCACCCCGCCCCGGGGAGGCGGCAAGCACCAAGTAGCCAACATCATGGCCAAAAACCCCACGGGAACCCCAAAAACGCCTGCTGACAGGGGCTGAATCCCCAACCACAGACCGCCCATGGGATCCAGGGCCAGGGCATGGCGAAAGCCCGGCGCATTGGAAACCAGGTAGTAAACCGTCACCGACAAACCGGACAACATCCCCACCACCACGGCGAGGCGATGAACCCTCTTCCATGCCATGCCCAAGACCATGCCCGGGAAAAAAGCCGCTGCAGCCAAAGAAAAAGACGCCGAGACCAATGAAAGAATCTGCGCCGGTTTGAAAGCCGCAACCACGGCGGCCAACATGGCAACTGCCAAAAGCGCGAACTTGGACAAAATAACCCGGCCTTCGGCAGATTTGGGCTTGCGCGCCCTGCCCGGCCCAATGTCGTGCACCAAGGCGTTGCTGATGGTCAAAAGCAAGCCATCGGCGGTGGACAAAGCGGCCGCCAAGCCGCCCGCCGCCACCAGACCGGACACCACAAAGGGCATACCGCCCAACTCTGGGGTGGCGAGCATGATCATGTCGGCCCCCAATTTCAATTCACCCAATTGCAAAATCCGGTCCCCATTGACATCCGAGATTTCGAGCAAACCCGAATCCAGGCGAGACCACTGCGTCATCCAGGTCGGCAAATCGTCGAACGGGGTGCCCACCAAGTTGTTGAGCACTTCGAATTTGACGAGCACGGCCAAAGCAGGAACGCTCAGGTACAAGAGCGCGATGAAAAAAACAGACCAAGCCACAGACGTTCGGGTTTCGGCCACAGAGGGCAAGGTGTAAAACCGTGTCAACAAATGCGGCAAGCCTGCCGTGCCCACCATCAGACAGAAGATCAGCGCCAGAAAGTTCAACCTCGAATCGTTGTACTGAACCACCTCTTGAGGATTGCCCTTCGGGTCGCCTTGGAATGCTTTGGCGTGCTGCGGCATGCCCCCCAAAGGCAACGATCGTTCACGGTTTTCAAGCATGGCACGCGTCCAGTGCTCTTTGGCTGCGGCCGGGTCCTTGGGGACGGCCAGCAACTCACGCCGCACTTTGGCGATCGAGGCAAAGTCGGCGCCTTGCGCTTTGAGTTGGCGAATTTCTTCTTCCAGCGATTGCCGCAAGTCCACCATGGATTTGTCCACATCCACCAAACGGGCCTCAAACACCCGCGCACGCCTTGCATACTCTTGCCGAACCTGGATCTCGGCTGGATCATGGATCAACTTTTGCTCAATGACTTCGATGCGGGCCAACTGGGTGCCATAGGCCAGCGGGGCCAAAGGCGAGCCCATTTGCTGGTAAGCCAACCAAGACACTGGGATCAAGAAGGCCAGGAGCAGCATGATGTATTGGGCCACCTGCGTCCAGGTGATGGCACGCATGCCGCCCAAGAAAGAACACAGCAACACCCCGCCCAAACCAAGCAAAATGCCAATCTCGAATTGAACCCCGGTCAACCGCGAGGCGATGAGGCCAATGCCGTAAATTTGCGCCACGACATAGGTGAAAGAGCACAAAACAGACGACAAGGCGGCAATCACCCGGGGCCATCGACCGCCAAAGCGTTGGTCGAAATAATCGGGCAAGGTGTAGAGCTTCATGGCCCGCAATTGGGGCGCAATCAGAAAGGCCACCAGACAAAAGCCGCCCGTCCAACCCATCACATAAGCCAAACCACCAGGCTGCTGCCCACTGCCCGAGAAACCCTGCAAATACAGTGCCCCCGCCAAACTGATGAAGGAGGCGGCACTCATCCAGTCGGCCGCGGTGGCCATGCCGTTGTAGAGCGCCGGTACGCGCCGCCCTGCAACGAAATACTCTTCTTGATCGGAAGTGCGTCCAGAGATGCCAATCAAGGCATAAATCATGACCGTGCTGAACAAGAAAATGGGGCCAATCAAATTGCGTGACAAACCCCATTGCTCAGCCCAGGCCATGACCCCCATCAGAGTCACCAGAACCCCGATGTAAATGAGCACATTGCGATGAATGCGCCAGCGGTACGCAGCTGAAATGCCCGCTTGCGCTGACTTGTTCATCGCTGTGCCCGTGTCTGGATCAAGAACCCAAAGCCGTCCAGGTCTCGATGACCGTGTCCGGATTCAAAGAGATGGAGCTGATGCCCCGGTCCATCAACCAATGGGCGAAGTCCGGATGGTCGCTGGGGCCTTGGCCGCAGATGCCGATGTACTTGCCTTGGGCCAAACAAGCTTTGATGGCCTGCTCGATCAAGGCGGTCACCGCCGGATCGCGCTCGTCAAAATCGACGGCCAACAACTCCATGCCCGAATCGCGGTCCAAGCCCAAGGTCAATTGCGTCAGATCGTTGGACCCGATCGAGAAGCCATCGAAGAATTCGAGGAAACGCTCGGCCAAGATGGCATTGCTGGGCACCTCGCACATCATGATGAGCTTCAAATCGTCCAAGCCACGGCGCAAACCTTGGCTGGCCAGCAACTGAGTGACTTTTTCGGCCTGGCCCAAAGTACGCACAAATGGCACCATGATTTGCACGTTGGTCAAACCCATCTCGCCGCGCACGCGCTTGAGGGCTTCACATTCCATGGCAAACGCTGCGCCAAAATCTTCGCTGATGTAACGGGCCGCGCCGCGAAAGCCCAGCATCGGGTTTTCTTCTTCTGGCTCGTAACGGCTGCCACCGATCAATTTGCGGTACTCATTGCTCTTGAAGTCAGACAAACGCACGATCACGGGCTTGGGCCAGAAAGCCGCCGCAATGCTGGCCACGCCTTCGGCCACTTTGTCCACGTAAAAAGCACGGGGCGAGGCATGACCACGGGCCACAGACTCCACCGCTTTTTTCAGATCGGCATCGATGGCGGGATAGTCCAAGATCGCCTTGGGGTGCACGCCAATGTTGTTGTTGATGATGAATTCGAGGCGGGCCAAACCCACGCCCGAATTGGGCAACTGGGCAAAATCAAACGCCAACTGAGGGTTGCCGACGTTCATCATGATTTTGGTCTTGATCTCAGGCAGGACGCCACGCTGAACTTCGCTGATTTCAGTTTCCAGCAAACCGTCGTAGATATGCCCTGTATCGCCCTCTGCGCAGCTGACGGTGACCAATGTGCCTTCTTTGAGTTGCTCAGTGGCCTGTCCGCAACCCACGACCGCCGGGATGCCCAACTCACGCGCAATGATGGCGGCGTGGCACGTGCGGCCACCACGGTTGGTCACAATGGCACTGGCACGCTTCATGACCGGCTCCCAGTTGGGGTCGGTCATGTCGGTCACCAGCACGTCGCCGGGCTGGACGCGGTCCATCTCGCTGATGTTGTGCACCAAGCGCACAGGGCCCGTGCCAATCTTCTGACCAATCGCTCGGCCTTCGGCCAAAACGGTGCTCTTGCCCTTGAGTTTGTAGCGCAGCTCTGGCGTGCCTTTGGCCTGGCTTTTGACCGTTTCAGGACGCGCTTGCAAGATGTACAGCTGACCGTCGGTGCCGTCCTTGCCCCATTCAATGTCCATGGGACGACCGTAATGTTGTTCGATGATGACCGCGTATTGGGCCAGCTGCTCGATCTCGGCATCGGTCAAGCTGTAGCGGTTACGCAATTCGGTGGGCACATCGATGGTTTTGACCAATTTGCCCGATGTGGCTTTTTCCTCAGGCGTGGCAAACACCATTTCGATCAGTTTAGAGCCCAAATTACGTCGGATAACGGCCCGGTTACCAGCCGCCAACATGGGTTTGTGCACATAAAACTCATCTGGATTCACAGCGCCCTGCACCACGGTTTCGCCCAAGCCGTAGCTTGAGGTGATGAACACCACATCCTCGAAACCGGATTCCGTGTCGATCGTGAACATCACACCGGCTGCGCCCAAGTCAGAGCGCACCATGCGTTGCACGCCAGCCGACAAGGCAACATCGGCGTGAGCAAAGCCCTTGTGCACGCGGTAGCTGATCGCGCGGTCGTTGTACAGCGAGGCGAACACTTCTTTCATCTTGTGGAGCACATCGTCGATGCCCACCACGTTGAGGAAGGTTTCTTGCTGCCCCGCAAATGAGGCGTCTGGCAAATCTTCTGCAGTGGCCGATGAACGGACGGCGAATGAAGCTTCGGGGTTGCCGGCTTGCAGTCGAATGAATTCTTCGCGAATGGCTTGCGCCAAGTCAGCCGGAAAGGGTTGGGCCTCAACCATGGCGCGGATTTCGGCACCGGCTGCAGCCAAGGCACGGACATCCTCGGTGTCCAAGGCATCCAAACGCGCATTGATGCGGTCGGTCAGGCCATCGAAATTCAGAAACTCACGAAAGGCGTGGGCGGTGGTGGCAAAACCCGTGGGCACCCGAACGCCTTGCGGCAACTGGGAAATCATTTCGCCCAAACTGGCGTTTTTACCGCCCACCGACTCCACGTCGGTCATGCGCAACTTTTCGAAAGGCACGACCAAAGCGGCCTGATCAAACAAAACAGACATGAGAAGCTCCAAAGTTAAAAACCGGGCTCCATGCCACAGGCGGCGTCATTGTTGTTCTGGTTATGGGACCGAAAGCCTGTGGGCCATGGATAATCAAATCATTTTAGGGGTTCGGCAGCCCCTGAGCTTTGAAATTTTTTGGGTACCCCATGTCCAAACGCACTGTTTTCTTTGTGTCCGACGGCACCGGCATCACGGCTGAAACTTTTGGCAACGCGATCCTCGCGCAGTTTGAGATGAAAACGCGGCACATCCGACTGCCTTTCACCGACACCATCGACAAAGCACACCAAGCGGTACGCCAGATCAACCACACCGCAGAAACAGAGGGCACCAAACCCATCGTGTTCACCACCTTGGTCAACATGGAAGTGCTCAAAGTCTTGCAAGAGCACTGCCAAGGCATGCTGCTGGACATGTTCGGCACCTTTGTCCACCCGCTGGAAGACGAGCTGGGCATCAAATCGCACCACCGCGTGGGACGCTTCTCGGATGTCAGCAAAAGCAAGGAATACCACGATCGGATCGAGGCCATCAATTTTTCTTTGGCGCACGATGACGGCCAATCCAACCGGGATTTGGAGTCTGCCGACGTGATTTTGGTGGGCGTCAGCCGCAGTGGCAAAACACCGACCAGCCTGTACCTGGCCATGCAGCATGGCTTGAAGGCCGCCAACTACCCCTTGATTCCCGAAGATTTTGACCGCCGCCAGTTGCCCCCCGCCCTGGTGCCGCACCGCAAAAAAATCTTCGGCCTGAGCATCCACCCCGACCGTTTGGCCGAAATCCGAGCGGAGCGGCGCCCCGACTCACGTTACGCCAGCATTGAAAACTGTCGAATGGAAGTCTCCGAAGCCGAAGCCATGATGCGCCGCTCGGGCATTCGGTGGTTGTCCACGACCACCAAATCGATCGAAGAAATCGCTACCACCATCTTGCAAGAAATCCGGCCCGAACGCCTCATCTATTGAGGCGCCCTCGCCCGCCTTGATCCGCTCAGGGCATCAAGGTGGCGGCTATTTGCTCAGCGCATTGCCGTGCCATCTCAGGATCACGCGCTTCCACCATGACCCGAACCAAGGGTTCGGTGCCGCTGGCGCGAATCAACACCCGACCAGAATCCCCCAAGGCCAGCTCACAGGCCTTGGTCGCATCCCACAAAGCTTGGTGACCTTGCCAATCAAAGCCGGGTGTCAATCGCACATTGATCAAAGTTTGCGGAAACAAGTCGATGCCTTGCAGCAACTGCGCCATGGTCTTGCCACTGCCCACGCAGGCTTGCAGCACCTGCAAGGCACTGACCAAACCATCGCCTGTGGTGTGCTTGTCCAATGCCAACAAATGCCCCGAACCCTCTCCACCGAGGAGCCAGCCTTTGTCGTGCAAGACCTCGAGCACATAACGGTCGCCCACTTTGGCACGCACAAAAGCCACGCCCCTTTGCTTGAGCGCCACCTCGACAGCCATATTGGTCATCAAAGTCCCCACAGCGCCGGGCACGGATTCATCCCGCGCCAAACGGTCTGCCACCATCAGGTAAAGCAATTCGTCACCGTTGAACAAGCGCCCGGAAGCGTCCACCAACTGCAAGCGATCGGCATCGCCATCCAGCGCCACGCCATAGTCGGCTTGCTGATCCTTGACCAACTGCACCAAGGCTTCGGGATGTGTCGCACCGACACCCTTGTTGATGTTCAGACCATCAGGGGAGCACCCCATGGAGATGACTTCAGCGCCCAATTCATGAAAAACTTTGGGCGCAATTTGATAAGCAGCACCGTGAGCGGCATCGACCACAATCTTCAGCCCCTTGAGGGTCAAATCGTTGGAAAAGGTGCTCTTACAAAACTCGATGTAGCGACCCGCTGCATCGTTCAAACGCCGTGTCTTGCCCAGTGCCGCCGAATCTACCCACACCGGGTCTTCCAACAAAGCGGCTTCAACAGCCTCTTCCCAAACGTCCGACAATTTGGTCCCCTGGGCGCTGAAAAATTTGATGCCATTGTCGGCAAACGGGTTGTGACTGGCACTGATGACCACACCCAGCGAGGCTCGCTGCGCACGGGTCAAATAAGCCACCGCCGGTGTGGGCACCGGACCGAGCAACACCACATCCACCCCCGCCGAATTGAAGCCGGACTCCAGTGCGCTTTCCAGCATGTAGCCGGAAATCCGCGTGTCTTTGCCGATCAAGACGGTGGGGTGGGCTTCCTGAGACTTCAGCACACGGCCTACGGCATGCGCCAAACGCAATATGAAGTCAGGCGTGATGGGCTTTTGTCCCACCGTACCGCGAATGCCATCTGTGCCGAAATATTGCCGAGCCATGCCAACCGTCCTGTTTTTTATCATTGATCTCTGATTTTATGTCTGCAGAAGGGCCCAACGGGTCCGATGCCATCCCTGTGAGTGCCCAAACACTTGGTCAGCTGTTGTCACGCACCGCTTGCCAGACTTTCAAAGCGTCAACAGTTTCTTTCACATCGTGCACACGGACGATGGATGCGCCCCGCTCCACCGCGAGCAACGCCGCGGCCACACTGGCAAATTGCCGTTGATCGGCACCACGCGTTTGCCCCGCTTGGGTCAACACAGCACCCAATGAAGATTTGCGCGACCACCCCGCAAGAATGGGCAAACCAAGGCTCAACAGTTGGTCTTGATCCGCCAACAACTGGAAGTTTTGCTGCACCGTCTTGCCAAAGCCAATGCCGGGGTCCAGCACCAGACGGCGGCTCGCAATCCCACCATCCTTCAAAGCAGCAACGCGCTCTTGCAGAAAGTCGATCACTGCCGCCACCACATTTCCCTCCATGGTGTGCATTTGCATGGTCTGGGGGTCACGGTGCATGTGCATCAAGCAGACGCCGCAGCGAGGATGCGCTGCCACTGCAGCCAAGGCACCGGGCTGACGCAAGGCCCAAATGTCGTTGACGATGTCTATGCCCAAATCGAGCACGGCCTGCATCACTTCTGGCTTGTAAGTGTCAACCGAGATCGGCACTTGCCAGCGGAGCAACTCTTGGAGCACAGGCACCAATCGAGACAACTCTTGTGCCGCTGGCACCACTTGGGCGCCAGGCCGGGTGGATTCCCCCCCCACATCCAAGATGTCAGCTCCGGCTTTGACCAAACGCTCAGCATGCGCAATGGCGGCCTTGGCATCGTCGTATCGGCCACCATCCGAAAAAGAATCGGGCGTGGCGTTGACGATGCCCATCACCAGCGGCTGGGAAAGATCAAGATCAAAACGCGTGGTTTGCCAAGGCATCCAACAACTCCTGCATCAGGGGAGCAAAAAGCAAAACGGGGCACAAGGCCCCGTTCGATGAGCAGCTTGTGCTTCTCAAGCTGCCGTGGTGGCCGGTTCGGCCTGGACGGCTGGCGTTCCACCACTGGATCCGCCGCCAGATGGTGGGTTGCGTGGCGTCCAATCTTTAGGTGGCAAAGGATCGCGCCCCGCCATGATGTCGTCCAATTGATCCTTGTCGATGGTTTCCCATTCAAGCAAGGCTTTGGCCATGGCGTGCATTTGCACGCTGTGCTCTTCGATCAATCGACGAGCCAGGTTGTACTGCTCGTCAATGATGCGACGCACTTCGGCATCCACCTTTTGCATGGTGGATTCGCTCATGTTGGTGGTCTTGGTCACCGAGCGTCCAAGGAACACTTCACCTTCGTTTTCGGCATACACCATGGGGCCCAAGGCATCGGTCATGCCATAACGCATCACCATGTCTCGCGCAATCGACGTGGCCCGTTCAAAATCATTGCTGGCGCCGGTGGTCATCTGGTTCATGAACACTTCTTCGGCAATGCGTCCACCGAACAACATGCTGATCTGGTTCAGCATGAATTCCTTGTCGTAGCTGTAGCGGTCTTGCTCGGGCAAGCTCATCGTCACCCCCAAAGCACGGCCCCGAGGAATGATGGTGACTTTGTGAACCGGATCGCACTTGGGCAAAAGTTTGCCGATCAAGGCGTGTCCAGCTTCGTGGTAGGCCGTGTTGCGACGCTCATGTTCGGGCATCACCATGCTCTTGCGTTCAGGGCCCATCAGAATCTTGTCTTTGGCCTTTTCAAAG
>NKIO01000061.1 GCA_002255935.1 Comamonadaceae bacterium PBBC2
TACACCGCAGGCCTGTCGGCCATGTCCGCACCCGTGCGCTTTGCAGGTCAGCCCGCGTTTGGCGTGCTGACGATTGCAGGCCCCACCGTGCGCTTCACCCTCGAAAAAATGCAAGCCTTGGCGCCCGAGCTGCAAAGCATCGCGCAGCAGCTGGCCGCGTCCAGTGGCGCATCGCCCTTCTTCAGCCTCACGGCCGAGACCGGCAGCGCCGCCCCCACCGATGGCCGCAAACCGATTTACGCGGTGTGATGTGAGCGAGCCGATGAACGCTGCAAGGCCCTCCACCGAACACTGCGACTTGCTGGTCGTGGGCTCGGGTGCGGGCGCGCTGTCGGCCGCCGTCACGGCGGCGCACCTGGGCCTGAAAGTCATCGTGGTCGAAAAGGACTCGCAATACGGCGGCACCACGGCTTGGTCGGGCGGCTGGATGTGGGTGCCGCGCAACCCGCTGGCCATCGAGGCGGGCCTGGACGAGCGCATCGAAAAACCGCTGTCTTACCTGCGCCGCGAACTGGGCGAAAAGTTCGACGAGTCCCGCGCCCTGGCCTTTCTGCACAACGGCCCGCGCATGGTCGAGTTCTTTCGCCGCCACACCGCGCTGCAGTTCATCGATGGCAACGCCATTCCCGACTTTCATGGCCACACGCCCGATGCGGCGCTGGGCGGCCGCTCGATTTGCGCAGCGCCTTTTGATGCCCGCCCACTGGGCGATCGCCTGCACGACCTCAAACCCCCGCTGCACGAGACCACGCTGTGGGGCATGGGCATCGCCTCGGGTGCAGAGCTGCGGCATTTTTTGAATGCGCTGCACAAGCCAGCATCCTTTTGGCATGTCACGAAGCTGGTGCTGCACCACTGGCGTGGCTTGTTGGTGCACCGCCGGGGCACGCGCCTGGTCAACGGGAATGCCTTGATCGGCGGGCTGGCCCAATCCGCCTTCGCGCTGGGCGTTCAAATACGCGTGAACAGCCCGGCTGTGCGTTTGCTGCAAAGCGAAGGCCGCGTGACCGGCGCCGTGGTGCAAACGCCCGACGGTGAAGTGAGCATCCAAGCCCGCTGCGGCGTGGTGTTGGCCACCGGCGGCTTTCCACACGACCCATCGCGCAAACAGCAACTGCTGCCGCATGCGCCCTCGGGCCACGAGCACTGGTCGGCCGGCAACCGGGGCAACACGGGCGACGGCCTTCGCTTGGGCGAATCCGCTGGCGGCGTGGTGGCGGGCGACTTGGTGCAAGCGGCGGCATTGGCCCCCGTGTCCTTGGTGCCCCGCCCGGACGGCAGCGTGGCGCACTTCCCGCACCTGATCGAGCGCGCCAAGCCTGGCCTGATCGCCGTCACGGCGCAAGGCCAACGCTTTGGCAACGAGGCCAACTCGTACCACGACTTCATGCAAGACCTGCTGGCGGCAACGCCTGCGGGTCAAAAGCCCGAGGCCTGGTTGATTTGCGACCACTTGTTTGTGCGCTATTACGGCCTGGGCGCGGTCAAACCCGCCCCCATGCCGCTCGGCCCTTGGCTGAAAAACGGCTATCTGAAACGCGGTCAAACCTTGCAAGAATTGGCAGGCGCTTGCGGCATCGACGCACAAGCCCTGCAAGCCACGGTGCAGCGCTACAACGCCCTGGCACAAGAAGGCAAAGACCGCGACTTTGGCAAAGGCGAAACGCCCTACAACCGCATCCAGGGCGATGCCATCAACGCCACCCGGCGCGGTCTGCGTAACCCCTGCATGGGCCCCATCGAATGCGGGCCGTTTTATGCCGTCCAAGTCGTGATGGGCAGTTTGGGCACCTTTGCCGGTTTGCGCGTGAACGACCACGCGCAAGTCACCGACGCCCAAGGCCAAGCCATCCCCGGCCTGTATGCCGGTGGCAATGACCTCAGCAGCATGATGGGCGGCCACTACCCGGCAGGCGGCATCACACTCGGCCCGGCCATGACCTTTGGCTTCATCGCCGCGCACCACGCCGCAGGCCGCGATCCAGCGTCCACCTGCGAATACCCGATCACCCACACGTCAAGCCTCACTTCGAAAGCCCAAACCATGTACTACGAACTCGCCACCATGACCCTGCCCTTTGGCACTGCAGGCCAAGCCGCCACCAACGTGCAAGCCTTTGCCACGGCGCCTGAGGCCCAAGGCGAACTGCTGGGCTGCTGGTTCACCGACATTGGCGTGCTCAACCAGATGATCGTGCTGCGCGGCTTTGCCACGCTCGAGGCCTTGCAGGCCGAACGCGAGCGCACCCAACAAAGCGCCAGACCAGAAACAGGCGACGGCCCTTGGGGTCCGTTTGGCTGCGGCGAGATTTACCAGTCGCTCGAGCAGCACAGTTACAAAGGCTTCCCCTGGATGAAGCCGGTGCGCCCAAGCGCCGAGAGCGGCATCACCGGCCCGGTCTACGAGATCCGCACCTACGGCATCAAAACCGGCGGCGTGCAGCCCACCATCGACCTGTGGGAGCAATTCGTGCCCGCCCGCGACAAGCTCTCGCCTTGCGTGGTGGCCATGGTCGCGCTGGACGGCCCACTGCGTTTCACCAACATCTGGGCCTACGACAGCCTGAACGCCCGCAGCCAAATCCGCGGAGAAGCCGTGGCCCAAGGCATCTGGCCCCCCAAGGGCGGCCCCGCGCACCTGAGCACGAACATGGTGTCGACCATCGCCATGCCCACAGCGGTATCGCCTCTGAAATAAATCCAATGCCCCTGAACCCCGTAGGTCGGCGGCTTCAGCCCCGACATGACTTCAGGTCGGCACAACATGTCGGAGCTGAAGCTCCGACCTAAAAACAGACGCCATGAGCCCACGCATTTACTCCCTCGCTTACCTGAGCTCGCACCGCTGCACGCCCGCCGAAGCGATCGCTGTCGCGGCGAAAACCGGTTACAGCTTTGTGGGCCTGCGCCTGTGGCCCAACGCGGCAGGGGCGCCGCAGCAGCACCTGCTGGGCCAACCTGAAGCCCTGCGCGAAACCTTGGCGGCTCAAGCCGACACCGGCGTGGGCGTGTTCGATCTGGAGATCATCCGCATCGGCGAGCAGTTCGATCCGCACACTTGGGATGCGCTCTACGACGCAGGCGCAGCGCTGAAGGCCAAGGCCATTTTGGTGGCCGGGGACGACGCCAACGAAGCGCGCCTGACCGAGAACTACGCCCACCTGTGCGAGGTGATGAAGCCCTTCGGCATGACCGCCGATCTGGAGTTCATGCCCTGGACGGCGGTGAAAGATGCGAAGTCTGCGCTGCGCATCGTGCAAGGCGCAGGCAGCCCAGCCAATGCAGGCATCTTGGTCGATGCGCTGCACGTGGGCCGCTCCACCACCACACTCGACGACATCCGCGCCCTCCCGCGTGAGTTGCTGCACTACGCGCAGATTTGCGATGCCCAGGCCGGTTTGCATTTCACGACCGAGCAAATGGTTCACACCGCCCGCTGCGAGCGCCTGCTGCCCGGCGACGGCACCATCGATGTGCAAGGCCTGTTCGACGCCCTGCCTGCCGACCTGCCTGTGAGCGTGGAGGTGGTGAACTTCGGCCGCGAAGCGAACACCTCGGTACAAGACTGGGCCGCCGAATGCCTGGCCAAAAGCCGCCCCTTTGTGGAAGCTTGAAGCCATGTTCACGCGTTTTGAACAACTCTCCCGCCTGCCCTTTTTCTTTGGCGCACGTTGGTTCAGCAGTGCTTGAAAAGCGCCATCAGCAGCCGTAGGTCGGCGGCTTCAGCCCCGACATGCATCACTGGCGCACTGTTCCTGTAGGTCGGCGGCTTCAGCCCCGACAAGCTGCTGTGCTGCACTGTGTCGGCGCTGAAGCGCCGACCTACAAATCACAACTGTCAAGCCAACACGTTCAACCATCTGGAGCACCCCATGGACTTTTCACTCAACGACGAACAAAAAATGATGATCGAAACGGTGCGCCGTTTCATCGCCGAAGAACTGCAGCCCCTCGAAGACGAGGTCGAGAACCAAGGCTTTTTGGACAACAGCAAAGCGCAAGCCATCCACGACAAAGCCAAGGCCCTGGGCCTGTACGGCATGAACATGCCCGCCGAATTGGGCGGTGGCGGCCTGTCCAACATGGACCGCATCCTGTGCGAAGAGCAGTTCGGCCACACCACCGACATCCTGATCCGCCGCGCCTTTGGCAATGTGTACGAACCCCTGCTGCACTGCAAGGGCGAGCAGATCGAGCGCTGGCTCAAACCCGCTGTGGCGGGCACACGCACCTGCGCCATCACCATCACCGAATCGGGCGCGGGCTCGGACGCTGCAGGCATCAAAACCAACGCCAAGAAAAACGACAAGGGCTGGGTGCTCAACGGCACCAAGCACTTCATCAGCGATGGCGAGTGGAGCGACTTCTTTTTGGTATCGGCCAAAACCGGCGAGAAAGAAATCTCCATGTTCATGGTCGACAAAGGCCTGGCCGGTTTCACCGTGGGCAAGGACCAAAAGATGATGGGCCTGCGTGGCACGCCGCATCTGGAATTGTTTTTTGACCATGTGCAACTCGAAGACGCCGCCTTGCTGGGCGAAGTGGGCCAAGGCTTCAAGCTGGCCATGGGCGCACTCAATGTGGTGCGCCTGGCCCAGGTGGGCGCCCGCGCCGTGGGCAAGGCCACGCATGTGTGCGAGCTGATGCTGAACTGGGCCAATGAGCGCAAGCAGTTCGGCAGCAAGATCGGCGACTTCCAGATGGTGCAACAGATGCTGGCTGACAGCGTGATCGAGATCAACGCCGCCCGCTGGATGGTCTACCACGCCGCCTGGATGCTGGACCAGGGCCTGGACGCCCGCGAGCAGATCGCCATGGTCAAAGTGCACGCCGCAGAAACTTTGGGCCGCGTGGTGGACCGCGCGGTGCAGGTGTTTGGCGGCATGGGCTTTTGCAAGGAGCTGTCCATCGAACGCTATTACCGCGATGCCCGCATTTACCGCATCTACGACGGCACCAGCGAGATCCACCGGAGCGTGATCGCCAAGAGCGCGATGAAAAAAGGCGCTGTGCTGTTTGATGTGAACCGCTGATCTTTTGTGTGCGTGTGTTGTGCGCCTTGCGTGGGCCGGACAAAGCGCAAGGGCGGCCTCCTCATACTGGGGTACCAGAAATCGTCGGCCGCCCATCCCGGCCTTTCAGCGGATTTGCATGGACATGAACACCCTCAATGCTTCCGTAGGTCGGAGCTTCAGCTCCGACATGAATGCATCGTTGAAGCTCAACGTCGGAGCTGAAGCTCCGACCTGCAAAGACTCAGCAAGCCCATAGCCCATCGGGGGTGGCGTGGGGGCCGTGGCCGATTTCTGGTACCCCAGTATGAGGTCGCGGCCCCCACGCCATCACCGATGCAGCACACCAACAATCTGCAAGACAAAAAGCCATAAGAGACTCAAAAAATGCAAACCAAATTCATGACTGCCAAAGAAGCGGCACAACTCATCCAAGACGGTGACACCGTGGGCCTCATGGGCGGTGGCGGCGGCTTGATGGAAGCGACCCATTTGTTTGAAGCGGTGCAAGAACGCTTCCTGAGCACGCAGGCACCGACAAACCTCACCGTCATCCACGCCCTGGGCATTGGCGACAAAAAAACCAAAGGCATGAACTGCTTTGCGCACGAAGGCCTGGTCAAGCGCGTGATTGGCGGCCACTGGGTTTGGTCGCCCGCCATGCAGCAGCTGGCCTTGGCCAACAAAATCGAGGCCTACATCCTGCCCGGCGGCGTGTCGAGCCAGCTCATGCGCGAAATCGGCGCGGGCCGTCCTGGCCTCATCAGCCACGTGGGCCTGGGCACCGTGTGCGACCCGCGCCACGGCGGTGGCCGCATGAACGATGCGGCCCAAGACGACTTGGCCGAAGTCATCCAAATCGATGGCCGCGAATACCTGCGCTACAAACCCTTCCCCATCCATGTGGCCATCGTGCGTGCCAGCAGCGCCGACGAAGACGGCAACATCAGCTTTGAGCATGAAGCGGCCAACCTCGACGCACAGTCTTTGGCCTTGGCCGCACGCAACAGCGGCGGCAAAGTCATCGTGCAGGTCAAAGAGCGCTTGCCCAAGGGCGCCCTGAAAGCCCGCGAAGTGCGTATCCCCTCGGCCTGGGTCGATGCCATCGTGGTGGACCCGCAGCAGTCCACCAGCTACGCCATCCCGTTTGATCCGGCCTTCAGCGGCGAGTTGACAGGCCAAGCGCGCTTGAGCAGCGAAGCCCAAGACCATGCCCGCGAAGTGGCGGCGGCTCAAGAAGCCTTCAGCGAACGCCAAGCGGTGGCACGCCGGGCCTACCAAGAACTGTTCAACACCGGCAAAGCCCGCCCGGTCATCAACTACGGCGTGGGCGTGCCCGATGCGGTGGCCAAACTGATCGCGGCGCGCAACGAACAGCACCGCATCTACCAAACCATCGAGCACGGCACCTATGGCGGCACACTGATGGACGGCGTGCTGTTCGGCTATGCCCGCAACGCCACCGCCATGCTGGACGCCGCGACGCAGTTCGACTTTTACGGCGGCGGTGGTCTGGACATCGCCTTTCTGGGCTTTGGCGAATTCGACGAAGAAGGCTCGGTCAACGTCTCACGCCTGGGCGGCGTGACTGTCGGCCCCGGCGGCTTCATCGACATCGCGCAAAACGCCAAAAAGGTGGTGTTCTGCGGCACCTTGGCGGCCAAGGGCGTCAAGCTGGAAACCGGCGACGGACAGATGCGCGTGGCCGCACAAGGCGCGGTGAAAAAGCTGGTCCAAAAAGTGGACCAAATCACCTTCTCAGGGCCGCAAGGTTTGGTGCGCAGGCAAGAAGTGCTCTACCTGACCGAACGCGCCAGCTTCAGGCTCACGGCCGAGGGCATCGAACTCTTCGAGATTGCCCCCGGCATCGACCTGCAACGCGATGTGCTCGACCAAATGGATTTCGCGCCGCTGATAGCCCGTGACCTGCAAGTGATGGACAGCGCCCACTTCACCGCCTGAGCGCCTTGCACCCCATCGCCGAACAAGTTCAGCTCCTACAAATACCAGACGCAGCAGCCTTACCCCTGTAGGTGCTGAGCTGTGTTCGGCGTTGGCTTGACCATGGTGATGACGCCAAAGGGGCATCGGCGGGCGCACAGGCTGCAGCCGGTGCAGTCGGCTTGGTCGTGCAAGAACGCGTGTTTGCGAAAGCCATCGGCCTGCAGACTCAGCACATGGGGTGGGCACGCCGCCACGCACCAGCCACAGCCTGTGCAGCGCGGGGTGTCGATGACGGGCAGCTTCATCTTCAATCCAAAGCCGCGATGACCATGCCCGCTTCGTCGATTTGGGCGGTGGTGCTTTGCCCCACTTTGGGCGATGGGCCTGTGGAAAAGCCAACCAGCTGAACACCCCCAGGCAAACGCAAAGACACTTCCCCGCCCTTGGCCGAGCGCGTGGCCCGCGTCACCACGCCGACCAAAGTGTTCTTGCCTTCGACGTCGCCCGCGCTGGGCATCACCTGCACAGCCGTGGCTTTGCACAGCGCCAGCACCGCCAAGCCCGGGCGCAGCCCCAGCAGCTGCATGCTTTCTCGGGTGATGCGTGAATACACCGCCGAACCATCGGCCAAGTGCAGTTGCACCCGCACCTGCCCTTGATGGGACTTCACAGCCCCGACCGTGCACGGAAACTGGTTGCGCATGCTGGTGCGCAGGGCAAAGGCCGCGCGGCCGGTGGCCACGTCGCCCCGGTCGATCAATTGCAGCACCTGCTGGCGAGCTTGGGTCATGGCGTCGGCGGCCAGCAAGACCTTTTGGCCGGCAGCGGTCAAGACCGCGCCGCCGCCGCCGCTGCCGCCCACCACCTTTTCCACCAAGGGCGTGCCGGCCAAATTGGCCAAGGTCTCCAGCGCTTGCCAGCCGGCTTTGTAGCTCACCCCTGCGCCCCGTGCGGCTTCCGAGATGGAGCCCACCTGGGCAATGCGGCGCAGGATGTCGATGCGTTTGTCGCTGGCTTCGTGGCCCAGAACGTCGGACAGAGGCAGTGCTTGGGTTTTCATGGCAATGGTTTTTAGCTTGACCGCTATTCTGAATCAGAACAGCGCCCGGCATCCATGCTAAAGTTTCGCTATTCCATTTCAGAATACCGAAACTTTCCATGAAACGCTTGCTGATCGCGCTGTGTGCCTGCTTGTGGGCCGTGACGGGCCATGCCGATACGGTCTCGGTGGCGGTGGCCGCCAACTTCAGCGCCCCCATGCAAAAGCTCGCCGCCGCATTCGAGCAATCGACGGGGCACAAGGCCAAGGTGTCTTTGGGCTCCACAGGTCGGTTTTATGCCCAGATCAAAAACGGCGCCCCCTTTCAGGTGTTTCTGGCGGCCGATGACGAAACGCCGGCCAAGCTCGAACAAGAAGGCTTGGGCGTTCAAGGCACCCGCTTCACCTATGCCGTGGGGCAACTCGCTCTGTGGAGTGCACAAACAGGCCTGGTGGATCCACAAGGCCAGGTGCTGAAAACCGGCGCCTTCCCCAAAATCGCCCTGGCCGACCCCAAACTGGCCCCTTATGGGCAGGCGGCGGTGGAAGCCATGACGCAACTGGGCCTGCTGCCATCGCTCCAGCCGCGATGGGTCTTGGGCGAGAACATCGCGCAAACCTACCAATTCGTGGCCACGGGCAACGCGCCCCTGGGCTTTGTCGCGCTGTCCCAGGTCTATGCCGAAGGTCGCTTCACACAGGGCTCTGGCTGGATCGTGCCCGCAGACTTGTACACCCCCATCCGCCAGGGCGCCTTGCTCTTGAACGCGGGCAAGGACCAGCCCGCCGCTCAAGCCCTCATGCGCTTTCTCCAAAGCAACACTGCCCGCGCCATCATCCGCGCGCACGCCTACAAGAACTGAGCCATGGACACCGAAACCCTGCAAGCCATTGGACTGACTTTGCGACTGGCCAGCCTGACCACGCTGGTGCTCTTGCTGCTGGCCACGCCACTGGCTTGGTGGCTGTCGCAGACCCGCTCGCGTTGGCGTGCGCCCATCGGGGCGGTGGTCACCTTGCCGCTGGTGCTGCCGCCTTCGGTGCTGGGTTTTTACCTCTTGGTGGTCATGGGCCCACAAGGCCCGCTGGGCCAGCTGACACAGGCGCTGGGCTGGGGCGTGCTGTCCTTCAGCTTCACCGGCTTGCTGATCGGCTCGGTGATTTTTTCGCTGCCCTTTGCGGTGCAACCGATTCAGCACGCCTTCGAGGCACTGGGCCCCCGCCCGATGGAAGTGGCGGCCACCTTGCGGGCAAGCCCCATCGATGCTTTCTTTTCGGTGGCCCTGCCGCAAGCGCGGTCTGGGCTGATCACCGCCGCCATTTTGAGCTTTGCCCACACCGTGGGTGAGTTCGGGGTGGTGCTGATGATCGGCGGCAACATCCCCGGCCAAACGCGGGTGGTCTCCACCCAAATTTACGGCCACGTGGAAGCCATGGAATACGCCCAAGCGCATGTGCTGGCCGGTGGCATGGTCTTGTTCTCGTTTGCGGTGCTGATGGCCCTGGCCTTGCTGAAAAACCGACACGACCGGGTGCTGCCATGAACGAGATGCACATTCAACTGCAACTGCCGCGGGCGGACTATGGCTTGCACGTGGACCTGCGCTTGCCCATGCAAGGCATCACCGTGTTGTTTGGCCCCTCGGGGTCGGGCAAGACCAGCGTGCTGCGCTGCGTGGCCGGTCTCGAAAAACCCCACAGCGCCCGCATCGCCTTGGGCGATGCGGTCTGGCAAGACGATGCCCAAGGCCTCTTTGTGCCGACACACCAGCGCGCCTTGGGCTATGTGTTCCAAGAAGCGAGCTTGTTCTCGCACCTGAACGTCATGGGCAACCTGCGCTTTGCCGTGCAACGCGCACAGTCGCCAAAAGCGCAAGCCGCTTTGGACCAGGCGATCGATCTGCTGGGCATTGGCCATCTGCTGGACCGACCCAGCGCACAACTGTCTGGCGGTGAACGCCAGCGCGTGGCCATGGCCCGGGCCCTGGCCACCGAGCCGCGCTTGCTTTTGTTGGACGAACCGATGGCCGCGCTCGATCAAGCGCGCAAACAAGAGATCCTGCCTTGGCTGGAGCGACTGCGCGATGAGCTGCGCATCCCAATGCTCTACGTGACCCACTCGTCCGATGAATTGGCCCGGCTCGCCGATCACCTGGTGGTGATGGCGCAAGGCCGCGTCAAAGCCAGCGGCCCCGCGACCGAGGTCATGAGCTGCATCGCGCCTGCCGTGGTGGTGGGCCAGGATGCAGCGGCCTTGCTGCAGGGCCACGTGACCGCGCTCGATGCCCCCTGGCATTTGGCGCAAGTGGCGTTTCAAGGTGGTGCTTTGTGGGTGCGCGACAGCGGCCTGCGTTTGGGGCAGTCGGTGCGTTTGCGGGTGCTGGCCCAAGACGTCAGCCTCACCACCCAAGAGCCCCAGCACACCAGCATTCAAAACCACCTCCCCTGCGTGCTGGACGCGATGGCGCCCGATGCGCACCCCTCACAGTGTCTGGTGCGGGTGCGGTGCGGCCAATCGCTGCTGCTGGCCCGCGTGACCCGCCGGGCGTTGGACGCCCTGCAGTTGCAGGCGGGCAGCGCCGCCTGGGTGCAGGTCAAATCGGTGGCGATTGTTCAGTGAGCGCCTTGCCTCGCCCAGGCCGGCAATGGGGCTGATTTGTGCAACACGTCCTGGTGCAGCCAGGTCGCACTCTTGCGGGCACGCTCGGCCACCGTCTCCAGCGGCAGTTGCTGGTAGTCGTCGTTGAACACTTCAAAGCTGTAGTCGCCCCGGTAACCGATCCGGTCCAGGCGCAGCACCAAGTCGGCCAACTGCTCACTGTGCACGCCCTCGCCCGGGAACACCCTGAAGGTGCGGGCCGTGGTCATGCGCTCTTCAAAGGTGGGGGTTTCTTGCCACATGAAGTCCGACAGCTGCACCAAAAAGATTTTGGACGGGTCCAGCTCTTCGATGGCGTCCAGCGGGGTCTTGGCGGCAAAGATGTGGAAAGAGTCAATGCCGATGCCCAGATTGGGGCAATCGGCGCGGCAGACCACGTCCCAGCTGGTGGGAAATTCGTTGACGGTGCGGCCCCAAGACAGCGCTTCATAGGCAATCTTGATGCCCATGGGCACGGCCAACATGGCCAGCTTTTTCAAGTCGGCGGCAATCTGGTCCAGGTCTTGTGTGGCGTGGCGCGAGGTGGACGAGCACGCCAGCAAGACCTTGCTGCCGGTGGCCGCGCACATCTCGAGCATGGCCTTGGCGATGTCGAGTTTGTAGCTGTGCAGGTGGCCGGACAGCCCTTCAAAATCGCGCAGCACCTGAAAGCCGGTGGGCCGCATGCCGCTTTGGCGCACGGCCTCGACCGCGGCCTGAACACCCCCGGGGTGCGTGACCAGATCGCGGGCCATCAGCATCACTTGAGAAAAGCCAGCGCCTTTCATGGCGGCCAACTTGGCCTCCAGCGTGCCTGCCATGGTGATGGTGTCCATCCCGTAGCCGTTGAGCAAGTTCATGGTTGGCCTCACTTGTGCACCAGCTCGAAAGCCACCGAACCCAGCGCCGCGCGGGTCAGTGCCCCCCGGTCTTCGGGGTGCAACTGGGTGGACTCGACAAACTCCACACCCCGGGCCTTGAGGGCCGCCACCGCCTCGGCCACGTTGGGCACACCAAAGCCGATGCGCTGCAAGCACTCGGGGCTTTCATCGCTGTCCATCCAAGGCTCAGGCTCGATCAGCTGCCACAAGAAGGTGCCGCAGGGGCTCTTCATCAGCTTGCCCTTGGGCAAGATGCCAAAGCGCTCTTCGTCGGGGATGCTGCTGAAGTCGAACATGTGTTCGTAATAGGTCTGCCAGTCGGCGCTGCGGGCCGCGCCGATGTACTGCACCACACCGAAGTAGCTCATGCCCGCCAAGGCCGGCGGGTTGGGGTCCACCGTGGGGATGGGCTTGAAGTCGATGTCGTAGATCGAGAACTCTTGCCAGCGGTCCACAAAGTAAAAGCGGCTGCCGCCCGGGCCGTGGATGGCGGGAATGTGCAGCTCCATCGCTTGCGCATGGCTGCCCACACTCCAAGCGCCCAGATCCATGCAGCGGTTGTGCGCCTTGAGGGCATCTTGCACACGAAACGCCACCGCAGAAATCACGGGCTGGCCGTCCACCGTGCCGCTCACGCGCGCATCGTCGGGGCTGGCGTTGACCACCAGGTTCATCGTGCCCTGGCGGTACAGCGTCACCTCGCGCGAGCGGTGCCGCGCCACGGGCCGAAAGCCCATGTTCTCCAGCACCTGGCCCAGCGCCTGCGGGCGACTGGTGGCGTACTCGATGAATTCAATGCCCGCGATGCCCAAACGGTTGGGCATGTCGGGGACGGCTTCGCGATCCACTTTGTTCAAGGTCATCTGTGCACTCCGTGAGGCCATGTGTTCAGGTTCAATAACTCAACTGGGCACCACGTCGCAGGACTTCTGCGGTGGTGGTGGGCAAGCCAAAATATTCCAGATACGCCGGGATCTGTTCGTACAGCATATCCGTGCCCACCTGGGTGCGGCAACCGCGTGCTTGCGCAGCGGCCAAAAAGGCGGTGGTCTCGGCTTTCATGACCACCTCGCCCACAAAGGTCGCGGGCGACAGACGCGAGACATCCATGGGCAGCGGGTCGCCTTCGTTCATGCCCATGGGCGTGGCGTTGACGACCAGGTCGTGATCGGCCGGATCGTTCGAGCCGGTGCGCACCTCGATCTGGGGGTAATGCGTTTTCAAGCGCTGGGCCAAGGCCTCACAGCTGGCGGTGTTCACATCAAAAAGGCTGATGGCCGCAATGCCTGCGCCCGCCAAGGAAGCAGCAATCGCGCAGCCCACGCCGCCGGTGCCCACCACCAGCACGCGTTGGCCGGTCAGGTCAAGGCCTTTGCGCTGCACACCGCGCACAAAACCTGCACCGTCGAACATGTCGCCCACCAGGCGGCCATCGGCCAAGCGCTTGACCGCATTGCAGGCGCCGGCCACACGCACGGTGGCGGTGACTTCGTCGAGCAAACCCACGGTGCTGACTTTGTGCGGCATGGTGATCAATGCGCCACGGATGTTCTCCAGCGTGAACACCGACCTCAGAAATTGGGGGTAGTTCTCAGGCTTGCAGCCCATGGGCACCACCACGGCGTTGATGCCCGACGCCTCAAAGTAGGGGTTGTAAATCATCGGCGACTTGAAGGTGTGCGTCGGGTAGCCGATGTGCGCGATGAGTTCTGTGTTGCCGTTGATCATTGCTGTTGCCAATGGGGTTCACTGCTTTCCGATCGCCATTGTCCGAGGCCACATGGCCAGTCAGAGCATCGATCGGGCAACAGCAATCCGTTGATCGCGCATTGCCGTGCGATCATTGAACGTAAAAAGGGTTTTCACCCATGCTGGCCCAGCGGGGCTGGGCAGGCGGGCTGTCAGCCAGCGGCTTGTGCGGCAGACACGCCTGCACGCAGCGCCAGCAAATAGCTGTCAGCGCCAAAGCCACAGATCTGGCCTTTGACGATTTCGGCGAAGACCGACTTGTGCCGGAATTCTTCGCGGGCGTGGATGTTGGACATGTGCAGCTCCACGATCGGGCAGGTCAAGACAGCCAGCGCATCACGGATGGCGTAGCTGTAATGGGTCCATGCACCGGCGTTGATCAGCACCGCGTCCACGTTGTCAAAGTAAGCCTGGTGAATGCGCTCGCACATGTCACCTTCATGGTTGGTCTGGTAGCACTCGACCTCGGCACCCAGCTCTTGGCCCAGCTTTTGCAAGTTGGCATTGATTTCATCGAGGGTGATGGTGCCGTACTGCTTGGGGTCGCGTTTGCCGAACATGTTGTGGTTCACGCCGTGCAGCATCAAGACTTTCATGGGACTTCCTTTGGTCAACGGGGAAGGCTTCGCCAGACTTTGGCGAAGCCCGATCCCTGATTATTTACCCGATTTTTTGGCGGGGGCTGCAGCGGCCATACGCACCTTTTCGATGTCGGCTTGCAGTTCCTTGACCAGGTCTTGACCCACGGTGACGCCGTACTTGGCGGTCACAGGGCGCATTTTGTCGCGCAGCTTGGCCATTTCGGCTTCAGGCAACTGGGTCACTTGCATGCCGTTTTTCTTCAGGTTGTCCAAGATGCTCGATTCCAAGGCACGGGCTTTCTCGCGCTGGAACTTGGCCGATTCGGTCACGGCATCGGCCACGATTTTCTGCTCGGCGACCGACAGCTTTTCCCAGAACTTCTTGCTGATGATGACCGACTGGGGGTTGTACTGGTGGCCGGTCAAAGCCAGGTGCTTTTGCACTTCGTACAGCTTGGCACCGTTGATGGTGGCCACAGGGTTTTCCTGGCCGTCCACGGCTTTTTGGTCCAAGGCGGCGTACAACTCAGGGAAAGGCAGCGGTGTGGGGTTGGCGCCCAAAGCTTTGACCCAGTCCACGTTGATCGGATTGGGGATCACGCGCAGCTTCAGGCCTTCGAGGTCTTCCACCTTGTTGATGGCGCGCTTGCTGTTGGTGATGTTGCGAAAGCCCAGCTCGTAGTAACCCAGACCGATCAGGCCCTTGTCTTCGAGTTTGGCGTGCAGTTTCTTGCCAAAGGGACCGTCCACCACGGCGTCGGCTTCTTTGCCGCTGGCGAACATGAAGGGGAAGTCAAAAATGGCGAACTCTTTGACTTGCGCTGCAAAGATGCCGGAGTTCATGGCCGCCATTTCGAGCGAGCCACCCTGAATGGCGGACACGTTGGCTTGGTCACTGCCCAAGGCGCCGCCTGGGAACACGTTGACCTTGATCTTGCCGCCGGAGTTTTTCTCGACGATCTCTTTGAACTTTTCCATGCCCAAAATGATCGGGTGGCCTGCCGCGTTTTGGTTCGCGAACTTGATGGTTTTGTCTTGAGCCGATGCCACGCCCACAGCGGCCAAAGCCACCGTCGCGATCAAGGACTTGATGAACACACGTTTCATGGGTTGTCTCCAAAAAATAATCAAGGACGTACGCATTCAAAAACTTGTGGCCCGGCGTACCCGGTCAGACCACAAGCGAGGAATCAATAGAACCAGCGGGCCGGCACCATCACGATTTGAGGGAACAGGACCATCAGGAACATCACCGCGAACTGTACCGCCATGAAGGGCATGACGCCACGCGTCACATCGTCCATGCGCATGCGGCCCACGCCGGCCACCACGTTGAGCACCGTGCCCACGGGGGGGGTGACCAAGCCGATCGAGTTGTTGATGATGAACATCACCCCAAAGTACACCGGATCAATGCCCGCAGCCGAGACCAAGGGCATGAGCACGGGCGTCAAAATCAAGATAGTCGGCGTCATGTCCATCGCCGTGCCCACGATCATGCACAAAACCATGATGGCGAACATCAGCAAAGTGGGGCTGCTCAGCAAGGGCTCGAGCAAAGCGATGACCTGCTGCGGCAAATTGGCCACGGTGATCAACCAGGCCGACACCATGGCCGCCGCCACCAGGAACATCACCACCGCGGTGGTTTTGGCCGCCGCCTGAAACACCTGGAACAACTGCTTCCAATTGAGTTCACGGTAAACCACGGCCGCCACAAAGAGTGCGTAGACAGCGGCCACCACAGCAGCCTCGGTGGGGGTGAACACGCCCATGCGCAGGCCCACCAAGATGATCACGGGCAGCATCAAGGCCCAGGTGGCTTTGCGCAACGAAGCCATGATTTCTGACAGTGGCTGGCGCGGTGGTGGGGTCAACTCTTCTTTGCGGGTCAACCAGCCCCAAGTGATCCACAAGCCCGCGCTGAGCACGATGCCCGGGAAGATGCCGGCCAAAAACAGCTTGCTGATCGACACGTTGGCGGCCACGCCAAAGATCACGAAACCAATCGAAGGCGGGATGATCGGGCCGATCACACCGCAAGCGGCGATCAGGCCACCACTGCGGGCTTTGTCATGTCCGGCCTTGACCATCATGGGCAAGAGCAGCGCGGTCAGGGCCGCGGCATCGGCGACAGCCGAGCCCGACAAGGCCGACAGCAAGCAAGCGGCCACGATGGTCACATAACCGAGACCGCCGCGGATGTGGCCCACCAAAGCCATGGCGAAATCCACGATGCGGCGGGACAAACCGCCGGTGTTCATGATCTCACCGGCCAGCATGAAAAACGGCACGGCCAGCAAAGGAAAGCTGTTGGAGCCTTCGATCAGGTTTTGCGCCAGGATCTGCGCGTCGAACATGTCCATGTGCCACATGAGGGCCACACCACACAGCAACAAGGAAAATGCGATCGGAATGCCCAAGGCCATGGCGGCGAGCAAGGAACCCAGAAAAACAGCGATGGTCATTTTTCTCTTTCTTCTTATTTCAACGGTGCTGGCACATCGATCGGCTCTTCTTCCGATTCGCGCACACCGACCAACTCTTGTTCGGACAAATCACCGGTGGCCAAGCGCCACAGGTTGTGGATCAATATCACGGCGATCGACACCGCCGCCACCATGCCGCAACCGTAGAAGATGGCCATGGACGCTTCCATCACCGCGCTGGTGGTGTCCCAGTTGATGAGGGCTTGCTCGTAAGAGCCTTTGAACAACAGCCAGCAAACAAACAGCATCAAGCCGTGGCCGATGAGCAAAAACAGTTTTTTGCCGGCCGTGGGCAAGCGCGAGACCAAGGTGTCGGACCCCAGGTGCGCCCCATCCTTCATGGCCACGATGGCGCCCAAGAAAGTCAGCCAGACGAACAACCAACGGGACAACTCTTCGGACATGGTGATGCCGGAGTTGAAGCCATAGCGCATCACCACGTTGCCAAAGACGAGCACGACCATGACCGCCAAGGCGGCGGCGGTGAGAAGGTTGAGGACGTGACAGTAGCCCTCGATGATTTTTTTCAGCATGCATGCTCCAAAGACGCGATGCTCATAATGTACGAACTGGTTAGTTTTCCGAGATCGGTAGTTTCCCTGATGTTTAAAAGCACTGAAAACCTATCTGTTATGCCGAAATGGAATCACTGACAAAACGCAAGACCAGCTCGACCACGTGCTCGCGCTTGAGCGTCTCGGCCTTGCCCTGGCTGGCTTTGTCTTTGAAGATCACGCCAAAGGTGTGGCGGTTGGACACGTTGAAAAACGTGAAGGCTGAAATCGCCGAGTGGATGTCCACCGGGTCCAGTCCCGGCCTGAACACGCCCTGCGCCACCCCGCGTGCATAGACCGCCTGCAAAGATTGGATGGCGATCGAATTGAGCGACTGGATGTTTTGGCTCTGGCGCAAATAATCGCCCCGCTGGATGTTCTCGTTCATCACCAAGCGGATGAAGTCTTCGTTGTCGCGGTGGTGGTCGTAGGTGAACTCCACCAGAGTGCGCAGGGCTGCAACAGGCTCCAAATCGTCCAGATGCAAATCGGCTTCGATCGCGCGCATGCGGCGATAAGCTTCTTCGAGCACCGCCAAATAAAGGCCGTCTTTGCTGCCGAAGTAGTAATAGATCATGCGCTTGCTGGTGCGCGTGGCCGCTGCGATCTCGTCGATGCGGGCACCGGTCAGGCCCTTGTCCGCAAACTCGTGTGTGGCCACTTCCAAAATGCCCGCCATGGTGCGTGCCGGGTCATTGGTGCGCCCCGTCTCTCGCGTGATGGGGACCTCGGAGGGCTTGAGTTTGGCGGAATGTACCGGCTGGTTCATTTGGCGGAGTATAGACGCGAACACCGCCGGTGTGCGCCCTTCACGCCATCAATCGGGCGCCGACTCTTCCTCGGGTGCGCTGTGGTCAATTTTTTCCATGTTGTCCAGCAGCTTCAAGAAGTAATGCAGGGTGTGGGCCATGTCGCCCATCGAGAAATCTTGCAGCACCTGTTCGTAATAGGCCTTGATTTTGGGCTGCGCCAAATCGAGCCAGACGTGCCGGCCGGACTCGGTCATCACCACCAAGCGCGAGCGGCGATCACGTCCATCGGTGCCCATTTCGATGTGCCCGTCACGCGCCATGCGGGTGATCAAGCCGGACAGGTTTTGCCGACTCACCATCAGGTAACGCGCCAACTCGCCCACGCCCATGCCTTGAGCCGCCTCTGGCCGCGACAAAGCGCCCAGCACCGCCCACTGCTGCGTGGTCAAGCCTTCACTTTGCACCGCTCTGCTGCCTGTTTTATGCAACATGTTGGCACATTGATACAACTTGAAAAAGATGCGATTGGCCATCTCCATCCGGGCGTCAACAGTTTTTTTCATAGGGAAAACGATAGGTTAATGAAAGCCAAAAAATCTTGCAGAGCAGTTTAAACCAAACACATAATACGTCAACATGTTGTCATATGCTGGGCAAAACGCCAAACGCAAACCCTTTACCTCAATAGGAGAAAAAATGAAAAACCTCGAAGGCAAAACAGTGATTGTGACCGGTGGCGGTGGTGGCATCGGCGGGGCCACCTGCCGCCGCTTGGCCGCAGAAGGCGCCAAAGTCGCGGTGTTCGACATGAACATGGAAGCAGCCCAAAAAGTGGCCGACGCGATCCAAGCCTCTGGCGGCATCGCGGCCGCTTTCGCCTGCAACATCACGGACCGCGCCCAAGTCGACGCTGCCGTGGCCGACACCGAAGCCCAGCTGGGCCCGATCGATGTGCTGGTCAACAACGCCGGCTGGGATGTGTTCAAGCCTTTCGTCAAAACCGTGCCCGCGGAGTGGGACAAACTGATCGCCATCAACCTCACGGGCGCATTGCACATGCACCACGCCGTCTTGCCCGGCATGGTGGCGCGCAACTGCGGTCGCATCGTCAACATCGCCTCTGACGCTGCACGTGGTGGCTCCTCTGGCGAAGCGGTGTATGCCGCCTGCAAAGGCGGTTTGGTCGCCCTGTCCAAAACCCTGGCCCGCGAACACGCCCGCCACAACATCACCGTCAACGTGGTCTGCCCTGGCCCCACCGACACCGCCTTGCTGGCCGGTGTGGCCGAAGGTGCGCGCGACCCGGCCAAGCTGATCGAAGCCTTTCGCAGCGCCATCCCACTGGGTCGCCTGGGCCAACCCGACGACCTGGCCAGCGCCATCGCCTTCTTTGGCAGCGACGACGCGTCCTTCATCACCGGCCAGGTCATCAGCGTGTCTGGTGGCTTGACCATGCACGGCTGATCGGCCGACCTCAAACTCACTTGGAGCATCCCATGCAATTCGAAGACATCCTGTACGAAAACCGCAACGGCGTGGCCTGGATCACGATCAACCGTCCCGAGAAGATGAACGCCTTTCGCGGCACCACCTGCGACGAGATCATCAAGGCCCTGAACAAAGCCGGCTACGACCGCGACATCGGCTGCATCGTGCTGGCCGGTGCCGGCGAGCGCGCGTTTTGCACCGGCGGCGACCAGTCCGCACACGACGGCAACTACGACGGCCGCGGCACCATCGGCTTGCCCATGGAAGAGCTGCACACAGCCATCCGCGACGTGCCCAAGCCGGTAATCGCGCGTGTGCAAGGCTTTGCGATTGGTGGCGGCAATGTGCTGTGCACGATTTGTGACCTGACCATCTGCTCGGAAAAAGCCATCTTCGGCCAGGTCGGCCCCAAGATGGGCTCGGTCGATCCCGGCTACGGCACCGCCTTTTTGGCGCGTGTGGTCGGCGAGAAAAAAGCGCGCGAGATCTGGTACCTCAACAAGCGTTACTCGGGCCAAGAAGCGGTGGACATGGGCCTGGCCAACATTTGTGTGCCCCACGAACAACTCGACGCCACGGTGCAGGAATGGGCCGAGACGATTTGCGAACGCAGCCCCACCGCCATTGCCATTGCCAAGCGCAGCTTCAACATGGACACCGCGCACCAGTCGGGCATTGCGGGCATGGGCATGTACGCGCTCAAGCTGTACTACGACACCGAAGAGTCACGCGAAGGCGTGAAAGCTTTGCAGGAAAAACGCAAGCCCGACTTCCGCAAGTACGCCAAGTAAAAGCACAAACATAGGACGTCCGATGAACCCGAACCCCTACATCAACGAAGACCTGCAGGCGCTGGCCGAAAGCGTGCGCCGCTTTGCCGATGAAAAAATCAAACCCGGCTTTCTGGAGCGCGACAAGACCCGCGAGTTTGACCGCGCCTTGCTGCGCGAGATGGGCGAGTTGGGTTTCATCTGTCCCGAAGTGCCCGAAGAATTCGGTGGCTTGGGGCTGGGCTGTGTGGCCGCAGGCGTGATCCACGAAGAAATCGCCCGCGCTGACCTGAGCTTCTCGTACCTGAACCTGCTGGCCTCGCTCAACAGCCAGATCCTCTACAAGTACGGCCATCCCGAAGTGGTGCGCCCTTGGCTCGACAAGATCCGCGAAGGCCGCGCCATTTGCGCGATTGCCCTGACCGAGCCGCGAGGCGGCTCCGATGCGGCCAACCTGCGACTGCGGGTAGAGCGTGATGGTGATTTTTATGTCATCAACGGCGAAAAAACCTCGATCTCGGCGGCCGACCAGGCCGACATCACCGTGGTCTTTGGCCGCACCGGCACACCCGAGTCGGGCGCGCATGGCGTGACCGCCTTGCTGGTGCCGATGGACACGCCCGGCTTGACCACCAGCCGCTTTGACTGCCATGGCCAGCGCTCGATCGGCCGCGGCTCCATCTTTTTTGAAAACGTGCGTGTGCCCGCGAGCCACCGCCTGGGCGATGAGAACAAAGGCTTTGTGCAGGTCATGCACGGCTTTGACTACTCACGATCACTGATCGGCCTGCAATGCCTGGCCGTGGCCCGCGCCGCGCTGGACGAAGCCTGGGAATACATCACCCAGCGCCAGGCCTTTGGCCAGCCGCTCTCGGCTTTCCAGGGCGTGACGCACCCCTTGGCTCAGTACGACACCGAAGTCGAAGGCGCGCGCCTGGTCTGCCTGCAAGGCCTGTGGCTCAAGGACCAAGGACTGCCGCATTCGGCCGAAGCTGGCATGGCCAAGTGGTGGGGCCCCAAGCTGGCCTACGACGTGATCCACCAGTGCCTGCTGTGCTTTGGCCATGGGGGTTATGACCGTGGCCTGATGGAGCAGCGCCTGCGCGATGTGCTGGGTTTTCAGATCGGAGACGGCACGGCGCAGATCATGAAAACCATCATTGCGCGCACCCGTGCCGGTCGCAAAAACGTGCCCGCCTGAGCCCACCCAACAACTAAAAAAATTCATCCACCCCAAGGAGACCCACATGGAATTCGATGCCGTTTTATTGCCCGCCCGACGCGCCACCATGATCGCGCAAGGCTTGTGGCATGACCGCACCATCAACCAGGACCTGGACGCCTGCCTGGCGGCCTGCCCTGACAAGCTGGCTTTGACCGCTTACCGCGTGGATGCGGGCGATGTGCGCCGCTTCACCTGCCGCGAACTGGCGCAAATGGCCGACCGCGTGGCCGTGGGCCTGAGCCGCTTGGGCGTGCAAAAGAACGACGTGGTGGCCTGCCAACTGCCCAACTGGTGGCAATTCACCGTGACCTACCTGGCCTGCTCGCGCATCGGTGCGGTGATCAACCCGCTGATGCACATCTTCCGCGAGCGTGAGCTGAACTTCATGCTCAAACACGGCGAAGCCAAGGTCATCATTGCGCCCAAAACCTTCCGAGGATTTGACTTCGAGCAAATGATCACGGCCATTCAGCCGGGCTTGCCCGATCTGAAGCACATCGTGGCCGTGGACGGGCAAGGCGCCAACAGCTTCGAAGCCTTGCTGAGCGGTCCCGCCTGGGAAAACGAGCCCGATGCCGCCAGCATCTTGAGCGCGCACCGCCCCGGCCCCGACGACATCACCCAGCTGATCTACACCTCGGGCACCACCGGTGAGCCCAAGGGCGTGATGCACTCGGCCAACACCGTGATGGCCAACATCATCCCCTACGCCC
>NKIO01000062.1 GCA_002255935.1 Comamonadaceae bacterium PBBC2
GCAAGCGGTGGCGCAGGCCAAGGGTTTTGTGATCGCCGACCATGCCTTGAGTTTGTACGCGCACTGCACGCAAAACCACTGCCCGCACCGCCAGCGCTGAAGAGCGCCGCAGCGCTTATTCCATGGCGCGGCGCTGGCGCTCGATGAAATCTTGGTAGGTGTCGATGCCACGCATCTGCAAGATGGTGTTGCGCACCGCCGCTTCGACCAAGACCGAGATGTTGCGACCGGCCACCACCTGAATCACCACCTTGCGCACCGGGATGCCCAGCACGTCTTGGGTCAGCGGCTCCGAAGGCATGCGCTCGTAATCGCGGTCAAAGGTTTCGCGGCGCACCAGGTGCACGATCAGCTTCAGGCGCATTTTGCGGCGCACCGCCGTCTCGCCAAAGATGGCGCGGATGTCCAGCAGACCAATGCCGCGCACTTCCAGCAGGTTTTGCAGCAAATCGGGGCAGCGGCCCTCAATCGTGGTTTGGTTGATGCGGTAAAGGTCCACCGCGTCGTCGGCCACCAAGCCGTTGCCACGGGAGATCAGCTCCAGCCCCAGCTCGCTCTTGCCCAGGCCCGACTCACCGGTGATGAGCACGCCCATGCCCAAAATGTCCATGAACACGCCATGCATGGTGGTGCGGTCGGCAAAATGCTTGGACAAATAAGCCCGCAGCACGTCGATCACAAACGCCGACGATTGCTCGGTGGAGAACATCGGAATCTGCGCCCGCTCGCACATGGACAGCAAGGCGTCAGGTGCCACCTGACCGTCGGCCAGCACCAGCACCGGCGGCTCCAACGTCACGATGCGGGCGATGCGACGGGCGCAGTCTTCCGGCGTGGAGTTGGTCAGGTAAGCGACTTCTCGCGGGCCCAGAATCTGGACGCGGTAAGGGTGGATGTAGTTGAGGTAACCGACCAAGTCGGCGCCCGAGCGGGCTTCGCGCACGGCGACTTCGTCAAAGCGGCGCTCCGAAGCCCCCAGACCGGCCACCCACTGCCATTTGAGCTTGCCACGGTGGTCCTCAAAGAGGACGTCGGCACTGATGACGGAAGGCTTCATGGCAAGAGCTCCAAAACGCAGGTCTTCAGACCGTTTGCGCGGACTGCCATTGGGCAATCAGTTGGTGCAGGCTGTCCTGCGAGGCGCTGCTCTTGATGTTTTCGCGCAATTGGCTGTCGCTGAGCAATTCGGCGATCTCCGACAGAATCTCCAAGTGCTTTTGGGTGGCCGCTTCGGGCACCAGCAAGAAAATCAGCAAATTGACCGGCTGCTCGTCCGGCGCGTCAAAACCAATGGGCTGCGCCAACTGGAAAACGGCGGCCATCGGGGCTTTCAGGCCCTTGATGCGGCCATGCGGGATGGCCACGCCGTGGCCCAGCCCCGTGGAGCCCAAACGCTCGCGTGCAAACAGGCTGTCGGTGACCAAGGCACGCGACAAACCATGCAGGTTCTCAAAGAGAAGGCCGGCTTCTTCGAACGCGCGCTTCTTGCTGGTGGCTTCCACCCCCACAAGAACTTGGGCAACAGGCAATATGGATGAGAGACGGTTCATGTTCGAGGCGGATTATGCACCCGTCGCCGCCCCGCCGGTTCAAGCGGGCTGTCACAGCCAGCACTGCCACCCGTCTTGCCCAGCGGTTCACAAGGGGCCGGGCATGAAAAAGGGCCGCTTGGTGCGGCCCTGGTTTTCGGGTGTTTCGGTGATCACATCATGCGCTTGGGGGCGCTGTGGTGATGGTGGGTGATGCGGTCCTTGTGCTTGACCACCTGGCGGTCCAGTTTGTCCACCAGGTCGTCCACTGCGGCGTACAAATCTTCGTGGGCGCTTTCGGCAAACATGTCATTGCCTTTGACATGGATGTTGCACTCGGCACGTTGGCGCTTTTCCTTTTCCTTCTGCTTTTCCACGGTCAGCAGCACTTTCACGTCGACCACCTGATCGAAATGTCGGGTGATGCGGTCGAGTTTGCCCGTCACATACTCACGCAATGCGGGCGTCACTTCCAGATGGTGTCCGCTGATTGTCAAATTCATAAGCTTGGCCTCCATAGATTCTGACTGGGAAAACCCCCTCCGAAGTGGGGGTCACAACCCCCCTTTTGGTGGGGGGTTCGTCTCCACTATGCGCCCCGGTTTGGGGAAAAGCAATGCCCACTGTGGAAGGCACCTAGAACGCTGGGAAATTCGCGGGTTCTGGTCATTTCGGTGTTATCGTGCTGAATGTCGCAGGGGCCGTTCTGTGCTCATGCCCCGGGGGCGCCATGCAAATGCACCCGCCCCGCCAGCCAGACCTGCGTCAGATGCCCTTGTGCATCGCGCCCAATGATCGCGCCGCCCACCATGGCCGCCATGCCCATGGCCGCCGATTGCACAGCCGAGTTGAGGGTCATGAAAGTGCCGCGCAAGCGGGGCTCCACCGCCGAAGAAATCAAGGCCATGCCCGGGATCATGCGGCCACTCATCATGGTGAAGAAGGCCGTCGAGATCAACAGCAGCGCCGCCAAAGGCAAGCCCTCCGACAAGGTGGTGGCCATCAAGGGAATGCTGACCGCCAAGGCCAAGCGACGGAACATCTTCACCTTGCCCACCCGGTCGGTCAGGCGACCAAAAATCCGCGCGGTGACCAAGGTGGCCATGCCACCCAGCAAATACACCCAAGGCACTTGCTCAGGGTGCATGCCCGCGTTCGCTTGCAGGTAAATGGTGATGTACGGAATGACCGTGAACCCCGCGAACATCATGGCGGCCGACAAGGCAAAGGCCTTCAGGTGGTTGGCATCGACCAGCACCTGAGCGATGCTGCGCCAGACGCTGGCGCGCTCAGGGTGGTGCAAATGGGCATCCAGCGGCGGCAGGGTTTGCCAGGCGCCGATCACCAGCACGCCCACCATGGCGGCGATGGCCATGAAAGGCGCATGCCAACTCATGTGCGCCGCCAAAAACAGCCCCAAAGGCACCCCGGCCACGGTGGACACGGAAAACGAGGTCATGACCACGCCCATGGCCCGGCCGCGCCGCTCAAACGGGATCACATCGGCCACAATGGTCTGGGACAAAGCCGACAAGACCCCTCCAAACACCCCCGCCGCCACACGGGCGCCCATCAGCCAGCCATAACTGGGGGCCAGGCCGCAGGCCAAGGTGGCCAAACCGAACAAGGTGTACATGGTCAGCAGCAAGCGCTTGCGGCTGAATCGGTCGACATAGGTGGCCGCCAACAGGCCAGAGGCCCCGGCAGACAAGGTGTAGGCCGACACCAGCACGCCAAATTCTGCGTTGCTGATGTCAA
Organism: Comamonadaceae bacterium PBBC2; assembly: GCA_002255935.1. Classification (GTDB taxonomy): domain Bacteria; phylum Pseudomonadota; class Gammaproteobacteria; order Burkholderiales; family Burkholderiaceae_C; genus Limnohabitans_A. Next base: position 3,288 of record NKIO01000062.1, read on the forward strand.
ACAGGCGGGTGAACTGAGGCCCCAGCGGCATCATGATCATGAAGTCCAGAATGTGGGTGAACTGGATGCCGGCAAGCGTCAGCAGGAGCCAACGCTCGCGTCGAGGGGTCAAATGGATGGTCATGCAGGGGCTTTTTTTCAACCCGTCGAATCTAACACCCGCACCCCAAGCGCCAAGTCCGGTGCGATAATCCGCCCATTCTTTTTCATGGAGACCCTGTCGTGGACGCTACCCCGAGTCGGTAGCTTTCGGACGCCTTGAGCATTGCGCCCATCGTTCGAAAGCTGCATTCCCCCTTCGCCGCCCCTTTGAACTTTTGGCACCTGGCCTTTTTTGGATTCGCCATGCTCAACATCTTCACACTTGCCAACGGCCGTCTCTTCCAAGAAGAGATCGAGTCCCTGGAAGAACTCTCCCGCTTTCAGCCCATCTGGGTCGACCTGGAATCGCCCACGGTCGATGAAAAGCGCTGGATCAAACAGTATTACGGCTTGTCCATCCCGGAAGACGCGATGGACGAGGACATCGAGGAATCCGCACGCTTCTACGAAGAAGACAACGGCGAATTGCACATCCGTTCGGACTTTTTGATCGCCGACGAGGACGAACCGCGCACGGTGCGTTGCGCTTTCATCTTGAACCAGCACAACGCCGATCTCAAAAGCCGCGGCGTGTTGTTTTCGATCCATGACGAAGACGTGCCGGTGTTCCGCCTGCTGCGCCTGCGCGCCCGGCGTGCACCCGGTCTGCTGGAAGACGCCAAGGAAGTCTTGCTCAAACTGTTTGATGCCGATGCCGAGTACTCGGCCGACACGCTCGAGGGCATTTACGACCAACTCGAAAAAGCCGGCAAACAGGTCTTGTCGGGCGATGTGACCGATGCCATGGCCGGCGAAGTGCTGGGCGCCATTGCCCGGCAGGAAGACTTGAACGGCCGCATCCGCCGCAACGTGATGGACACGCGGCGCGCCGTGAGTTTCATGATGCGCTCGAAGATGCTCAATGCCGAGCAATTCGAAGAGGCGCGTCAGATCTTGCGCGACATCGACTCGCTGGACTCGCACACGGCCTTCTTGTTCGACAAGATCAACTTCTTGATGGATGCCACCGTCGGTTTCATCAACATCAACCAGAACAAGATCATCAAGATCTTCTCGGTGGCCAGCGTGGCCTTGCTGCCACCGACTTTGATCGCCAGCATTTACGGCATGAACTTCCAGTACATGCCCGAACTCAACCAAGCTTGGGGCTACCCCATGGCCATCGTGCTGATGGCCGCCAGCGCCGTGGTGCCCATGTGGTATTTCCGTCGCCGGGGCTGGTTGAAGTAAGCCGCCTTCGCCGGGGACGTTGCTTGCAGCGATCTGAGTCGGGGCGCCTCAGACGCGGGCTCCACATCGTCGCCCGGCATCAGCTCTGCATCCACCACTGCGACAAGATGGCCAAGCTGTAGCGGCTGGCCACGTCGCGGATGAAGCGGCTGAAGTCGGTGTGAGCCTCATCGTCTGCGCGGTCTGAAATGGTGCGCACCGCTGCAAACGGCACGCCGTAGTCCAGACACACTTGCGCCACGGCGGCGCCTTCCATCTCCACCGCCAAGGCCTCGGGCAGGCTGCGCCGCAAGGCCTGGCTTTCGGCGGTGGTCGAGACAAAACGGTCACCGCTGGCGATCAAGCCTTGGTGCACGCGCGGTGACAGCAAATGAAAGTCCGCAATGGCTTGTGCGCCCAGATGCTGGGCGGGGTCAGACAGCACCTGCGCGGCGGCGGCCGCCAAGGCTTTACTCAAAGCGACATCGGTGTCAAAGCGCGATCGGCCGTACAAGGGCACTTCGTGTTTTGGGAACAAGGGCGAGGCATCCATGTCGTGCTGCACCAAAGCACTGGCCACCACCACATCGCCCACTTGGGCATCGGTCGCCAAGCCACCGGCGACGCCGGTGAACACCAAGGCATCGACCTTGAAGCGTTCGATCAATGCGGTGGCCGTGGTGGCCGCGGCCACCTTGCCAATGCGCGAGAGCACTGCCACCACCTCGTGACCATGCCAGTGCCCCAGCCAATAGTCGCGACCGGCCACACGCACGACGTGTTCGTCGGGCATCGCGGCCAAAACGGCCGCCAACTCCTCGTGCATCGCACTCATGATGCCGATCACGGCCATGACTTGCCCCTTGTTCCAATGAAAAAAGCGGCCCTTGTGAGCCGCTTTCCAGTGTACCGGTGTGGCGCACCGAGCCCTCAGCTGGACGGGCTGCGCAGCTCACGTCGCAAGATTTTGCCTACCGCCGTTTTGGGCAACTCGTCACGGAATTCGATGACGCGCGGTTGTTTGTAGGCCGTCATGTTCGCACGGCAATAGGCCAAGATCTGCGCTTCGGTCAGCTGCGGGTCTTTGCGCACCACCACCAGCTTGACGGCTTCGCCGGTTTTTTCGTCGGGCACACCAATGGCTGCGCACTCCATGACCCCAGGGCAGGCCGAGGCCACTTCTTCCACCTCGTTGGGGTACACATTGAAGCCGCTGACCAAGATCATGTCCTTTTTGCGGTCCACGATCTTGAAGTAGCCCTGCGCATCCATGATGCCCACATCGCCCGACTTGAAGTAGCCATCGGCCGTCATGACCTTGGCGGTTTCGTCCGGGCGCTGCCAGTAGCCGGCCATGACCTGTGGGCCTTTGATCGCGATCTCACCGGGCTTGCCCGGCTCGGTCACGTCTTGGCCTTCGTCATCGAGCAGTTTCATCCAGGTGCCCGGGATCGGCACACCGATGGTGCCGGTGAATTCAGGGCTGGTGGTCGGGTTGCAACTGGCCGAAGGGCTGGTTTCGGACAGGCCATAGCCTTCGCAAATGGGGCAGCCGGTTTTCTCCAGCCAGAGTTTGGCCACGCTGGGCGTGACGGCCATGCCGCCACCCACCGAGACCTTGAGGCTGGACCAGTTGACCTTGTGGAAATCAGGATGGTTGGCCAAGCCGTTGAACAAGGTGTTGACCGCCGGAAAACTGTGGAAGGTGTGCTTGGACAGTTCCTTGAGCACCGCCGGCAGATCGCGCGGATTGGGAATCAGGATGGTTTTGCCCCCCGTGCGCATGCCCAGCATCATGTTCACTGTGAAAGCGAAGATGTGGTACAGCGGCAAAGCACACACCGAGGTGGGTTGCTCGTTGGCGGGCACGCGCTTCATCACGGGCTGGTTCCAAGCCTCGGACTGCAACACATTGGCGATCACATTGCGGTGCAAAAGCACAGCGCCCTTGGACACGCCTGTGGTGCCACCGGTGTACTGCAACACGGCAATGTCGTCGGGCCCGATGTCGGGTTTGCGCCAAGGCAGCTTGCTGCCTTGGGAAAGCGCTTGGTTGAAACTGACCGCCTGCGGCAGTGCAAATTCGGGCACCAGCTTTTTGACTTTGCGCACCACGTGGTTGACGATGGCGCCTTTGATCAGGCCCAGCCGGTCCCCCATCGAGGCCAGCACCACATGCTGCACAGGCGTTTGGGCCATGCACTTTTCCAGCGTGCTGGCAAAGTTTTCGATGATCACAATGGCCCGCGCACCGGAATCCTTGAGCTGGTGCTCCAGCTCCCGTGCGGTGTACAGCGGGTTGACGTTGACCACCACAAAACCCGCACGCAAGATGGCGGCCACGGCCACCGGGTATTGCGGCACATTGGGCATCATGATGGCGACGCGGTCGCCCTTGGCCAAGCCCAAGGATTGCAGGTAAGCGGCCAGCGCCTGACTTTGCTCATCGGTCTGGGCATAGCTGGTGTTTTTGCCCATGAAGCTGTAGGCCGTGCGATCGGCATACCGGACAAAACTCTCCTCCATCAAGCCCACAAGGGAGCTGTATTGGCTGAAATCAATGTCGGAGGGAACACCCTCGGGATAGGTGCTGAGCCAAACGCGGTCGGGGGTCATTGCATGTGTCTCCATGCGGTTCAGTCTAGCGTACAACTGACTGAAAACTGACACTCAAAAATGCAGGGTTTCCCGAGGTTTCACGGCGTTTGGACCGTGGTAACACCCAAAATCGGTGCGACCCTCAGACCACCCTGCGTGGCCTGGGGTCGCTCTGGCCATGTCAAGCCTTCAAAGCCAGCAGGACTTCGTCGAGCATCTTCTTGGCATCGCCAAACAACATGCGGTTGTTCTCTTTGTAGAACAGCGGGTTGTCCACGCCCGCATAGCCGCTGGCCATGGAGCGCTTCATCACGATGCTGGTGCGGGCCTTCCAGACTTCGAGCACCGGCATGCCGGCGATCGGGCTGGTGGGGTCGTCCTGAGCAGCCGGATTCACGATGTCGTTGGCGCCGATCACGATGGCCACGTCGGTCTCGGGGAAGTCGTCGTTGAGCTCGTCCATCTCGAACACGATGTCGTAAGGCACTTTGGCCTCGGCCAGCAACACGTTCATGTGGCCAGGCATGCGACCGGCCACCGGGTGGATGCCAAAGCGCACGTTCACGCCTTTGTCGCGCAGAGTCTTGGTGATTTCAAACACCGTGTGTTGGGCTTGGGCCACGGCCATGCCGTAGCCGGGCACCACGATCACGTTTTTCGCATCGCGCAGCAGCTCAGCGGTTTCGGCCGCCAAGATGGGGCTGACTTCGCCTTGTGGCTCGGCTGCTTCGCCCGTGGGCTTGGGCGCGGCAGCTGTGGTGCCAAAGCCCCCGGCGATCACGCTGATGAAGCTGCGGTTCATGGCGTTGCACATGATGTAGGACAAGATCGCACCACTCGAGCCCACCAAGGCACCGATCACGATCAACAAGTCATTGCTCAGCATGAAGCCGGTGGCCGCTGCGGCCCAGCCGGAATAGCTGTTGAGCATGGACACCACCACCGGCATGTCAGCACCGCCAATGGCCATGACCATGTGAATGCCGAACAGCAAAGCAATGGCGGTCATGATGAACAAGGGCACCATGCCGTCTTGCACCGTGTGGGCGTTCATGAACTCACGGCCAAAGTAAACCACCGCGATCAAACCGACCAGGTTGAGCCAGTGGCGAGCGGGCAAGAGCAAGGGGCTGCCGCCGATGCGACCGGACAACTTGCCAAACGCTGCCACCGAACCCGAGAAGGTCACCGCGCCGATGAAGATGCCGATGTAGATTTCACCGGCGTGGATGGCGTGTGCTGCGCTGTCCAAATGCTTGGAAGCTTCGGGGTCCACATAGGTGGCGTAACCCACCAACGCCGCGGCCATGCCGACCATGCTGTGCATCAGCGCCACGAGTTCGGGCATTTGGGTCATCTGCACTTTGCGTGCAGCGTACAGACCAATGAGCGCACCCACCAGCACGGCGCCCACGATCATGGGAATGCCATCGGCCGTGACTTGCGGGCCAAAGATGGTGGCCAGCACGGCCAGGCTCATGCCGATCATGCCGTAGAGGTTGCCGCGCCGGGCGGTTTCCTGGTTGGACAAACCGCCCAGGCTGAGAATGAAAAGAATGGTCGCGCCGATGTAGGCGACCGTGGCCAGACTTGCAGACATTCAGGTTCTCCTTCTTCTTATTTTCGGAACATGGCCAGCATGCGCTGGGTGACGGCAAAGCCGCCAAACATGTTGATGGCCGTCAGCACCAGCGCCAAAGCGGCCAAAACAGCGATCAGTGTGTTGGGCCGCCCGGCCGCGGCCATGGGCGAGATCTGCACCAGCGCACCGATGGCGATGATGGAGCTGATCGCGTTGGTCACGCTCATGAGCGGGGTGTGCAAAGCGGGCTTGACGTTCCAGACCACCATGTAGCCCACAAAACAGGCCAAGACAAACACCGTGAAGTGCGACAGGAAAGCCGCAGGCGCATACGCACCGACCAACACCAAAAGCACGGCGGCGACCGCCGACACGATGAGCAACTGGCCCACTGGCATGGGACCGGACGGCTCACCGTGGCCGTGGCCCTTTTTGGCGACCGGCGCAGCGGCGGGCTTGGGCGCGGGCTTGGGGGCCACGGCCAAAGGCGGAGCTGGCCAAGTGATTTCGCCGTTCTTGATGACCGTCAGGCCCCGAATGGCGTCGTCTTCCATGTTGACGTTGATGATGCCGTCTTTGGTCTTGCACAGCTCTTCGGTCAGGCGGAACAAGTTGGTGCCGTACAGCGTGGACGACTGACGCGCCATGCGCGAAGCCAGATCGGTGTAACCCACAATCGTCACACCGTGCTTGACCACCGCTTTGCCGGGTTCGGTCAACTCGCAGTTGCCACCTTGCTCGGCGGCCATGTCCACGATCACGCTGCCGGGCTTCATGTTTTGCACCATCTCGGCGGTGATCAGTTTGGGCGCGGGTTTGCCAGGGATCAGCGCGGTGGTGATGATGATGTCGCACTCTTTGGCTTGGCGTGCGTACATCTCGCGCTGCGCGGCCTGGAAGCCTTCACTCATGACCTTGGCGTAACCGCCGCCGCCCGAGCCTTCTTCTTCGTAATCCACTTTGACGAACTCACCACCGAGCGACACGACCTGGTCGGCCACTTCGGCGCGGGTGTCGTTGGCACGCACGATGGCGCCCAGGCTTGCGGCCGCGCCAATGGCGGCCAAACCGGCCACACCGGCACCGGCAATGAACACCTTGGCGGGCGGCACTTTGCCTGCGGCCGTGATCTGGCCATTGAAAAAGCGACCAAAAGCGTTGGCGGCTTCCACCACCGCACGGTAACCGCTGACACCGGCCATCGAAGTCAACGCGTCCATCTTCTGGGCGCGGCTCAAGGTGCGGGGCAAAGCGTCGATGGACAGCGCGGTGACTTTTTTAGCCGCGAGCTGCTGCATCAATTCGGGGTTTTGGGCGGGCCACAAAAAGCCGATCAGGGTCTGGCCTTCGTGCATCAGCGCCACTTCGTCGGCGGTGGGGGCACGCACTTTGAAGACGATGTCGCTGCCGCTCCACAGGGCCGCAGCGTTGGGCGCGATGGTGGCGCCCGCTTCGGTATAAGCGGCATCGGACAGGTCGGCCAACTCGCCCGCACCTTGCTCGACCACCACCTCAAAACCGAGTTTGACCAGTTTGGTCACCACATCGGGGACGGTGGCCACCCGTTTTTCACCCGTGAATATTTCTCGTGGCACGCCTATGCGCATGGTTTGTCTCCAGTAGTTTGAAATTCGACGATGTTCGATGCAAATGAGCGGGCATTCACGACATCTGGCTTGTACTCATTATGAAGTAAGCCGCCCAATCGCTGTTCCGAAGCGCAACAAAGGCCCGAACCGCCCCTCGGGACACGCAATTGACATGCCACCTTGGCCATTTGGTGATAATTCCTGCATGGATACACGCTGGAAACCCAATGTCACCGTTGCCGCCATCATCGAAAAAGATGGCCGATACCTCTTGGTGGAGGAGCTGACACGCGAGGGTTTGCGGCTGAACAACCCGGCCGGACACCTGGACCCCTTCGAGTCCCCGGCCGAAGGCTGCGCCCGCGAAGCCCTGGAGGAAACCGCCCACCCCTTCAAGCCCACCGCGCTGGTGGGCGTGTATTTGTCGCGTTTTCAAAGGCCCGCGACGCAAGAAGACATCACCTACTTGCGCATGGCCTTTTGCGGCGAGATCGGCGAACAACAGCCCGGCCTGTCTTTGGACGAAGGCATCGTGCGCACGGTCTGGATGACGCTGGACGAAGTGCGTGCCAGTGCTGACCGCCACCGCAGTCCGCTGGTTTTGCGTTGCATCGAGGACCACCGCGCCGGACAACGGTTTCCGCTGGAGATGATTTACACCGACGCGGCCGTGGCCTCTTTGCCGCCTTTGTCCACCGCTTCCGCATGATCGACAGCGTTTGGCTGATCACCGGCGCGGCCGCATTTGGCGCAGGCGTGCTCAACGCCATCGCTGGCGGCGGCAGTTTTCTGACCTTTCCGGCCCTGGTGTTTGCTGGCGTGCCCCCGCTGGCGGCCAATGCCACCAGCGCCGCGGCGGTCAGCCCCGGCTACCTGGGCAGCACACTGGGCTTCAAAGACGAACTCAAAGCCATTCCCGGTGCCGCCTTGCAACGCGAAGTCATCGTGGCGGCGTTGGGCGGTCTCATGGGCGCAGGCTTGCTGCTGGTGACACCGGCCCAATTGTTTTCCGGTCTCGTGCCCTGGTTGTTGTTGCTGGCCACTGGGCTGTTTGCCTTGGGTCCGGTCATAGCCAAGCGCAGCGCTGGCCGGGGTCAGCCGGCATGGCGCTTGCCCGGCTTACTGGCCGTGGCCATTTATGGCGGTTACTTCAACGGGGGGCTGGGCATCTTGCTCATGGCGCTGTACACCTTGACCGGCGAAACGCGCCTGAACACGGTGAACGGCTTGAAGAACCTCAACTCGTTTGTGCTGTCTTGGCTGTCGGTGGCCGCATTTGCTTGGGCCGGCGCCATCGTCTGGGACCAGGCCCTGTGGATGATGCTGCTGGCCACCTGCGGGGGCTGGGCCGGTGCACGGCTGGCCAAGCGCCTGCCCTCGCGCTGGGTGCGCTGGCTGGTGATCGGCACGGGCCTGCTCATGAGCGCGGTGTTTTTCAGCCGCTTGGGCTGAGGCCCTCAGGGCTCAAAAACGGCGCTGCTCCAGCCCATGTCGCGGGCCAAGAGCTGGGCCAGTCGTTGGTAGCCCGGTACGGTGAAATGGATCAAATCCCGCGCCATGAGCGACGGGGTTTGCCGCACCCAGCGGTAGGCACCGCCAGCGCCGTCCATGGCCTCCAAAGCGCTCCAAAAGCGGCAACCGTGCGCCGTGGCCACTTGCCTTTGCAGCCGGCCAATCTCTTCGTGCACGCGGGTAAAGCGCAGCACATCGGCGCCCGCCTGCGCTGATTTGGCCTGCCCAGCACCGGCTGACTTGCCGCTGTGTTGACCCGCCTTGGCGGCGGGCATTTTTTGCGAGCGACGCACCAACACGCCACGGTCTCCGGGCGCGATCAAAACACACTGCGCCGCAGGGAACTGCTCACGCCAAGCCGCCACAGAGGCTTTGAGCAATTGACCATAGGCATGGGCATCGAAGGGTTGCACATTGCCCTCGTTGGTGCCAAAGGCCAAAGCCACCACATCGTAGGGCGATGCGCCCCACCAGGCGCGCAAATCATCGGCAGACACCGACTTCCAGCCCGCCACGGTGGCCCCCGGGTAACCAAACACATCCATTTGCAAGCGCGTGCCGGCAGGCACCGGCCACTCCATGCCATGCAAACGGAAAGCCCCGTCCAGCAGCTTGACTTGCACCACCGACAAAGGCGCATCCCCCACCAGCTCCAGCACGGCGGGGCCGGGTGGGCCCTGCAAATCCACCTGGCGCTCAGGTCCCTCGTCCACGCGCACCGTGAGCACAATGGGCGCCGCTGTTTGTTGGAACAGCAAGCGGACCTGCCGCTTGTCGGGCAGACCTGCACCATTGCGCAGATCCCAAGTCAAGCGGGCACCGGCCTGCTGGCTGAACAAATTGACCAAGCCCGGCCCTGGCGCCGTGGCCCCAGCCGACACGGCATGGCCCGGCTCGTAACGCCAAGCGGCATCAACACAGGTTTTGCGCAGTGGCAAACGCACGCCCGCTCGGCCCATGTTGGCCGGAATGAATCGGCTCTTGATTTGGTCCGCCGGCAAAGCAGACAAGCGCGCCCACTCAGCTGTGAAAAAGCCAGCCGCCAAATGGCTGTCACCCCAAATGCCGATGCGCAGGGGCTCGCCCGGCCGCACAGGCCACCACTGGCCGGTCTCCGCCTTGTTGCCCGTCACGGCGGGCGGGTGTTGCCAGGCCGCCAATTGGCGCTGCACCTCGCTGTCGTCGGGCACTTCGGGTGGGTCGGGGTCCAGGGCTTTGTCCACAGGCGGCTTGGGCTTGACAGCCGTGCATTGGATGTCGGGCACCTGCCCCTGGGCCTGCACACGCAAGATGGTGATGGTGGGCGAGGCCTGCACCGGGCCCGTTTGCGCCAGCGCCCACGGGCTCAAGCCCAGGGCCAGCCATGCTGCCGTTTTGAAAAGACGCTTCATGGCTGCACCACCGCTTGGTCGATGTGGCTTTGCAAAGCCTGCTGGATGAGGCGCAAGCCCGTGGGCGTCAAATGCACCCCGTCCTCGGCCCGCAAATTGAGGATTTGGCCTTGCTCATCGGGCTTGAACTTTTTGAAGGGCTCTGACAACACGCCGATCAAGGGCTCCGTGGCCAGGTAATCGGCGCCCCACGCCTTGACCCGCGCATGCACCACCTGGTTGATCAAGCTTGCACCGTCTTTGACACGGCCTTCGCGCATCGAGGGCAAACCCAGCCAGACCACGCGCACTTGCCGCTGCGCGGCCGCAGCCAAGATTTCATCCACCCGCAAGGCGTAGTGGTAAGCCCAACCCGAAGACGGAAACACATGCCGTTGGCCATCGACCAGCATGTCCCAAGGGTCGTTGGGCCCCATGAAGATCACCACCAGGGTCAAGCCCTGCGCGTCCATCTCTTCGATGATCTTGGCCGGCCAATCGAAATACCGTTTCACCGTCAGCCCGGTGCTTTGGCGGCTCAAATCGCGCATTTGCCAATCGGGGTGTTGCTGCGACCACTGGCGCATCACCAAGGGCGCCACCCCCTGCATCATCGAGTCGCCCGCAAACAAGATCCTTTGTGGGCCGGGGGCCAATTTTTGTGGCGCCAAGCTGGGCAAAAAAGCACCGGTGGTCAAGGCATCGGGCAAAGCTTCCCACTTGGGGGGCTCGGGCACAGCGGGCTGCGCATCGCGCGATTCAAGGGGCCGCTCAGACGCGGCTCCAGGCCAGGCCAAACGGAACGCTGGTTCTTGGTCACGCCCATGCGCATCCAGCCAGCGCGAGACGGCAAAGAGGCGCTTCGTCATAGGCTCGGGCAGTGCGGCCTCAAGGCTCAGGTGATAGCGTGCCGACACATACCGGTCGAGCGAGCCGAGCCAGACCAGCGCCACCAGCAAGCCCACCATGGGCAGCATCCAGCTCAGGCGACGGGCAGACAATTCAGACGACATTTCAGAACCGGTAATAAATGAAACTGGGCACGCCATCCGGGCCAGCGTAGATCGCCAAGGCCAGCACCACAAACAAGCCCAAGGTCGTGCCCACTGAGCCAATGGCACGCATGAGGCGCACGGCTGCCGACTCCAGCGTGGTGGCCCAAGGACTCAATGTCCACAAAGCCAGCGCCATCCCCAGCAAGACAGACCAGGCCTGCACATCGGTCTGCGCAGGGACCGAGCTGCTGAGCAGCCCTTCAAAAATTTGAAGGGCTTGCGCCACCGAGTCGGCGCGAAACCACACCCAAGCCAAGCTCACAAACACAAAGGTCAACACCTGCGCCACAAAGCGTGGCCATGCGGGCATGCCCAGGCTGCGCAGCACATTCAGGCCCACCACGCCCAGCCCGTGCATGAGGCCCCAGCACACAAAGGTCCAACTCGCGCCATGCCAAATGCCGCTGATCAGCATGGCCAGCAGCACATGCATTTGGGTGCGGCACCAGCCGTGCTGGTTGCCGCCCAATGGGATGTAGATGTAGTCGCGAATGAAGCTCGACAGCGACACATGCCAGCGGGTCCAAAAGTCGGCCAGGTTGCGCGCCAGATAAGGCTGCCGGAAGTTGAGCGGCAGCTCGTACCCCAAGAGCAAAGCCAAGCCGGTGACGATGGCCGTGTAACCCGCAAAGTCAAAAAAGATTTGCAAACTGTAGGCCAGCAGGGCCGCCGCGATCGACGTGCTGCTGTGGTGCTCTGGAAATTTAAAAACCGCATCCACCACATGGGTCGACAGCCATGAAGCCAGCACCACTTTTTGCACCACGCCCAAAGCCAGCAGGTACAAGGCCCGCCACGCCTGCCGGGGTCGTCCCACTTCGCCTGCGTCGATCTGCGCAAAAAACAGCTCGGCTCGCAAGATGGGGCCTGCAAACAAGGTGGGCCAAAAACTCAGAAACAACAGCACATCCGGCCAAGAACGGGCCACCGATGTGCGCCGACCGACGGCCACGAGGTAAGTGATCGCCTGGAAGGTGAAGAAAGAAACGCCCACAGGCGCCACCACATCGACCACCGGCAACAAGGAATAAAACCCCCAAGGGCTCAACAAGGCCTGGTAGGTTTCACGCACCCATTCGTAATATTTGAGCGTGACCAAAAAAGTGCCGGCCAGCCACAGGCCCAGCACCCAAGGCAAACGCGGCTTGCTCGCAGCGGCCATCCACCGGCCCAAGGCCCAAACCACCGTGCTGTAAAGCAACAAGACTCCGGCAAAAGCGGGCACCCAGGTGGCGTACAGGGCATAGCCCGACACGATCAACAAACCGCGTTGAAGCCGCGGCATGTCCGCGCAAGCCCAGTAGATCGGAAAAAACAGCAGGCACAGCAGGCCAAACTCCGGCGAGACAAAACTCATGCGGTCCCGCTCATTGGATGGGCACGTCCACGCCCAAAGCCACCTGGTCCAGACGGGCTTGCTCGGCACGGACCTTGGCCACGTAACCGCCGTCTTCAAACACCGCATCACCGCCCAGGTAGAACTTCAGGCCATCGTCCAACGATCCGCCTTTGAGCTTGATCGCATCCGACAGCACGGCAACACCCACACGCATGTTGGTGATCGGATCAAAGGCCGTCAGGTTGCCCCCATACGCTTGGTAGCGCTTGCTGTGGATGCCGGTCATCACTTGCATCAAGCCCTGGGCACCGGCCTGGCTTTGGATATAGGGGTGAAAGTTCGATTCGATGGCCATCACGCCCAAAATCAGATGGGGCTGGAGCTTGTATTTCTTGGACAGCACATGGGCCTCCAAGACCAAGGCTGCAACAGGTTCGGGGGCCACGCGGTACCTGCGGGCCAGCCAGGTGGCCACGGCGGCTTGGCTGGCGGGCAGTTCGCGCACGTTCATGGCGGTGGCCCGCTCGGCCGCGTTTTCGGGCAACCAAGACACCAACACTTGCCGCTCGCGCAGCCAATCGAACAGTTTTTCTTCCGAGGCGTGGAGCCAGTCGGGCTTGACCCACAGTGCCAACACAAACGCCGCCACGCCCAAGCCCACCATGGCCAAACCACTGTGGGTGACAAGGAACAGTCCTTGCGCGGTGTCGCTCAGAACGGTTCGAAGGGTGTTGCACCAAGTGCAGGGTTTGGACATGGCTTGAATGTAAGTCAAAGGATTATAAATTTTCAGCCTGTGTGTCGCGGGATAATCCGAGCATGTCACAACTTCCACGCGTGGTCGTCGGTTTGTCCGGCGGCGTCGATTCAGCCGTCAGCGCTCACTTGCTCAAACAGCAAGGCTATGACGTCGTCGGTATCTTCATGAAAAACTGGGAAGACGACGATGACAGCGAATACTGCTCGTCCAACATCGATTTTGTGGATGCCGCGGCCGTGGCCGATGTGCTGGGCATCGAGATCGAGCACGTCAATTTTGCAGCCGACTACAAAGACCGGGTGTTTTCCGAGTTTTTGCGCGAGTACCAAGCCGGTCGCACCCCCAACCCCGACATCCTGTGCAACGCCGAAATCAAGTTCAAGTCTTTCCTCGACCACGCCATGCGCCTGGGCGCCGAGAAGATCGCCACCGGCCACTACTGCCGCGTGCGCTTGAATGAACAGACTGGCCGCCACGAATTGCTCAAAGGCCTGGACCCGTCCAAGGACCAAAGCTACTTTTTGCACCGCCTGAACCAGGCGCAACTGTCCAAAACCTTGTTCCCTGTGGGCGAGCTGCACAAAACCGAAGTGCGCCGCATTGCGCAAGAAATCGGTCTGCCCAACGCCAAGAAAAAAGACTCCACCGGCATCTGCTTCATCGGTGAGCGGCCCTTCCGCGAGTTTTTGAACCGCTACATCAGCAAAGAGCCTGGCCCCATCAAAGACCCGAGCGGCCGCACCATTGGCCAGCACGTGGGCCTGAGTTTTTACACCCTCGGCCAGCGCCAGGGCTTGGGCATTGGCGGCATCAAAGCAAAAGGTGCGCAGCGCGGCGGTGGCGAGCACACGCCTTGGTTTGTGGCCCGCAAAGACATCGAGAGAAACACCCTCTGGGTGGTGCAAGGCCATGACCACCCTTGGCTGCTGTCCGAAAGCCTGCAAGCCAACGACGCCAGCTGGTGCGCAGACCAGCCGCCCGCACCCGGATCCTACGCCGCCAAGACCCGCTACCGCCAGGCCGATGCGCCCTGCGATTTGCGCCCGGGTGCGAATGGCCTGAGCGCACCGGAGTTCGCGATGCACTTTGCGCAAGCGCAATGGGCGGTCACGCCCGGCCAAAGTGCGGTGCTGTATGACGGCGATGTGTGCTTGGGCGGCGGCGTGATCCATGCCGCCTCTGCGCTGCCCTGAGCGCCGGAGCGGGTCTTGAAAATTGACTTCGACGGTTTGCAGGCCTTTGTCTGCGTGGCCGAGCTCAGCAGTTTTGTCAAAGCCGCACAGCAGCTGCACCTGACCCAAACCGCCCTGACCCGGCGCATCCAAAAGCTCGAAAGCTTGCTGGACGCTCGGCTGCTGGACCGGACCACCCGCAAAGTGGAGCTCACCGCCACAGGCCGCGACTTTTTGCCCCAAGCGCGGCACCTGGTGCTGGACGCCACCCGCACGCTGACCCGTGTGCGTGACAAAGCGCAAACTGGCGGCGGCCACTTCACCCTAGCGTGTGTGCCTTCGCTCACCACACACGTTTTGCCCGAGCTCATCCGAGCCTACGCCCAGCAAAGCCCCGGCAATGCGCTGCGGCTGCTGGATGCGTCCTCGCACGATGTGCGCGCTGCCGTGCTGGACGGGCAAGCCGAACTGGGCATCGCCATCAATGGCGAAGTGCATGCCGAACTGGAAGAGGTCGCGCTGTTTGAAGACCCCCTCACCTTGCTGTGCCCCACACCGCACGCCTTGCAAGGCCGCCGCACCGTGGGCTGGACCGACCTGCAAGGGATTGACCTGATCGTGGTCAGCAGTTTCATGGCCACCCGCATGTTCTTGGACTACCAGCTGGCACAACGCGGCATTCGGCTGCACGGCCACTTCGAGGTCCAGCACCACGCCACGGCCATCAACCTGGTCGCCGCCGGGGTCGGTTGCGCCATCTTGCCCTCGTCGACTTTTGAAAACGGCGACCGCCCGCATGTGGTCAAGATCCCCCTGACCGGCCCGGTGGTCAAGCGGCGCGTGACCTTGCTGCGCCGCAAACAAACCAGCCTGTCGGCCGCAGCCGAAGGGTTTTACCAACTGACATTGCGCCACTTTGGCAAACGCCGCCGCGCCCATTGATGCACCATCCGCAATAAAAGTGCCAAATATTTCATTTCACAAAACGTCCACTTTCGCCGACACTGCGCGCTGATTCGAAAAACAAGGACAAGCGATGGGCACCGATGTGCTGGTGATTGGCGGCGGCAACGCCGCCTTGTGTGCGGCCCTGATGGCCGCCGAAGCGGGTGCCAGCGTGACGCTGCTCGAAGCCGCACCGCGTGAATGGCGCGGCGGCAATTCGGGCCACACCCGCAACCTGCGCTGCATGCACGATGCCCCGCAAGATGTGCTGGTGGACGCCTACCCCGAAGAAGAGTTCTGGCAAGACCTGCTCAAGGTCACCGGCGGCATCACCAACGAGAAACTGGCCCGCCTGACCATTCGCGCGTCGAGCACCTGCCGCGACTGGATGCGACAACACGGCGTGCACTTTCAGCCGCCGCTGTCGGGCGCACTGCACGTGGCCCGCACCAACGCTTTCTTCATGGGCGGGGGCAAGGCCCTGGTCAACGCCTATTACCGAAGCGCCGAAAAACTCGGCGTGCAGATCCGCTACAACGCGCCCGTGGAGCGACTGGAGATCGAGAACGGCCGCTTTGTGGCCGCCTGGGTGGGCCAAGAGCGCATCACCGCCAAAACCTGCGTGCTGGCTGCCGGAGGCTTTGAGTCCAACCGCGAATGGCTGCGAGAAGCCTGGGGCCAGAACGAGCGGGGCGAGTGGCCTGCCGACAACTTCTTGATTCGGGGCACCCGCTTCAACCAAGGCGTGCTGCTCAAACACATGCTGGCCCAAGGCGCCGACCCGATTGGCGACGCCACGCAAGCGCACATGGTGGCGATCGACGCCCGTGCACCACTGTACGACGGCGGCATTTGCACCCGCATCGACTGCGTGTCGCTGGGCGTGGTGGTCAACACCGAAGCACGCCGTTTCTACGACGAAGGCGAAGATTTCTGGCCCAAGCGCTATGCGATCTGGGGCCGCCTGGTCGCCCAACAACCGGGTCAGACGGCTTACTCGATCATCGACAGCAAGGCCATTGGCCGCTTCATGCCGCCGGTGTTCGATGGCGTCAATGCCAACACCCTGCCCGAGCTGGCCCAAAAAATCGGGCTGGATGTGAACACCTTCATGCAGACATTGAACGACTACAACGCGGCTTGCCGCATCGGCACCTTTGACCACACCATGCTGGACGACTGCCACACCGAAGGCGTGACGCCAGCCAAAACCCATTGGGCGCGCACCATCGACACCGGCCCGTTTTACGCCTACGCCGTGCGGCCCGGCGTGACTTTCACCTACCTGGGGTTGGAAACCGATGAAACCGCTGCTGTGCGTTTTGGCGGCGTGCCCAGCGAGAACCTGTTTGTGGCGGGCGAAATGATGGCGGGCAACGTGCTGGGCAAAGGCTACACCGCAGGTGTGGGCATGTCGATAGGCACCGCCTTTGGGCGCATCGCGGGCACACAAGCTGCACAAGCGGCCTTGTCGGGAGTCGCGCCATGAGCTCGCTGCAACAACTCACCCAAGAAGCCAAAGACCTGGCCAATGGCCAGTGGGCCCCTACCGAGGCCGAAAGCGAAGCCGCACGTCAGCTGCAAATCTGCAACGCCTGCCGCTACTGCGAAGGCTTTTGCGCCGTGTTCCCAGCCATGACGCGCCGCCTGTCTTTTGCGCAGGCCGATCTGCATTTCATGGCCAACCTGTGCCACAACTGCGGGGCCTGCCTGCACGCCTGCCAATACGCGCCGCCGCACGACTTTGGCGTGAACATCCCGCAAGCCATGGCCAAGTTGCGGGTGCAAACCTATGCCGACTACGCTTGGCCTGCGCCCTTGGGTCAGCTCTACAAACGCAATGGCCTGGTGCTCAGTCTGGCTTTGGCTGCGGGCTTGGCTTTGTTCTTGTGGCTGGCACAGCAAGGCGCCGTGCGTGGCCCTGCCGAAAACTTCTACAGCATCTTTCCGCACAACTTGCTGGTGAGTTTGTTCGCGCCGATCTTCTTGTGGGCGGTGCTGGCCTTGGCCATGGGCGTGCGGCGCTTTTGGCGCGAAATCACACCGGCCACCAGCGGTGCGCCTGTGAGTGCACCCGCAGCCGCCGAAGCGGCGCACGACGCCCTGCGCCTGAAATACCTGGACGGCGGCCATGGCGAAGGCTGCAACAACGCCGACGACGCGTTCACCTTGTCTCGTCGACGTGCGCACCACCTGACCTTTTACGGCTTCATGCTCTGCTTTGCCGCCACCAGCGTGGCCACGCTCTACCACTACGCGCTGGATCTGCCTGCACCCTACGACCTCCCCAGCCTGCCCAAGGTTTTGGGGGTGATCGGTGGCGTGAGCCTGCTGGTGGGCAGCGCAGGCTTGTTCAAGCTCAACTTGCAACGCCACGCCTTGCAGGGGGATGCCGCGCAAAAGCCGATGGATCTGGGCTTCATCGCATTGCTGTTTGTCATCAGCTTGTCGGGCCTGGGCCTGTGGCTGGCTCGCGGGCACAGCAGCATGCCCACTTGGCTGGTGGTGCACCTGGGCGCGGTGATGGCGCTCTTCGCCACGCTGCCCTACAACAAATTCGCACACGGCATTTTCAGAACCGCATCGCTGGTCCGCCACGCCGTCGAAAAAAGACAGCCCAACCCCATCGGGCTGGGCAACGATTGAAACAGGAGACACCCATGACATCCAAACGAACCGTCCTTCAAACCCTTGCCTGCCTAGCAGGCTGCTGAATTACTCACGATGTCAGAGGGGCCCTGTTGTCCCGCTTCGCCATTTGCCCGATTTTCTTTTCGCATTTCGAAATTTCAGCCCCCTGAGG
>NKIO01000135.1 GCA_002255935.1 Comamonadaceae bacterium PBBC2
AGCCCAAGCTGTGCGACACCACCACCACAGGCCCCGGCTGCGCCAAAATGGTCTGAGCGATGGCACGCAACCACACCGCTTGCTTGGGGCGCTGCCAGTCTTCGTCGGCCATGGCCACACGCACCGCACCCGGCAGGCGATGGGCCCACAGGGTTTGCCAGTGGCCGGGGCCAGAATCTTTCCAGCCGGGAACGATGACAAGGGTGGTTTCGGAAGACATGCGGGCGATTGTCTGGGTCGGCCTTTAAAACCCAAACTACTTTTTTGTGGTTTGTTAATTACGAAAACAGCTAAAGGTCAACTTGTTCAGGGATCTCCGAACCATGTGTTGGTGATGCGGTCATTGCGAATGGGGCTGATCACGCCCTCGATGGTCACGCGAAATCTGTTCACAGCGCTAAGTTTTGGATTGACGGAACGCGTCTGCACAAGAACCACAAATAACAGACAGCCTAGCCAATACCCAATGACAATTCTCTTGGTCGTCATACACGCCAAGTCTGTTCAAGGGAGCGGATTAATTTAACCTGACTTAAGATGGAAAAAATATAAAATTTTTCTCCAAATGCCATTGAAAAACCCCAGAAAATATATAAACACCAATCACCTCAACAACACAGACTTAAAATTAATTAAACATATATTCAAAATGGAGTATCATCCTCAACTTCGAAAGAGCTTGCTTTCACTTCCACGGCCTTGAATGCCCCAACACGCCCAATCAGATTTTTCAACTTTTGTTTCTCAACCGCCGACATTGCCGCCTGCTCAATAATAAATCTAATCTGATTATCCGAGAGGATCGACCAATCGTCAAGCACATTAATATTTTCAATTTTTCTCTCAGAATTCAACCCAGCAAAAGCAATCGACATGCTTTGAACAATCTTATCTCTATGCTGTGGCTTCTTAAGAAGAATTTGGGTAATATCTTTTGCCACCTGCTCAGGCAGCCTTCCCTTGATCTGAACTCCTTGAAACTTACCGAAAAAACCAAATGGATCCAAACCAGCACGGAGTGGTATGACATCGACCTTACGGCCGAGTGCATAGCCGACCTCCTGGGCACACCAATCCGACTCTTTAAATCCAGGTTCAACTACAGCAACAAGAACCTCCATCGTCTCAAGTCCAGCTTCGACTTCATCACGCCATTCACGTGAAGCCTCTATCAGGCTGCTGAAATACTGACGCACCGAAAGCACCAATTCAGCTGTGCAGTCGACAATTGAGGCATCACAAAAATCAAACAAACATGCGCGGCGCTGACACCTTTACCGAGAGCTTGTTTCTGATGAA
>NKIO01000063.1 GCA_002255935.1 Comamonadaceae bacterium PBBC2
GGGGGGGCGGTCATGCTGTGGGCGATGTCCGCATTGTGCGTGGTCGCCTGTCTCCTGATTTTCCAAATGGTGACAGAGATTTTTGCCAGCTTGATACATGAAGACAAGCGATGAATATTCAGGTTTGAATGAATAGCGTTCAACTTGGATGCCCATTGTTCCGGCTAACTGGTCGTCTTCAAACGCTCATGCCCCGCCTCCTCCCGCAACCACTCTACAAAGCTTTTGACTTCCGGGCGCGAGGCATGCCGGGCCGGATAGACCATGAAATGCGCCCGAACGGGCATGCACAAGTCATCTGCAAAGACGGGTTGCAGCTTGCCGCTGGCGATCAGCGACTGGCCAATGCTGGTGCTCTCCAGCGCTACGCCGAGTTTTTGCACTGCGGCGTCCAGGCTCATCATGGCGCGGTCAAACCGCAGTCCCATGCGCTCAGGGCGCAGATCGCCACCGAACTTTGAAAACCATTCGGGCCACTGCACCACGCTGACGCTGGACTGGATCAGGGGTACGCGCATCAGGTCTTGAGGCTCGTGCAATGCGTGGGTGCGGATGAATTCGGGGCTGGCCAGCGGCAAAATGTGTTCGGTGAACACAGGCTCCACTTCCAAGTTGGGCCAGTTCGGTAAGCCATAACGGATGTCGATGTCCATCTGACCGAGTTGAAAGTCCGAGTGCACATGCGAGGCCGACAAGACCAGCGAGATATTGGGATGGCGCTGGGCAAAACGGGCGATGCGTGGCATCAGCCACAAGCTGGCAAAGCTGGGGCTGCTGTGCACATAGAGCGTGTCTTGCACGCCGTGGCGAAGGTCTTCGGTGGCGGTGTTGATGGCCCCCAAAGCACTGGCCACGCGCTGCAGGTATTGCTGGCCTGCAGGGGTCAGCTCCACGCCACGGGCAGAGCGTTCAAACAAGCGCACGCCGAGCAGGCTTTCCAACTTGGCCACCTGGTGACTCACCGCCGAGGGGGTCAGGTGCAACTCTTCGGCCGCCAGCGAAAAACTCCTGCGGCGGGCGATGGTTTCAAAGGCCTGCAGAGCACTGAGTGGAGGGATCATGGCGCATGAAAGAAATTGAATCGTTGCAGTGCAACATGAATGAAATTAATCCACCTGTGAGTTTATATCGTTTGTCTTCATGCGGGGGCTTGAACACAATCGCGCCACTCGATCAACGCAATGTATACAAAGGAGACACGCATGCTGCTCAAGGACAAAGTGGCCGTCATCACTGGCGGTGCCGGACTCAACGGTCTGGGTTTTGCGACCGCCCGCATGATGGCGGAGCAGGGCGCCAAGGTGGTGATCCTCGATCTGGAAGTGGCCGACCCCCAGGCCGCTGCCGCCCGTTTGGGTGCAGACCATTTGGGTCTGGTGGCCAACGTGACCGACAAGGCTTCGTGCGAAGCCGCTGTGGTGAGGATCAAAGCCCAATATGGCCGCATTGATGTGCTGGTCAATAACGCGGGCATCACGCAACCTGTGAAGTTTTTGGACATCACCGGTAGCGATTACGACCGGATTCTGGACGTGAGCCTGCGCGGCACGCTGTACGCATCCCAAGCCGTTTTGCCCGTGATGATCGCGCAAAACAGTGGCTCGATTGTTTGCATCTCGTCGGTCTCGGCTCAGCGCGGTGGCGGCATTTTGGGCGGTCCACATTACTCGGCAGCCAAGGCGGGTGTTTTGGGTCTGGCCCGTGCCATGGCGCGTGAATACGGAGGCAATAACATCCGAGTGAACTGCGTCACCCCTGGCCTGATCGCCACCGACATCAACAAGGGCAAGATTCCGGACGACAAGCGTCAGGCGATTCTGGATGGCATTCCACTCGGCCATATTGGCGAGCCCAACGATGTGGCAGGTTGCGTGGTCTTTTTGGCCAGCAGCTTGTCCAAATACTGCACCGGCGTCACCTTGGATGTGAACGGCGGCATGCTGATCCACTGATTTTCTCACCGCTTGGGCTTGAGCCCACCTCATTAAAACCTAGGAGACATCCATGACACGATTCAACACATTGCGCCGCACTTTGCTGGCCACCGCCGTTTTGGCCGCCACATCTTTGGCACATGCCCAGGCAGTCAAGCTGACGCTGGGCCATGGTGCTGCACCGGGCAACCCCCGTCACGAAGCCGCTGTCAAGATGGCTGAAGTGGCCAAGGCCAAGTCGGGTGGCCGCATCGAAATTCAGGTTGCCCCCTCGGCTCAACTCGGTGATGACGCGGCCATGGTGACTGCTTTGCGCACAGGCGCTTTGGACATCAGTGCCAACTCGCAAGGTGCTGTGGCCAATGCTGTGCCCGAGTACGCTGCATTTGGCATGCCTTTCTTGTTCAGCAACTTGGAGCAGGTCTGGAAAATGCTGGATGGCCCCCTGGGCAAGGAGCTGGCCGACAAGTCGGCCGAAAAAGGCATGGTTGTTTTGGGCTATTGGGACAATGGCATTCGCCACATGAGCAACAGCAAACGTGCTTTGGCCAAACCCGAAGACCTCAAAGGCCTGAAGATGCGCACGCCGCCGGATGCGGTCACGGTGGACATCATGCAAGCGCTGGGCGCGGAGGCTCAGCAGATCAAATTTGCTGAGTTGTATGTAGCACTTCAGCAGGGCGTGGTCGATGGTCAGGAAAACCCATTGATGAATATCCACGCCAGCAAGTTGTACGAGGTGAATAAATTCATTTCCTTGACTGGTCACAAATACGAGATGACCCCTTTGCTGATGAGCAAGCGCAGCTGGGATCGTTTGAGCGATGCTGACAAAAAGGTGTTGCAAGAAGCGGCCACCGAGGCCACCCAGTTGCAGCGCAGACTTTCCAAGGAAAGCGATGAAAAACTGGTGGCCGACTTGAAGTCCAAGGGGGTGCAGATCAATGTTGTTGACAAGGCGCCATTTGCCAAGGCAACAGGCAATGTGGATGACAAATGGCTGGCCACACCCATTGGTCCTTTCCTGAAAAAAGTGATAGCAGCAGCACGCTGAACCCAGGGCAGTAATGCCTAATTGC
Organism: Comamonadaceae bacterium PBBC2; assembly: GCA_002255935.1. Classification (GTDB taxonomy): domain Bacteria; phylum Pseudomonadota; class Gammaproteobacteria; order Burkholderiales; family Burkholderiaceae_C; genus Limnohabitans_A. The sequence goes on from NKIO01000063.1 coordinate 3,014, forward strand.
CTGCACGCCAAGGCGTGCAGGCTGGAGAACTGTATGTATTGGATAGAGCGAGCCGTATCGGCCGTGTGTCAGGTGTTGTTGTGGATCAGCACCGTGGTGATTTTCGTCATTTTGGTGGCCAACACCATATTGCGCTACGCCACGGGTGCCAGCTTGCAATGGGCCAATGAAGTGCCCGAATTGTTGTTTCCCTGGATGGTCATGGCGGGCGTGGTGTTGGCGGCGCAGCACGGTGCGCACATCACCACCAGCTTCCTGATGGACAAGTTGTCTGGCGCTGCGCGTCGTCTCTGGGGTGTGCTGGGCTGGTCGGTCGTGAGCGTGCTGTATGCCACGCTGGCGCTGGCCACCTGGCGCATGCTGGACATCGTGCACGACGAGAAGTCACCCATCTTGCAAATTCCAGGCTCTGTGACCTACGCCTGCGTCATGACCGGCATGGCCTTGCTCGCCGTTTTGGCGCTGGTTTCGGCTTTGCGCGCCTGGAAAACCGACCCCAACACCCCGCTGTCCACAGAGCCCGCGCCGGTGCACTGGTGAGAAAGACCTGAACCATGACCGCATTGATCTTGCTTGTTTTCTTGGGCGCCGCCGTGATCGCCATCCCGATCGCGCATGCCTTGTTGGTGGCCGCTATGGCGGCCGCTGCCACCTCTGACCGTGTGCCCCTGGATTTGTTGGTGCAGCAAATGGTGGCGCAGGTGCAAAGTTTCCCTTTGATCGCCATCCCGTTTTTCATGCTGACCGGCTCGCTCATGATGGGCGGCAAACTGGGTGAAGCGCTGATTGGTGTCCTGTCCACCCTGATTGGCCGTTTCCATGGTGGTCCCGGTCAGGTGGGCGTGCTGTCGTCCACCATATTTGGTGGTGTGTCGGGTTCTGCCGTGGCCGATGCCTCGGCGATTGGCTCCTTGTTGATTCCTTGGCAAAAGCGTTTGGGCTATCCGCCTGCTTTTTCTGCAGCCACCTTGGCCGCAGCCGCCACCATCGACATCCTGATCCCGCCGTCGATTCCGATGATCTTGTTTGCCCTGTCCAGCAACACCTCGGTGGCTGCATTGTTTGTGGCGGGCATCTTGCCGGGCTTGCTCATGTGTGGGGGCTTCATGGCCGCTTGCTGGTGGGTAGGCAAGCGACGCAACTTTCCGCGTGATACGCGCAAGCTCGACTGGGGCATATTCAGCCAGCAATTGCTGTACGCCACCCCCGCCCTGGTCTTACCGGTGCTGATCATTGTGTTCCTGCGCTTTGGCATTGCCACACCGACCGAGGTGAGTGTGTTGTCCACGTTGTATGCCGGTCTGGTGTCCGTGTTGGTTTACCGGGACCTGGGCTGGAAGCGTTTGCACAAAGCGGTGATGGAAGCGGGCTTGTCCACAGGGGTTGTCCTGCTGGTGATCATGGCCTCGGCTGCTATTGGTTGGTTGCTCACCTTTGACCGCATGCCCGATGGCGTGGTGTCTTGGGCGCAAGCGAATCTGTCCAGTGGCTGGAGCGTGATTTTGCTGATGAACTTGCTCATGTTGGTGTGTGGCATGTTCATTGATCTGCCCGCAGCGGTGCTGCTGTTGACGCCTGTGTTTGTGCCCTTGGCCAATTCGATTGGCATGGACCTTACTCAGCTGGGGATCATGATGACCGTCAACTTGGCCATTGGCTTGTACACACCGCCCGTTGGTACAACCCTGTTCATCACCAGCTCTTTGGCAAAAGTCAAAGTGGGTGAGACCGTGCGCGAACTCGGACCGTTTTACTTCGTCGCCTTTGGGGTGTTGCTGCTGGTGTCTTATGTGCCCGCAGCCATCTTCAAGTGATCGATTTTTCTTTGCTGTTTGGAGAAACCCCATGAATTTCGCTCAGGACACACAGTCCGCCCTTGCGCGGTGCGCTTACCGCATTCGCCGCTTTGCCTTGCGCATGGGTGAGGTGCAAGGGCAGGGTTACGTTGGTCAGGCCTTGGGCTATGCCGACGTGCTGGCCGTGGCCTATGGCCACGCCATGAACTTCCGGGCGGATGACCCCGAATGGGCCGATCGCGACCGTTTTTTGCTCTCGCATGGGCACTACGCCATTGCCCATTACGCCGCCATGATCGAGGCAGGGATCATCCCCGAATCCGAGTTGGAGACTTATGGCAGCGACGACAGCCGCCTACCCATGTCGGGCATGGCCACTTACACGCCAGGCATGGAAATCTCGGGCGGCTCGCTCGGCCAGGGCTTGCCGATTGCTGTGGGCATCGCATTGGGGCTGCGTCACCAAAAGAGCCCCGCCTTTGTTTACAACTCCATGTCCGATGGCGAGTTGGATGAAGGCTCGGTGTGGGAAGCGGCCATGTCCGCCGCTCACCATGGTTTGGGTAACCTGATCTGCATGGTCGACATCAACAACCAACAGGCCGATGGGCCGTCTACACAGGTGTTGGGCTTTGAGCCCTTGGCCGACAAGTGGGCTGCCTTTGGCTGGCATGTGCAGCGCGTTGATGGCAACCATTTGCCCGCAGTTTTGCGTGCCTTCGATACGGCTCGACAGCTGACCGACGCCAAGCCCCGCGTGATCCTGTGTGACACGCTGATGGGCAAAGGCGTGCCTTTCTTGGAGTCGCGCGAGAAGAACCACTTCATCCGTGTCGATCCCCCAGAGTGGCAACAAGCCCTTGAAATCCTGGACGCGAACCAACCCTGAGGCCCATGAGATGAATGCTGTGACTGACAAGAAACCCCGGCTGACCACCTCGGCCATGATCGCCTCCATCGCGACCGAAGGCCAGCGCGTGCAGGCCGCCCCGTTTGGCAAGGCCCTGGTGGCTTATGCTGCCGAGCACCCCGAAGTGGTGGGCATGACGGCGGACCTGGCCAAATACACCGACTTGCACCTGTTTGCGCAGGCTTACCCCGAGCGCTTTTTTCAGATGGGCATGGCCGAGCAGCTGCTCATGGGGGCCGCAGGGGGCATGGCCAAGACAGGTTTGGTGCCTTTTGCGACCACCTACGCGGTGTTCGGGACACGCCGCGCTTATGACTTTATTCACCAGGTGATCGCCGAAGAAAACCTGAATGTGAAGATCTGCTGCGCACTGCCAGGCCTCACCACAGGCTATGGCCCGAGCCATCAGGCCACCGAAGATTTGGCCATGATGCGCGCGATCCCCGGCCTGACGATCGTGGACCCTTGCGACGCGCTCGACATTGAGCAAGCCGTGCCGCAAATTGCCGAGCACCAAGGCCCGGTGTACATGCGCCTCTTGCGAGGCAATGTGCCGATGGTGCTGGACGAATACAACTACACGTTTGAATTGGGCAAGGCCAAGATGCTGCGTGAAGGTGCGGATGTGTTGGTGATCTCCAGTGGCTTTATGACCATGCGCACGCTCGAAGTGGCCAAGCAGCTGGAAGCCGACAAAGTCAATGTGGCGGTGTTGCATTGCCCGACCATCAAGCCTTTGGACGAGGCGACGATCCTGGCCGAGGTTCGCAAGCCAGGCCGTTTGGTGGTCGTGGCCGAGAACCACTCCATCGTCGGTGGTCTGGGTGAGGCAGTGGCGAGCTTGCTCATGCGCGAAGGTGTGGTGCCCGCCAAGTTCCGCATGCTGGCGTTGCCCGATGCCTTTTTGGACGCAGGGGCTTTGCCCACGTTGCACGACCGCTACGGCATTTCGGCTGAAAAAATGAACAGCCGCATCAAGGCTTGGCTGGCCTGAAGGCTTCCGCCACAAAGTCCACAAACGCCCGCACTCGCGCCGCCGATTTGTGCTGCGCCGGGTATACCGCATAAATGTCGGCATCAGGCGTGTGGTGCTGCGGAAGCACCTGCACCAGCTGGCCTTTGGCCAGGTGGTCGCGGATGTCCCATTCGGCGCGCAGCAAGATGCCGTGGCCGTCCAGCGCCCATTGCACTGCGATGCTGCCGTCGTTGGTGGTCAGGTTGCCACGGGTCTTGACGGTCTCGGTTTTGCCCGAGCGTCCGCGTGTGAGCTTGATCACGCCATAGGCTTCGCCGCCTTGGCGGATGCTGATGAAGTTGTGCCGCGCCAGATCGGACGGGCTTTTGGGCTCGCCCTGCTGCGCGATGTAGGCGGGTGAAGCGCACAGCAATCGCTGGTTGTCTGCGATCTTGCGGGCGATGACGCGTGTGTCGGGCGGCGGGCCAAAGCGGATGCACACATCAAAAGCGTCGTCGGTCAGGGCGGGCGGGTCCACCGACAACTGCAGTTGCACGTCGACCTGTGGGTGGTGCTGCGCAAAGCGGCTGATGAGAGGACCCATGTGGCTGCGGCCAAAGCCCAGGGTGGCATTCACGCGCAAAAGGCCGCTGGGCGTGGAGCGGCTGGCGCCCAGTTGTTGTTCCAGATCGGCGATCTCAGCCAGGATGCTGCGGGCGTGGCGCAGCATGGTTTCGCCTTCCACCGTGAGGCTCATGCGGCGCGTGGTGCGGTTGAGCAGCGGCACACCCAGGCGCGACTCCATGTGCGACAGGCGTTTGCTCACGGCGGCCGTGGTGATGCGCATCTCGCGGGCAGCGGCGCTCAGGCTCCCGGCCATGGCCAGTGCCGAAAAAAAGCCCAGATCGGCGGCTTGCAGTCGTGCTTGCATTGTTGATCTCAGGTTAACAATGGCTTGAATTTTAGGATTTTTATTGAGGCACTACCGTCGCACAATTTCGCCATCTTTTTCATCAGCGCGAAACCCCCATGAAAACCTACCGCATCGCCACCATCCCCGGAGACGGCATTGGCAAAGAAGTCATCCCAGCAGGCCAAGAGGTCATGCAGGCCTTGGCGAAAGCCTGTGGCACTTTTGCTTTTGAGTTTGAAAACTTTGGCTGGGGCGGTGACTACTACCGTGAGCACGGCGTGATGATGCCCGCCGATGGCCTGGATGCGTTGCGGGGCAAAGACGCGATTTTGTTTGGCTCGGCCGGTGACCCGCACATCCCCGACCACATCACGCTGTGGGGGCTGCGCCTGAAGATCTGCCAGGGCTTTGACCAGTACGCCAACGTGCGGCCCACACGCATCCTGCCGGGCATCGATGCGCCCCTCAAGCGCTGCACCCCAAAAGATCTGGACTGGGTCATCGTGCGCGAAACCTCCGAAGGCGAATACGCGGGTGTGGGCGGCCGTGTGCACCAAGGCCACCCGATCGAGGCGGCCACCGACGTCTCCATGATGACCCGTGCCGGTGTGGAGCGCATCATGCGTTACGCCTTCAAGTTGGCGCAGTCGCGTCCCCGCAAGCTGCTCACGGTGGTGACCAAGAGCAACGCCCAGCGCCACGCCATGGTCATGTGGGACGAGATCGCGGTGCAGATTGCCAAAGAGTTTCCCGATGTGAAGTGGGACAAAGAACTGGTCGACGCCGCCACCGCCCGCATGGTCAACCGCCCCGCCACTTTGGACACCATCGTCGCCACCAACTTGCATGCCGACATCCTGAGCGACTTGGCGGCAGCCCTGGCGGGCAGCTTGGGCATTGCGCCCACCGGCAACATCGACCCCGAGCGCCGCTACCCCAGCATGTTCGAGCCCATCCACGGCTCGGCCTTTGACATCATGGGCAAGGGCCTGGCCAACCCGGTGGGCACTTTCTGGTCGGGGGTCATGCTGCTGGAACACATTGGCGAGCCTGCTGCAGCCCAGCGTTTGATGCAAGCCGTGGAGGCGGTGACGGCCAACTCGGCGCTGCACACGGGCGACTTGGGCGGCACAGCCCGCACCGTGGATGTCACCTCGGCGGTGTGCAAAGCCTTGGTTTGATGCGGTTTTGATGGCTTGATCAAAATGATCTTTCCATTCGGTTGACTTTGCGTTTTAAACATTTTTGAAAGGTGAGAACATGCGATCCAAGCTTCTGTGTGTCCCCGCGGCCCTGGCCATGTGCCTGTCTGTGAATGCTTATGCACAAGACTACCCCGCGGCCAACAAGTCCATCACCTTCGTGCTGCCCTATGCCGCAGGTGGCCCCACCGACAAGGCCGCCCGCGATTTGGCGCAGTCCATGAGCAAGGTCATGGGCGGCCACAGCATCGTGATCGACAACTCGGCAGGCGCATCAGGTTCCATCGGCGCGAACAAAGTCGCCAAGGCCCCCGCCGATGGCTACACGCTTTTGTTCACACACATCGCTCAAGCCACGCTGCCCAGCTTCTTTCGCAATCTGCCCTACAACGTGGAGAAAGATTTTGAGTACCTGGGCCTGGTCAGCGAGAACCCGATGAACCTGATCGGCCGCCCCAACTTGCCTGCCAACAACATGGGCGAGTTGGTCACTTGGATCAACGCCAACAAGGGCAAGATCAACATCTCCAACGCGGGGCCAGGTTCGGCGTCGCACCTGTGCGGCATGCTGTTTCAGTCGACCCTCAAGGTGGACATGACCTCCGTGCCGTACAAAGGCACAGCCCCCGCCATGACCGACCTGATCGGTGGCCAGGTGGACCTGATGTGTGACCAGACCACCACCACGATCCCGCAGATCGAAGGCAAAAAGGTCAAGTCCTTTGCGGTCACCACGCCCACGCGTTTGAGCTCGCCCGTACTCAAGGACATGCCCACCATGCAAGAGGCCGGTCTCAAGGACTTCACCGTCACCATCTGGCAAGGCTTGTACGCGCCCAAGGGCACGCCTGCTGCCGTGCTCAAAAAGCTCAACGACGCCCTCAAAGTGGCCGTCAAAGACCCTGAGTTCATCCGCAAGCAAGACGCAGGCGGTGCCTCGGTCATCAACGACGCACGCAACGACCCGGCCGGGCACAAGTCTTTTGTGATGTCCGAAGTCAACAAGTGGGCGCCCATCATCAAGTCGGCAGGGGTTTACGCCGATTGAATGCACACGATGGGATCGTTTGAGGATTGCGCACAATAGGGCAGAGCAAAACCTAACGGAGATGTGCGGATGTCCATGCCTGGATACAACCTGGCGCGATTCGATTTTGTGTCGATCCGATTGGCGGTGCTGTGTGCACAGACCGGCAGTCTGACCACGGCGGCAAGGCAGTGCAATTTGGTGCTGCCTGCCGCCAGTCGGCGTTTGAAAGAGCTGGAAGCGGCCACTGGCAGCCTTCTTTTTGAGCGCCATTCCCGTGGCCTGAGCATCACCCCTGCTGGTCGGATTTTCATGCGCAGGGGGTTGGCCCTGCTGCAGGAGATGGATGGGCTGGTCAGTGAGTTGGTGGACTTGAACCAAGGCATCGCCCGACACCTGCGCCTGTTTGCGGGCACAGCCGCCATCAACCAATTTTTGCCGCCGCTGATGGCCGAATACACCCACTTGCATCCCGAAGTGCAGATCGATCTGGAAGAGCAAGTTTCAGAGCATGTGGTGCAGGCTTTGCGAGAGGGGCGTGCAGACGTGGGCGTGTTTGTGGAAGGTCCTGAAACCGAGGGCCTGGACGTCCAGGATTTTCGCCGGGACGAGTTGGTGCTCATCTTGCCCAAGCGCCATGCTTTGGCGGGCAAGTCGGCCTTGGCCTTTGCCGATGCGCTCGATGAGCCTTGGATCAGCCTGACCTCCGGGGCGGCACTGTTCCAGCAACAGCAAAGTGCGGCCATGGCGGCCGGTCGCACGCTCAAACTGCGCATGCAGGTGCGCAGCTTTGATGCCGTGGGGCACATGGTGGCCTCAGGTCTGGGCATTGCGCTGCTGCCCAAAGCGGCGGCCTTGCCCATCGTGCGGGCCATGCAGCTGAGCTGGCGTCCCCTGAAGGACGACTGGGCACGTCGCCAACTGAAGGTGGGCATCCGCAAGGAGGCGGATGCCGGTGTCACAGACTTCAGGGATTTCCTGCATTCGCCTTCGCAAAATGCGAAGGCAGCCTGATGGACTGACAAATAGACGCACCGGTGCATCCGCAAGACACTGCGGGGCATGAACTCTCAAAGCGCTGCATTCCCTACCCCCGACCTGTGTGCACTTTCGGGCCTGAAGGTGCTGGAGTTGGGCCAGCTGATCGCGGGGCCATTTGCCGCCAAGACCTTGGCCGACTTTGGCGCCGAAGTCATCAAGATCGAGCCGCCAGACAGCGGTGACCCGCTGCGCAAATGGCGCATGCTCAAAGACGGTACTTCGGTGTGGTGGCAGGTGCAGTCGCGCAACAAGCGTTCGTTGGCGCTGGATTTGCGCACGCCAGAAGGCCAAGACCTGGTGCGCCAATTGGCCTGTGAGGCCGATGTGCTGATTGAAAACTTCCGGCCAGGTGCGCTCGAAGGCTGGGGCTTGTCGCCCGAAGTGCTGATGGCCAGCAACCCGCGCTTGATCGTGCTGCGCATCAGCGGCTATGGCCAAACCGGCCCTTACCGCAACCGCCCGGGCTTTGGTGTGATTGGCGAGGCCATGGGGGGCTTGCGTCACCTGACGGCAGAGCCCGGCCGTGTGCCTGTGCGCGTGGGCGTGAGCATTGGCGACACCTTGTCAGCCTTGCACGGGGTCATTGGCATTTTGCTGGCCTTGCAGCACAGGCACACCACCGGTCAAGGGCAGGTGATCGATGTTGCCCTGTACGAGGCGGTGTTCAACTGCATGGAAAGTTTGCTGCCCGAGTACAGCGCTTTTGGCGCGGTGCGCGAACCTGCTGGCAGTGCCTTGCCGGGCATTGCGCCCACCAATGCTTACCTTTGCAATGACGGCGCCTATGCCTTGGTGGCGGGCAACGGCGACAGCATTTTCAAACGCCTGATGGCTTTGATCGAACGCACGGACCTGGCCAACGATCCGGCACTGGCCGACAACGCAGGCCGCGTGGCCCGCGTGGTGGAAATCGATGCCGCCATCGGTGCGTGGACCGCACAACGCCCAGTGGCCGAGGTGTTGGAGGCCCTGGACCGGGCCGCTGTGCCAGCGGGGCGCATTTACAGCGTGGCTGACATTGCCGCCGATCCGCACTATCAGGCACGGGGCATGCTGCAAACGATGACCCTGGACGACGGCAGCGCCATGACGGTGCCAGGCATTGTTCCGAAGTTATCGGCTACCCCGGGGCAGCATCGGCGCAACGCGCCACAACTGGGCCAGGACACCGATCAAATTTTGGCGGAGATGGGCTTGAGCGCTGACCAGATCCAGTCCTTGAAAGCGCGCGGCATTGTGGGGAGCAAAGCGTGAAGCAAAAAATCCTTTTCAACGAGGTGGTGACCCGTGACGGCTTTCAGATGGAGCCGGAGTTTGTGCCGACGGACCACAAGGTGGCCTTGATCAATGCCCTCAGTCAATGCGGTTACGCCAAGATTGAGGTGACTTCTTTCACATCGGCCAAGGCCATCCCGATGCTGCGCGATGCCGAAGAGGTGATGGGGCGCATTGAGCGTGTGCCCGGCGTGGAGTACACCGTGCTGGTGCCCAATCTGCGCGGGGCCGAGCGCGCCATGGAGGCTCGTCCAGACGAGTTCAATCTGGTCATGTCCACATCCGAGACGCACAACCTGGCCAACCTGCGCATGCCGCGCGAACACAGCTTTACGGCTCTGCGCGAGGTGATCGAACGCTACGGCGCTCAGGTGCCCATCAATGTGTCTTTGTCGGCTTGTTTTGGTTGCCCGATGGAAGGTGATGTGCCCCAAGCAGAAGTGATGCAATGGGCCCAGCGCTTTGCCGATTTGGGCGTGCGCGGCCTGACGATTTGCGACACCACGGGCATGGCGCACCCAGAGCAGGTGGCACGCATGTGCGATGCGTTGCAAGCGCGGTTTCCGGGCTTGCAATTGACGCTGCACTTTCACAACACGCGCGGCATGGGGCTGGCCAACGTGCTGGCTGCTGCGCAGTCTGGCATTGAGCGTTTTGACGGTTCCTTGGGTGGCTTGGGTGGCTGCCCTTATGCCCCGGGTGCCAGCGGCAACATCAGCAGCGAAGACGCCATTCATATGCTGGATGCCATGGGCTACGACACGGGCATCGACCTGACGCGTTTGTTGCCCATTGCGCGTGAGCTGCCCGATATCGTGGGCCATGTCGTGCCCGGGCAGGTCGCCAAGAGCGGCCGCATCACCGATTTACACCCTGCGCCACCTTCGGTGGCTGAACTGAGAAAGGCGTTTTCATGATCGATCACCTTGACCACCTGGTCTTGACCACCGCCCGCGAAGCGGCGTGTGTGGATTTCTACACCCGCGTGCTGGGCATGCAGCTCGAAAGTTTCATCGGTGGCACGCCGCCGGTGGAGCGCCGCGCTTTCAAGTTTGGCAACCAGAAGATCAACTTGCATGTTCAGGGCAGCGAGTTCGACCCCAAGGCCCATTTGCCGGTGCCAGGGGCTTTGGACCTGTGCTTCATTGTGAATATGCCGCTTGAAGAGGTCATCGCCAAATTGGAGGCTTGCAATTGGCCCATCTTGGAAGGTCCAGTGGTGCGCACCGGCGCCACAGCCAAGATCCGCTCGGTTTATGTGCGGGATCCGGATTTCAATTTGATCGAGCTGTCGGTGCTGATCTGATGTTCAAAAACAACGAGGAGACATATATGCAAAGACGTCCATGGATTTTGGGTGCAGCAGCGGCCGTGATGGCTCTTGTGGGCGCCCCGGTCGCCCAGGCCCAAGGCAAGTTCCCAGAACGAACCATCACCATCGTGGTGCCCAGCGCCCCCGGTGGCTCCACCGACTTCACGGCGCGGCTGATCGCCGAGCCTCTGTCACGCGCATTGGGCCAACCGGTGGTGGTGGACAACAAGGCCGGCGCCTCGGGCAACATCGGCAATCAATTCGTGGCCAAGGCCAAGCCCGATGGTTACACGCTGCTGCTGGCCTACAGCGGCTACCAGGTGGGCAATCCGCACCTGTTCAAGAAAGCCGGCTGGGACCCGATCAAGGACTTCGCCCCCGTGGCCATGCTGACGCGTGCACCCCAGGTGGTGGCCGCTCGGGCCAATTTGCCGGTGAGCAATCTGCGTGAGCTGGTGGCCTATGCCAAGGCCAATCCGGACAAACTGAACTACGCTTCGTCGGGCAATGGTTCGATCCAGCACATCGCGGGTGAACTTTTCAAGCAAATGACGGGGACTTCTCTCACCCACGTGCCCTACAAGGGCGCAGGGCCTGCCGTGCAGGACTTGCTCGGCGGCCAAGTGGACTTGTTCTTCACCACGCCGGCTTCGGTGGTCAGCCACATCAAGGCCGACAAGCTCAAGGGCTTGGCCGTCACCAGCAGCGCACGCTTGAGTTCTTTGCCTCAGGTGCCGACCACGCGCGAATCAGACCTCAAGGATTTCACACTGGACTCCTGGTTTGCGCTGTATGCCCCAGCCGGAACGCCCAACGAGGTGGTGCAGCAGCTCAACGCTGAAATCACCAAGATTTTGGCTTCACCGGACGTGAAGAAAAAAGCCGAAGACGCGGGGACCCTGGTGGAGCATATGGGGCCTGCGCAATTGGGTGACTACACCCGCAAGGAACTGGCCTACTGGGGGCGTGTGATTCAAGATGCGAAGATCAGTGCCGACTGAAGCACTTGTGGCAGATGGCTTGTGTTTTGACCGGACAGAAACCCTTTATCCTTGGGTTTTATTCGCCTGACACAACCCTGCCATGACCGACCCCCAAACCGCGCTGCGCCACCTGTACAACGTGGCGGTGCAACGCGCCTTGCCCCTGCACAACACCGCCGCGCATTTGCCCACCCCGCCCAAGGGGCGCACGCTGGTGCTGGGTGCAGGCAAAGCCGGTGGCGCGATGGCCCAAGCCGTCGAGGCTTTGTGGCCGCAAGACGCACCGCTGTCGGGTTTGGTGGTCACGCGTTACGGTCACACACCGCCAAGGCCTGCGGGCCTGCCCGAGCGCATCGAGGTGGTCGAAGCCTCTCACCCCGTGCCCGATGCCGCAGGGCTCAAAGCGGCCGAGCGCATTCTGTCATTGACCCAAGGATTGACGGCCGACGATCTGGTGCTGTGCCTGATTTCGGGCGGCGGCTCCGCGCTGCTGACCTTGCCTGCAGACGGCATCAGCCTGGAAGACAAACAAGCGATCAATCGCCAGTTGCTGGCCAGCGGAGCCAACATTGCCGAGATGAATTGCGTGCGCAAGCACCTCTCGCGCATCAAGGGCGGTCGCTTGGCGGCGGCCTGTAGCCCTGCGCGGGTGGTCACGCTCACCATCAGCGATGTGCCGGGCGATGACCCGTCCATCATCGCCAGCGGCCCCACGGTGGCCGATGCCAGCACCTGTGCCGATGCGCTTGCCATCTTGCAGCGCTACGCCATCGATGTGCCGGCCGCTGTGGTGCAGGCTTTGCAGGCGGGCACCCTTGAAACACCCAAGCCCGGCTCGTCGGTGTTTGACGGCCACAGCGTTCACATGACCGCCACGCCCCAACAGGCGCTGGAGGCCGCTGCAGAGGCCGCCCGTGCGATGGGCGTGAACGCGTACATCTTGAGCGACGAGATCGAAGGCGAATCGCGCGAAGTGGGCAAGGTGCACGCCGCACTGGCCCGTGCTGCGGCCAAAGGGCAAGGCCCGTTCCAAAAACCCTGCGTAATTTTGAGCGGTGGCGAGACCACCGTGACCATCAAGCCCCAAGCGGCGGGCACCCCGCGTGGACGTGGCGGCCGGGCAGGTGAGTTCTGCATGGGCCTGGCCCAAGCGCTGCAAGGCCAAAGCGGCGTGTGGGCGCTGGCTGCGGACACCGATGGCATCGACGGCATCGAAGACAACGCCGGCGCCCGCGTGAGCCCCGACACCCTGGCGCGAGCGCTGGCGCTGGGCCACAAGATCGAAGCCTATTTGCAACGCAACGACGCCTACGGCTACTTTGAAGCCCTGGGCGATCTGGTCATCACCGGCCCCACACACACCAATGTGAACGACTTCAGGGCGATTTGGGTGGCGTGAGCGGCACCTGAGCGCCTATTGATTTGCGTCAAAACGATGGGCGCTGGCCTCTGGCACAGTCAAGCCCATCATGGTTGTCACTGCTGTTTCCCCTTCTTTTGAACACCCCGCCACTTTCGAGGCTGGCACGGTCTTGTTGCACCGTGGCGATGCGTCTGATCAGGTCTTGCACTTGGTGCAAGGTAAGGTGGTGCTGGGTTTTTTGCACGAAGGCGAAATGCTGCACCAGTTGGGGGAGGTCCAAGGCCCTTGCTGGCTCGAGGCTGCCGCTGGTCTGTTGGGCTTGCCGCATGTGGTCGATGTGGTGGCCTTGACGTCGGTGGAACTGCAATACGTGGCTGCCCCTGAGTTTTTGGCACAGGTGCAAAGCATGCCGGGTCCCTCACAAACCTTGGTGATGGACATGGCCAAACAGCAGCGCCAGCAAACCGAGTTGGCGGTCAGCCGCTTGGCCAAAGATGCCGATGCCCGCTGCGCCGAATGGCTGCTGCGCCATGCCGAGCCCGACGCAAAGGCAGGTGGTTTGGCCGTCACTTTGCGTGAGCGCAAACGCACCATCGCCGCGCAACTGGGCATCGCGCCCGAAACGTTCTCGCGCGTGCTGCGCCATTTGCGCGACCGCCAGCTCATCAGTGGCGCAGGCCGGGTGTTGGGCTTGCCCAACCCACAGGCCTTGCGGGAGTTGGCAGGGGTTTGATGCTTTTAGGTCGGTGGCTTCAGTCCCGACATGGGGCCTGAGCCGAAGTAAACAAATGTCGGACCTGAAGGTGCCGACCTACGGGTGCGTGATCTCCCGTGGGTCCTGCTTGCCGGGGTTCGCTGTGCGGTAGGTCGGCGGCTTCAGCCCCGACATGGGGCCTGAGCCGAGGCGAAAAAAGTCGGACCTGAAGGTGCCGACCTACGGGTGCGTGTTCTCCCTTGGGTCCTGCTTGCCGCGGTTCGCTGTTCGGTAGGTCGGTGGCTTCAGCCCCGACATGAGGGCTGAGCCGAAGCGAACAAACGTCGGACCTGAAGGTGCCGACCTACGGTGCGTGATCTCCTTTGGGTCCTGCTTGCCGGGTTTGAACTTTCAGTCGCCGACGATTTTGCGTTCTCGGATGATGGCGCCAAAGCGTTTGGAATCATCCGCGGCGCGAGCTCCGAACTCGGCGGGTGTCAACGGCAGGGCCTCGCCACCCAGGTTCTGGATGCGGTCCTTCAAGGCTTGCGTGCCCAAAATTTTGTTGATCTCGCGGTTGACGCGGTTGACCACTTCGGCAGGTGTGCCTGCGGGTGCATAAAAGCCAAACACCGAGTCGGCGTCAAAACCTTTGAGGCCCGCTTCATGCAGCGTGGGCACGTCGGGGAACAGCGGCGAGCGCTTCATGCTGCCCACGGCCAGAAGTTTGAGCTTGCCCGCACGCACCTGGCCCAGGCCAATGCCGGGGTCAAAGTAGAAATCCAATTGACCGGCCAACACGTCTTGCAGCGCAGGTGCTGCGCCCCGGTAGGGCACATGCACCGCAAACAAACCGGCTTGGCTTTTCATCATTTCGCCAGCCAAGTGGGGCGAGCTGCCGTTGCCAGCCGAGCCATAAGACAAGCGACCCGGGTTGGCCTTCACGTAGGCTAAAAACTCTTGGATGTTGTTGGCCGGAAAGTTGGGCTTGGCCACCAAAAACACCAGCACGCGGGCAGCCGAGGCCACAGGCACCAGGTCTTTGGCCGGGTCAAAGGGCATGCGGGCATAGATGTGCGGGTTGACCGAGACCATGCCGCCCGAACTCATGAGCAGGGTGTAGCCGTCGGCCGGTGATTTGGCCACCAGCTCGCCACCCAGGTTGCCGTTGGCGCCCCCTCTGTTTTCGACCACCACAGGCTGACCCAGCGCCTCCCCCAGTGGCACGCCAATGGCGCGGGCAATCTGGTCGGCCGCACCGCCCGGTGGAAAGTTCACCACGATCTTGACCGGTTTGGTGGGCCAGCTTTGTGCAGCGGCGCTCAGGCACAGCGCAGGGCCGGCTGCGATGGCGAGCAGGGCGGTGACCACTGCGCGGCGAGAGAAGAATTTTGTTGTTGGCATGCTTGTCTCCTTGGGTTTGGAAGGGGCCGATGTCGATGATGAAGCCAGATCAGGATTTTTGCAGTCGCGGATTTTTCATCCACAGCACCGGTTGTTCCTTGACTGTGCGGGCGGGCGCACCGTGCTGCAGCAAGGCTTGGTCGAGCGCTTGACCAGCTTCGTCTTGCAAAGCGGCTTGGCGGATGCGGGCCACGGCCTCGGCTTGCTCGGCCGCAGGCACTTTGGAGGCGGGGCCGCACACATGGCGCAGGATGTGCAGCAGGTTGTCCTTGCCGCGTTCGTTGGTGCTGCCGTAGCCTTTGATGAGCTGCCCGCAACGCGCCAACTCCAAACCCAGTGCGGGGGACTGGCGTGTGGCGGCCTCGATGCCACCGAGCCATTCTTCGATCAAGGCTTGCTCGGTGGCATAGCGGCTGCCCAGGGGGCGCAGCACACGCAAGCTGGCCAGAAGGCGCAAGCTGGCCATGCCCCACAGCGCGTGGCGTGCCACCTTGAGCGGCATGGACCAAGGCGCAAGGCCTCGGGCCACGCGGGCGCGGTCCCAGCGCAGCAGTTGGTTGGCCAGGCCTTGTGGCAACAGGGCGGCCAACTCGGGCACGCCGGGCTTGAAGTGGTCGTAGACCTTGAGCACATCGCCCGCTTTGGCTTTGACCTCTTGCGTCACGCGGTCCCAGCGGCTGGCTCGGCTTTTCAGGTCGGCCACGCGGATGATGTCGTCAAACGCCATCCACAGGGCCAGCCAGCGGGTGGCCTCAAACGTGACGGGGCGGGTGCTGTCGGGTGACTCGGTTTCCGCGTGCAACAGGCGTTCAAGCCGCTGCACATACAGGCGGGCATAAGCGGGGCCTTGGTACTCCACCAAGCGCTGGTGGGCCAAGCCCATCAGGGGGTGCAAGGCTGCTGGAAACTTGGCGGCCACATCTGCAGGTAGAGTAGCCGATGCAGAGGGCGCGGCCACAGCCGGCTTCATCACATGCTCGACATATTGCGCTTGTTCGCGCTGGCGCGTGACCAGATCAAAAGCCAGCGCAAAGCCACGCAAACTGGCCTTGGCCGAGTTGCTGGGGCCCGCCAACACGGTTTCGTAATGGGCCCGCGCAAAAGGCAGCAAGCCACTGCCGGCAATGGCACCCAGCATCACGGCGCTGACCATGGTGCCGCTTTCTTGGCACAGGCGGGCCATGTCCATCACGTGGTGGCGTTGGCTGTGCGCAGCCACCACATCGAGCAGCGGGCCTTCGGGTCGGCGGCCGTCGCCCATGGTCATTTTTTCGGCGGTGGTCAGCGCCCGCGACGAGGCGCTGATCACCAGTGTGCGGTCGCTTGAAGCCAGGCCGTTGCCAATTTGGCGTGCGGTTTCCAGCAACTCGGACGACACCAGCGCATCGAGCCGGCCTGGCAACGGGTTCAGGCCCAGCACAGGCAAGCGACCTTGCAATTGGCTGTGGGGCAGGGGGTAGACCTCGAGGTAATAGGTGGTCGCGCCGGTGCGCTGCGCCACGCCGGGAATGGAGGTCGCTTGCGCCGGGTGGCCGGCGTGGCGGGCCACGTCGACCAGCCAGTCGGCCAGCACGCCGCCGCCTTCGCCGCCCAGGGCGCACAGCAAGATGGAAATCGGTTGGGTCATGGTGTGTCTCTCAGGCGTGGTTCAAGCGGGTTGCAGCCAGCGGGTGGCCAGGCCTTGCCAGCGGGCCCAGATGCGCTCGTGCAGCTTGGGGTTTTGCACCACTTCGGCGCGGTAGAAGGATGGGCAGAGCGTGGCCGCGTGGGCGTTTTCGCCGCACAGGCCGCAGCCCACACAGCCATCGATCACGGTGGCCACCGGGTCCACTTTGAGGGGGTCGGGGTTGTCTTTGAGCGTGAGGGTGGGGCAGCCCGACAGGCGAATGCGGCGCTGGCGCTCCAGCTGGCATTCGCCTTCGGCCACGATGACTTTCAGGCCCTGAAACTCGGTGGTGAAAGCTTCCGTGAGCGTGGCCTGCATGTGGCTCACTTCGTAGGTGTGCACCGTGCGCAGCCACTGCACGCCCAGCCCTTTGAGCGTGGACTCGATGGTCTGGTTGGTGTGCACCATGCTCTGGCGTTTGTCGCCCGCCAGTTCTTTGGCGATGTCGGTGGGCGTGTTGATGATGTCCTGCGTGCCGGTGGCCGAGGTGTAGCCGTTCTTGAAGATCAGCAGCACCGCGTCGTCGCCGTTGAACAGTGCGCTTTGCACGCCGGTGAGCAAGCCGTTGTGCCAAAAGCCGC
>NKIO01000064.1 GCA_002255935.1 Comamonadaceae bacterium PBBC2
AGTTCAAGCATGTGCCTTACCGTGGCTCGGTGCCCGGCGTGACCGATGTGGTCGGCGGCCAGATCGCTTGCATGTTCACCCCACACGGCGACTTCATTGCCAACCACAAAGCCGGCAAGATGCGCATCATCGCCACATCGGGCAAAACCCGTTCGCCATTTGTGCCTGATGTCCCCACATTTGCAGAACAAGGCTTTCCTGAGTTGACCGTGGAAGAGTGGTTTGGTTTTTACGCCCCCGCCAAAACACCAGCCAACGTGGTTCAGGCCGTCAATGCGGCCATCAACGCGGCGCTGAAAGACAAGGGCGTGCAAGATGCCTTGACCGTGGTCGGCTTGATCCCCTACGGCGGCACAGCCGCTGATCAACTCAAGAGCTCGCAAGTGGAACTCGAGCGCTGGGGTCCGCTGATCAAGCGCATTGGTTTCACAGTGGACTCCTGATCTGCTGATCCGATGCCCCCTTCCGGAGCACCCCGTCGGTGCTCCGGCGTCTTTGATTGACTCCCCAAGCCCATGAACGCCTACCAACCCCGCACCGACGACATGCAGTTTGTGTTGTCCCGCGTGCTGAACGCGCCCGCCCAACTGCAAGCCCTGCCCGCCTTTGCCGAGGTGGACCCGGACCTGATGCAGCAGGTGCTGGATGAAGCAGGCAAGTTCGTGGGCGAAGTGATTGCTCCACTCAACCGCGATGGCGATGAGATCGGTGCGCAGTGGCAAGATGGCGCGGTCACCATGCCGCCGGGCTTCAAAGCGGCCTACCAAGCATTCTGGCAAGCAGGCTGGCCTGCTTTGGCCGCCAGCACCGAAGACGGCGGCCAAGGCCTGCCCACGGTGCTCGAAGCCATGCTGTACGAAATGCTGAGCGCGGCCAACCACGGCTGGACCATGGCGCCAGGCCTTTTGCATGGCGCTTACGAGTGCATCAAGCACCACGCCAGCGACGAACTCAAAGCGCAGTATTTAGAGAAAGTGGCCACCGGCGAATGGTTGGCCACCATGTGCCTGACCGAGCCGCATGCAGGCTCCGATTTGGGCCTGGCCCGCACCAAGGCCGTGCCCTTGCCCGATGGCAACTACGCCGTCAGTGGCACCAAGATTTTCATCTCGGGCGGTGAGCACGACCTGACCGACAACATCGTGCACCTGGTGCTGGCCCGCCTACCCGATGCACCGCCCGGCCCCAAAGGCCTGTCACTGTTCCTCGTTCCCAAGTTCTACCCCGACGGAAGCCGCAGCCGTGTGCATTGCGACCGCATCGAAGAAAAAATGGGCCTGCACGGCAGCCCCACCTGCGTGATGCGTTTTGACGAAGCCGTGTGCGCCATCGTGGGCGAGCCCGGCAAAGGCCTGAACGCGATGTTTGTGATGATGAACGCCGCCCGATTGCACGTGGCCTTGCAAGGCATTGGCCTTTTGGATGCGGCTTGGCAAAAGGCCGATGCGTATGCCCAAGAGCGCCGCCAGATGCGTGCACCCGGCAAAGGCAAAAGCGCGGGCGAAGCAGACCTGATTGGCGAGCACCCAGCGATACGCCGCATCCTGGACACGCAGCGTGCCTGGGTCGATGCCGGTCGCGTGCTGGCTTACCGCACCGCGCTGGAGCTGGACCTGATCAAGCACAGCGCCGATGCAGACCAACAAGCCGCCGCCCAGCGCTGGTGCGCCCTGGTCACGCCGGTCATGAAATCGGTGTTCACCCACCAGGCCTTTCACGGCGGCAGCGACTGCCTGCAGGTGTTCGGTGGCCACGGCTATGTGCGCGAATGGGGCATTGAGCAAATCGTGCGCGACGCCCGCGTGGCCATGATTTACGAAGGCACCAACGAGATCCAGGCGATCGACCTGCTGGTGCGCAAGGTGATGGCCGATGGCGGGCAAAGCATGAACGCCCTGCTGGACACCCTCGCCGCCGACTTGCCGCAAGCGGCCAAGGCCAGCACATCGGCACAGGCCCGCATCCAGACGCTGCGTGCCGTGACCGCGCAGATCGTCAAAGCCGCGCCCCAAGACGCCGCTTTGCCCTTCCGCGTGGCCGACGACTACCTGCGTGCTGTGGCTTTGGTGCTGATGGACTGGGCTTGGTTGCGCATCGAAGCCGGTGTCGATGCCGACACCCCCCATGCCGAAACACGCTGGCTGGCACCGGCCAAAGCCTTGCGCCAGTGGGTGTTGCCCGAGTTCCAGATGCGCACCTTCATCATCGTGCAGCAGTGCACGGCCGCAGGCGCCTGAAGACCCAGCCATGGCCACCACCGCCAAAACGGCTACCCGAAGCCCTGCAGCCCGCAAAAGCAAAAAGTCCACGGAAGCCACAACGGCTGCCGTGGACCCCATCGACACCACTTATCTGCAAAGCCTGATGGGCTACAACGCCCGACGTGCGGCGCTGAGCATCATCGAGTTGTTTCTAGAGCGGCTGGCGCCCTACGGGCTCAAGCCGGTGGATTTTTCGGTGATGTCCACCATCCACCACAACCCCGGGGTGACCTCGCGCCAGCTGTGCGCGGCTTTGAATTTGCTGCCCCCCAATTTGGTGGGGCTGATCCAGAGCCTGGAGGCCAGGGGCCTGATCGAGCGCAAGCCGCACCCCCACGATGGACGGGCTGTGGGCTTGCACCCCACAGATCAAGGCATTGCCTTGATGCAACAAGCCGAACAAACCGCCTCCGACCTCGAAGTCGAAAAGACCTCGCGCTTGACGGCTGCCCAGCGCAAAACGCTGCTGGACCTGCTGCAAAAAATCTACCTCTGAAGCGCCACGGCAAGCCGCAGCGCTGTGCCGATCACTTGCCCGCCGAGCGCTCGGCCAGGTAAATGTCGATGCGGCGGTTGCGTGCACGACCGGCTTCGGTGGCGTTGTCGGCAATCGGTTCGCGCGAACCTCGGCCGTCGATGCTGATGCGGCTGCTGCTCACGGCACGGCCCACCAAATAGTCACGGGCGCTTTGGGCGCGGTTGACCGACAAAGGGTTGTTGATGGCATCGCTGCCGGTGTTGTCGGTGTGGCCCACGATCTTGACTTCCATCGACGTTTGCTGGCTCAGGCCTTGTGCGAACTGGTCCAGGATCGGGCGCAAATTGGGCTTGATGTCCGAGCGTCCGGTGTCAAATGAAATGTCGTTCGGAATGCTCAGTTTGAGCTGGTTGTCGGCGGTCTGCGTGACCACCGTGCCAGTGCCGGCTGTAGCCGCTTCCATGGCGCGTTTTTTGTCTTCCATGTTCTTGGACCAGATGTAGCCGCCCAAGGCGCCCAGGCCAGCACCGATGGCGGAGGATTTCGAATCGCGGCCCAGCACTTGGCCCGCAACTGCGCCGATCAAGGCCCCGGTGCCCGCCCCCTTCTGCTCGGGGGTGGCGGTGGCGCAACCGGTCAACAAAATGGCCAGGCCCGTGACGAGGCTGCCTGAGGCTTTGAGGGCGTTTGAAAATGTCATTTGAAATTCCTGTGTCTGAGGGGTGTTGAATTTAACCGTCCCAATCAGGCAATACCGTGACGCAGCTCACAAGCTTGCAACAATTTACTTCTGCAGCGCCCATGCCTGTAGGTGACAGCCGGCCTCTTGCAGCTCTGGCATGCTGAGGGTTCGATCCATCCACCCCCCCGAACCCCATGACACACTCCAGCTTGCCCCAAGACCACGCCCAAGCATGTTTGATTGGCCGCCTATGGCAACCCAGCCTGGGGGCCACCTTGGTGGCCATCACGGCCAAGGAGGTGTTTGACCTTTCGGCGCTGGCCCCCACCAGCAGCCAATTGCTGGAGCTGCCCAACCCTGCCGCGCAGGTGCGCCAAATGATCGAGTCGGGCCTGGCGACCCCTGTGGCCAAGACGGCCGATGTGTTGGCCAACGCCCACGAGCCGCAGCGCGATGCCACAAAGCCTTGGCTCATGGCGCCGTGCGATCTGCAAGCCATCAAGGCGGCGGGCGTGACCTTTGTGGCCAGCATGCTCGAGCGGGTGATCGAAGAACAAGCCCGGGGCGACGCCAGCAAGGCCGAAGCCGTGCGCCAGGCGGTGGTGGCCGTGATTGGCGACAACCTGCGCAGCGTCCAACCCGGCTCGCCCGAATCGGCCAAGCTCAAAGAAGTGCTGCTGGCGCAAGGCATGTGGTCGCAGTACCTGGAAGTGGGGATTGGCCCGGACGCCGAGATCTTCACCAAATCCCAACCCATGAGCGCGGTGGGCACGGGTTCCATGGCCGGCATCCACCCCGCAAGCCAATGGAACAACCCCGAACCCGAAGTGGTGCTGGCCGTCAACTCGCGCGGCGAGGTGGTCGGCGCCAGCTTGGGCAACGACGTGAACCTGCGCGACTTTGAAGGCCGCAGCGCCTTGCTGCTGGGCAAAGCCAAAGACAACAACGCCAGCTGCGCCATCGGCCCCTTCATCCGCCTGTTTGACGCGCACTTTGGCATCGACGATGTGCGCCGATGCGACCTGACCCTGACCGTGAAAGGCCCGGAGGGCTTTGTCATGCAAGGCAGCAGCTCGCTGGGCCAAATCAGCCGCGACCCGCTGGACCTGGCGGGCCAAGCCATGGGGCCGTATCACCAATACCCCGACGGCATGATGCTGTTTTTGGGCACCATGTTCGCGCCCACGCAAGACCGGCACGGCCCCGGCCAAGGCTTCACCCATGTGGTGGGCGATACGGTGAGCGTGTCCACGCCCCAATTGGGCACATTGACCAACACCATCACCACCTCCGACCAAGCGGCCCCCTGGGTGTACGGCGTGCGGGCCTTGATGCGTGATCTGGCCAGGCGCGGTCTGCTGGATGAAAAGGTTTGTCCTTCAATCGTCTGAGCGCATCAATTCGATCAACTGGGCCATGGTCTCCACGCTCAACTTGAGCATGATGTTGCCCTTGTACTGCTTGGCCGTGGCATAGGAGATGCCCAACATGTTGCTGACTTCGGTGTTGCCGTAGCCTGCCAACAACAATTCCAGAACTTCTCTTTCGCGCGGCGCCAAACGTGCAAGTCGTCCGTCTCTGGTGTGGCGACGGTTGCGCTCGGAGGATCGCTTGACTTCGTGTTGCACGCCCAGCGCAACGGCTTCCAGCAAAGTTGTACGACTGACCGGCTTGACCAAGAATTGCAAAGCCCCCTTTTCCATGGCCGTCACAGCTTGCTGGACCGTGCTTTCGCCAGAAACAAAAATCACGGACATGTCCATGCCCATCTCTCGCAGGCGGGCCTGAACCTCAACGCCCGACATGCCAGGCAAGCGCATGTCCAAAACAAGGACCGCAGGCGTGACCGGCGTGACCAATTCCAGAAAAGAAAAAGGGTCCGCAAACGCATACACACGATAGCCTTGGCTGACCAAAACACGCCGCATGCTTTCTCGCATGGACTCATCGTCTTCCACCAGAAACACGTATCCGTTGACAGCCGCCAAGGGCAAAGCTTGGTTGGCAAGCGCATCTCTTGCATGCATCATGAATTCATGTCTTTCAAACACGGCAACTGCAAGCTGATGCCCCAGAAACCATCGGTCACACACACACTCATCGCACCACCATGGTGCTCCACAATGGCACGGCTGAGCCAAAGTCCTGAGCGGAAACTGCCAGAGTTGTCTTTTGTTGATGTGTCAAATGTGTTCTGAAGTTCATCATTTGAGATCGAGGACTCCACGCACAACACACTGACCACGGCAAATGAATTGACTTGACTGCACTCGATCCGCAGCCTTGTCACACCCGGCGCAGGCAGAGACAACAAGTGTTCAATCACGCCTGTCACGGCCGATTCCATCTGAACCGCATCCCCATGCACATGGACGGGAGCGCCGGGTTCATAGGCAACGTGAACAGCTTTGTGCAAAAACTCTGTCCTCAACCCCCTCGTCAAATCGGTCAACAAACTGTTCATCTCGATGGGGTGGAGCTCGACCGGCACTTCAAAAAAGCGTCGGAAGCTCACCAGAACGCCGCTGATGGATTCACTGCATTTGACCAATTGGGCCAGCACATGCTGCCGCTCTGCAGGCGCCATGTGGTCGATGTCGGCCATCAAATAATCGGCATTGAGTCGAATCGCGCCCAGGGGTTGGTTGATCTCATGAGACAAGGAACTCACGATGGCCGGCAAGTTTTGCGAGCGCACGGCAAAAGAGGCCGTTCTGAGCATGTCACTCTTCTCCTTCAAAATTTGCTCCAAATAGTGGTTTTCCTCTTCCACTTGTGTCAGTTGAGACAATGTTTTCATCCGGAGGCTGGTCATCTGCTCCAAGGCATAAGCATTGGAGCTGATGTGCGCCAAAAGAAGACATGCCGTGACAAACAAACGCAGGACAAACGCAAGCCAGGGCTCACTGAGGTTCATTTGGAAAACAACCACGCCCCGATAAGTCTGCTGCTGGTAAACCACCCAGCCCCAAACAGTGAGAAACACCATCATGGCCAGCAAACTCCAGCGCAGAATTTGCAACTGGGTGCCGCCCACCTCTGAGGGGGCTCGTTGGAGCTCATACAGTGCCATGGCCAAAAGGCCATTGGCCAATACACACTGGTAGACAACCCTCACGGGTATTGGCACATGCATGGCCACCAGCAAACCGTTCAAGGCACAAAGAAGTACCACCGCCAGCGTAGTCCATGCGATCCAGGCATTGCCAACTGGCCTGTGCCAAGACCGAATCCGCAGGTACATGGCCGCATAACTGCCAAGCATCAGTGTCGTGGCCAGCACCAAAGCGAAACGCCCCACCCAAGGCAAAAGCGCTACGCAAAGACAAGCCAAAGCCGCAAACAACGCTGCAGCACCCGCCAATCGCAAAGAACGCGCGTGCGCCAGTTGTGCGCTAGCCCCCTGCAGAGCGCTGGCAGCAAACAGGCCCAAAAAGACCAGTGCCAACGCGGCATAAACTGGCGGAACAATGTCGTTCACGCAAGCTCCCTGGGCAATGTCAAACGCATGCACGTGCCCTCAGGCCGCGCCACACACCCCAGATGACCACGGTGCATCTGCGCAATTCGCCGACTCAACCATAAGCCCAAGCCCATGCCATGTGATTTGGTGGAATAACTCATTTCAAAAACCTTCTCATGCAAGTCGGCGGGAAGGCCCGATCCACTGTCCACCACATCGACATGGACCAAGCGGTCCTGCGCAATCATGGTGACTTCTATCTTGCCGCCCCCCTGCAGCGATAACTCCTCAGCTGCATTATTGACAAGATTTTGCAACACCATTTCCAGCTGCACCACATTGGCCAAAACCAGCACTTCAGCCTGGTTTCGCAGATTCAACGTCATACCCACGCCCACCGGGTGCAGTACTTTGGTTTGATGGGCTGCCCAACGCTCCAATACGTCAGGCAAATTGAGCCGGGTTAACTGTGCGGAATGTTGCACAAACAAATTGCGCACCCCCTGAACAATCGAAACCGCTCGCTGGTTGTCACGCAAGATGTCCTGCAGGACCTGCGACTCCTCTTCCCTGCTCATGCGCTGCGTGCTGGCCAAATACTCCGCATTGAGCTGAATAGCGCCCAAAGGTTGCCGCAATTCATGGGCCAAGCTGGCCAATTGGGGGTCGGTTTCTCTGGCCGCGTTCGACGCCAAAAGACTCATCACCATGGACATTTTCTCTTGAAGCATGTCTTCGACCTGGCTGACCATCTGCTCTAGGCGTGCCTTGTCTTGACTCAAGGCCGATGCCACCACCCCCGCCGTCGCCAATTGCGCCATGAAACCCAGAAAGAATGTCACCCACATCCAGTCCAACATGGCATCGGTCCAACCCGGTGCATTCAATGCCAAAGAGCCCTGAAACCCTCGCCAGAGCATGGCCCCGCGTGCCACCAACTCTGACAAACCGTGCGCCGTGACGACAAGCGCCAGCATCAGCGGCATGGCGCTGCGCTGAGCGCGCCACAAGAGCCACGCCTCATAGGCAACCCAAGCAATCAGCACCAGCACCTGCACCGTCATGACGACCATTTGCGCCACGCCGGTCAGCGTCAAGTTCAACGTCAGGTGAATCAAGGACCACAGCCAAACTGTCGTGCCGCCCCAAATTTCAACGGACCGTGGCAACACCTTGCGTTGAGAGCGAATGAAGAAACCAAGAAAAACATAATTGGCCTCGCCCATCATTTTGGCCAATGCACCCAACACCAACGGCTCACCGAACATCCGATAAGCACCGTAAAACAATGCCGTTGACAGCGCCGTGATGAACAAAAAAACCGCCGAGCGCTGAAGGCTAAACGCGCAAGCAATCCCAGCCGTGCGAAAGCACAGGCCGGTGAAAGCCAACAAGCTCAAAGGCAATACCCAATTCATGCTACCCCCTAACAAACCCTGATCGACTTCAGCCTGACCCCATCGGCACTTGGGCCGAATGGATCAGGAAATATTCACATTGACTGAAGCAATGTGGTTGTCGATCAGCACCTGCAAGGTGGGGTCAGCGCTGTAGTTGTAGACGTTGTAGGTCGTGCCGCTGATCGTGGTGGTGCTTGTCGTGCTCCAGGTTCCGGGGAATGTGCCGTTGTCCAACAACTTGCTGAGGTTGACGGTGTCGTTGGATCCCCCCATGATTTGCACGACATGTGTGGCAGAACTCAACGCCATGTTCGATTGCAAGACATCCGAGACATTGAGCTTCATGATGTTGGAGCCGTTGCCCGTGATGTCAAACACCTCAAAACCGGTCAGGTTGCTGTTGGTCGTGACATTGGTCAAATCAAGTGTGATGTTGGCCAAGGCTGAGGTATCCAACTTCAAAACATCGATGCCTGCCCCACCGTCAACAACGCTGCCTGCACCCGAGGTCCCCAATTGGGTGACGTTGCTGGCATTGAGAACGAGGGTATCGTCGCCTGCCCCCATGTAGATCTTGTCTGCACCACCACCGCCCGAGTAGGCGTCGTTGCCGTCTTGCCCATAGAAGGTATCGATGCCTGTAGATCCACTGGCAGTGATGGCGCCGTTGCCTTGCTTGAAAGCGCCAAATTGAACGTAGGGCGTGCCGTTGATGTTGTCCATGTAAATCACACCGTAATCACCGCCCGTCAGCGCCACCACTTGACCGACGGTGGGTGATCCGATCGCACGATTGCCGCCGCCTGTAGCGATGGAGTTGTAGCCTAAATAAGTGCCGCTTGACGAGTAGATACTCGTGTTCGCATACGAGCTGGAGTAATTGTTGCCAAGCGGGTCAGCGTTGTAGGTGTAGCCGCTGTCAGTCACCGCAATGTTGCCGTTGGCCAATACAGCCACAGAGATGTCGGTTGGCGTTGTAGATCCTGCGCTAACGGGAGGGTAGATGTTTTTCCCCATGGAGCCATCGGGATCAACGATATTGAAATGCCACCACTCATAAGGCGTCGGCCCGCCTTGGTTGTAGTTACGCCAGGTCAGGGCGACATCGTCCATCACCGCCATGACAAAGCCGCCGTTTTGCAAGGGGGCAATGTTCAATTCACGGGTGGTTTGGGCAGGGAACGCTTGGAAATTACCCGTGGGCGCACCGCTGGCGTCATAGATCTGATAACCACCAGAACCGTTGCCGCTGTAAGCCACCACCAAACGCCCATCCGATAGCTTGGCGGCATCGAAGTTCATGCCCGTGGTGGGGTTAGATGTCGCCGCATCACCGGTGGCCCCTAATTGTGTGGGCGAAGAACTGACGTCTGCGCCCGTGGTGCCGTTGATAATTTTCGTGTAATAGGTGTTGCTACTGATGTAAGTGATCAGGAAGTTCCCGTTGCCCAGCTCTGCCGCCTGAACAACACTGGTTGAAGTTCCGGTGAACGCGGTTGGGCCTGAAATAAAACTGCCATCTGCGTTGTACTTGACAAAATTTCCGGGAGAAAAAACGGCAAAGCCGTTGCTGGTGGCCGTGATGTCTGCATTGGTTTCAGAGCCGTTGACCGTCCCGGTGGGCAGGCTTTGCTGGCTTGTGGTCCCATCAGGATTGACCAAAACGATTTGATTGGCGTTCGAGCCGCCACCCAGGTAAGCCGAGCTGCCATTGGCCAATTTGACGGCGCCGCCGTTGCTGATGGTGGCACTGCCAAGCAATGTGGTGCTGGTAGGAGCCGTCCATGCACTTGTTTGACCGTAAGCCTGGGTGCCCGTAGCCCCGAGACCGAGGTTGTTGTCCACATCGGTGTAGGTGCCGGTGGCCACAGAGACGGCCGTGGTGCCGTTACCCGTGGATGGCGACGTCACCTCCAATGAATACTGCGTGTCACTGATTTTGGTCAGCGTCGAGCCCTTGGTCCCGTTGGTCACCGTGATGTCGCTGAGATCAAACCCATTGACCTTTTCGCTGAAATTGAAGAGGAATGTGTTTTTGCTGCTGTTTGGCGACACACTGGGCACAAGGTCCGTGATGGTCAAAGTGGGCGCGACTGCCGAGTCTGCGAATGCCGATGAAGCCGGTGTTGTCTGACCATAGCTCGTGCCAGCGCTGATGGCATTGATGGTGTAGGCGTTCGAGCTCGATGTGCTGCCACCGCTGACCAGTTTGGCGATGTAGGAATACTGGTGGCTTGAAGAAAGTGCTTGCGTCTCCTGGTAGGTGAAGTTGGTGCCCGTGGTGGTTGCGGTCCCCAAAAGAACCTCGCTGCCACCCGATGTCACATCGACACGGTAAATCTGGATGGATTGACCGGCCTGCAGGTTCTGGGGGATCGTGCCGCGGATCACCGGCAGTGGGTCTGAGGTGGCATCAGCGCTGGCGGGGTTTTGCGCATTCTCTACGTCACCCACAATGGCTGTGCCGTCTGTGCTCAGAGACTGCCACTGAGACGATGGGATGGCGTAATCCGTACGAACAATCACGCCCGTTTGGATCAACACTCGTTTGCTGCTGTCAGCGGTGTTGGTGTAAACATCGTAAGTGACGCCATTGACCGTTGTTGAAGCCTGGGTCGACCAAGTTCCGGCGATAGCGCCGTTTGCAAACTGCTTGGACAAGTTGACCACGTCGCTGGTGTCGCCTTTGACCAAAATTTGGGAGGTCGCCAATGTCAACCGCAAGACTGTAGACACACTCAGGTTGAGCGTATTGCTGCCGTTACTGCCCAAGTCATAGATTTCAAAACCCGTGACTTTCTGTGCCATGGCTGGATTGGCCAAGTCCAAAGTGATGCCTGTGCCAGACAGTGCAAGCGTATCGCTGCCCGATCCACCGTCCACGGTTGAGGAAAAAGCAAGCGCATTGACAAATGCGGCATTGATCGTGACGGTGTCATTGCCTGCGCCGGCATTGACCGTTTGCATGGCGCCAGTGGCCGTGATGGTGTCGGCCGATTCGCTGCCACCCAAGTTGGCGCCATAGGTCGAACTGGAGGTGGTCTTGGCGTAATCGCCTGGAGGGTTCCACACCTGAGTGATCAAAGGCATCGAGAAATTGTCCCGGTCTCCCCCGCCAGATTGGGCGCGTTCGCGGTAAATGGCGCCAAAGCCACCATTGGTCAACGCGATGATGCTCGCACTGTTTTCGTAGTTGGTGGTGTCCAGGCTGGAGGAGTTGGCCGCCACAGTGGCAAAGAGTGTGCCGTCTAGGTTGTAGACGGCTGCAGTGCCCAGTGAATTCGAATAACTGATTGACGAATTTGTGTAGCCCCCCGTGTAAATCAAAGCAATCTTGCCATCGCTCAACTGCGTGATGTCCATGTCGTTGAGGAACCCAGAGTAAGCGCTGCTGGGGTTGGTGTTGCTCAGAATCAGCGTTTCAGAAGTACGGCCGCCGTTGTTGTTGAAGATGTGCAAACGCAGTTGTGAGCCCACATAGTTGAGCACAGCAAAACCGCCGCCGCTCAGTGCAACGGCCTTCATGTCGGTGACGGTGGCACCGGCTGAGACACCCGAGGAAGCCGGGAAGGTGCTGAACCCACCCAGACTGCCATCGGCATTGACCAGTTGGATTCCGCTGCCGCCATCGCCCTGATAGACCATGGCATATTTACCATTGCTGAGCTTGACAATGTCCGCGCCCAAATTGGCTGGCGTCAAGGTGCTCATGGTGCTGCCAATGACGGCTTCGGCGACAGAGTCGGTGCCGTCGGCATTGATGATTTTGCTCTTGATATTTTTGCTCAGGCTGTCAGCCCACATGACAATGTATTTGCCATCCGCGAGCTGGGCTGCATTCACATTGGACATGTTGGCCGCAGCCGTGGTGCTGGTGAATGCGACAGCAGACCCTTTCAAGACGCCATCAGCAGAGTACGTGGCAAATCCATTTTTGTAGAAGATGGCAAACTCACCGTTGGCCATGGCCGCGACGTCGCTGTAGATCTCAGAGCCATCAATGGCTTCTTGGGGGAGCGAGGTCTGTGCAATGGCATTGCCATTGCCATCGTAGAGGACGATGACGTTGGTGTTCGTGGCGAAGTACCGCGCCAGATAGACACTGTTGCCATTGGTGAGGGGCTCGGCCGTGCCATTGTTGCCCAATGCTGGCGTGGATGAAGCAACGGTGAATGCCGTGTTGTTACCACCAAAGGCTTGTGACCAAGTATTTCCAGTGGCGGGCGCTCCCGTGGCAGCATCAAATGCGACGCCATCTGCAACTTTCACCAGGATTTGGCTGACTGTTCCCGAAGCTTGCGTTGCGATGGTGGCTGTGTAGCTTGAGCCGCTGCCCGTGAATGCAGTGGGGGTGAGCACAGCACCGGTATCTGC
The DNA here is from genome assembly GCA_002255935.1 of Comamonadaceae bacterium PBBC2. Classification (GTDB taxonomy): domain Bacteria; phylum Pseudomonadota; class Gammaproteobacteria; order Burkholderiales; family Burkholderiaceae_C; genus Limnohabitans_A. Next base: position 12,659 of record NKIO01000064.1, read on the forward strand.
TCGGATGAAGGTGATGTCGCTTTGGGTGAAGCCGGTCACTGCACTGCTGAAATCAAAACTGAATACCGTGGGTGTTGAAGCCGTGCCGGCCTGGTTGTCACTGATGACCAGATAGGGCCCCGATGCAGGCGCGCCCTTGCTGATGATGCTGGTGATGGTGGGCGAAGGCGGCACCGTGTTGAACGCCGTACTGATTTGGTTGTTGATGTTTTCTGCGTTGTTGTTGGCGCCACCTGTCAGGCTGTAGTCGTCCTGGTTGAGGTTGCCAGCAGCATCCTTGAATGTGCCAGCATGCACACCCACTTGTGCAGTGCCAGTGGCGCTGGCCGTGGGCGTGAAAGTGGCGGTGTAAGTCGTGCCCGAACCCGCAAATCCACTCAGCGTACCGCCCGAGTAAACGACATCAGAAGATGCGAAGTCGGTGCTGACCTCACTCAGCGTGAAGGTGATGGTCTCGGCGCCCGTCATGGTGCCGCTGCCGCTGCGGGTCAGCGCAATGGTCGGAGGCGTGGTGTCGGGTGGCGCGCTGGCCGCCTGGTTGATGGTGTACGTGTTGGACGCATCCACCAGCGTGCTGCCGTCGAAGATCTTGGCTTCGTAGGTGTACTGCTTGCCTGCGGTGAGGCCAGCGTCCTGATACTGCCAGCTGGTGCCGCTGGTCGTCACATTGGCCGAGACTTCGACAGCCGAGCCGCCATCGGTCACGTTGCTGCGGTAAAGCTTGAGCACCTGCGTGCCTGCCAGCGCCTGGCTGAGCGTGCCTTGCACCAACGGGCTGGTGTCGCTGGTGGTGCTGCTCCGGTTGGCGGGCTGCTGGCTGCCGCCGTCGCCCGTGCCGGTGCTGCCACCGGTGGCAGTGGCCTCCAAGTCACCAATCACAACACTGGTGTTGGGCAGCGTGACGATGTCGCCGCTGGCCATCTGGTAGGCGGTGTCGGTGTTGGCGCTGGTGATGGCGTTGTTGACCAACACCTCCACACCCGACAAACTGCTGATGGTGTAGACCTTGTAAGTCACACCACCAATCGTGCGTGTGGGTGTGCTGCCTGGCTGCCAGTAGCCGGCCAAGATGCCGTTGTCGTATTGGCCCGAGAGCTTGACGATGTCGCTGCTCGTGCCATCAATGATCAGCTGCTTGTTGGTGGTGCTGCCGTCCAGGTTTTGCGTGGCCAGGCGCTGTACCGCAGTGGCGTTCAAGATGACGGTGTTGGCCACCGCGTCAGAGCCCAGATCGATCTTCTCGAAGTTCTGCACATTGGCTTGCACCGTCGACTTGGACAAGTCCAGCGTGCTGGTGTCTGCGCCAATGCGCAGGGTGTCGATGCCCGCGCCGCCGTCGAGCAGCTTGCCTGCGGTGGTGAGGCTGCTGATGTTGCTGGCGTTGATGACGACCGTGTCGTTGCCCGCGCCGGCCAAGATGATGTCAGCACCGCCGCCACCGGTGAGGGTGTCTGCGCCTGCGCCGCCCATTTGGGTGTTGTCGCCGGTGGTGCCGGTGATGGTTTGGGTGCCGTCTGCTGGTGAGAGCACAACGTAATTACCGTTTTGGATGGCCAGAACTTTGCCGCCGGCCAAATTGGCAATAGCGGTCGAGTTGAACCTGACGAGATCACCTCCATAAGTCAATGAAGACAAAGTCGTGGCAGAACCAGACAGGGTGCCATCCGAATTGACAATCTGATACTTGGATTGGAACTGGTTTGCACCCTTATCGTTCCAAAGCACCATCAACTGACCGCTGGGCAATTGGGTCATATCGGGCTGCAAGCCCACGTTGTAAAAAGCCGTTTCACCGAAAATTGTGGTGGTGGTTCGTGCACCACTGGCATCGATCCTGACCAAGGCCAGTTCTGATTGGGGACTGGCATCGTTGCTGTTGACCTCGAAGACAATCGCCATCCCGCCATCGCTGGTGGCAATCGCTTTCATACTTCCCATACTTGTGCTGTCCGTCCCCAAGTACAACGCGGTGTCCCCGCTGATCTGCATGGCCGGAAGCGAGCTGATATTGATCGAGCCGACAGTCGCAGATTTAATCGAGCCATCGCTGTTCAGGATCCTGTAACTGAAGGATTGGTTGCTTGCACCACCGTTGACGAGCGGATTCCAGACAAAACCCAAATCACCATTGCTCAATCTCACCAGCTCAGCGGGTGCTGAGGTTGCAGGACTGCTGCCGGTGCCAGCAACAATGGTGTCCGTCATTTGCGTACCAAAATTTGCCCCAGGTGTCAGAGAAACTTTGCGGACATGGGTGTTGAAATCAGAGCCCGGGTAAGCAATGGCCAAGTGGCCATCCGATGTCGTCGTTGCAGGGAAGTCGTCGCCAAGGCCTATGCCTGTCAACGTAGTCGGGCCCGAGACCAAAGTACCCGTTGAATCGTAAGTCACCAACTGCTCGGTATTGGTGCCCGTTATTCTTGAAAGAAATCCAAATCCACCGTTTTGCGTCTCAAACACATTACCTTGTCGCTCACCACCCTTAATCGTTCCCCCGGAATTGGGCAAATTGGTCAATGATTTGATGACTTGGCCAGAACTGTTGAACAGTACAAATGCGCCAGGGTTAGGCGTAGTAAGGTCGGAGTAATAACTGACCACATTGCCGTTTGACAATGTAAGGGCGATGGGCGTTGTTAAATTGCCTGCACTGGTCACAGTGGACGTGCCAAAGCTCCCCCCCGTGCCGCTGTACGCCTGCACAAAACTGCTACCGGTGCCGGTCAGCAAGGCATTGCTGGCGGCGTTGTAGCTGCCATCTTTCACGATGGCGGCCACGCTGCCGCTGCCGGTGGGCATGGTCACATCCACGTAGTAGCTCGAGCCGCTGCCTTGCAGCGTGCCCACGTTGCCGCTTGCAATGGCTGCGCCTGTGGCGCTGTCCACAAAGCTGATGTCAGCCAGCGCAAAGTTGCTCACGCTCGTGTTGAAATCAAACTTGTAGCGCACCACTGAAGGGGTGCCTGTGACAGAGGCTGCCGCATAGCCGGTGATGGCAGCACCGGCCGTGGTGCTGTCGGTGATGGTCAGCGTGGGCGCTGCAGTCGGCGCACCATCGCCATTGATCTGGGTGATGGTGGTGGTGGGCAAAATCGGCGAGGCAATGACGATGTCAAAGGTGGTCTGCGCCGTCAGGCCGCCCGCATCGGTGTCGGTGACCACGATGGTGTAAGTGCCTGCTGCGGTGGGCGTGCCGCTGAAGGTTTTGCTGGCCGGGTCAAACGTCAGGCCGATGGTGGACAAGGCGCTGCCGTTGGCCAGCTTGGCGCTCAGGGTGCTGGTTTCGTTGGTGACGGTGTCCACGTCAGCAAAGGTGTTGGTGGGCACCACATAACTGGTGATGGCGCTGCCCACCGTACCGGTCTGGTTGCTGAGCGTGTTCGCCACGGTGGGCGCGTCGTTGGCGCCCTGCACCGTGACCGTGAGTGTGGCGGTGCTGGTGGCGCCTGCGGCATCTTGCACGGTGTAGGTGAAGGTGTCGCTCAGGGTGTTGGCGCTGGTGCGCAGGGCCTGCACGCTGGCGTTGCTGTTGTCAACCACATAGCTGTAGCTGCCGTCGGCATTGAGCGTGAGGCTGCCGTAGGTGCCAGCCTTGGCGCTACCCAGGGTGCCGCCCGTGATGGCGCTGACGGCTTTGGTGTCGCCGCTGTCCACATCGGTGTCGTTGGTGAGCACGTTGCCGGTGGCGTTGGTGCCTGCAGAGCCGTTCGCGCTGCCGCCTGCTTCGACGGCGGTGGCGGTGTCGGCCACCGCCACGGGGGCGTCGTTGGCGCCGGTGATGGTGATGGTCAGGTTGGCGCTCTTGCTGGTGGCGCCGTCGCTGGCCGTGTAGGTGAAGACGTCGCTGAGCGTGTTGCCGCTGCCCTTGAGCGCCTGCACCGTGGTGTTGCTGTCGCTCACCGCGTAGGTGTATGTGCCATCGGCATTCAAGGTCAGTGTGCCGTACTGGCCCACCAGACTTTGACCCATGGTGCCGTTGGTAGCGCCAGAAGCGACACCGGTCACGCTGGTGGCCGAGGTGTCGTTGGACAAAACGTTCAGAGCGACCACACCAGAGACGGTGCTGGCCAAGGCGGTACCTGCTGTGGCGTTGCCCGTGCCGCCAGCCTCACCCACTGTGGCCGTGTCGTTGACCAGGGCCAGCGCAGGCAAAGTGTTGGTGGTGATGGTCACCGTGTTGTTGGCGTCAGCGCCGTCGATGTTGAAGTTGGCCGCCGCATCCGAGAACTTGTTCGATGCGATCGAGATCACGCTGTTGGCGGTGCTGTTGGCCGCTGGCGTGTAGGTGGCGGTGTAGACCGTGTTGTTGGTTCCGGCCACGGCCACCAAGTTGCTGATGGCGCCGCCGCTCAGGGTGAAGTCGCCCGCGGCGATGTCGGTCACCGCTTCGCTGAACACCAAGGTCAGTGTGGCTGTTTGACCGTAAGACAAAGTGTTGGTGCTGCTGCTGATGGCCACTGTCGGTGGCGTGGTGTCGGCGGGCACCGTGTTGACCGTCATGTTGACGATGTTGGTGTTGGAGACACCTGTATCGGCACCGTCCACGTTGTTATTGCCTGCCGCGTCCGTGAAGGACAGGCTGGGCACATACACCGAAGCGGGTGTGGTGCTGTTGGCCGTGGGTGTGAACACTGCGGTGTAGACCAGGGGGTTGGCGCCGCTTTGCTGGAAGCTGCCCAGCGTGCCGCCGTTGACCACCACATCACCCACCACAAAATTGCTGGATGCCTCTGTCAGGGTGAAGGTGATCGTCGCTGTTTGGCCCGTCGACAGCGTTGTCGCCGAAGATTGCACCAAGACGGTGGGCGGCGTGGTGTCGGGCACCACGGTGTTGGTGGTCATGGTGACCGAATTGTTGGCATCGGCACCATCGGCATTGAAGTTGCCCGCCGCATCCGAGAACTTGTTCGATGCGATCGAGATCACGCTGTTGGCGGTGCTGTTGGCCGCTGGCGTGTAAGTGGCGGTGTAGACCGTGTTGTTGGTGCCAGCCACGGCCACCAGATTGCTGATGGCGCCACCGCTCAAGGTGAAGTCACCGGCGGCGATGTCGGTTACAGGCTCGCTGAACTGCAGCGTCAAGATGGCTGTATCGTGCCAACGGCGTTTTGTTGCTGCTGATGGCCACTGTGGGCGCAGTGCCGTCTGTGGCGTACTGGAACACCACGATGTTGGCGTCCGGTGTGCCGTTGTCTTGGTAGGTGGTACCGGTCACACCATTCAAATATGTGTCCAAGTTGAAGTTGCCCGCAGCATCGCTGAACTTGCTGCTGGCCACACCCACGCTGGCCGTGCCCACAGCGTTGGCCGCAGGCGTGAAGGTAGCGGTGTAACTGGTACCTGACCCCTGCAAATTCGAAAGAATGCCGCCCACCGCGTCCATATCGGCCAGGGTGAAGTCGTTGCTGGCCTCCGACAAAGTGAAGGTCACTGTGATGGGGCCGGTGACCGTGCCCGAGCCTTGGCGCCCCACCACGATGGTGGGTGCCGTGGTATCGGTGTTGTAGGCAAAGCTGACCAGGTTGTTGTTGTTCTCTGCGTTGCCATTGGCACCGCCTGTCAGGCTGTAGTCGTCGGCATTCAAATTGCCTGAGGCATCCGAAAATTTGCCAGCATGAACGCCCACGCTTGCTGCGCCCAAAGCATTGGCGGTCGGGGTGAAGACGGCGCTGTATTGGGTATAGCCATTGGTGTTGTTGCCAGAGGTCAAGACCGGTGCAAAGCCAGAAATTTGGCCACCAGTGCTCACCACATCAGTGGCATCGAAATTGACCGAAGGCTCACTCAAGGAGAAGTAAATGGTTTCTGTGCCTGTCACGGTGCCCATGCCCATTCGCGTCACACTGATGGTGGGCGGCGTGGTGTCGGGCGCTATCGTGTTGACCGTGAAATTGACGATGTTGTTGGCATTTTCCGAACCAGAACCCAAATAGGTGTCTGCGTTGGCATTGCCCGCCATGTCATTGAAAGTGTTGGCTTTGAGACCCACACTGCCACTGACGCTGGTGTTGGCCGTGGGCGTGAAGGTGGCGGTGTAGCTGGTGTAACCGGTGCTGGCACTGCCTGAGTTGGACACGGGTGTCAGCCCAGTGATGGTGCCCCCTACCGCGTCGATGTCGCCCACCAAAAAACTGCTCGGATTGATGGCTTCGCTGAAGCTGAAAGTGAAGCTCTCGGCGGCATTGAGTGCCCCTGTGGCACCACTGGTGCGCGTGACGATCACTGTGGGCGGGGTGGTGTCGGTGTTGACCGGGGCGGTGATCAGGTTGTTGGCCTCAGCGGCCTCACCCGTGACATGGGTCGTCGCGCCCGTGTAGGTGTCCAAGTTTTGATTGCCCGCAGCGTCCTTGAAGCTGCCTGCCGCCACGCCGATGGTGGCGGTACCACTGCTGTTGGCCGTGGGGGTGAACAAAGCACTGTAGCTGGAGCCTGAGCCGCTGAAGTTCGAGAGCGTGCCGCCTGTGACGACCACGTCGGCTGCCGTGAAATCGGCGGACGCTTCAGACAAGCTGAAGTTGATGGTCTCCGCTCCCGTGAAGGTCTGGGTCGTCTGGCCGTTGGCACGGGCTATGGCGATAGAGGGCGCAGTGGTGTCGGTGTTGATCTGAAAATTGACGCTGTTGTTGGCCTCTTGAGTGGCGCCGCTCACATTGGCCAAGTAGGTGTCCAGGTTGTTGTTGCTGGCCGCATCGGTGAACTTGCTGCTGGCCACGGCCACACTGCCACTGACCAAACTGTTGCTGTTGGGCACAAAGGTGGCGGTGTATCCGGTGTAGCCTTTGCTGGGATTGCCGCTGCTGGTGTCTGGGGCAAAGTTGGTGAGACTGCCACCGGACACGTCGACATCGG
>NKIO01000136.1 GCA_002255935.1 Comamonadaceae bacterium PBBC2
GTTGCATAGGTTCCTGCGCCTTATGCCGCCAGCTTCAGGCGGCGTTTGAGGGGGCGGCTGAACAGGCCAGCGAGGTCCGCCGCTTGTTCGTAACCCTGGATGGGGGTGAAGACCAATTCGATGGCCCACTTGGTGGTGATGCCTTGGGCTTCGAGGGGGTTGGCCAAGCCGAGGCCACAAACCACGAGGTCAGGGGCGTCGGCCATGCAGCGCTCGAGCTGCAGGTCCACGTCTTGGCCTTCGCTGATGCGGGTGCCTGCGGGAATGAGCGCGAGTTCTGCGGCCATGTGCTGGCGGTGCAAATAGGGCGTGCCCACTTCCACCAAATCCATGCCCAGCTCGCGGTGCACAAAGCGCGCCAGCGGAATTTCGAGTTGCGAGTCCGGGAAGAAAAAGATGCGCTGGCCTTGCAACATCTCGCGTTGCACAGCCAGGGCTTTTTCAGCGCGCTGGCGTGGGGCGGCGGTGGCTTGCTCAAACACTTCGGGGGCCACGCCAAACGCGGTGGCGGCCGCTTGCAACCAGGCGGTCGTGCCTTCCACACCCAGCGGGAAGGGCGCGGGCAAATGCTGCGCGCCGCGCGACTGCAGGGCGCGGGCGGTGTCGGCCAAAAAGGGCTGGGCCAACAGGTAGCGGGTGTTGGGGCCAACCACCGGCATGGCCTGGCTGTTGCGCGGCGGAAAGAAGCTCACTTGCAAACCCATGCGCTCCAACAGGCTGCGCATTTGGTCTTCGACCACGTCGGCCAGCGTGCCCACCACCATCAGGGCGGGTGCGGTGTCGGTGCTGGCGGGCAGGCCGGGGACCATGGCCGCAAGACATGCGTCTTCGCCTTGGGTGAAGGTGGTTTCGATGCCGCTGCCCGAATAGTTCAGCACGCGCACAGCGGGGTGGTGGATCTTGTTTTGGCGCTCTGCCGCGCGTGACAGGTCAAGTTTGATGACTTCCGACGGGCAAGAACCCACCAAGAACAACAAGCGGATGTCGGGGCGGCGTCCCAGCAATTGGCCCACCACGCGGTCGAGTTCTTCGTGCACATCGGCCAGGCCCGCCAGATCGCGCTCGTCGATGATGGCGGTTCCAAAGCGGGGCTCGGCAAAGATCATCACGCCCGCGGCCGACTGGATCAGGTGGGCGCAGGTGCGAGAGCCCACCACCAAAAAGAAGGCGTCTTGGATCTTGCGGTGCAGC
>NKIO01000137.1 GCA_002255935.1 Comamonadaceae bacterium PBBC2
ATTTGGTCGACACCAACATCTTGGGCTACTTTGCACGCAACAGCTCTGCCGCGCTGCAAACGCGCATGTTGGCGGCGCTCAAAAAGCAGGAGGTCGCCATCTCCGCCATCACCCGCGCCGAAACTCGCTTTGGGCAGGCCCTGCTTCAACCCGAAGACAAACGCCGCAAAACCATTGATCTGCTGCTCAATGAGTTGCCCGTTTTGCCATGGACGCTGGAGGCCGCAGACCGCTATGGAGAAATTGCCGCCCACCTGCAACAAACCGGGCAACCCATTGGCGACATGGACACCCAAATCGCCGCGCATGCGCTGGCGCTGGGCCTGCCCTTGGTGACCCACAACACACGGCACTTCAAGCGGGTGCCAGGTTTGAAAATTGAGGACTGGATGACGTGAAAAAGAAGATCGTTTACACGGATGAGCCCATGGGCGATGTAGGGGTGGTTGCAGATTTTGTGGGAGCTTGCCCTGCAAGCGAAAAGTCTGTGATCCACAAGCGTCCAATCGCCAGCAGGGCTGGCTCCTACAAGATGCGAGATTGAAGTCGACCTGCAAACTTCATCAGACCGGATCAATAGGCCATCTCATGCGCCGTGCGGTTGCCCCCCACGCAATTCACATAAGAGCAGCGGGTCACCACGCTGCCGTCAAAGTTCTGTTTATCGCTCAAAATGGAATTGACTCCATATGTCTTTAAGTCCATAATTTTGCAATGACTTGGACTGTTCTGTTTCACGACGCCTTCGACGCTGAGTTCGAAGCTTTGGTCGAGGAGCTTCAAGACGAACTCTTGGCACATGCCAAGTTGCTGGCGACGTTTGGACCTGATTTAGGGCGACCTACCGTCGATACCCTGAAGGGTTCACGACACAGCAACATGAAGGAACTTCGGTTTTCCTGGAATGGTCAGGTTTGGCGAGTGGCCTTTGCCTTCGACCCCCGCCGACAAGCCATCTTGCTGGTGGGTGGAGATAAAGGTGGGGCAGATCAGCGCAGGTTTTACAAGCGCTTACTCACGGTGGCCGATGCGCGTTACGACGATCATCTGGGCACTTTGAGTCAATCAACCAAGGAGTCCAAAAATGGCAAGAAAACTCGATGACGTGATGGCTGCACTGCCCAAAGATCGCAAAAAACGGGTGGAGGATCGGGCCATGGAGTTGGCGACACTCAA
>NKIO01000138.1 GCA_002255935.1 Comamonadaceae bacterium PBBC2
AAACCGACTTGCCGACCTCGGCCGTGGCCGGTGACACCATCAAGGTGACCGACGGCACGACCGTCAAAACCCACGTGCTGACAGCCGCCGACATCACCGCCAAGGCGGTGACCGACACCTTCACGGCCCCAGCCGAAGGCGCCAGCATCACCGTCAGCGCCACATTGACCGTGGCCGCTTCAGGCAACGTGAGCTCTGCAGGCACCGACAGCGCCAAGATCGACACGACAGCGCCCAACGACGGCAAGTCGCTGACGCTGACCATCGACACCGACACCAACAACGACGCCTTCGTGAACTTTGCCGAGATTGGCAATACAAGCGGCACGCCCAACACCACCCTCACCGTGAGTGCGGCCTTTGACAAGAGCAAGGTGGCTGTGGGTGACATCGTCACCATCACCGACACCGCCACAGGCGGCGCGGTCAAGACCATCACCTTGACCCAGGCCATGGTCGATGCCGGCAAGGTCACCACCACCTTCACCAGCGCAGGCGACGGCAGCACCTTCACGGTCAAGGCCAACATCAAAGACAGCTCGGGCAACGTGGTGCCAGACGCGACCGATTCGGCCGTGCTGGACCTGTCCAACCTGAATCCTGATCCGAACAACAACCCCGGCAACAAGCTGGCCATCAAGATCGAGATCACCACCGACGCCAACAACGACCAGGTGCTCAACAGCACCGAACTCAACGGTGGCAGCACGGCCAACGTCAAAGTGACGCTGCCCACCGACGCCAAAGCAGGCGACACCTTGGTGATCACTGGCACAGGCAACACCGACCAGACCATCACGCTGAGTGCAGCGCAAATCACAGCCGGTGCTGTGACGACCAGCTTCACAGCGCCTGCCAACAACGGCAAGCTGGACGTGAGCGCAGTGCTCACCGACAAGGCGCTCAACACGAGCAACACCGCCACCGATACGGCCACAGTCAACACCAGCTCGGTGGGGGTGCCCACGATCACCATCACCACCGACACCAACAACGACGCGGTCATCAACAAGACCGAACTGGGTGCGGCAACGACAGTCACGGTCAAAACCGACTTGCCGACCTCGGCCGTGGCCGGTGACACCATCAAGGTGACCGACGGCACGACCGTCAAAACCCACGTGCTGACAGCCGCCGACATCACCGCCAAGGCGGTGACCGACACCTTCACGGC
>NKIO01000139.1 GCA_002255935.1 Comamonadaceae bacterium PBBC2
TGTCCCGACTGATTTGGTTGGGACCATCGGCGTCTTCAATCGTTGCGATTTTGGACAGCGGAATTCTGCCCGAGGGTGTTTCGATCAACACCTGGCCCAAGCCTTCCAGCGATCGTGCGGATTCTGGTAAACGCACAACCAGCGCAAAGCGGCGACCTCCCTCCATGATTTGCGTGACACGTTCACCTTCCACCAGGGTCTGCAGTGTGGCAAGCACTTGCGCGCCAGACAGGCCGTATTGCGCCGCTGCCGCATAGTCCAACCGTACCTTGATCTGGGGCGCAAGAACTTGTTTTTCGATTTGCAGGTCGGCTATGCCCTCGATGCCTGACAACTTTGAGCGCAGCGCATCGGCTTGCCCGCGCAGCACGTCCAGGTCTTCGCCAAAAATCTTGATGGCGATTTGGGAGCGCACCCCAGACAGCATATGGTCGATGCGGTGTGAGATGGGTTGCCCCACCTCAATCGAAGCAGGCAGGTTGACCAAGCGTGCACGGATGTCGGCACGGACCTCATCCATTGAGCGCGTCAACTCGCCTGAGGGTTTGATGCCCACGTCCAATTCGCTGACATGAACGCCTTCGGCATGCTCATCCAATTCAGCACGTCCGCTGCGTCTGCCCACATGCAGCACTTCGGGCACCTGCTTGACCAGCACTTCGGCCTGGCGCGCCAGGTCAGAGGACTCGGTCAAGGTCACGCCCGGGTTCAGCCGTATGCCCACCAGCAAGGTGCCTTCATTGAAAGGAGGCAAGAAGGTGGTCGGAAAAAACGGAACAGCTGCCGCGGCAAACACTACCGCCACACATGCACTGGTTATCGCCACGCGTGGCTTGTCCAGCACTTTTTGCAAACTGCCTTTGTAGCCTTGCTTGAGCCATGCCAGCACTTTGGTGTCGCCATGGTCCAGGTTTTTCATGCCCGGCAAGAGGTAGTAGCTCAGCACCGGCGTCATCGTTACCGACACCAACAAAGAGGCCAGTGTCGAGATGATGAAGGCAATGCCCAGTGGGACAAACAACTTGCCTTCCAGGCCCGGCAAAGCAAAAAGCGGAAGGAAGACCAGCACGATGATCACCGTCGCATAGAGGATCGCCGAGCGGACTTCCATGGACGCCTTGGCCACGAGCGCGAGCAG
>NKIO01000065.1 GCA_002255935.1 Comamonadaceae bacterium PBBC2
CACCGCCCCCATCACGCCCAGCACCTGCGCCACCATGGCCTGCGGCAAGCGCTTGGAAAACGTGGCCACCGCCACCGACCACAGCGCCAGCATCAGCACCCACAGCAGCAGCGAGCCTTCGTGCCCGGCCCATATGGCCGACAAGCGGTAAGGCGCAGGCAGCAAGGTGTTGGAGTGCTGGGCCACGTACTTGACGCTGAAATCGTGGCCATGAAACGCGTGCCACAAAGCACCAAAGGCCAGCACGATCAAGAGCAGCTGCAGCACCGCCAAAGGCCGCGCCAAGGTTTGCCAAACCGCACGTCGCGCCGACAAGCTGCCCCACAGGGGCAGAACCGCTTGCGCCAAGGCGACCCAAGCCGCCATGATCAAGGCCAGGTGGCCCGCTTCAGGCCACATGGCGGTCTCCTGCAAGGGGCGCGCGTTTCATCGCAGCACCGCCGCGCCCGTGCGGGCCTTGGCCGCTTGGTCCAGCGCGTGCTGGGCCTCGGGCGGCATGTAGTTTTCATCGTGCTTGGCCAGCACCTCGCTGGCCACAAACAGCTGCCCACCTTCCAAGCGGCCTTGCGCCACCACGCCCTTGCCCTCTTTGAACAAGTCGGGCAAGAGGCCCACATAACGCACCGGCACTTCGCGCTGCGTGTCGGTCACCACAAACGCCACCGCCATGCCATTGCGCTCGATGCTGCCGGGCTTGACCAGCCCCCCCACCCGAAAAGCCCCCGACTGGGGCGCTTCACCCGCAACGACTTGGCTGGGCGTGAAGAAGAACACCAAGTTGCTTTGAAACGCGTTGAGCACAAAAAACAGCGCGCCGCACAAGAGCAACAAACCCAGGCCAATGCCCCACAAACGTTGGTGACGGCTTTTCACAGTGCGCCTCCTGAAGGCGTGTTTTCGCCCGTGGCGTCCATGGCCTCGCACACGGCCTCGAGCGCTTGGCGCCTGCCCACACGGGCTTGCCACACCTCCAAAGCCAGCAAGGCCGCGCTCACGCCCACGCTGCCCCACACATAAACGCCATAACCGCCCATGGCCACAAACTCGGCAAAGCTGGACCAGATCATGCGGACCCCCTGGCGTGTCGATGGGCCTGCACCTCAGGCAATTGCTGCACCCAAGCGGCATGGCTCTCGCGCACCAAGGTCAGGCTGCGCACGCGCCACAAAGCGATGGCCACCGCGTAAAGCCACACCGCCAGGCTCATCAGCAGCATGCCGATGAGCATCACACTGGCCATGCGCGGTGACTGCGTGAGCGACACCGAAGCGCCTTGGTGCAAGGTGTTCCACCACTTCACCGAAAAATAAATGATGGGCACATTCACCGCCCCCACCAGCGCCACCAAGGCCCCAGCGCGGTCGGCGCGGCGCGGGTCTTCGATGGCCGCGGTCAAGGCGATGTAGCCCAAATACAAAAACAGCAAGATCAGCATCGAGGTCAGCCGCGCGTCCCACACCCAATAGGTGCCCCACATGGGCTTGCCCCACAGGGCGCCGGTCCACAGCGACAAAAACGCCAGCAAAGCCCCGGTGGGCGCCAGCGCATGGGTCATCAGGGCCGACAAGCGGGTTTGGAAAACCAGCGTCAGCACACTCCAAAACGCCATCGCCAGGTAAATGACCATGGCCATCCAAGACACCGGCACATGCAGGTAAATGATGCGGTAGGCCTGACCCTGCTGGGCATCGCTGGGCGCCAGCATGAAGCCCACCCACAAACCGGCCAGCGCCAAGGCACTGGCCAAGGCCGCACACCACGGCCACACGCGTCCGGCCAAGGGGTAGAAGTTTTGGGGCGCCGCGAAATGAAAGAGCTTCATGGTCGGTCCTTCATTCCATGGCCAAGCGCAATGCGGCCGTGCAAGCCCAGGGGCTGAAGGCCGCCACCGCCAGCAACAAAGCCAGCAGGACCGAGACATGCGCCTGGCCGCCCAAGCCGCGCAGGTGCGCATCGACCGCGCCCGTGCCGAACACCAACACCGGCACATACAAAGGCAAGAGCAGCAAGGACTGCAGCACCCCGCCGCCCCGCACCCCCAAGGTGAGCGCCGCACCGATCGCGCCCAGCAAAGACAGCACCGGGGTCCCGATCAAGAGCGTCAAGGCCAACATGCCCAACGCTTGGCTGTCCAGGGCAAACTGCAGACCCAGCAAGGGCGACAACAGCACCAAGGGCAAGCCCGAGATCAACCAGTGCGCCAGCACCTTGGCCGCCACCAGCCAAGACAAAGGCGCCGCCGACAGGGCCATCTGTTCCAGGCTGCCGTCTTGGTGGTCTGACTCGAACAAACGGCCCAGGCTCAGCATGCTGGCCAGCAAAGCCGCGACCCACAACACGCCGGGCCCGATCAGGCGCAAGGTGTCGGGCTCGGGGCCGATGGCCAGCGGAAACAAGGCGGCCACCAGCACAAAGAAAACCAAGCCGCTGAGCCACTCGGACTTGCGGCGAAAGGCCAGGCGCACATCGCGGCGCAGCAAGCCGCCCATGGCGTGCCAAGGACTCAGCAGCATGGGCACAGGCTGCGCACTCATGTCTGCACCCCGCCACCCAAGCGCAAGCGTGCGCCCGGGCCTTGCAACTGCACATCGTGGTGGCTGGTCATGACGATGGCGCCGCCTTGGTCCACATGCGATTGCATCAAGGCGCGTGCCGTCGCGGTGGCCTGTGCGTCCAGACCCACCAAGGGTTCGTCCAGCACCCACAGCGGCGCAGGGCTGGTGCGCAAACGCGCCAAGGCCACACCTTGGCGCTGGCCCTGCGACAAAACACGCACGGGCAGATGGGCGCGGCTGCTCAAGCCTTGGGCCTGCAAGGCCTGCAGGACCTGGGCTCGGCTCAGGGCCAGCCCGCTGACTTGGGCATCCCAGCAGAGGTTTTCACACGCACTCAAATCGGGTTTGAGGCCCAGCGCGTGCCCCAGGTAATGCAGCACAGATCGGTCGGGGCGCTGGCTGGAGGGGCGAACAAGGCCCGCAGCATCGGCCGTGGGCCAGACCACGTGGCCGCTGGCGGCCGGAGAAAGGCCGCACAGGATGCGCAGCAAACTGGTTTTGCCGCAACCGTTGGCGCCTTCGATGTGCAGCCAAGTGCCTGCAGCGACGGAAAAGCTCACGCCTTCGAACAAAGTTCGCTGGGCCTTTTGGCAGGCCAGGTCGATCGCTTTGAGTACCCAAGACGCCATGGCGGGGTTTTCCGGTCGGTTGAAGACAGAACAAAGTGTAATGTTGAGTTGACACTTTGTGTATCCCCACTGTCGGATATCGCACGCAATCGAGGGCAAACCCCTAGCAAAGTACCCCTCACAGGGGATGCAGGCATGAAAAAACCGCCCGAAGGCGGTTGGACCGATGGGCCCCAGGGGCCCAACAAGCGGCGGTATCAGGCCTTTTTGGCCCAGGCAGAGCACCAGGCTTTGGCAGACACCTGCTTGCCCGCAAACAGGGGGCAGCCACCCGAAGCCGCACCGCCCTTGCCCTGGTAAAGGGCGCAGTTGCCGCAGTTGGAGCCGGCTGCGAACTTGGGGTTCTTGGCTTTGTCCACTTTGGTGGCGTCGGCTTTGTAGGCCAAACCAGCGGCTTGGGGGTCTTTTTCATCCACCATGGCTTGTGCGGATGCTTCACTGACGGCCAAAACGGCGGTGGCTGCGGTGGCCACTTGCATCATGAACACGCGGCGGTTGGATTGGAGGGAGGAAAAACGGGACATGGAAGTCTCCTGATGAGAAAGAGCCAGAAGATGCTGGACGGCCCATTGTCACGCACTGGCCTGGCTTTGTCATACCCAGGCCGATACCTGAGCAATTCAAACAGGAAAGCCGCAAGCCGCACAGACACTTGAATGTCAACCACGATGGACAGGTCCGTGCCAGAATGCGGCCATCCATGACCCGGCCCCAGGCCCAAGAGAAAGGTGTCCCATGCTGCATTTGCTGATCGGTCTCGCGCTGTTTTTGGGCATCCACTCCCTGCAAAGCCTAGCGCCCCATGTGCGCCGCAGCGCCCAACAAAAATGGGGCGCTCTGGGCTACAAGGGGGTCTACACCGCCATCTCTTTGCTGGGCTTTTACCTGCTGGTGCAAGGCTGGGGCACAGCGCGGCTCGAGCCCGTGGTGCTGTGGACGCCACCGCGCGGCATGCAACACGCCACCCTGTTGCTGATGTGGGTGGCCATGGTCTTGTTGGCCGCCGCCTATGTGCCTGGCAACCACCTCAAAAGCAAGCTGCGCCACCCCATGACCTTGTCCGTCAAGGTCTGGTCGCTGGGCCATTTGCTGTCGAACGGCAACTTGGCGGATGTAGCCCTGTTTGGGGGTTTTCTGTTGTGGTCGGTGCTGGTGTTCCGCGCGGCGCGCCAGCGGGACCGCTCAAGCGCCCACTCCGCCCCCGAAGGCCATCTGCTGGGCACCTTGCTGACTGTGCTGGTGGGCACCGGCGTTTGGGCCGCCTTTGTGATGGGCGGCTTGCACCTGTGGTTGATCGGCGTGATGCCCTTCACACGTGCCGGCTGAGGCACGCCGTGCAACAACAACACCCAGAGCCTGCGGCCGAGGCCCCCGTACGCAGGCTGTGCACCGACTGCGGCCTGTCGCGCACGGCAGACCCCAAGCGCTGCGGGCAAGCGTGCCAGTTCATCCAGCCCGACTACCCCGGGCTTGAACGGCGGGTGCATGGGCGCGAACGCCTGAGCGGCACCGCTGAACACAGCGCACAAGCCGATGAATTGTTTTTTGGGCCGTACCAACAGATCTTGAGCGCCCGCATGGACCCGCCTGCCACGGGCGCCCAGTGGACCGGCATCACCACGCGGCTGGCCGAAGTGCTGCTCGAACAAGGCCTGGTGGACGCGGTGATCGCCATGGCGGCGGACCCGAGAGACCGCTGGCGGCCCCGCCCAGTGGTGGTGACCCGCGCACAAGACATGGCGCAGTGCCGGGGCATGCGCATGGGCTACGCACCCTTGCTCAGCCTGGTGGAGCCCGCCTTGGCGCAAGGGCACAAGCGGCTGGCCGTCATTGGCATCCCATGCCAAATTTACGCCCTGCGCGCCATCCAGCCGCAGCTCGAGCGCGAGCAAGGTCTGCAGCAGCTGTACGTGATCGGCACGCCTTGTTCCGACAACACCAGCACCGAAAACTTCCACCAGTTTCTGGGCCTGATCTCGGACCGGCCGCAAGACATCAGCTATGTCGAGTTCCGCGCCGACTACAAAGTCGAAGTGCGCACCGACCAAGGCGACCAGCGCCTGATCCCGTTTTTGAACCTGCCGCTGTCGACTTTGCCGCCAGACTTTTTCCCGCTGACGTGCCGCACCTGTGTGGACTACACCAATGTGCTGTCGGACATCACCGTGGGCTACATGGGCGGGCACGGCCAGCAGTGGTTGCTGGTGCGCAACGCACGGGGCCAGGCTTTGCTCGAAGGCATTCAGTCTCAGCTGGTCACCAGCACACCCATCAGCCGGGGCAAGCGCGAAGGCCCGGTGCGCGGCTTCATGGCCAACACCGAGCGCGCTGCAGGTGGCCTGCCGCTGCGCCGCATGCCCGCTTGGATCAAGCCCTTGGTCAACTGGCTCATGCCCCGGGTCGGCCCGCGCGGTCTGGAGTTTGCCCGCGCCCGCGTCGAGATGAAGGCCATCGAGTCCATCTTGCACCTGCGCCGCGAAGCCCCCGCACGCATCAAGAACATGTTGCCCCAGCATGTCTGGGCGCTGGCAGCCCGTTATGGCCTGAAACCCGAGGACACGGGCAAGGCATCGCCAAGGTCAGTGGACAGTCCAAACCGCAAACTGTAAATTTAACTTGACACTTTGGCGCGTCTTTTGGATGATGGCCCAAGAACAGTTTTGCGGGACACCCCCATGGCATTGACCTTCCCTTTCGCGGCCATCGTTGGTCAAGACGAAATGACCCTCGCCATCCAGGTGGTCGCGGTCGACCCCTCGATTGGCGGCGTGCTCGTGTTGGGCGACCGAGGCACAGGCAAGTCCACCGCCGTGCGGGCGCTGGCCGATTTGCTGCCACCGATCCAGGTGGTCAAAGGCTGCCCCTACCGCTGCGACCCCAGCCAAGTGGGCAACGCCTGCCCGTTTTGCCAGGCCCGTGACCCCAAAAGCAAAGTGGTCACTGAGCGCCAGGCCGTGGCGGTGGTCGATTTGCCTTTGGGCGCCACCGAAGACCGCGTGGTCGGGGCGCTGGACCTTGAAAAAGCGCTGTCCCAAGGCATCAAAGAGTTTTCTCCTGGGCTGCTGGCGCAAGCGCACCGGGGCTTTTTGTACATCGACGAAGTCAACTTGCTCGACGACCACCTGGTCGACCTGCTGATCGACGTGGCCGCTTCGGGTGAAAACCTGGTTGAGCGTGAAGGGCTGAGCGTGCGCCACCCTGCACGCTTTGTGCTGGTGGGCAGCGGCAACCCCGAAGAAGGCGAACTGCGCCCCCAGCTGCTGGACCGTTTTGGCCTGTCGGTGCAGGTGCGCACGCCGCAAGACCTGAAGCTGCGCGTGGACATCATCAAGCGGCGTGACGCCTTTGAAAAAGACCCCAGCGCCTTCAAAGCCCTGTGGCACAAAGACAACCAGAAGCTGCAAAAGCGCATCCTCAAAGCACGCGAGCGGCTGGCCGAAGTCACCGTGAGCGACGACATGCTGATGCTGTGCGCCCGGCTGTGCCAACAACTGGGCACCGACGGCCTGCGTGCAGAACTCACGTTGCTGCGCGCCACCCGCGCCTTTGCCGCGCTCCAAGGCGATACGGCGGTGCAAGCCGAACACCTGCAAAGCATGGCCCCGCTGGCCCTGCGCCACCGCTTGCGTCGCAATCCGCTGGACGACACCGACTCGGGTGCCCGCGTGCAGCGTAGCCTGCAAGAAGTGCTGGCGGCTTAAAGGCTTTCAGCCCATGGCCCAAGACAACGCCCCCGCCCAGACCCGTCTGGAGGCCTGGCACGACGCGCTGACCAGCTTGCAACTGTTGCAGCTGGACCCGCGCGGCTTGGGCGGCGTGTGCTTGCGCGCGCCCCACGGCCCGGTGCGCGAGCGCTGGCTGAGCGCGCTGGCTGGCCTGGGCTTGCCCTGGGTCAAAGTGCCGGGCTCGGCGGACGCAGAGCGCCTTTTGGGTGGCATCGATCTGGCCCACACCCTGCAAACCGGACAGTTGCGCATGCAAACGGGCTTGTTGCAACAAGCCGATCAGGGCTTGGTCTGCCTGCCCATGGCCGAACGCCTGCCGCCTGCCCTGCTGGCCCCATTGGTCCAGGCGCTGGACACCGGCCAAGTCGCTGCCACCCAACACGCCAGCGCACCCGCCCAAGCACGCTTTGGCGTGGTGGCTTTGGACGAATCCTTGCCCGACGAAGCGGGCCTGAACGCCGCGCTGCAAGAACGCTTGGGCCTGTGGCTGGACTTGCAGGCGCTGTCGCCCTCAGACATCGACGCGGGGCTGGATGAGCACGAAGGCGCTTTGCAGCTGGGCCTGAGCCCCGGCGCACTGGCGCGAGCCCGCGCAACCCTGCAAACGGTCCAAGCGAGCGATGCGCAACTGCACGCGCTGTGCGCTTCGGCGCTGGCCCTGGGCATTGGCTCTTTGCGTGCCCCGAGCCTGGCGCTGCGCGTGGCCTGCGCGCATGCCGCCCTCAACGGGCGCCGCGTGCCCGACGACGAGGACCTGGGCTTTGCGGCGCGTTGCGTGCTCGCGCCCCGCGCCACGCAGTGGCCTGCGGAGCCCGACGAAGCGCAAGCCAGTGACGAGACCTCACCGAGCGAAGACACCGCACCCAACGAACCCCCGCCTGCCAACGAAGCACCGCAAGATGCCGAAAATTCCGCAGGGGAGCCGCCCCCCGAGGCATCGCCCCAAGAGCCCACGGCCGAAGACCTGCAAGAGATGATGGTGGCGGCCGCCTTGGCCAGCTTGCCACCGCACATGCTGGACGCGCTGGCCCTGCAAAAGGGTTCGCGCAGCAGCCACACCTCAGGCCGCAGCGGCCAGACCCGCGCCGGTCAGCAGCGCGGCAGGCCCCTGCCCCCGCGCCCTGGCCGACCCGGTGGCCCCGCACGCCTGCATGTGCTGGCCACTTTGCGCGCCGCCGCACCGCGCCAGCGTTTGCGCCAAAGCGTTGTGCAGGACCCATCGGCACCCACGCCATCGGCCAGCAGCGCACGCCGCACCATCGCGATTCGGGCCGAAGACTTTCACATCCAGCGTTACCAGCAGCGCTCATCGAGTTGCCTGATCCTGGCGCTCGACGCCTCAGGCTCGGCCGCCTTGCAACGCTTGGCCGAAGCCAAGGGCGCGGTCGAACTGCTGCTGCAACAGTCTTATGCGCGGCGCGACAGCGTGTGCATCGTGGCCTTTCGGGGCGCGCAGGCGCAGCTGCTGCTGCCGGCCACGCGCTCGCTGGTGCGGGCCAAACGCGCCATGACCGGCTTGCCCGGGGGCGGCGGCACACCGCTGGCCCTGGCCCTGAAGATGGCGCACGAACAAGCCGCTTTGCTGCAACGCCAGGGCGTGACGCCCATCTTGGTGGTGCTGAGCGACGGACGCGCCAACGTGACGCTGCAGGGCTTGGGTGGCCGCGCCCAAGCGCAGGCGGATGCGCAAAACTGGAGCCAGCAATGGCACAGCACGGGCCACCGCGCCCTGTGGATCGATACCAGCTTGCAGCCCGATGCGCAGGCCCGTCAACTGGCCGCAGCCATGGGCGCGAGCTACCTGCCCATGCCCCAGGTGCAGTCCCAACGCATGGCCCACGCCATGAGCCATTTGCGCAGCGGCGCTGATTGACTGGCGATCACTGCCCAAGCCCCTCCACCGCTGAGCCATCGTCCCCATGTTTGAACGCTTTTACCCCGGCATGGTCTGGGCCCAACACCAGGCCACATGGCCCCATGCGCAGCACAGCCGCTTTGTGCAAGCCGGTGGCATCGCTTGGCATGTGCAAGTGTGCGGTCAAGGCCCCTGCATGCTGCTGGTGCACGGCACAGGCTCGGGCAACTTCAGTTGGCGCGGACTGCTGCCGCTTTTGGCCCAGCACTTCACCGTGGTGGCCCCCGATTTGCCCGGCCATGCCTTCACCAGCCGTGGCCCCGAAGGGGCCCTGTCACTGCCCGGCATGAGCGAAGGATTGCGTGCCCTTTTGCTGCAGCTCAAGCTGAGGCCCCAGGTCATCGTGGGGCACTCGGCAGGCGCTGCGATCGCCGCGCACATGGCGCTGCACTTTGACTGCGCGGCGCAAAGCACCCTGGTCGGCCTGAACCCGGCCTGGTTGCCTTTGCCGGGCGTGGCCTCTTGGCTGTTTGGCCCGGCGGCCAAGCTGGCCGCGCTCAACCCCTTGTCAGCCTGGGCCACCGCCAAAATGGCGGCCAAACCCGGCGCGGTGGCCGAGTGGCTGTCGCGCACCGGCTCCACACTCGATGCGCAAGGCCTTGATCTGTACACCCGCGTGCTGAGCGATTCGGGCCATGTGCATGGTGTGCTGTCGATGATGGCGGCTTGGCGGCTCAAGCCGCTGGCCGCCAGGCTGCACACCATGCGCCAACCGGTGTTCATGCACATCGGTGCGAACGACCAAACCGTGCCGCCCGCCTTGGCCGACGAGGCCTGCCAGCTTATGCCGCAAGCGCAACAAAGCGTGCAAGCCGGTTTGGGGCATTTGGCGCATGAGCAAGACCCGGCAGGCACCGCGCAACACATCTTGCGCTGGGCCCACGCGGCCTGAGGCCAAGCCTTCAGGCTCAGTCGTTCATGGGGGGCAAATGGTTGGCGTGCACCAGCTGTTTGACCGCACCCACCGCTTCGCGCGCATCGGTGAAGATGGCGTCTGCGCCCAAGTCTTCGGCCTTGCACGCGTGCAGCATGAAAATCGGCCCGCCCAGCACCACACGGACATTCGGGTTGCCCGAATGGGCGCGCAGATGCTGGATCAGCGCGGGCAAGTTCGACAGCTGCGCCTCCAGGGCCACCGAGATGCCGACCACGTCAAACCACTCGTTGGCCACAGCCCGCAACAGCTCCGACTCGGACGATGAAATTTCCAGAATCACCTCGGCGCCCGCCTGACGGAAAAAGTCGGCCACGATGGTCAGGCCCAAGAAATGCCGGGAGCCGGGCGCGCAAGCGAGCATGATCCGCTCGCTCTCGCCCTCGCCCCGAGGGCCCGCCGGTGATGCATAACCGAGCCGGTAGATCATCTGGTGCATCATCGCCAGACCACAGGTGACTTGCGCGAAATCGCACAAATCCTGCTCCCACATCACGCCCAGATGGCGCGCCGCAGGCGTGATCAGCTCCAAGAAAATCCGGTCGTGCGCCAGGCCCCTGGCCATCAGCTCGTCCACGATGCGATTGGCCTGGAGCGCATCGCCGCTCAAGCAATGTTGGGTGAAGGCCAGAAATTCTGGCTGCTCGCCCGTGAACGCGTCCTCGCGCAAATCACGGAGCTTTTCTGGGAAGAGCTGGTGAACATTGAGCAATCGGGGAATGATCTGTTGCTCGATCACCGCCTGCAGGGCATCTTTGCAATCATCCGGCTGACCAGACGTAGATCTGAAAGCTTGGGGTTGACGACCCGAGTTGTTGAACCCAGACATGTGCATTCCTTGCAGCATGAGCGTGTCACCCTTAGGGAAGGTAAAACCGGGGCGTTGGTTCGCCAGCGAGATAGCATGCCGGTTCGCAGCTGCAAATTCTTTATAGATTCATTGATCTGGATCAACAAGCATGAGAAACCCTAGGCTTGACAGGCCAAAAATGCCCTTTTGCCTCTGTGACGCTGGCTTTGCCACCCCGAAAAATAGCCGCCTCAAGACCACTTTCTGGTCATGGGTAAATCGGCTTTTCAGACCTGGGGCTCATCCCAGTCCGGCAAAAGGCCCGTTCAGCTGCACGGTCTGCCAGTTCAGCACAGCGGCAATGCCCACCCACACCGCGTAGCCCAGCAGCAGCCCACTGGCCCAGCGCGACAAGCGCCACAGCCCCACGATCAGGGCCACGATGGACAGCCACAAAAACACCACCTCGAACAAGGCCCAGTCGGGGCGTTGCAGCTTGAAGTACAGCGCGCTCCAGAGGATGTTGAGCAGCGCATTGACGGCAAACAAGGACGCCACACGGCGGCGCAAGGCGGGCGTGTCAGCCGCCTGCCAGGCCAACCAGCCGCTGATGGCCCCCAAAGTGAACAGCGTGGTCCAGATCACGCCAAAGGCGGCGTCCGGCGGTTTCCAGGCCGGATGCCGGAGCGAGAAGTACCAAGGCCCCAACTCGGTCAAGGCCCCGCCGATGCCGGCGGTGGCATAGCTCAGCACAAAGGCCCAGGCCAGACGGGTGACTGCTTGTTTGTTCATGAGCGGTATTGTCCTTGAGGCCGCTGGCCTTGGAACCTGCCGCCCCCAAGACCTCAGGTTCGGGCAAAGCCCAAGAGGTGCGCCATGTCCTTGAAGAAGATGCGCACATGGGCCATCGGGTCTTTGCGTGCAAGTTCTTTGTTCATGTAGGACTCAAAGGTCAGGCGCTGCACATCGCGGTCTTCGCAGATCTTGACGAACTTCTCGCGGCGTCGGTCGTTTTGGTACCAGAAGTACTGCATCACGCCCAAGATCCAGAACACGCGGCCGTGTTGCTTCATGAAGCTCTTGCGGCCTTGCTTGAGGCAGACGCCATTGCCGGTTTTCAATGCTTGGTGCACCGCCTGCGACACGCGCCGAGCACAGTCCATGGCGTAGTAAATGCCCTCGCCCGAGGAAGGCGCGACCACACCGGCCGCATCGCCCACCACCACCACGTCGCGGCCGTTGTCCCATTGGGGCAAGGGCTTGAGCGGAATCGGCGCCCCTTCGCGGCGCAAGGTCGGGGCGTGGGTCAGGCCCGCGATGTCGCGCAGCCGCGCCGTGGCGCTGCGCAGCGAGTAGCCCTTGTCAGCGCTGCCCATGCCCACACTCATGGTCTTGCCGTGCGGGAACACCCAGCCGTAAAAATCAGGCGAGACCTCGCCTTGGTAATACACATCGCAGCGGGCCGCGTCGTAGCCGGGCTGACCGACGGGCGACTCGATGATCTCGTGGTACGCGAACACGTATTTGGTTTTGTGCGCATTCGGGATGGCCTGGCGCGCCACTTCCGAGCGGGCGCCATCGGCTCCCACCACCATGCGTGCACTGACCTTGATGGGCCGGGCGTGCTCGCTAGCAGCGTGCTCTTTCGCGTTGACGGCGGTGTAGTGCACCCACAGCTGGCCACTGTCGTCGTGCTCGATCTTGTCGAAGATGGCCTGGCAGCGCACCGCGCCCGATTGGGCGGCGCGCGCACGCAGGTATTCGTCGAACTCGTCGCGGTCCACCATGCCCACAAAGCCGTTGTCGATCGGGATGTCGACTTTGTTGTCGGCGGGCGAGATCATGCGCGCGCAGCGCACCTTGGCCACCAACAATTCGTCCGGAATGTCGAAGTCTTGGATCAGCCGGGGGGGAATGGCCCCGCCGCAGGGCTTGGTGCGGCCCTGACGGTCCAGCAACAAAACGCGCCAGCCCTGGCGCACCAGGTCGTGTGCAGCGGTGGCGCCCGATGGGCCACCGCCCACCACGATCACGTCGTAATCACTATGGTTCATGAGCCTGACCCACCTTTCAGCAAAACAGCCGTTTCAAAACGCAAGCTTGTGCGCTGCACTGACCCGCCGCGCAGGCGCGTGGCCACCGCCGCCGAGACTGCAAACATGAGCGCTTGCATGCCAAACACGGCCGCATAAGCCGTGCGTTGCTCACCCCACAAGGCGTGGGCCAGATCGCTGGCGGCAGTGCCCAGCAAGCCACCCAAGCCAAAGGCCGCCGCTTGCGCCGCGCCCCACAATCCCATGCGTGTGCCTTCTCGGCCCGGCCCGCCTTCGCCGGCCAAGCGCATCATGGTGGCAATCGCCGCGATCGAAAACGCGCCATTGGCCACGCCCAAAAACACCACATTGGCTTGCAGCGGCCACTGCTCAGACAGGGCCGAGCTGACCAATCCGACGGTGGCCAAGGCCGACACCCAGCAGCCGCCCACCATCCAGGCCTGCACCGAACCCAAGCGCCCGGCCACCCAGCGTGAGCCAGCGCCCGCCACCGCCAACATGCCGATCAGCACCCCCATGTGGTGCCAGCCCGACAACTGCGTGGTCTGCCCCGGCGTGAAGCCATGCACCGCCCCCGCAAAGGGCTCCAAAATCAAATCTTGCGCGCTGTAGGCCAGCATGGACATGAACACAAACACGGTGAAGGTGCGTGCGGCGCTGTCGGTCCACACCTCTTGCAAGGCCTCTTTGAAATTTTGTTTTTTCTGGCGCTCGCTGGCGGCGCTTTGCACGGGCATCGAAGCGGCATCCACCGGTTTTTCAAGGCCCCACAAACACAGCGCGGTGATGAGCGCGGTGATGGCGCTCAGACCCGCAGAAACTTGGAGCAAGACTTGGGGGCTGTAGGGGTCAATCAGTTTGCCAACCACCCCTGCGGTGATGGCAAAGCCCATGATCATCATCAACCACACCGTGGTGGCCGCGGGCGCACGGCGCTCATCGGGCACCTGCTTGGCCATCAGGGCCAACAGCGATGTGCCGCAAGCGCTCACACCCAAACCAATCAAGCTGAAGGACAGCATCGCCAGCAAAGCGCCATACAGTGCTTGGGTTGCCATCCAGACCGTGGCGGCGGCGGCCATCACCCCCCCGGTGCCCAGCACCAACATGCCGCCCATCATCCAAGGTGTGCAGCGGCGCCCCTTGTCGGCACCAAAGCCCATGCGCGGGCGCACCATCTGCACCGCGTAATGCCAGGCCACCAAGAATCCGGGCAGCAAGGCGGGCAGCGCCAGCTCGACCACCATGATGCGGTTGAGTGTGGAAGTGGTGACCACCACCACCGCGCCCAGGCAGGCCTGGATCAAACCCAGGCGAACAATTTGAAACCAGCCAAACCATGGTGTGCTCATACCAGCCCCTGTTGGTGAAGTTGGCGCAGGCCCCATGCGCTGACCATCATGCCGCTGACAAAAAGTGGCACGCCAAAGGCACTGACATGCAAGGCCCGCTCGACGGGTTGGCGCAGAAATTTGGCCATCAAGGGCCCTTGCAGCACGGCCAAAACCAAAACCGCCACCGCGTGCCACGGCAGTTGCCAATGGGCCAAGAGCAAAGACACCGCCAATTGCGGCACCAGCATGAACACGCAGGCCATGCGGGCCGCGCCATGCGCGCCCAACTGCACCGGCAGCGAAGCCACGCCCATGCGGCGATCGCCCTCAATGGCCTTGAAATCGTTGAGGGTCATGATGCCGTGCGCCCCCACGCTGTACAGCAGCGCCAGCGCCAGCGAATGCGGCCCAGGCCAGGCACCGCCCAGCATGACGGCTGTGCCGGTGAGCCAGGCCAGGCCTTCGTAGCTCAAGGCACAGGCGGCGTTGCCCCACCATCCGTTGTTTTTCAGGCGCACCGGCGGCGCGCTGTACGCCCACGACAGCGCAATGGCCAAGCCGCACGCCACAAAGCCCCAAGTGCCCATGAGGGTGGCCCACAGCAAAGACAGGCCGGTCCAAGCGATCGCGATGCCCAGACCCCAGCGGCCGGGCATGCGGCCCGAGGGGATCGGGCGCTTGGGTTCGTTGATGGCGTCCACATGCCGGTCAAACCAGTCGTTGACGGCCTGGCTGCTGGCACACACCAGAGGTCCTGTGAGCACCAAGCCCAGTGCCAGCAAACCCCATTGCGCCATGAGGTCTTGACCCGAGGCCACCACCCCGCAGGCAAAAGCCCACATCGGTGGGAACCAGGTGATCGGTTTGAGCAACTCCGCCACAGTGCCCAGCGCGGGGCGTGTGCGTGGCGGTGTGTAGGCAAGGGGCGGCGTGTCCATGCCCCCATTGTGGAGAGAGTTTTTAAAATGTCAACTAGGATTGACACATGGTGTCAACTTGACGGACATCGATCAGGCGCCGTCGCTCTCCACCTCGGCCACCATGCCAAAGCGGCGCAGCTTGACGTAGAGACTTTGGCGCGACAAACCCAGCATTTCAGCCGCCGAGGCGCGGTTGTTGTGGGTCAGCTCCAATGCGGCCTCGATGCACAGGCGCTCGATGGTGTCCACCGTCTCGCCCACGATGTCCTTGATCGGGCGACGCCCCACCAATTGCGACAAGTCGGCGAACGGGCTCGCCTGGCTTTGTGCCACGGAGGCGCCGCCTTGCAAGCGGCGGTCCATGTCGCGCACAAAAAAGGCGTACATCGGCTCAGGGCGGGCCAGGTAAACGGCCGACACTTCGACCGGCAAGGTCATGCCCGACAGGGTGCGCACTTCGGTGGCGAAATTGCGCACCGGCAACTGCTGACGCAAGCTGGTGTTGAGCACGCCCCAATCCACCGCACCACGCAGCAGCCAGCGCTCCATGTTCTGACCCAGCACCTGCGACGAAGCGGTCAGGCCCAGCAAGGCCATGCCTTCTTCGTTGACGCTTTTGATGACGCCCGAGGTGTCGGTCAAGAGCCAGCCATCCGGGAACCTTTCCATGGCTTCGCTGAGGGCGGCCGAGGAACCGGCTTCTTGGCGAGCGGACACCGCAGCTTCGCGGGTGACCAGGCGCACCAAGAACTGTGCACCGCCTTCTTGACGGAACACCGTGGCCGACACGGTCCAGGCCGATGGCAGGCCGGCCACGCGGGCTGAGCACATCTCGATGCGGCCTGTGGCCAGCGCCATGCGCAACAAGGACTGGACTTCGCCTTGGCTGTCGGCTTCAAAACATTCGCGCACATCGCGGCCCACCAAGCGTTTGCCGGCGTCTTTGAGCAAGGACTGCGCGCCCACATTGGCTTCCAGCACGCGCTGGGTGCTGGCATCGACCATCAGCACCGCTTCGGACGAGGTGTCAAACAGCACGCGATAACGCGCTTCGATGTGGCGCAGGCGCAAATAATCGCGCTCCATGGATTGCTGGGTTTCCACCAGGCGGCGCTGCAGCTCGGCCAGGCTTTCCAGATCGCGGCCCATGGCCAGCAGCTTGCCGCCCCCCAGAGGCAGCACCACATACTGCAAAGCCACATCGTTGCCCATGGGCGAGGTGTGGTTGACATGCCGCCAGCGCAGCTGGTCGGGGGTGCCTTGCGACTGCAACATGTCCTGGATCTTGGCGCGGCTTTCACTGGTGACGGTGTCCACCCAGAGGCGTCCCAGCCAGGCTTGGCAGCCTAAAGCGGCCAAGGTGTCTCGGCCGGTTGACACATCCTCGATCACGCCCTGCAGGTTCATGACCAAGGTGACATCAGACACCACGCCCAACAGCTGGGAAAAGGTAGAGGGATCCAAGGCAGGCAGATTCATGTTGTAAACCAAACGTATTTTTGCATCAGGAAGTTGACACTAAAATTTGTCATACAAGTATAGGCCAATTGCCGGTGTTCAAGCCCATTCATCTATTTTTTGAATGTGAGAAAACGCACAACCGCAGCGATTCACAAGGCTTGCGTGAGCGCCGAGGGCATGCTCTGTGTGACCCGCTTCACAACCATTGGCGCATCTTCGGCCAGCAGTTGCGCGTCAATGCCTTTGAGGCGGGACGGCTCGTTCATGGCCATCGGTCCCCCCAAAAAGAGACGCAGATTCAGGTTGTCAGCGCCGGCCTTGAGTTGCGGCAGCAGGTGCGCCAAGACATCGAGGCAGCGATCGGTGCTGACTGAAATGCCCACCGCGTCAAACCAGTCCGACTGGAACAGGCGCTTGAACTCCGCGACGTCTTGCGGCACGCCCACCGTCACTGTCCAGCCGGCACGCTTGAAAAACTCACTGAGCATGAACAAACCCATGCTGTGCTGAGCACCCGGCTCTGTCATCAAGAGCAGGCTCCAGTCCTGGCGCTCTTGGGGCACTTCCTGCAGAAATTCGGCACTGAAGTCGTACAAGAGCTGCTGCAGGTGGGTGGAGGCGATGGTGGTCAAGGCGAAGTCCAGCCGGTCGGCGCACCACCACTCGCCCAGCAATCTGGCGCAGGGGGTGATGCCTTGCAAATAGATGTCCTCCAAGGACTGGCCTTGGCGCTGCCAGCCAAACACCACTTGCCGCGCTGCGTCCAGGCCCTGCAGGCAAGCTTGCGCAAGGATCTGGATTTGCGACAGGTCAATGGCCGACTTGCCCGCAAATGTGGTGCCCCCCACCAGCCGCGGCCCCACTGGGCTGCCCTGGCGCAAGGCTTCAGGCATGAGCGCACTGGCCGCCGCGCCCTGGGGCGGGGACTGTGAATTTTCAAGATTGGATTGCGCCATGACAAGCACCGATCATCAAAGGAACACACCAGCGGCAGGCTCCGGGGCATCGGAGTGATCGTCGCAAGAAACGCATGGGGCCGGCCTTCAAAAAAACCCAGCCCAACACAGACTTGAGTGTGGGTGGATTCCGCGCACTTGTATTCAGTGTAAACCCTAGTCACACAATTTAATGTCAATTTATGTTGACACCCTGTATTTACAGACTTACATTCATTCCAAGCCCACCCCACTGACAAGGTCCTTCATGCCCGCTTCCAGTCCTCAGGTTTTGTACACACCAGCGCAACGCGCCCGGCGTGACGCGACCGCTTGGACGCTGGTGCAAGGCGTGCTGGCCCCGGTGCAGTTTCTGATTTTCGGAGTCAGTTTGTATTTGGTGGTGCACAGCCTACAAACCGGCGAGCACACCGACTGGGCCCTGGCCTCGGTGGTGCTGAAAACCGTGGTGCTCTACACCATCATGGTCACGGGCGCCATCTGGGAAAAGGTGGTGTTTGGCCAATACCTGTTCGCCCCCGCCTTCTATTGGGAAGACGTGGTCAGCATGGGGGTCATGGCCTTGCACACCGCCTATGTCTGGGTCTGGTGGCAAGGCGCTTGGAGCGCCACCGACCAACTGCTGCTGGCTCTGGCCGCTTACGGCAGCTACGCGATCAACGCGGCGCAGTACATCCGCAAGCTGCGCATGGCGCGGCTGCAAAAACCCACCCACACACTGCCCGACACGGGCGCACAGGCCAGCACATGAGCACTGTCATCCCGATCCGCGCCGAAACCTCGGGCTGCACCGACGTCGTGCCCTTGGTCGAACGCGGCCAGCGCGAGGTGTTTTGTGGCCTGACCGGCATCATCTGGCTGCACCGCAAGATCCAAGACGCCTTCTTTTTGGTGGTGGGCTCTCGCACCTGCGCCCACCTGATCCAGTCGGCCGCGGGCGTGATGATCT
>NKIO01000066.1:0-2901 GCA_002255935.1 Comamonadaceae bacterium PBBC2
ACGCAAAGGGTCGTAAAGTCGCCAAATTCTCCACATGGTGAATCTCCTAAATGATGTGGGACATGAAGGTGTACACCGCAGCTTTCACGCCTTGGCTCATGCTCTTGGCATCCTCCGCGCCGGGCAGCAGATCTCTCCAGTGCGCGCCGACCAGTTTGGCCAGAACGACGAGCACAAAAAGACATCCGAAACCGATGAGAAAAATGGACCAATACGCCGGGGATTCATTCGCAGGCGAATGGTCCTCGTTGAGGTGGGTTGTGTTGTGCATGACAGTGACTCCGTCAATCAATGGATAAAAAATGACTCTGAATCAGAACCAGGGTCGCCACGCCCAGACCAGGATGTGTGCCAGCACAGCAACTGCTGTGAAGCCCACGGTGCCCTGCATCCAGTAGTGGTGGAACTCCTGGGCTTCCTCATCGGTCAGTCCGGATATAGATGTCTTGGTGGACATGTTTTGCTCCTGTTAACGAGGCCTTGCGACCCGGGTTGCGCACAGCCCGCGCAGATGGGCATCCGCAGCCAAAGGCCACGACATCGGATGAGCAGTGCCGCACGCGGCTTCTGCTGTGGTGTGTTGTGGGCGGTGCGCGGTCATGCCGCCACCCCCAGGCCCAGTTCGCGGCTGGCCGCGTTCACATGGGCTTCGGTCACTTCGTTTTGGCCTTGCGCGTGCGACAGCTGCTCGGCTTGGTCGCGCAAACGCTTGGCCGCGGAAATCTGCACCAGCACCGGCTGGCTTTGCACCACATCGCGCAAACGTTGCTGCGCCTGGTCTTGCCAGCTGGCGTTGGGGGTCACCACGCCGCGTGCATGCGTCGCTGGGGCCTTGTCCATGTCGGTGCCCAAAGGCAGGATGTGAAACAAGGCATCGAAGAGCGCGTTGCACACTTCTTGCACCACGTAGCTGGCACCGCTGTAGCCCATAAAGGGGGTGCCGGTGTGGCGGCGGATGATGGCGCCGGGGAACGAGGCCGGTATGAAGGCGGCCCGCATCGGGCTGCCCCCTGAGATTTCGCTCAGGTACATGCGCTCGTTGTAGCTGCCAAACATGATCAAAGGCGTTTGGGTCTTGACCAGTTCGCGCACGCTGGCGTTGTCGGTCTTGGTGCCTGCGGTGCGCGAGACACTGAAGCGGCACGGCAAGCCCATCTCGGTTTCGAGGAAATGCTTCAGACCCCGTGAGTAGGTCTCGCCAGCAACCACCGCAAAGCTGGCGGTGGCAAAAAAGTCTTGCGTCACCGAGCGCCACAGGTCCCACAGCGGCTTCAAGGTGGTGTGCTTTTCGCGCTCAATGAAGGGCTCGGGATCGAGGTTGAGCAATTCACCCAGCTTGCGCAAGAAGTTGGTGGTGCTGTGCAGACCAATGGGCGCTTGCAGGTAGGGGCGCTCCAGCGCCTCGCACAGCATGCGGCCAAACTCGCGGTACATGCAGATGTTCACATCGGCTTCCACCAAGCGCGAGACATCGGCCAGGTGGCTGCCCAGCGGGAAGACCATGTTGACCTCGGCGCCGATGCCCTGCACCAGGCGGCGGATCTCGGCCAAGTCGCTGGCACTGTTGAAGGTGCCGTAGCACGGCCCGATGATGTTGACGCGGGGCTTTTCACCAGCGGGGCGCTCGGCAAAAGGCTTGCGTGCCGGCACTTTGCGCAGGCCGTATTCGCTCCAAAGCCAGTACATGGCGCGGTTGGCGCACTGCCACTGGTCTTCGTCGATGGTGCGGGGCAAGAAGCGGGCAATGTTGGTGCCCTCGGGCGTGACGCCGCCGCCAATCATCTCGGCGATCGAGCCGGTCACCACCACGGCGGGCAGTTCAGGGTCGAGCGTGGCGTGGGCGCGTTTCATGGCGCCTTCGGTGCCTTCGCGGCCCAGTTGTTCTTCGGCCAAACCGGTCACCACAATCGGCAACTCGTGCGGAGGAAGCGCATCGGTGTAATGCAGCACCGAGGTCACCGGCAGGTTTTCGCAGCCCACCGGGCCATCGATCACCACTTGCAGACCCTTGATGGCGGTGAACACATACACCGCGCCCCAGTAACCGCCTGCGCGGTCGTGGTCCAAGATCATGGGCGATTTGGGCTTGGCCACCGTGCTCGGTGGAGGCGTGATCTCGTTCATGAGCCCATCTCCTCGGCCTTGCGCTTTTTCAAGAGCTTTTCAATCTGGCGGCGGGTTTCGGCCTTGAACTCGGGCCGGTCTTTGGGCACAGACTCCCATACACCGGCGGCGTGACCTGCACCCACATCGCCAAAAAAATCTTTCATGGCGTTGAAGCGGCTTTGGTTGCCCATGGCCGCTTGCACCACCTGCACCAACGATCCTGCACCGGCCACCCCCATGAGTGGGCGCGCTGAAATCAAGTTGGTGAAGTACAAAGAGGGCACGCTGTTTTGCTTGGCAATCTGCACCACCGGGGTGGTGCCAATCGCCAGCTGCGGCCGGTACTCGTACATGGCGTTCAGGTCTTGCTCCAGCGAGGCCCGCATTTGCACCTGCACGCCTTTGGCCTTGAGCCACTCGATGTCGTGCGCGTTCCATTCGGTGGCCGGGCATGCCGAGCCCACGTAACGCACATCGGCACCGCACTCGATGAGCAATCGGCCCACCAACAGCTCGGAGCCTTCATAGCCGCTCAAGGTGATGCGGCCCGAAATCGGTTTTTGCATCAACAGGCCACGCATTTGCGTGAGGGCCTGGTTGCGGGCCAGATCGATCTGCCCCTGGGCGATGCCTGCGGCCTGGCCAATGTTTTGCAACCAGTCTTGTGTGCCTTCCAGGCCCACCGGGGCCGAGCCCACCACAGGGCGGCCTGCGGCTTTGACCTCGCGCACGCTGGCGGTGTAGAAAGGGTGACTCGCAGCGGCCACCGAGCCGTCAAGCGCCGCCTACCACTCG
>NKIO01000066.1:2911-18177 GCA_002255935.1 Comamonadaceae bacterium PBBC2
AGCGGCCACCGAGCAGTCAAGCGCCGCATACAGCTCGCGCCATTCGCGGGTGGGCACCACCGGGCCCGCAGCCAAGCCCATGGGCGCGAGCATCTGGCCAATGATGACCGGATCGGCCGGGAACATCTCGCCGAGCAAGGCCACAGTGGGCAAGTCGCCGCGACCCGCACGGGGCGCGGCCACAGGGCCACTCATGACCTCTTCGCGGGCGTATTTCAGCATCGCGCCGGCCAAGACGTCTTTGGCCTCGGCATGCGTGGGCACACCAAAACCGGGCACGTCGATGCCGATGATGCGCACACCGTTGATCTCTTTGGGCAGCAGCTGCAGAGGCACGCCGCTGGCCGTGGGCACACACAGGTTGATGATGATGACGGTGTCGACCTTTTCAGGATCGGCCTCGGCATGCACCGCTTCGCGGATGTCTTCAAACAGCTTGCCGGTCACCAGCGACTCGGAGTTGAAGGGCACATAACCCACGCTGCGGCGTGCGCCGTAAAAATGCGAGGTGAACGTGAGGCCATACACACAGCAAGCCGAGCCCGACAACACGGTGGCCGTGCGCTTCATGCGCAAACCCACACGCAGCGAACCAAAGGCTGGGCACATGCTTTGCGGCTGGTCGTGCGGGCCCGCATCGGGTTGGCGCGGGTAGTCACGCGCATACTGGTCCAACACTTCGGATTTGCCAGCCTCTTTGGCGGCAGCCACCATGGCTTCGGTGCCCGCGTGGCAACCCATGCCGTCGCCTTGCAGGCCAGCCGGGTTGGCCGCTGGGGGGCTGGGATGGATCGGGATGGTGCGTGTCATGGGCTTGTCCTGTTGGGGTGTCAGATGCGGCGCTCAGGCCGCGTCGTAGACGACTTCCAGGGAGGGCTTGATGGTTTCGTTCTTGCCCACCATGTCGAACACGGTGGCGGGCTCCAGCACCACATTGCGGCCGACCACATCGGCACTGAACAGACCGAGCAACTGGTCTTGCGTTTGCGGCTTGGGGCGCTGGGGCGGTGCCTCGGCCACGTTCTTGGCCAACTCGGCAAACAGCGGGCCCCACTCGCCGTCAGGACGGCCAATGATTTCGTAGCTGGCGCTCTTGCGGCGGATGTCTTCGTTGGCCGGAATGGCAGCCAACACAGGAATACCGGCGTTGGTGGCAAAGGCCTGGGCTTCGCCGGTGCCGTCGTCCTTGTTGATGACCATGCCCGCCACGCCGACGTTGCCGCCGAGCTTGCGGAAGTACTCCACCGCGCTGCACACGTTGTTGGCCACATACAGCGACTGCAAGTCGTTGCTGGCCACCACGATGACTTTTTGGCACATGTCGCGGGCAATCGGCAGGCCAAAGCCGCCGCAAACCACGTCGCCCAAAAAGTCGAGCAACACGTAGTCAAAGCCCCAGTCGTGAAAGCCCAGTTTTTCCAGCGTTTCAAAGCCGTGGATGATGCCGCGACCGCCGCAGCCGCGACCGACCTCGGGGCCGCCGAGCTCCATGGCGAACACACCATCGCGCTTGAAGCACACATCGCCAATGCTCACGGCCTGGCCCGAGAGCTTGAGGCGGGATGATGTTTCGATGATGGTGGGGCAGGCCTTGCCACCAAACAGCAAACTGGTGGTGTCGCTCTTGGGGTCGCAGCCGATCAGCAGCACTTTTTTGCCCTGCTGGGCCATCATGTAAGACAGGTTGGCCAAGGTGAAGCTTTTGCCAATGCCGCCCTTGCCGTAGATGGCAATGATTTGGGTTTCTTTGGTCACTTCGCTGGTGCTGACCGCATCGGGTTCCACATCGGCCTCACGGCGCAGGACTTCGACAAATTTGATGGGCTGAGTCGTCGTATCGGTGTTCATGCGCATGCACTCCAATCAAGGATCATCTTGAGACAGCTCGCATCTCCGAAGGCGGTCTCGTAAGCAGAACCAGCATGTGTCGATGGCTGGGTGTGGGTGATCAAGCCGTCGAGCGACAAACGGCCGGTGTTCACCAGCTCGTTGACCGCCAACAGATCGGGACGCTTCCACTCGGCGGCCACACGCATGCGTGCTTCACGCATGAAGGCCGGGGCATAAGCGAAAGACAGGTCTTGTTTGTAGAAACCGGCCAACACCAACTCGCCACCAGGGCGCAGGCGTTGGATCAAGGTGTCGAGCAAGCGGCCATCGCCACTCACGTCGTAAATCGTGCGGTAGTCGCGGCGTGGGTCGTCTTGGGGCTGCACCACGGTGTAGCCCTCAGCGCCGGCAGCGCGTTCGGTCTGGGTTTCCCACACGGTGGGGGCGGGCATGCCTGCGGCCACCGTCAGGCGTGCGAGCAGTCGGCCCATGACGCCATGGCCAATGATGAGTTCGGGTGGTGCAAAAGGTTCTTGCTGCCCCCCGCCAGAGACGGCGTGGTAAGCCGTTGCGGCCAGCGCCAGCAACACGGCTTGAGCCCCCAGATGCTCGCCCACAGGCACCACTTTTTGGTCGGAGACCACCAAGCGCGAGGCGGCACCGCCAAACAGGCTTTTGACGCCGGTGAAGCAATTGGCCCCCGGCACAAACACCCGCTGGCCTGCTTGCAGACCGGCATCCGAAGCGGCCCGCACCACACGGCCCACCGTCTCGTAACCCGGCACCAAGGGATAACCCATGCCTGGAAACGGGGGCATGCTGCCGTCCCACAACATGCGCTCGGTCCCTGTGCTGATGCCGCTGTACTCCACAGCGACTTCCAGCTGACCTTCTTGCAAGTCGGGCAAGTCCAAGGCCTGCAAACTCAGTTGCTTGGGGCTGTTGAAGACGACGGCTTGGGATTTCATGACTGTATTTTTCGTCTTACGTTGAGATATGTCAAAGTTAATTGACACTATTCCCAAAATACGAGGGTAAACACTTAGATTTGCGTCCCAAAAGGATCTGGGTGTGGATGGGCATGGCGTTGGCCACCCGCTCGATGTGCGTGAACCCTGCCGCTTTCATCAAATCGCTCAGCTCTTGGGGGCTGCGCAGGCGGCCGTCGCCCATGGCCAACAGGTAGAAATGGAAATAAGCATCCACCGAAGCATCGGCAGGACCCGCCTCTTGGTCGGACTGCGCCATGGGCTCCGCCAGCAACAGGGTGCCGCCGACCGGCAAGGCGTCGTGGGCTTTTTGCAACACTTGAAGCACCACCGCATCGGGGTGGTCATGCGCCACACGCACCAAAGTGATCAGGTCGGCGCCCTCGGGTAAGGGGTCTTGCAAGAAACTGCCGGGGTGCAAGCTGACCCGGTCCTGCAAGCCCTTGGCCTGCAGGTTTTCGCTGGCCAAAGCCAAGACCGGCGGCAAGTCGAACATCTTGAACTTCAGGTGCGGTGCATGGGCGGCCAGTTCACTGACAAAGCGGCCACGGCCCGCGCCCACATCGAGCACGCAGCGGTGTTCATCAAAAAAATACGAGGACAGGATCTCCTGCACCACAAAGCCTTGAGAGGCCGCCATCAACTCGGAGTAGCGGGTAAATTTGTCCATGTCAGGCCCTGCCGCGGCAGGCACAGGCTTGGCGTGCGCATAAGGCCAGTAATCGGCCATGCCGCCGCGCCACGCGTTGCCCAGAAACTGCAAAGGGTCCTGCATGTCCTGGTAGAGCAAATGGTTGTGCTCGATCATTTGACCGATGCCGTCGTGCTGGGCCAAAGGCACGCCCAGCGGCCCCAGGCCAAAGCGGCCCTGGCTGCGCCGCTCGAGCAAACCCAAAGCGACGGCCGACAAGATCAAGCGTTGCAAGACCGATGGCGCCAATCCCGTGCGTTGGGCCAAGCTGTCCAAGTCGGCCGGGGCTTGCTGCAAGGTGCGAAACAAATCCAGCCGCACACAAGCGAGCAAAACTTGGCTGTGCACAAACCCGGCCATCAGGTCGAACAAGCGCCGTGTGCGGCGGCGCGTGAGCCAGCGCGTCAGCGGGTTGCTCAATGACCAGCGGTACAGACCCGGATGGGCGTACCAGCGCTCTAGACGCGCCTGCAAGGCATCCTTGAAGGTGGGGGGCGTCCCGATGGCGGCAAGATCGAGGGGCTGTGACATGGGATTTCCTTCGCGGCAAGGGCGTTTGAGCGTGACTTCAGTGCGTCAAGCCGACACCGCCGGCATGCGCGGGTGCGTGGGTCTTGAAATAGCCTTCACACAAGGCTTTGGGCACCAGGCGTTCGGCTTCCAGCTGGACCAACTGGCGCAACATGTCGCGGCAAGAACAGGCGGGAATCGACGAGGCGGCTTGGTCAATCAGGTGGTCAAAATGGGCGATCGCCCCATCGAGCCCCAGCGCCTGCGCCGAGCTGGGCCGGGCGTGCAAAGCGTCTTGCCCGACCGGTTTGCCCAGGCTGGCGGCATCGGCGATCACATCGCGGATGTCATCGGCCACTTGGTAGGCCTCGCCCAAATAGGCACCCAAAGGCGCCCAGGGCTCGGGCCTTTGGCCACAGCTGAGTGCGCCCGCGCAAGTGGCCGAGACGAACAAAGCGCCGGTCTTGGCCCGCTGGTATTGGCCGAGGTCCGCACTGGTTTCACATTCCCAGGCTTGTCCGGCCACGATGCCGTGGGGCAAGCCCACGCCAAGCGTCAGGTTGTCCATGAGGGCCGCCAAACGCTCAGGGTGCGGCCCTGCCCCTTGCAGCATGACGCGGTAGGCCATCACGATCAGGGCGTCTCCGGTCAACAGCGCCAGCGGCTCACTGAAGGCCTTGTGCACCGTGGGCCGACCACGGCGCGTGTCGGCGTTGTCAAAGGCCGGCATGTCATCGTGCACCAAGGAGGCGCAGTGCATCAGCTCTAGGGACACCGCCGCCGCATTGGTCAGCTGTGGGGCCTCATCGCCACAGGCGATGGCCACAGCCATGCACAGTTGGGGGCGGATGCGTGCGCCCCCCGAAAAAACCGCATGCCGCATGGCCGCCAACAAGCGGGGCGGACCGCCCACACCGGCCGCTTGCTCAAAATGGGTGCTCAAGGCTTGCTCGGCGCGTGTGATCAAACTCATGGGACCTCCGAAAGGAAGGCCTGTCAACTCGGCATGACAGACATGAGTGTCAATATATACTTATTTCATGCAGTGTCAATTCATGTTGACACCAAGTGGGTTCCAGCGCGACCAGTGGTGGCCATGGCCATCCGAACCTGCAGCGCACAACAGGACAGCACGGGTCTGAGCACCTCAGGAGAAGCACCATGGGCATTGGGTTGGAATTGGGCATTTTCGGTTTGGTCTTCGTGTTTGCCTTTTGGCAAATGCACGATGTGCGCAAGGCGCAAGAACAAACGCGCCGGCAACGGGCGCAAGAAAAAGCCCGAGAAGAAGCCCAAGAAGCGGCAGCGGCCGCATCGGCTGCGAGCCCAGCAGCAGACCCGCAGGCCGAGGTCAGCGCTCAGGCCACATCGACTTCAGTTTGAAGCGTTGAACTGCAGCGCCGCCAAGCTGGCGTACAAGCCGCCCTTGGCTTGCAACTGAGCATGGGTGCCCTGCTCCATCAAGCGTCCGCGCTCGAGCACCCAGATCACATCGGCGCGTTGCACCGTGGCCAACCGGTGTGCAATCACCAGCGTGGTGCGCCCCACCATGGCTTTGTCCAAAGCGGCCTGCACCATCTTTTCGCTTTGCGCATCGAGGGCACTGGTGGCCTCGTCCAAGAGCAAGAGCGGCGGGTTTTTCAAAATGGCCCGCGCAATGGCGATGCGCTGACGTTGGCCGCCCGCCAAGCGCACGCCCCGGTCGCCCAAATAGGTGTCAAAGCCTTCGGGCAATTCGCGGATGAACTCTTGCGCGTAGGCCGCTTCGGCTGCGGCATGGACCTCGTCCAAGCGCGCATCGGGGCGACCGTAGCGGATGTTCTCCAGCACCGTGCCCGAAAAAATCACGGGCTCCTGCGGCACGATGGCCATGCGCTCGCGCAAGGCGTGCAAGTCCATGTCTTGGATCGGCACCCCATCGAGCACAATGCGGCCCGATTGCGGGTCGTGAAAGCGCATCAGCAAATCGAACAAAGTGGTTTTGCCCGCACCGCTGGGGCCCACCACGGCCACCGTCTGCCCTGGCTGGATCTGGCCGCTGAGCTGGTCCAGCGCCCACGTCTCAGGGCGCGAGGGGTAATGGAAACGAACCGACTCCAGCAGCAAAGACGAGCCGCCTTGCGGCCATGGGGCTTGCTGCGGCTGGTCGGCGATCTTCAGATTCGACTCGGTGTTGAGCAACTCCATCAGGCGCTCGGTGGCACCGGCGGCACGCAGCATGTCGCCATAGACCTCGCCCAGCACGGCAAAGGCGCTGGCCAACAAGATCACGTAAAACACAGTCTCGCCCAACTGGCCCGCCGAGCTGGTGCCTGCACGCACGGCCAAGGTGCCCATGTACAAGCCCCAAAGCAGCACCGCACTGGAGGCCATGATGATGAAGCCCACCAGCACAGCACGCGCACGGATGCGGCCCAGCGCGGTGCCCAAAGCACGGGCCGTGGAGTCCACAAAGCGGCGCGTCTCACGGCCTTCGGCGGTGTAGCTTTGCACCACCGAGATGGCATTGAGCACTTCGGAGGCGATGGCACTCGAATCGGCCACCCGGTCCTGGCTGGCCCGGGACAGGCGCCGCACACGGCGACCCAAATACACGCTGGGAAATATCACGGCCACCAACACCGCCACCACCTGCAGCATGAGGATGGGGTTGGTCCAGACCAACATCAACAAAGCCCCCGCGCCCATGACCAGGTTGCGCAAGCCCATGGAAAACGAGGAGCCCACCACGGTCTGCACCAATGTCGTGTCGTTGGTCAGGCGCGAGAGCACTTCGCCCGATTGGGTGGTCTCGAAAAAAGCGGGGCTTTGCTTGAGCACATGGCCATACACCGCATTGCGCAAGTCACCGGTGATACGCTCACCCAGCCAGCTCACCGCGAAATAACGGCCAGCAGAAAACACCGCCAAAGCGGCGGCCACGCCAAAGAGCTGCAAAAAATTGCCGGCCAACTGATCGGCCGAGGCGCCAGTCGACAAGCCTTGGTCAATCAACTGCCGCAACACCCAGGGAAACGCCAGCGTGGTCCCCGCCGCCAGCAACAAGAACAAGGCCGCAAGCAGCAAGGCCAGTCGGTAAGGCTTCAAAAAGGGGACGAGGCCCGTGAGGGATTTGGGAGTGGCGGCCATGGGCAATGCGTGAGGAGCGATCCAAAATAATGACAGGTTCAACTGTCAACATCTTACAAGTATCCACCAGATGACAACACCGGCAGACACAGCCCGATTGACAGGTCTGACAAAGGCCCCAGGATCTGCGGCCGCAATACCCCTTGGATGTCTAAGTCCATTCAGCATCTGGCCGCTCTTGGCCCGGTGACATCAACGACGATGATGGATTACGAGGAGATTCTCATGGCCTGGCTGGACTTTCTGAAAAACGGCAACGAACTGTCTGAACTGTTGATCGAGGGCAACAACCCCTACGGCGCCCGACTGCTCAACGCCACCGATGTCGCACAAATGGCGCAGCATGTTCAACCCCAAGAACAGGTGCAAGCCTATGTTTTGGGGCGTGTGGCCATGGCCGGCCGAGGCCTTTGGGTGCTGACATCCGATCGCCTGCTGATCTCCGAGCAAGACAACAGCCCAGAGGTGCAGGCCTTCTCGTGGAGCCAACTGAGCGAGGGCGAGTGCCAAAAGGGCAAATACGGCTACACCTTGCGCGTCACTGCCGCCGGCAAGCGTTTCAGTGTCTACGGCACTTGCGCACACATGGCGGCGATGTTTTACGAAAAATTGGGCGCATCGGTCTCCTGTGCGCCGGTCGTGAACCCCGCCACTGTGGACGCCGACGATCTGGCGCAAGTCCAGCACAATTTCAGCGATGCTGCCCAGCGTCTGCAACAAGGCGCGGTGGCCAAGACCCCTTCCATGGCCTGAGGTTGCAGGGGTCTGGCGGCGTGCGCCAGACCGCAGGGCCCAGCCCATGACCGCTGCGGGGCAACCCCGTTGCACTGACAACAACACATGTGGTATTGTCAACCCAAGTTGACACCCAATCACGGGGGTCACCTTGGGGAACCTGCATGCCACAGACCATTTCCAGGTATTTGCCCGATGACGACGCGCAACGCATGGTGTTGCACGACGAGATCCACACACGCCCGTCGGCCACTTTCAAGCTGCCCGCGCTGATCGTGTACGTCGCGGTCTTGAACAAAGACGTGGACAAGTCCGTGGAGTTGGCGCACCTGCGACAACTGCCCATGCTGGAGGATCTGCACCCCGAAGAGACCCAAGGCAATTTTTTGCAAATCCAGTGCCCCGACTACAAAGTGATTTGGGAGCGGCACACGGAGTTCACCCGCTACTCCATCTTCCAGGCGCTGCCCCCGCATGCCCAATGGGGCAGCAGCTTGCCTGAGCTCACGCCTTGCGTGGCCACCGGCACCGATTGGCTGCGCAACATCCCGGGCCAAACCATCACCGCCATCCACCTGACCATGCTCAACGAAGGCATGGAGGACCCCGATGCCTTTGCCAAAGCGCGGCAATGGCTGGGCGAAGGCACCGTGATTGGCTCCAAGATGGGCCGCGCAACAGGCAGCCAGTCGCATTCGCATTTGATGACGCATCTGCGCATTGGGGCCGATGGGTTTGAGCGCATCTTGGTGCTCGCTGCGCCCGACACCTCGGAGAACCGATCAGGGCGCATTGCACAAAGACTGCTGGAGCTGGAAACCTATCGGATCATGTCTTTGCTCAGCCTGCCCTTGGCCAAAACTTTGGCAAGCCAGCTGACACAAAGCGAATTGAGGCTGGTTGAAATCAACGATCGCCTTGAAAAGAAAATGGACAAGGACGAATTGCTGCTCGACGATTTGACGGCCTTGGCCGCAGAAGTCGAAAGCACCACAGCAGAAAACAGTTTCCGCTTTTCTGCGGCGCGGGCCTACGATGCGATCGTGCAGCAGCGCATCGCAGAAATGCGTGAGCAACCTTTGTCGGGCATCCAGACGGTGGGCGAGTTCATGCAACGGCGGTTGGCGCCTGCCATGGCCACCGTGAATGCCACCTCCTTGCGCCTGTCTGCACTGGCCGAGCGCATCGCACGGGCCAGCGATCTCTTGCGCACCCGCGTCGACATCGCCAGTGAAAACCACAACCAGGAACTGCTGGAAAAGCTCACCAAGGGCCAAGCCACACAGCTGCGACTGCAAACCACCGTGGAAGGCCTGTCGATCGCGGCGATTTCCTACTACGTGGTCAGCTTGACCCTGTATCTGGGCAAAGCCTTGCAGGCTTCTGGGGTGAATGTGTCGCCTGAAATGTTGGCGGGTTTCAGCACCCCCATCGTGCTGTTCGTTTGCTGGCGGATGGTGCAAAAAATCCACCGCAGTTTGCAAAGCGTCTGAAGCAAATTCAGCGCACCCCAACCACAAGGTGATTCATGGATACAGGTGACGTCAAGCACTACCTTTTGGGATTGCAACACCGCATCACACAAGCGATTGAAGAACTGGACGGCCAGCGCTTTCACACCGACCCCTGGGAAAAGCCCGCCACCGACGTCTTGCAAGGCCAGGGCATCACCCAGATCCTCGAAAACGGCCTGGTGTTTGAACGTGCCGGCTGCGGGTTTTCGCACGTCACAGGCCCCCGCTTGCCACCATCGGCGACCCACGACAGGCCTGAGCTGTCGGGCGCGCCTTTTGAAGCCATGGGCGTCTC
This sequence comes from Comamonadaceae bacterium PBBC2, assembly GCA_002255935.1. Taxonomy (GTDB): domain Bacteria; phylum Pseudomonadota; class Gammaproteobacteria; order Burkholderiales; family Burkholderiaceae_C; genus Limnohabitans_A. The sequence continues at coordinate 12,605 of NKIO01000066.1, forward strand.
GCTGGTGTTTCATCCGCGCAACCCTTATGCCCCGACCGTGCACCTGAATGTGCGCATGTTGTCGGCCCGAACCGCCGACGGCGAGACCGTGGCATGGTTTGGTGGTGGCATGGACTTGACCCCCTATTACGGCTTTGAAGAGGATGCCGTTCATTTCCACCAAAGCTGCCGCGACGCGCTGACGCCGCATGGTGAGCAGCTGTACCCGCGGTTCAAAACCTGGTGCGATGACTATTTTTACCTGAAGCACCGCGACGAGCAACGCGGCATAGGTGGCATCTTCTTTGACGACTTCTCCGAGTTGGGCAGCGAGAAAAGTTTTGCCGTGTTGCAAAGCGTGGGCGATGCTTTTTTGGGCGCTTATGTCCCGATCGTTGAAAAAAGAATGAACACCCCATACGGCGAGCGCGAAAGAGCCCATCAGTTGTACCGGCGCGGTCGCTATGTCGAATTCAACTTGGTCTGGGACCGAGGCACCCATTTTGGTTTGCAGTCAGGCGGGCGCACGGAATCCATCTTGTTGTCCATGCCGCCTTTGGCCAGCTGGTCCTACCAAGCCCCCACCGAACCCGGCACGCCGGAGCACCAATTGATGCAGGACTTCATCGTTCGGCGCGATTGGCTCTGAGCCTGCCCGAGCCCTTCAACACCACGCCCCATGACCACACCCTTTCCACTGAGTCGACCACGACGTCTGCGCCGCGATGCATTCAGCCGACGCTTGGTTCGCGAGCACGCCTTGAGCGTCAACGATTTGATCTATCCCGTTTTTGTGCTGGAAGGCACCCACCGAAGAGAGCCGGTGACTTCCATGCCGGGCGTCGAGCGCCTCAGTCTGGATTTGCTGTTGCCTGTTGCGCAAACGTGTGTGAACTTGGGCATTCCCGTCATGGCGCTGTTTCCCGTGATCAGCGGCCACCTCAAGACGCCCGACGGCATCGAAGCCACCAACCCCCAAGGACTGATCCCCCAGGTTGTGGCCACCCTCAAACAACACTTCCCCGCGCTGGGCATCATGACCGATGTGGCGCTGGACCCGTACACCAGCCATGGCCAAGATGGCCTGCTGGACGAACACGGTTACATCCTCAACGACAAGACGGTGGAAATCCTCCAGCGACAAGCGATCACGCATGCAGCAGCAGGCGTCGACATCATTGCCCCCAGCGACATGATGGACGGCCGCATTGGGGCCATTCGCCAAGCTCTGGAAGCGCAAGGGCACATCCACACCCGCATCATGGCTTACAGCGCCAAATACGCCAGCGCGTTTTACGGCCCCTTCCGCGATGCCGTGGGCTCAGCCGCCAATCTGGGCAAGAGCGATAAAAAAACCTACCAAATGGACCCCGGCAATTCGGATGAAGCTTTGCGCGAAGTGGCCTTGGACATTGCCGAAGGCGCCGACATGGTGATGGTCAAGCCAGGCATGCCTTATCTGGACATTGTTCGCCGCGTGAAAGACGAGTTCAAGGTGCCGACCTTCGCCTACCAAGTCTCGGGCGAATACGCCATGCTCAAAGCCGCGGCCCAAAACGGTTGGCTCGACCACGACGCGGTGATGATGGAAAGTCTGCTGGCCTTCAAACGCGCAGGCGCCGATGGCATCCTGACCTATTTCGCGATCGATGCCGCCCAGCATTTGTTGGCATCCAACGCCCACGCCTGAAACCCCATGACGTCCCATCTGATCATTGCCACCCGCGAGAGTCGACTGGCCCTGTGGCAGGCCAACCATGTCAAGCACTTGCTGGAGATGCAGGGGCACACCGTCTCTTTGCTGGGCATGACGACGCAAGGCGATCAGATCCTGGACCAACCCTTGAGCAAAGTGGGCGGTAAAGGTTTGTTCATCAAGGAACTGGAAGTGGCCTTGGCCGATGGCACTGCGCACATCGCGGTGCATTCGCTCAAAGATGTGCCCATGGATTTGCCCGAGGGCTATCAATTGGCCTGCATTCTCGAAAGAGAAGACCCACGGGATGCTTGGGTATCGCCCCATTTTGAGAGTCTGGCGCATTTGCCCCAAGGTGCCGTGGTGGGCACCTCCAGCTTGCGGCGAACGGTGCTGCTGCAAGCGCTGCGGCCAGACTTGAAAATCGAACCCTTGCGCGGCAACCTGGACACGCGCTTGCGCAAGCTCGATGAAGGACAGTACGCCGGCATCGTGCTGGCCAGTGCGGGCCTCAAAAGACTGGGTTTGAAGGACCGCATTCGGCATGCTTTTGCTTTGGACACCATGACCCCCGCTGCTGGCCAAGGCGCCATCGGCATCGAAATATGCGCTGACCGCCAGGACCTCTGTCGCATTTTGTCCAGCTTGAACCACCTGCCCACCGCTGTGCAGGTGTATGCCGAACGAGGCGTCAGCCGAACCATGGGCGGCAGTTGCTCCATGCCCTTGGCAGCGCACGCCACACTGGCATCGGGCCAACTGTCCATCCAAGCAACGTGGGGTGACCCGCAGCTGAAAAACACGCCCCTGATCCATGCGCAAGCACAGTGCGCCCTAGACACCTCAGCGCCCGATGCGCTGTCACAAGCCACCGACTTGGGCAAGCATGTGGCGCAGAAGTTGATCGCACAAGGGGCTGTTGCACTGGGATGAGCCTCAGCAGCAGCTCAAGTGATGTGTGCTGACATCTGCACGAACGCTGTGCCAAATTCCTGACGCGCTGTCATGAAGCATTGAAAAGCAATTCGCCCTTCTTTGCTGATCCACCACCATTTCAAGGGTTCAGAACACTTAACTTGCCGATGATCCTGTTGCAACAGACTTCACAGCACCGGCAGGCATGTCGAAGACAAAGCAGGTGGTGGTGGCATGCGCGTACAAGCGACCTGCCTCATCCACAATCCTGGCCTCTGCCGTGGCCATCTGCTTGCCCACATGAATGACGTCGGCAATCGCGCGAAGAGGTCCCGTTTTTTGTGTACTGGGACGGACGATGTTGATGCTCAGTTCCGCCGTCGTGTAGGCCCGGCCGACGGGCAACTTGGACTGCACTGCACAACCCAATGCCGAGTCCAGCAAAGTGGAATACCACCCGCCATGCACTGTCCCCATGGGGTTGAAGTACCGGAGATCAGGCACCCCTTGAAACACAGCATGGCCATCCCCCACTTCCATCAGGTCCAAGTCCAGCGAATCGTTCATGTGAGGATGTGGCAAGGTGCCGGACATCATGCCCTCAAGCACTTGGCGTCCACTCAGACCAAGGAGTTGGTCTAGGGTCGCAATACCAGGCTTGCCACCCCCCTCCACCATGTCGGTATGCACCTTCTTTTGAGCTTCAGACCAGCTCATGGCATTCTCATTCATGCTCATCTCCATGTTCGTTTATGTTGCATATGCAATGATTGTAGCTACAATCAAATCATGAACGCCACCCTTCAAAAATCTTCGATCGCCCGCCCAGCCAAGGCAAAAGCCAACGCGCTGAGTCCGTTTGAAGAACCCAAAGGCTGCACCAACCTGAAGCTCCGTCAATTCATGCGCCGCGTCACACAGCATTACGACAGCGAGATGAGCAAGGTCGGCCTCAAGACCACGCAGTATTCGCTTTTGTCTTATGTCGAAAAGCTCGGGCCCATTCGCCCCATCGATCTGGCGTCCAGCATCAAGATGGAGCCATCGACGCTGACGCGTAACCTCAAGCCCCTGGCCGATGCCGGTTGGATCAACATCTTGGCGGGCACTGACGCCCGCAGCCGACTGGTGGCGATCACGGCATCGGGAAGTGCCAAGCGCGCGCAGGCCAAACGCAAATGGCGCAAAGCCCAGGACGGCATCAACGAATTACTGGGCTTGGATACGGTGGCGACACTTCACGCCCTCATTGACCAATCGATGGACATGCTCAACAGCGCAACAGGAGATGATGACCATGACTGAAAAATCCATTTCACGTTGGAGCCTTTGGGTGGTGCTCTTGGCTGCAGCGGGCGCTTTCGCTTTGACGATGGGCGTGCGGCAATCCATGGGGCTTTTCCTGTCCTCGCTCAATACGGCCACGGGCTTGGGCATCGGCTCCATCAGCTTGGCATTTGCATGCGGACAACTGTGCTGGGGCGTGACACAGCCGTTTGCAGGTGCCGTCGCAGACAAGGCCGGTGCTGGGCGTGTTCTGGTCGTTGGCATCTTGCTGGTCACTTTGGGCACGGTTCTCACCCCGCTGATGACCACCACTGCGGGGCTGATCTTTTCCATTGGCGTGCTCTCGGCCGGCGGTGCAGGCATGGCAGGCCCAGCCGTTTTGATGGCCGCCACCACACGCTTGATTGCACCCGAGCGGCGCGGCATGGCCACGGGGATCGTGAATGCGGGAGGGTCATTTGGTCAGTTTGTCATGGCCCCCATAGCAGGCGCACTCAGCGCAGGCATTGGCTGGTCCGGCGCCATGCAGTTGATGGGTTTGCTGGTGCTCATTGCCTTACCCGCAGCCCTGGTCTTGAAGAGCCCGCCCAAAGTGCCCACAACCACGGCCACAACTGCACCCATCAACACACGGCAAGCCATCAACACCGCGCTTGCGCATTCTGGATTTCGGTATTTGGCCGTGGGCTTTTTCGTCTGTGGATTCCACGTTGCGTTGCTGGCCACCCACTTGCCAGGCGTTATTGCGACCTGTGGTCTGCCCGCTGAATACGGTGGTTGGGCCCTGGCCATGCTCGGGCTGTTCAACATCGTGGGCAGTGTGCTCATGGGCTGGGCTGTGGGCCGCTGGCGGATGAAGTCACTGCTCTCACTGGTTTACGCGACACGCGCATTGGCCATCTTGGTCTTCTTAATCGCCCCTAAAACGGGCGCAACGGCCTTGGCCTTTGCGGCGGTGATGGGCATCACCTTTCTTTCCACTGTGCCGCCAACGGCGGGTCTTGTGGCCAAGTTCTTTGGCATGTCCAACATGGCCACGTTGTTTGGCATCGTGATGCTCTCCCATCAAATAGGGGGATTTCTGGGGGCCTGGCTTGGCGGCAAAGTCTTTGAGCTGACGGGCAGTTATGACTGGATTTGGTATGTCGACATCATGCTGGCGGTTGGTGCTGCATTGATCCATCTGCCCATCCATGAGGCACCTCCACAACGGAATTTAACGACGCCGACAACAGCAAAGTGAGCACCACCGTCATGCGACCGATGCCCATTGAGGAAACGGCTTGCCGCCCATCCAAGCACTGTCCATGACGGCTCAAGGTGGCGGACTCACCCGCGCTGCAAAGCTTCTTCGATAGAAGTGGTCTGCGCAGAAACTGGCTTGGTTTGCTGGCGCGTGAGATGCGAGGCGCTGGCGCAGGTCATCGCAAGAAAAAAATGCGGATGTATGCCCAAAAGAAAAGGCCACACTTCGCAAAAAGTGTGGCCTTAACAGGTTGAGTGGTGGAGCTGGGGGGATTTGAACCCCCGTCCACAAGCCTTTTTCGTACAGTTCTACATGTGTAGTCGTCTGATTTGAGTCTCGCCAAATGAACCGCGCAGCGACACGCTGAACACCCAGCCAGCACCCTTTTTTCTCACACCACCTCAAGGTACCCGAAGTGATGCCAGCCCATATGTTTTACCTTGCAGCTAG
>NKIO01000067.1 GCA_002255935.1 Comamonadaceae bacterium PBBC2
TCGTCTGTAAATCGTGTGGTCTTCATATCCGCCATTCTCCAAAATTAGCGGACTTAGTTCCATCGATTTGGTACGGCTCAGAGGGGGCAGGTCATTATCGCCATGCACTTCCTTCAAAGAAACCGTGTGATCTCCATGAATCTCGCCTTTGGTCATCGGCTTCTGCGTCGCATCACTCAATACATCCTGACCAGCATCAAGTGCCTCGTTGTTTGCCTTGTGCGTTTTGCCTCGCGCACTTTTATCATCCCAATGCTTCTGCCTGATTTGCTGACTGTATGAGTCGTTCGCGATTTCGTAATTTTTTTCATGCAACTCATCAGGGAACACCGATTGATCGGCATTGTGAACCGTCGCCACATTCCCGCCATCCTTGTCATCGAACATCGCTGGCGTCAGGCCGAAGGGGCCGATGATCTGGCGAAGAACTTCCTGCTGGCAGGCCTCCATCAGTTGTTGCACGCGCTCATCCCGTAAATTTGTCTTAGTTGAATTCATCTGTCTTCTTGTGGTTTTTTAAAAGAGCGGATTTGGCTTGGTATTTCAAAAATTGGAGGCTAGTCAAATACCCCGCAACTCTTACGCTATTTGTTTAGGGTTTTGGATCATCAGGGGCCACTGCGACAGGTTGTGTCGCTTTGCGTGATCAAGCCACTGCGTCTTTGTGTTTTGATTTATTGCGCATCGTTTTTCTTGTCCTTGTCAAAGTGCTTTTGCAGCAAGTTGCCCACCAGCGCACCCAATGCAGCACCCGCGATGGGCATGAAGCCTGCGGCCACCATGGCGCCTGCGCCCCAGGCTTCCCGGCTCAGTGACTTGACGCTGACGCCCGAGTTTTCGCTCAGGGCGGCGCTGGCTTCGTCGGTCAGTTCCAGGATGTGGCTGGCCGTTACCTTCAGCCGTTCGGCCAGCAGGCGCAGTTGTTCGGTGCTCATGGCGCTTTCGCCTTTTTCCATCCGCGAATACGCCGAGGGCGTGATGCCCAGGGCTTCGGCCAGATCGGTTTGTTTGAGGCCGCTTTCGCCGCGCAAGCGTGCGATGACGGCGCCGAGGACGGCTTGGTGGGTGGTGACGTTTTGCAGGGTCATAAGTTTCAATGTTCTGCCTGAGTGTATGCAAAAATCATTCAATAATTCATACCAAGGCATTGAAAATGTAAAGAATAGTTGCATATGGTGCAAGTATGAGTCTGTGAAGTGACCACGTTCGTGGTCATCAATGACGCATGCTTCTCACCCAACCACTTGACCCCAGAGAGGACACAATATGACGACGATGGAATTGAATGAGCGGCCCAAGCTGCTGGCGCGTCGGGCGCTGCCGTTTGCTGATGCGCTGGCCTGGCAAATGACACGGGAGGTGTGACCATGGGGGTGTTGTTGGCCATCATCGGTTTCATCGCTGCAGGTGCGGTGATTTTGTTTGTGTTTGGGATGATTTTGGCGGTCAAGTTGGCCGCCTTTATATTGCTTGGCGGTTTGTTTGTGCTCTGGCTGCTGAGCGCTTTTTTGGCAGAAGCGCTGGGCATATCTGCGCAGGGCTTGTTCTTTTTCGGATGTGTGCCCTTGGCGGTGGTGTGCTTGGGGCTTTGGTCACGTGAGCAGCAAGAAAAAGAGCAGGCGCGTCAGCGTGAGGCTGAATTGGCCGCTAAGGCGGCAGCCGAGGCCGCACAAAAAGCCCGAGAAGAAGCCGATCGCTTGCGCCGCCTACAACCTGTGCGCGGTCGATTCGATCCACTGCGTCGTTGGTTGGTCGACAAGTTGAAGGATTGAGGGATCAGGCGCAGAACTGACAAGTGGAGCGACTGCCTGATCTCAAAGCGCAGGATCAGTTTTGCGCGGATTGGGGCCGCACATTGATTTTCAGGCGAGGGGCAGTGCTGTGTGTCGCGGCAGGCCAATGGGCGTGGGCCACGGTTGATGAAGCCACCATGCCCAGCTGCGTGGAGCCGCAGTCGTAGGAGCCGGTGGCGCTGGGCTTGTACATGTAGCAGGCCAGGCGGCTCATGAGCTGCGAGAAAGTCAGGCGAAACATGTGAAGGTGTTGAAAGGGTCAATGTTGTTCATAAACGGTGTATACAGTATGCGCCTTGTCAGCGGGCGGCGGTTTTAGAGAAAACCCTTGTTTGTCACCGTTGGTAAGCCCCCACGGGCTTCGCCATCGAGGGCTGTCCCTGTGTTGTCCCGTGGGGCAGTTCAGGCGCAGGCCAGGCCAATGGCCAACGGTGCAGCTTCTACAATCCTTGCCTATGCTGTCAGACACCCCCCACACTTCTTCCCCCTTGCTCGCCCAGCTCAACGAAGAGCAACACCGTGCGGTGGCCTTGCCGCCCGAGCATGCGCTGATTTTGGCGGGGGCGGGGTCGGGCAAGACGCGGGTGTTGACCACTCGCATCGCTTGGCTGCTGCAAACATCACAGGTCTCGCCCGGCGGCATTTTGGCGGTGACCTTCACCAACAAGGCCGCCAAGGAGATGAAGTTGCGTTTGCAGGCCATGCTGCCGGTCAATGTGAACGCCATGTGGATTGGCACTTTCCACGGCCTGTGCAACCGATTTTTGCGGGCGCATTACCAGCTGGCTGGGCTGCCACAGACCTTTCAGATCTTGGACACGCAAGACCAGCTGTCGGCTGTCAAGCGGCTGTGCAAACAGTTCAATGTGGACGAAGACCGCTTTCCGCCCAAGCAGTTGCAGTATTTCATTTCGGGCTGCAAAGAAGACGGCCAGCGCCCCGGTGATGTGACGGTGCGCGACGACGAGACCCGCCGCAAGGTGGAGCTGTACCAGCTGTACGAAGAACAATGCCAGCGCGAAGGCGTGGTGGACTTTGGCGAGCTGATGCTGCGCTCGTATGAATTGCTACGCGACAACGCGCATGTGCGCGAGCATTACCGCCGCCGCTTTCGCCACGTGCTGGTGGACGAGTTTCAGGACACCAACAAACTGCAATACGCTTGGCTCAAGCTGCTGGTGGGCTTGCCGGGCGAGGGCAGCGAAGGCGCCATCCTCGCGGTGGGTGACGACGACCAGAGCATCTACGCCTTCCGTGGGGCCCGCGTGGGCAATATGGCCGACTTTGTGCGCGAGTTCCAGGTGCAGCACCAGATCAAGCTGGAGCAAAACTACCGCAGTTACAGCAACATCTTGGATTCGGCCAACCACCTGATCAGCCACAACAAGACCCGATTGGGCAAAACCTTGCGCACAGACCAAGGGGCGGGCGAGCCGGTGCGCGTGGTCGAATCCGCCAGCGATTTTGCCGAGGCGCAGTGGCTGGTCGATGAGTTGCGCCAGTTGGTCAAGCAAGACGGTTTTGAGCGCAAGGAAGTGGCGCTGCTCTACCGCAGCAACGCCCAAAGCCGGGTGCTGGAAACCGCGCTGTTCAACGCGGGCTTTCCGTACCGCGTCTATGGCGGCTTGCGCTTTTTTGAGCGGGCCGAGATCAAGCACGCGCTGGCCTACCTGCGCCTGATGGAGAACCCCAACGACGACACCAGCTTTTTGCGGGTGGTCAACTTCCCGCCACGCGGCATCGGGGCGCGTTCCATCGAGCAGCTGCAAGACGCGGCCCGCGCCGCAGGTTGTTCGCTGCACGACGCGGTGAGCGCCACCACCGGCAAGGCCGGGGCCAACTTGGCCGCCTTTGTGGCCATGGTCGATGTGCTGCGCGAACAGACTGAGGGTCTGACGCTGCGCGAGATCATTGACTTGGTGCTGGACAAGACCGGCTTGGTCAACCATTACCGCACCGAAAAAGAAGGCGCGGACCGGGTCGAAAACTTGGAAGAATTGGTCAACGCCGCCGAGAGCTTTGTCACACAAGAAGGCTTTGGCCGCAGTGCGGTGGCCCTGCCGCAGGGCGGCTCAGCTTTGACCCAAAGCCCGGCCAGCCAGGGCCTGTCCAGCGACGCACCTGCGACGGATGAGTTCAGCGAAGACGGCGTGACCATGAGCCCGCTGGCGGCTTTCTTGACGCATGCCTCGCTGGAGGCGGGCGACAACCAGGCCCAAGCCGGTGAAGATGCGGTGCAGCTGATGACGGTGCATGCCAGCAAGGGCCTGGAGTTTGACGCGGTGTTCATCACCGGTCTGGAAGAGGGCTTGTTCCCGCACGAGAACTCGATGAACGATTTTGACGGCCTCGAAGAAGAGCGCCGCCTGATGTACGTGGCCATCACGCGTGCCCGCAAGCGCCTGTACCTGAGCCATTCGCAAACCCGCATGCTGCACGGCCAGACCCGATACAACCTGAAAAGCCGCTTTTTCGACGAATTGCCCGAGGACTGCCTCAAATGGATCACGCCCAAGCAGGCGGGATTTGCCAACCTCGGCGGGAACGGCGGTGGATTTGGCGGCGGTGGCGGCTGGCCGCAAACCCCTGCCCAAAACCGTCATGCCCGCCCAGCCTGGGGCCAAAGCAGCCTGAGCACCGAGACCTACAAGAGTCCGCCGGTGCCGGTGCAAAAGGCCGCGCCCGAGCACGGCATCACCGCAGGCAAGCAGGTCTTTCACACCAAGTTTGGTGAAGGCAAAGTGCTGGCAGTGGAGGGCACAGGCACTGATGCCCGTGCTCAGGTGAACTTCCCGCGCCACGGCGTGAAATGGCTGGCGCTGAGCGTGGCCAAACTCACGCTGGTGTGAGCGGATGTGCAGCTCTGCTGGCTATCGCTTGCAGGCAAGCTCCTACAAAAATGCTTGCATGTGTAGGAGCCAGCACCGCTGGCGATAATTCTTGCAGGCAAGCTCCTGTAAAAAGGCCTTCTGGCTTGCTTGTGTAGGAGCCAGCCCTGCTGGCGATAGTTCGCTTGTTCTGATTTGGCGGACGCCAGACTGAACGACAATCTTCACTTTTGAAAACTTGGAAAGCCCGCATGAAAATTGGAAAAGACACCGTCGTCACCATGCACTACAAAGTGGTGAATGCCCAAGGCCAACTGCTGGACAAGGCGCAAGAGCCGACCTCGTACTTGCATGGTGGCTACGAGAACACCCTGCCCAAGATCGAAGAAGCGTTGGAAGGTCAGGACGTGGGCTTTGAGACCACTTTGAAGCTGGCCGCAGCCGACGCTTTTGGCGAGCGCGACGAGACGCTGGTGCAGACCATCTCCAAAAAAGATTTTCCGCCCGGCGTCAAAGTCGGCGGTCAGCTCCGTGGCCGCACGCCCGAAGGCCAAGAGCAGGTGTTCACCGTCATCAAGATCAAAGGCGATCAGGTCATCTTGGACGGCAACCACCCCTGGGCCGGTCAGAACCTGAGCTTGAGTCTGAAGGTGCTGGAAGTGCGTGCCGCTTCAGCCGAAGAGGTCACACACCGTCATGCGCACGGTGCGCATGGGCATCACCACTGACCTGGAAGCAGTCGCGGACCGAGTACACCATGGAGGTGAAAAACATGGCCGCGACCATCAGCCCGGTCGGCATCAAAATGGCCATCAGCAAGCTGGCATCGCCCAGCAAGCTGGCGACCAACATCGAGACCAGCGCCACCCCGATGAACACGCCAAACCAGACCGCCACATAAACCATGAAGGCGCGCAGATTGCGCCAGCAGGCCACAAAGCTGAAAAACAAGCTTTTGACCGGGGCCACACCTTGCCAATGCACCAGCGCGGGGGCATGCCAAAACATCATGGCCAGCGGAACGTACATCACCATGGACACCCACATGGCGGCTTGAAACGATGCTGAATTGACGACTTCGGGCGTCATGTTCGCGCCCGTCAGGTACACGCGGGCAAAGGTGCCGCCGTCCACCGCCATCGAAACGCCCATGATGACCAGAAAGGCCAGCGCATACCAAGCGCCCAGCTGCAGCATGGCCTTGCGTTGTGGGCTGGATTTGAGGGCTGCAAACAGCAAGCCGGGCATGGGGAAGCGTTTGTCTTCGGCCACTTCCGTGGCAGCCATCATGCCCAAGGTCAAGGCGGGCAGCAGCACCAAGGCCAAAGCGCCGCCAATCAGCGGCACGACGGACATCACCGAGACCACCGCCATGAACAAAAAGAACAAGCCCGACAGGGCCAGTGGCTGACGCCAAAAAGTGCGGATGCCCTGGCGGGCCCAAGTCAAGCCGGTGCGAGCCGGAACGATGTTCAGTTGCATGGGCTCAGTAGATCAAAGCGAGAGGGGTTGCGCAATGCGCCCGCGCAAAACCCGTTCAAAGTGTGTGGGGTCATGGGGTTTGAGCATCGAGGCCTCGCGCGGCAGGTGGTAGTCCCACAGGCGTGAAATCCAAAAGCGCAAAGCGCCCGCACGCAGCATGGCGGGCAGCAAGTCGCGCTCCGCCGCACTCAAGGGGCGCACAGCGGCATAGCCATGCAGCATGGCTTGGGCACGCTCGCTGTCGTGCAAGCCGCTGGGCAGATCGATGCACCAGTCGTTCAGGCACACGGCCAGGTCAAACAACCAGGTGTCCACGCCCGCGAAATAGAAATCAAAAAAGCCCGTCAGCTGCTCGCCGTCGAACATCACGTTGTCGCGGAACAAGTCGGCATGCACCGGGCCACGGGGCAGGGCGCTGTAGGCGGAGCTGGCGGCGATGTGGTTTTGAAAGGCCAGTTCGCTGCGCAGAAGGGCCGCTTGGGCCTCATCGAGGTGGGGCAGCACCACCGGCACCGTCTCGTTCCACCAGGGCAGGCCGCGCAAGTTGGGTTGGCTGCGGTTGAAGTCGGCCCCTGCCAGGTGCATGCGCGCGAGCATGTCGCCCACGGCGCCGGCGTGGACCGCCTGGGGTTGCAGCTGGCTTTTGCCGGCCAATTTGTTGACCACGGCAGCGGGTTTGCCGCTCACGGTGTGCAGGATGTCGCCATCGCGGTTGGCCGCAGGGTCGGGCACCGGAATGCCGCGTCCGGCCAGGTGCTTCATCAAGAACAGATAAAAAGGCAGCTGTTCGCGGGTCAGGCGCTCAAACAGGGTCAGCACGTACTCGCCTTGGGTTGTGGTGGCGAAGTAGTTGGTGTTTTCAATGCCGCCCTCAATGCCGCGCAAAGCGGTCAGCTTGCCCAGGTTCAGGGATTGCATCAGGTCATCGGCCTGGGCTTCGGAGACTTCGGTGAATACCGCCATGGGAGAGCTTGTGAGGGGCCAGAGGGCTGGCCGGATGGGAAAGTGTCGATTGTAGAGGGGCAAGAAAGTGCTTGTAGCCGGTACACAATCGGGGGATGAGCGAAAACACCCCCGAAACATCCAAGCCGACCCTCTTGCTGGTCGATGGCTCCAGCTACCTGTACCGCGCCTTCCACGCCATGCCGGACTTGCGGGCCGTGCCCGGCGACCCCACCAGCCCCGCCACCGGGGCCATTCGCGGCATGATCAACATGATGGAGCGGCTGCGCAAAGATGTGCCCACCGTCTATGCCGCTTGCGTGTTCGACGCCAAGGGACCGACCTTCCGCGACGAGCTGTACTCCGAATACAAAGCCAACCGCAGCCCCATGCCCGACGATTTGCGCTCGCAGATCGAGCCGATCCATGAACTGGTGCGCTTGATGGGTTGGACGGTGCTGGATGTGCCCGGTGTGGAAGCCGACGACGTGATCGCCACGTTGGCCCATGTGGCCGCGCAGCAGGGCATCCAAGTGACGGTGTCGAGCGGCGACAAGGACTTGAGCCAGTTGGTCAACGAGCACATCACCATCATCGACACGATGAATGGCAAGGTGCGCGACGTGGCGGGTGTCACCGAAGAGTTTGGCGTGCCGCCTTCGCTGATGATCGACTACCAAACCCTGGTGGGCGACACGGTGGACAACGTGCCCGGCGTGGCCAAGGTCGGCCCCAAGACGGCGGCCAAATGGCTGATGGAATACGGCTCGCTCGACAACTTGATGGCGAACGCCCAAGACATCAAAGGTGTGGCGGGCGAGAACCTGCGCCAAGCGGTGGACTGGCTGCCCAAGGGCCGGGCGTTGGTGACCATGAAAACCGATTGCGACCTGAACGGCTGGGTGCCCAATTTGCCCTCGCTGGCCAGCTTGCACCTGCACGAGCCGGACAAAGACAAGCTGCTCAATTTCTACCAAACCTATGGCTTCAAAGGGCTGGTGCAGTCGCTGGGTGGGACCGTGCCTGCGCCTGTGGCCAAAGCCAAAGTGGCCAAGGCCAAAGACACGGGCATGGGGGATTTGTTTGGCGGCGCAGAAGATGAAGCAGCCCCGGCCTTGCCCACGCTGGACAGCGCCGCCAGTGCGGTGCAGGGCGACTTGAAATACGACACCGTGCTCGACTGGGCAGCTTTCGACACCTGGTTGGCTCGGATTGAGCAAGCCACGCTCACCGCCATCGATACCGAAACCACGTCTCTGGATGCCATGCGTGCCGAGATCGTCGGCATTTCGCTGAGCGTCACACCCGGCGAGGCGGCCTACATCCCGTTGGCCCACAACGGCCCCGGCGCACCCGAGCAACTGCCGCTGGCAGAAGTCCTGGCCAAGCTCAAGCCTTGGTTGGAAAACCCGGCCCGCCACAAGCTCGGTCAGAACATCAAATACGACCGCCATGTGTTCGCCAACCACGGCATCGAGGTGCAGGGCTATGCCCATGACACCATGCTCGAGAGCTACGTGCTCGAAGTGCACAAACCGCACGGTCTCTCAAGCCTTGCCGAGCGCCATGTGGGCCGCCGGGGCGTGACTTACGAAGACCTTTGCGGCAAAGGTGCGCACCAGATCCCGTTTGCGCAGGTGGACGTGGACAAGGCCGCGCATTATTCGTGCGAAGACTCGGACCAGTGCCTGGACGTGCACTTGGCGCTGTGGCCGCAGATCGAGGCGCATGCGGGCCTCAAGTACGTGTACGAGTTGGAAATCGCCACCAGCGAAGCGCTCTACCGCATCGAGCGCAATGGTGTGCTGATCGACGCGCCCACACTGGCCGCGCAAAGCCAGGCGCTGGGCGAGCGCATTGTGCAACTCGAAACCGAGGCTTACGAAATCGCAGGCCAGCCCTTCAACCTGGCCAGTCCCAAGCAGCTGGGCGAAATTTTCTTTGACAAGCTGGGCCTGCCCGTCATCAAAAAGACCGCCACCGGCGCCCGCAGCACCGACGAAGAGGTGCTCGAAAAACTGGCCGAAGACTACCCGCTGCCCGCCCGCATCCTGGAGCACCGCAGCCTGGCCAAGCTCAAGGGCACCTATACCGATAAGCTGGCGCAGCTGGCTTTGCCGCGCACGGGCCGTGTGCACACGAATTACGCGCAGGCGGTGGCCGTCACAGGCCGACTGTCCAGCAACGAGCCGAACCTGCAAAACATCCCGGTGCGTACCTTGGAGGGCCGCAAGGTGCGCGAGGCCTTTGTGGCCCCCGCAGGCTGTGTGATTGCGAGCGCTGACTACAGCCAGATCGAGCTGCGCATCATGGCGCACCTGAGCGACGACGCGGCCTTGCTCAAGGCCTTTCATGAAGGGCTGGACGTGCACAAGGCCACCGCAGCCGAGGTGTTTGGCGCCACGCCCGACACGGTGAGCAGCGAGCAGCGCCGCTACGCCAAGACCATCAACTTCGGCCTGATTTACGGCATGAGCGCGTTTGGTCTGGCCAAGGCCTTGGGCATCGACAACACCGCCGCCAAAAACTACATCACCCGCTACTTTGAGCGCTTTGCGGGCGTCAAACACTACATGGACGCCACCCGTGAGCAGGCCAAGGCGCTGGGCTATGTGGAGACGGTGTTTGGCCGCCGCCTGATGCTGCCCGAGATCAACAGCCCCAACGGCCCGCGCCGCGCCGGAGCCGAGCGCGCCGCCATCAACGCGCCCATGCAGGGCACGGCCGCCGACCTGATCAAGCTGAGCATGGTGGCGGTGCAAAAAGCGCTGGACGAACAAGGCAAGGCCACCAAAGTCATCATGCAGGTGCACGACGAACTGGTGTTTGAAGTGCCCGAGTCAGAAGTGGAATGGGTGCGCACCGAGGTGCCGCGCATCATGGCGGGGGTGGCGGACCTGAAAGTGCCCTTGCTTGCCGAAGTGGGCTTTGGGCCAAATTGGGAACAGGCGCATTGAGGTTCTGCAGCCAAGGGTGAATGATCCGTGGGTTTGACAGATGAAAAAAACACGGGCAGACTAGTTAGATGACTAGTTTCAAGGAGGTTGAGATGCATGCCTGGCCGGTACAAGACGCGAAAGCGCGGTTCAGTGAATTTTTGGACGCCTGTTTGGTTGACGGACCTCAAATGGTCACCCGGCGCGGTGCCGAAGCTGCCGTGCTGGTGCCCGTGCAGGAGTGGCGACGCATGCAGTCGGCAGCGCGCCCCTCGCTGAAGCAATTGCTGCTTTCTGACCAAGCCCGCACCGACTTGATCGTGCCGCCGCGAGGGCAGGCCAAGCGGCGACCTGTAGAGCCGATGCTGTGACGCAGCGCTATTTGCTGGACACCAACGTGGTGTCGGAGTTGCGCAAGCCGCGCCCACATGGCGGCGTGGTGGCTTGGCTGGAATCGCTGGATGACGCGCAGCTTTACGTTTCTGCAGTCACGCTGGGCGAAATCCAAGCGGGCATCGAGTTGACCCGAGAACAAGATCCCGACAAGGCCCAGCAAATTGAAGCTTGGTTGGCCTTGGTGGCTGGCGCCTACAACGTCTTGCCCATGGACGCTGCAGCCTTCACGGCTTGGGCAAAGTTGATGCACCGAAAGTCAGACACGCTCTTCGAAGATGCCATGATTGCCGCCACCGCGAAAGTGCATGGACTGACCTTGGCGACGCGTAATGTGGCGGACTTTCAGGCGCTGGGGTTTGAGGTGTTCAACCCGTTTGCCCCGGTGTAGTCGGACTATCTCAAGCCAGCAGATGACGTAGAAATTTGTCGAACAATTTTTTCAAATTCTTCTTGAGCTTTAAGTAATGCCTCTCGTGCCGAAAGCCAAGAAACAAGGTCTTTAGCGGTTGGATTTTCAATTTGTTGAAGGATATTCCACTGCTTGCAGTGTTCATCGAATGCGGCATTGGCCTCAATTTTTGCTTTTTCGAGAAAGTGAGTCATGGCACGCCCTTTTATTAGAAATTTTCAGCGCCGAGTTCTTTATCTATTGATCTGGCACGCTGAAGTTTGAAATGTGTGAAAAATGTCATTTCGTAGGTCGGTACTCGCAGAGTCCGACATGATTGGTTTCTGCACAGCCCCATGTCGGGGTTTCGATCACCGACTTAGAACATCTTTGAGCATTGAAAACTTCACAGTGCCGAATCAATAAGCGCCCTTTCGATCATCCGGGATACGAAAGTCAGCAATGACGTAACCCTCGTTCTTCAAGATCGGCAATGACTGATGCTCGGAATTCATCGAACGTGGAAGGATCTTGATCAGCAACCTTCATCGATTCTTGGATCAACTGATCGAAAGAGAGCTCTGTATTGCGTAACTTCCAGCGTAATTCACGGACGGCCTGGGGGGCGCCTGAATCCTTGGTGCGTCGATAAATGATTGTTGCGACGGCAATGCCCACGTTGAGCCAGCTAAGCAGAACAAATAAGAGCGAGATTCCGATCACCAGAAGGTATCTAAGCACCTTCGATGTTGTTGATCTCGATAAGTCTTCTTGTTCCATTGGTTTAGGCATAAGAGTGAGCCAACTAAGTCTTTGCCCTATGCGATTGAGATTTCGCTCAAACCGGGAGTTGACTGTGATAACAATCATGATCGCGTGGTACAGCCAAATGAGAAATGCGAAGAAAATTCCGGTCTCGTAATCAAACATAGCAAGTCTTGGGTGCTGAGAAAATAAACATTGGAATTCACGATGCTTGGATAAATGGTCGCCTAGAAGTCGGCATACATGCAGCCCATGTTCCAGTTTCATTAGATCCGAAAACAACCCTACTTTAACGCAATCTTTAGTTCAAATTTTCTGAAATGTCCTCGTGAATGCCGATATGACCTGGCAAAGCTGCGGTGGTGCAAGAACATAGCGTGTTCAGAAGCGTGCTTCAGCCAAACTCCCGAAACCCCTTGAGTGCTGGCAGCGGCGCAAAGTTAGCCTCGCGTTTTTGCTGGAACGCGCTGATGGCTTCGCGCACATTGGCGTTGCTCCAGATCGCGCCTTGCAGCCAGCCCATGTGGCGCAAGCTGTCTTCGGTGCTGTGGTCGCGGGCGTAGTGGAGCACTTGCTTGGTGCCCCAGATCGCCACGGGCGGTTTGCTGGCGATTTCTTTGGCCGCTTGCAGGGCGGCGGCCACGGTGGCTTCGTGGGTGGGCAGCACTTCGTTCACCAGGCCGTGGGCCAGCGCTTTGTCGGCGCTCAGTCGTCGGCCGGTGTAGGCCAGCTCTTTGACCAGCGCCATGGGCAGCAGCTTGGGCAGGCGCTGCAGGGTGCCCACGTCGGCCACCATGCCGATGTTGATTTCTTGGATGCAGAAGAACGCGTCGGCCGAGGCATAGCGCATGCAGCAGGCGGTCACCATGTCCACCGCGCCGCCAATGCAGCCGCCGTGGATGGCCGCGATCACCGGGATGCGCAGTTCTTCGAGCAGGGTGAAGGTGTGTTGCATGTCGGTCAGCAGGTCGTACACGGCCGAGCGGCCTTCGGCGCTGGTGTCGTCCATTTGAATAGCGCTGCCAAAGGTTTGCAGGTCCATGCCCGCGCTGAAGTGTTTGCCCGTGCTCGAAATCACCAGCGCCCGGGCGGTGCCCGCCTTGTGGATGTCGGTCAGCACCTCGTGCAACTCGCGCCAAAAGGTGGGATGCATGGTGTTCATCGCCTCGGGGCGGTTCATCACCAAGTGGGCCACATGGCCCTCAGTCGTCAGGGAAAAGCAGCTCAGTTTGTTCATGGGGTGTCTCCTGTGGTGAAGGGTAACGCGCAGTCTCTACTGGCGCTGTCCCGGCTTTGACCAATGACCCCACCCGCACCCCCAAAAGGCGCAGACGTCGTGACAGGTCCACCCGCTTGAGGCATTGGCCCGCGATCTGGCGGATCTGTTTGGCGTCGGCGGTGTATTCGCTCAGGGTTTGGTCGCGGGTGACGGACTGGAAGTTGTCGTAGCGCAGCTTGATGCCGATGGTTTTGCCTTCGTAGCCTTTGCGCTGCAAATCGGCCGCCACTTGTTCGCACAGCCGGGTGAAAACGGCGCCCAGCTCATCGCGGTCGCGTACCGCGTGCAGGTCGCGCTCAAAGGTGGTTTCGCGGCTCATGCTGACGGGCTCGCTCTCGGTCTCCACCGGGCGGTCGTCGCGGCCCCAAGCGGCTTCGTGCAGCCAGGCGCCGTAGCTTTTGCCAAAGTTTTCAATCAGCCAGTGCAGCTCGCGTGCGGCCAAGTCGCCAATGGTTTGGATGCCAAAGCCTTTGAGCTTCTCATCGGCCTTGGGCCCCACGCCATTGATCTTGCGGCAGGCCAGTGGCCAGATCAGTGTTTGCAAGTCGTCCTCGCGGACGATGGAAATGCCGTTGGGCTTGTTGAACTCGCTGGCCATCTTGGCGATCAGCTTGTTGGGGGCCACCCCCACTGAGCAGGTCAGGCCCGTGGCGTCAAAAATGCTTTTCTGGATCAGCCGCGCCAGCACGCGCCCGCCTTCGCGTTGGCCGCCGGGCACGTGGGTGAAGTCGATGTAGACCTCGTCCACGCCCCGGTCCTGCATGACGGGGGCGATGTCGGTGATGATG
The DNA here is from genome assembly GCA_002255935.1 of Comamonadaceae bacterium PBBC2. Classification (GTDB taxonomy): domain Bacteria; phylum Pseudomonadota; class Gammaproteobacteria; order Burkholderiales; family Burkholderiaceae_C; genus Limnohabitans_A. The sequence continues at coordinate 13,598 of NKIO01000067.1, forward strand.
GCTTTGAAGGTGCGTGAGAAGTGCCGGTAACGGTCAAAGTCCACCGGCAACAAAATGGCCTGCGGGCACAGCTTGGACGCTTTCATCAGCCCCATGGCCGAGCCGATGCCAAACTGCCTGGCCGCATAGGTGGCGGTGGTGATCACGCCACGCCCGGTGTAGCCCTCGATGCGCGGAAAGAAGTCGACTGGAATCTCATCCAGCCGCTCGGCAAAGTTGTCCTCGGTCCATTCGCCCTCGGGGTAGGCCGCCTGCAGCTTGCCCAGCAGGTCGTCTTCTTTGCGGCGCCCCCCACCAATGACCACCGGCAAGCCCTTGAGCTGCGGATAGCGCAGCAGCTCGCAGGACGCGTAAAACGCGTCCATGTCGAGGTGGGCAATCCGACGCGGCAAGGCCGCGAGCTCTGGCGGGGCAACAGTGGCAGAAACAGTGGGCACTTGCAAAGGATAACGCCAAGTCAACTGCAGTTGGCCGTGCGATTAACATGCGGCCTGCCAATACAACAAACAGCAGGGAGTGGCATGAAAAAACAAGTTTTGAACACCAGCGCGCTGGCGGCCGTGGTGTGTGGTTTGGCGGCGTGTTCGCCCACGCCGGGCGCGTCAAGTGAAAAGGGCTGGACGCCTCAGGACTTGCTGGACAGCCACTGGATCGATGCAGGCCCGCTCGTGGGCCAGGCACCGGTCAGTCTGGACATTGGCCCAGATGGCCACATGTCGGGCCATGCGGGATGCAACCGCTACATCGGCAAAGTCGACATCGCCGGCCAGCGTGTGCGTTTGGTGCAAGGCGGCTCCACGCGCATGTTTTGCTTTCCGCAGGAGGTCATGGACACCGAAGCCCGTTTGATTGAAGCCTTGGACAAAACCCGCGCCGCCCGCCAAGAGCAGGGCTTGCTGCTCTTGCTGGACGAGGCGGGTCAGGTTGTGTGGCGCTTCAAACCCAGGGATTGAACGCTCAGGCGGTCGGGAAGGTGCCCGGCAGCAAGATGTTGGTGTTGACGTTCTGGATGTCGGTGTGGCCACAAAAGGCCATGGTCACGTCCAGCTCTTTGTGGATGATTTGCAGCGCTTTGGTCACGCCTTCTTCACCCATGGCACCCAAGCCATAGGCCATGGCGCGGCCGATCATGGTGCCTTTGGCGCCCAGGGCCCAGGCCTTGAGCACATCCTGGCCGCTGCGGATGCCGCCGTCCATCCAGACTTCGATCTGGCTGCCCACGGCGGCCACGATGGCCGGCAGGGCTTCGATGCTGCTGGGTGCGCCATCCAATTGGCGGCCGCCGTGGTTGCTGACCACGATGGCATCGGCCCCGCTGGCCACGGCCAGCTTGGCGTCTTCCACGTCCATGATGCCCTTCAAGATCAGTTTGCCGCCCCATTGTTTCTTGACCCAGGCGATGTCTTCCCAATTCAAGGTGGGGTCGAACTGTTCGTTGGTCCAAGAGGCCAGCGATTTCATGTTGGTCACGGCTTTCACATGGCCCACCAGGTTGCCAAAGGTGTGGCGCTTTGTGCCCGCCATGCCTAAGCACCAGCGGGGCTTGGTCATCAGGTTGATGATGTTGGCCAGGGTGGGGCGGGGTGGCGCGGTCAGGCCGTTTTTGAGGTCTTTGTGGCGCTGGCCGATCACCTGCAGGTCGAGCGTGAGCACCAGGGCGCTCACGTTGGCGGCCTTGCAGCGGTCGATCATGCGGACCATGGCGTCGCGGTCGCGCATCATGTAGAGCTGAAACCAGAACGGTGCTTGCGTGTGCGCCGCGATGTCTTCGATCGAGCAGATGCTCATGGTCGAGAGGGTGAAGGGGATGCCGAACTTCTTGGCCGCCATGGCCGCGTGCATTTCGCCGTCGGCGTGCTGCATGCCCGTCAGGCCCACGGGGGCGATGCACACCGGCATTTTGGTGTCGATGCCGACCATTTTCGTGGCGGTGGTGCGGTTTTCCATGTTCACCGCCACGCGTTGGCGCAGCTTGATTTTGTGGAAGTCGGTTTCGTTGGCGCGGTAGGTGCCCTCGGTCCAAGAGCCGCTGTCGGCGTAGTCATAAAACATGCGCGGTACGCGCTTTTCGGCCAAAACGCGCAGGTCTTCGATGTTGGTGATCACGGGCATGGGGGCGGTCTCCGGGTGGTTTGTCTGTTGTCAAAAGCAACAGGCATCCTAGCCGCCGAAGGGCCTCAGGGCTGTGAAACTTGGGACAGCTGCTGTGAAATTTCTTGGGGCCCTGTTGAAGGGATTCCCCAGTGGGAGCCGAATTGGGTGGTGTGATGGTTTGCGCGCTGGTGGTCTGCGGGCAATCGCCGAGCAAGCTCAGCTCCCACGGATACCTGCCTCTTGTGGGGCTCAACTGGGCGGGGTGATCCTTGTGGGAGCCCAACTGTGTTGGGCGATCAGCTGTGGTGCGTTCAGCTGGTGCAGCTGACGCTGCCGCACCCGGACATGGTCACGTTCTTGATGGCCGATGGGTCGGCCAGGGTTTCGGTCACGCTGTCAAAACCCACGGACTTCAGGTGAGCGGCCAAGCCCGCGTCCATGCTGTTGGCATGACCGGGGAACCACTCGGCCAATGCTTCGGCCAAGCGGGTGATGATCTGCTTGTCGGTGTCCAGGTAGTGGGCCTCGACCACGCGCATGGTTTCCAAAATGGTGGCATGGTGCTCGGCGTGGCAGTTGTCGGCCGAAAAGCCGGTGGCCAGCATCCAGCGCTCTTCCTGTGCAAAGTGCTCAACCGTGTGGTTCAGGAACTCTTTGTAGATGGGTAATTGCTCATCTTCAGGGGTGGCCAAGATCTTGTTGATCATGTCCACAAACTCTTGGTGCGTCTCATCCATGCGCGCATCACCCGTTGTGAGCGATTCGGTCCAGGGCATCAGGGTGGGGGCGGCAGTGGTCATGTCGGTCATGGGAGTGGGTTAACGCCTACAAGGGCATCGGAAGGCCAAATTATGGCGGATGACGCTGGTCGGCTGTGCTTCAAGCCAGTCTGACCAGAGTCACCCGAGGGGTTTCAAGCCAAGCGGCCGCGGTGCCGTGCAATTTGCACCCGCACCTGCGCAGGCGCTGTACCGCCCAAGGTGTTGCGGGCATTCAGAGACCCTTGCAGGCTGAGTGGGCCGAACACATCGGCTTCGATGCGGCTGTCGAACTTTTGCAGGGTTTCCAGGGGCAGCTCTGACAAGTCCACACCCATGCCTTGGGCGGTCTTGACGGCGTGGGCCACCACTTCATGGGCGTCACGGAAGGGCAGGCCCTTTTTGACGAGGTAATCGGCCAAGTCGGTGGCGGTGGCGTAGCCCTTTTTCACAGCCGCTTCCATCGCGGCGGCGTTGACGGTGATGCCGCCTTCTTTTTGGCCCGTGGCGGGGTTGACTTGGCCCCCGACCATTTCGCTGAAGATGCGCAGGGTGTCTTTGAGCGTGTCCACCGTGTCGAACAGGGGCTCTTTGTCTTCTTGGTTGTCCTTGTTGTAGGCCAGGGGTTGACCCTTCATCAGGGTGATCAGGCCCATCAGGTGACCGACCACGCGGCCGGTCTTGCCGCGAGCCAGCTCGGGCACATCGGGGTTTTTCTTCTGCGGCATGATGGACGAGCCGGTGGTGAAGCGGTCGGCAATGCGCACAAAACCAAAGTTCTGGCTCATCCACAAGATCAGCTCTTCCGAGAAGCGGCTGATGTGCACCATGCACAGCGAAGCGGCGGCGGTGAATTCGATGGCGAAGTCGCGGTCGCTCACGCCATCCAGGCTGTTTTGGCAAACCTGTGCGTTGCCTTGTTCATCGACCATGCCCAGGGTGCGGGCCACGCGTTCGCGGTCCAGCGGGTAGGTGGTGCCGGCCAAGGCGGCGCTGCCCAGGGGCAGGCGGTTGGTGCGGCGGCGCACGTCGCTCATGCGCTCGGCGTCGCGGGCAAACATTTCCACGTAGGCCAACAGGTGGTGCGCAAAGCTCACGGGCTGGGCCACTTGCAGGTGGGTGAAGCCCGGCAGGATCACTTCGACGTTTTGCTCGGCCACATCGATCAGCGACTTTTGCAGGTCCACCAGCAAACCGATGATCAGGTCCATCTCGCTGCGCAACCACAGGCGCACATCGGTGGCCACCTGGTCATTGCGGCTGCGGCCGGTGTGCAGGCGCT
>NKIO01000068.1 GCA_002255935.1 Comamonadaceae bacterium PBBC2
TGAAAAAAGGCGTCTCGGTCGAGCAGGTGGCGCAAGTGACCAAAGGCTTTGCCGATGCGGGCGTGCTGGTGCATGCCTACCTGATGTATGGCTTTCCCACGCAGACCGTGCAAGACACGGTGGACGCACTCGAATACGTGCGCCAGTTGTTTGAAAACGGCTGCATCCACAGCGGTTTTTTCCACCGCTTTGTCTGCACGGTGCATTCCCCCGTGGGCCTGAATCCAGAGACCTATGGCGTCAAGCTCTTGCCCCTGCCGGAAGGCAACTTTGCCAAAAACGATGTGGGCTTTGTCGACCCGACCCCGATGCCGCCAGGCGTGGACCACGATGTGCTGGGCCAGGGCCTCAAAAAAGCCATCTACAACTTCATGCACGGCGTGGGTGTGGACGCCGATGTGCGCCAGTGGTTTGAGCTGCCCAAAGGCCTGTGCCCCAAGTCCACCGTGCCGCGCCACAAGATCGCCAAAGCCTTGGGCTGAAACGGGCTTGCATCGGCAGCGACCCGGTAAGTCGGCGCTTCAGCTCCGACAGGTGTTGTGGTCTGCTGAAATATTGAGCGCACCCCGCCAAGCCAACAGGCATGCGGCTTTCAGGGCTTGTTCATGGGCTTATCCACAGCTTGGCGCACAGTACGCGGGGGTAACTGTGACCGCCATCACCAGGCGATGGTTTGGCCCTGGTGGTCCACAAAATGGGCGCGGCCTGTGGGCTGCAAGGCATCCAGGACCTTCAACAGGTTTGTGGCCGAGTCCAGCGGCTCCAGAGCCGCATCGCCCACGAAGGGCTGGCTCAAGGCCGAGCGCACCGTGCCGGGCTGAAGCGCCGCCACCACCGCCAAGGGTCTGCGCCGTGCAATTTCAATGCTGGCCGTTTGCAGCAACATGTTGAGTGCCGCCTTGGCCGAGCGGTAACCGTACCAACCGCCCTTGCGGTTGTCTTCGATGCTGCCCACACGCGCCGACAACTTGGCCCAGATCACCCGCTCGCCCAAGGCCAGCAATGGCACGACATGTTTGAGCAGCAAGGCCGGCCCCACCGCGTTGAGGTGCATGGTGCGCATCAAGCGGTCGGCATCCAATTCATCGAGCCGCTTTTCGGGGCCGTATCCGCCCTGCGTCAGTGCGCCGGTGGCATCGATCACCAAATGGAAGGGCCCAGCATGCGCCAGTGAAGCGGCGCAACGGGCCAAGCTGGCCTCGTCCAGCAAGTCAAATCCAGGCTGCGTGGCGCGTGAAATGCCCAGCACCTCTTGGCAACGCGGATCGGCCGTGAGCCTTTGCACCAAGGCCCCACCGATGGCACCACTGGCGCCGAAGATCACAGCTCGGTAACCCTGCGGCAAAGACTGCATCATGGCTGCGCCTTGCGCTGGCTGCTGGGCTGAGCTTGCGGGTCATACACACAGCGAAAGCCGATGTACACCGCGTAGAAATTGGCAGGTTTGAAGGCCACCACATCGGCCTTCATGTTGAAAGCGCCGTACCACCAAGAGCCGCCCACCGTCCGGCGTTCTTGGCCTTGGGCATCGGTGGTCCATTCCCAAACATTGGCCCCCATGTCGTACAAGCCATTGACGCCTTGAAGGGTCGCACCAGCAGGCGCTGCACGCGGCCATGGGTCGGCGTCACGGGTGTTGGCCCCTTGCGGGCTGTCGCCGGTCGTCCAGGCATAGGTCCGACCTTTGACCCAAGGCGCAGGTGGCGCATCGCGCGATTCGGTGAAGCCCGCCTTTTGCCATTCAGCGCCCGTGGGCAAACGACCGCCCGCCCACCGGCAATAGGCTTGGGCTTCCTCAAAGTCCAGATGCACGGCCGGCATATCGCTGCGCGTCGCTTGGCCATCGGGTTGTCGCCAGGACCAGCCCGGGCGGCGCTCCCAGCCTGCGCCATATTCAAAACCGCCACCTTCTTTTTCGGCCCGTGTGACCGTGCCGGTGGCCCGCACGTAGCGGTCAAACTGACCGATCGTGACTTCGGTGCGGTCGATGGTCACAAAGGGCAAGGTCACTTTCTCGCCCACCTGCGCGTGGGCGGCGGAGATGGCCCACAAAGCCGCAGCGACCCAGCCGCTTGCAGAGAACGCGAAGCGCGACAAGTTCATGGACGCCCCTCCCCCGACCAACGCCGAACCCACTGTTGCAAGCGGGGCCGAAGGGGCAAAAACAAACGGTAGGCGATCTCAAAAAACCAGGACATCGGTGGCCATGCCGACAAATAGCCCAGCCAGCGCCATCCCGGAAACTGTCGCCACATCTGCGAAAACGCCGCCGCCCCGCTGAACAAGCGGCCTTGGGGGTCGCGCACATGAAAGCGCGCCATGGCGGCCGCACAACTGAGGTCTTCGCCTAAAGCCTGACCTTCGCTCACATCCAGCCAAGCCAGGCCGGCCGCTTGCGGCAGGCGACGGTACAGCGCGATCTCGCGCCTGCACAGCGGGCAAGAGCCATCAAAGTAGACCGTCAAACGTGGTACGGACTCTGTGTTCATGAGAAGCTGAACGCGTCCATGGACAGCGACCCGTAAATCACTTCGTGGCTGATGTAGTGCGGCAAGACCTCGCTGCCGGGCCCCCAGCCTGCAGCGCCCAGTGCAAAATAAATCGGCAAAAAATGTTCGTCGCTGGGGTGTGCCCGCGCAGCGCCAGGCGCACGGGTGCGGTAGTCCAGCATGGCGCTCAGGTCGCGGCTTTGCAGGGTGCTTTCCACCCAGCCGCAAAACGCAGTGACATACGGCTCGGTGGGTCCCGCTTCGCGGCGCAACTCACGCAGGTTGTGCGTCATGCCGCCTGAGCCGATCAGCAAAATGCCTTGCTCACGCAGGGGCGCCAAGGCCTGGCCCATGGCGTAAATCACCGAGGTCGGCACATGGGCTGGCAAAGACAGCTGAACCACCGGCACATCCGCTTGCGGGTACATCTGGCGCATGGGAATCCAGGCCCCGTGGTCGTAAGGGCGCTCGGGGTCTTCACCGCAGGGCAAATCGGCCGCCTGCAGCAAAGCCAACACGCGTCGGGCCAATTCAGGATCGCCCTTGGCGGGGTACTGCAATTGGTACAGCGCCTCGGGAAAGCCGCCAAAGTCGTGCCAAGTTTCAGGCTCAGGGGTGCTCATGACGCCGATGCCGCGCGTCATCCAGTGCGGCGACATGAGCACGATCCCTTGGATCGCCGTCGCTGGCGCGTGGGCCTGCACCCAAGCGCTCAAGGCCGGGCCCGTGGTGCCCGGGTCGAGCGCAAACATGGGCGAGCCATGCGAGACAAACAAAACCGGTGTGCGGGCCATGGCGGCGGGACCGGTGTTCAAGACACCTGGCCTGCGGCGATTTTGCGCAAGGCTTGCTCAAACACCTCCACGGGCTGACCGCCCGAGATCAGATGGCGGTCGTTGATGATGACCGCTGGCACCGATCGGATGCCCGCTTGCACGTAATACTGCTCGCGCTCGCGCACCGCCAAAGCGTTGTCCTGGTTGGACAGCACCTGGCGTGCGGCGGCGACATCCAGACCGGCATCGGCCACTGCGGCCAGCAAGACCTCGGGGTCTTCCACACATTCCGCGCGGCCTTGGTAGGCGCGCAGCAAGGCTTTTTTCAAGGCATGCTGCTGGCCTGCGCCTTGGCCCTCGGCCCAATGCAGCAAGCGGTGCGCTTCAAAGGTGTTGTACACACGGCCACGTCCGCCAGGGTGAAACTCAAAACCCACCTCGGCACCCCGCGCGGAAATGGTCTGACGGATCTGGGCTTGTTGTTCGGGCGTGGAGCCGTACTTTTCGCTCAAGTGCTCGCCCAAGTCCTGGCCGCCAGGCGGCATGTGGGGGTTCAGCTCAAAAGGCTGGAAATGCAACTCGGCCTTGACCTCGCCTTGCAGGCGCTCCAAGGCTTTTTCGAGTGAACTCAATCCCACCGCGCACCATGGGCAGGCGATGTCGGAAACAAAATCGATTTTGAGGGTGTTCATGGCGTTCATGGCCCAATCCGTGGCTGAAGTCGCTTATTGTCCACAGACCGGTGCTGGCTGCACAAAGACGTCGCAATACCCTGCTGACGCGGGGTCACATCGTGGAAAAATACCCGTCAATTGAGGCCGATGGCGGCGATTAAGATGCCTGTGTTGCCCTCACAGGTCATGTGTCCAATTTTGTTCGAAAGCTCTTCATGCTGGGTTTGATTCAGTTTCTTCGGCAAACCCGATCCATTGCGCGCATTGAAGCCGGATTTTTCCTTCGGAGAAGCAAACTCGTCTGGTCACTTGCGGTTGTGGCCCTGATTCCATCGCTGTACACGGTCATTTACCTGTCCAGCCTCTGGGACCCGGGTGCGCACAGTACCGCCTTGAAAGTGGGCATCGTGAACTTGGATCAAGGCTTAGTCTATCGCGAGCAGCCCTTCAACATTGGTCAAGAGCTGACCGAAACACTTCAGTCCTCGGCGCAATTTGACTACCAGGTCATCTCAGAAGTCGATCAAGCCAAGCAAAAAGTCAGAAAAGGAGACTTGGCCTTCAGTTTGATCATCCCTGCCAACTTCAGCGCCAATGCCATCCCGGGTGAGCAAGCGGGCGCGGGGCAACTGGTGGTGTTTGCGTCTCAGGGCAACAATGTGGAAACCGCACGGATCGCGCAACAGTTTGCCTCCGAGTTGGGGCACAAAATGAACGAGCGCCTGAACGCCAAGCGCTGGTCTTTGGTGCTCACGAGTGCTGCGGGCTCCAAGGAAAATGTGACGCGCCTGCACCGTGGCCTGCAAGACCTTCACGATGGCGCCAGCGAGCTCAGTGCTGGCAGCAAATGGCTCACCAACGGCGCCAAATCCGTCCATACAGGTGCCCAGCGCTTGAGTGGCGGCGTTTCGCAATTGACTCAAAACACCCAAAAATTGGGTGCCGGCCTGCGCAACATGGAAGCCAGCAGGCCTCGCAATTCCGACCTGAGGAAACTCAGTGAAGGTGCAGATGCATTGGCCAATGGCGTTCATGAATTGGGCCAAGGCCTGAGCAAACTCAAAAATGGCAGCCACGAACTGAACACCGAGGTCTCCTCCTTCAAAGAAGAAGCGGACAACAGCTTGTGGGTCACACCGGCCTTGCGCGGCAACGTGGCGCTGGTGTCACAGGGCCTGCAGCAACTCGATCAGGGCATTGGGTCGGCGGTGAACAGCAACGAAAAATTGGAAGAAGGTGCCCGCAACTTGCGTGCCGGGGTCAACACTTTGTCTCAGGGCATGCGGCAAATCAATGGCGCACTGCGTGCGGCCACGGCGCAGTTTCCAGAAGACGCACAACTGGACGCATTGGAAGCCGGTGCCTCAGAGCTGGCCAGCTCCACCCAAACGTTGCTGCAGGGGAATGAAAAAATCAGCGCTTCGACCCAACGCCTCGAAATGGGATTGGCCCTGGTGATCAAAGCGGTGCCCAACTTCGAAAGCACCCCCGCAGGCAGCCCCGAAGGATTGGCCGATTCCGTCCGCCCCCTGGTGGAAATGGAGGCCGCCGTCCAGAACAATGGCATTGGATTCATCGCCAACGTGATTCCCGCCGCTTTGTGGCTGGGTGCGGGCATTGCCGCTTTTTTGATCAATTTGCGCGTTCTTCCCAAACACGCAGAAACTTACCACAGCACTTCACAGTTGGCAGGGAAGTTACTGCTCCCTGGAGCCTTGGTTGGGGTTCAGTGCGCCTTGATCCTTTTTTGCATTTGGGGCGTCTTGAACGTCGACGTTGTCCAAACAGTGCCCTTGCTTTGCATGGTCTTCAGTGCCGGCTTGGCTTTTTTCTGCATCATCAGCGCCCTGACCCATTTCATGGGCGATGCGGGCCGCGCTTTGGCCATGGTCTTGCTGGCCGTTCAATTGACCTCATCCGGCGGCGTGATGCCCGTCGAACTCAGCGGCAGTTTTTTTGCCACCCTGAGCCCCTGGCTGCCCATCACTTGGCTGGCGCACGGTTTGAAGGCCACCTTGTTTGGTGCCTTCGAGGGGGCTTGGCTCGTCGAGTGGCTCAAAATTTCTGCAATGGGTTTGCTGGCCTTGGCCGTCACCACGGTTTGGGGACGCTGGCGTTTTGTTTCCGTTCGTCAACTGCGCCCACAACTTGACTTGTGATCCGCCGAAACCCTCATGAAGACGATGCCCAACGCACGCATCAAGGCCTGTTGACCAAGCACGCACTCAGCAACTCATTGAACCGGTCGGCAGCTTCGAACTGCACCCAATGCCCGGCACCCGGCACGGTGTGCCATTGGCCCCAATTTTTGGCCCAAGACTGCATGGCCACGCGGACTTCGGGCAATCGCCATCGGTACAAAGCGTCGTGCTCACCGTACATGGCGCTGATGCGGCAAGTCAGGCGTGGCAAGGCTTGCGCCACGATGTCGGTCGAAGACAAGCGCCTGCGCGGCATGCGGTCACGCTGCACATTGGCCGCATGCAGGCTCAGCGCCAAACCGTCCAAAGCTGTGGGGTCTTGCAACATCAAGGCCATCAGGTTGTGCCGGTGCACTTCGTTTTGCGCCTCGGTCGTGGGCAGGTGTCGCCACCCCTTGAGCGGGATGCGGTCTGGCACCGCAAAACCCATGCCGGGCGCGCCCACCAAGACCAATTGCTGCGCGTCCTGCTGGAAGGCATCGAGCCACAGCGCTGCCGCCATGCCGCCAAACGAAAAGCCCACCAAGGCCACCGGCCCCACCGGGTTCAATTGGCACAAGCCTTCGTGCAGATGCACCGGCAAATCATCCACATCGGTGCAGCCTGGGGGCAAGTCTGAATCGCCAAACCCCGGCAAGTCAGGCACCAGCACGCGCCAGCCGGCATCGCGCAAGGCCGCGATGTTGCGCACCCAATGCGTCCAGCTGCCGCTGCCGCCGTGCAACAAAACCACCACCGGCCGGTCGGCCTCGCCCCATGCGTGCCACACGGTGGCAGCACCTTGGGACTGCGTGACATGGCGCTGAACGCCGGTCAAATCGCGCTTCAAATCAGCGGGCAAAAAATCAGGCAAGAGGTTCATGGCAGGGCATCCTGTGGCTGGACCGGGTGCTGCAATCGCCAAACCTTGTAGGCCGCAGCGGTGGCCACCAAGCTGGTCAGCACGCTGATGGCAAAAACCGATTGCAAGCCCCACCGCTCACTGAGCATGCCGCCGAGCAAACCGCCCAACACCCCCGGAAAGCCATAAGCGATCACGGTGTACAAGGCTTGGCCACGGCCCCGCAAACGCCCCGGGAAGTGGTGTGACAGCAAGGCAATGCAGGCAGTGTGGTGCGCTGCAAAAGTCAGCGCATGGATGGCTTGCGCCAGCAGCAAGACCCACAAGACATCGGCCCACACCGTGGTGAGCACCATGCGCAGCACCATGGCCGCCGAACAGGCCACCAGCCAGGCGGTCAAAGGCAGGCGCGGCAGCCAGCGCGACTGGGTGAAGAACCACACAATCTCCACCGCCACCGACACCGCCCACAGCACACCGATCATGGTTTTGCTGTAACCCAGCGAATCGAGGTACAAGGAGAAAAAAACATAAATGCCGATGTGCGACAGCACATGGAAAAACGCCGCCGCAAAAAACCAGCGCACCGGCTTTTGCCAAAGCACCGGCCCCACGGGCAAATGCGTGTGGTCGGCATGCACCGCTTCTTTGAGGTCAGGCAGCCAAAAGGCGCTGAGCAAAACCGCCCCCAAACTGAACACCGTCCAGCCCGGGAAGTGGTGCATGCCAAAGGCCTCGAACCAGGCGCCCGCCACAAACACCGTGACCAAAAACCCGAGCGAGCCCCACAGGCGCACACGCCCGTAGCGCTTGGCATCAAAGCCACCGCCTTGGCTGACCAAATGCGCCATGGCCGCTTCGCTCATGGGCATCATCGAACTCGTGTGGGTGAACATGACCAGCAAGACCACGCCCAGGCCCACCGGCCCCCAATCCAGCCACAGCAAGCAAGCCGAAGCAAAAGCCACCGCAGCGCCCAAGCGCAGCAGCTTGACCCGCTCACCGGTGCGGTCGCTCAGAGCACCCCAGGCATAGGGCGCAAACAAACGGGTGGCCGCTTGCACCGAGGTGAGCACGCTGATGGCCAACAGGCCCATGCCCATCTCTTTGAGCCACAGCGGCAGGTAGGGGTTGAAAAACCCGATGTGGGCGAAGTACGCGGCCGACATGGCCGCAAAAGGCAGCAGCTGCTTGCGGCTGTCGGGCATCAGGGTTTGACGGCAGCGATCGGGGCCACGGCATGCACCACATCACCGCATTGGGCGCGGTGCTGCAAGACATGGTCCATGACCACCAAGGCCAACATGGCCTCGGCAATCGGCGTGGCGCGGATGCCCACGCAAGGGTCGTGGCGGCCCTTGGTGATGACGTCGGTGGGCTGGCCGTTCGAGTCGATCGACTCCCGTGCAATCAAAATCGAGCTGGTCGGCTTGACAGCAATCGACACTTCCAGGTCTTGCCCGGTGGTGATGCCGCCCAACAGGCCGCCCGCGTTGTTGCCCACAAAGCCCTCGGGCGTGAGCGCGTCGCCTGCCGTGCTGCCCTTTTGCGTGACGCAGCCAAAACCAGCGCCGATCTCCACGCCCTTGACGGCGTTGATGCCCATCATGGCGTAAGCGATGTCAGCGTCCATCTTGTCAAACAGGGGCTGACCCAGACCCACGGGCACGCCACGGGCCACCACACGCAAACGCGCACCGCACGAATCGCCCGACTTGCGCAGCGCATTCATATAGTCCTCCAGGGCCGACACATCGGCCACGGGGGCGAAAAACGGGTTGTTCGGGACGTGGTCCCAGCTTTCAAAGTCAATCGGCACATCGCCAATTTGAGTCATGCAGCCCACAAAGGTGGTGCCCAGTTTTTCCTTGAGCCACTTCTTGGCCACCGCACCCGCAGCCACCATGGGGGCGGTCAGGCGGGCCGACGAACGGCCACCACCACGCGGGTCGCGCAGGCCGTATTTGCGCCAATAGGTGTAATCGGCATGTCCTGGGCGGAAGGTCTGCAAGATGTCGCCATAGTCCTTGCTGCGCTGGTCGGTGTTTTGGATCAGCAGACAAATCGGGGTGCCGGTGGTCAGCCCTTGGTACACGCCCGAGACGATCTGCACCGCATCGGGTTCGTTGCGCTGGGTGACGAATTTGCTGGTGCCTGGGCGGCGGCGGTCCAGATCAGGCTGGATGTCAGCCTCAGACAGCGGCAAGCCCGGAGGGCAGCCGTCGATCACGCAGCCAATGGCCGGGCCGTGGGATTCACCAAAGTTGGTGACGTTGAATAGGGTTCCGAAGGTATTGCCGCTCATGCGTGGATTATCCCCGAATGGCCGTGCCCTAATGGAAAAGGGCCTGACACCACAACAGCGTCAGGCCCTTTGAAGGGGTGGGCAAGCTCAGATTTTGACGGCAGGCTCGGCATTGGCCTCGTCGGGCCAGTCGCGGATGTAGGCCTTGAGCATCTTGTTTTCGAAGTTCTGGCCATCGACCACGGCCTTGGCCACGTCGTAGAAGCTGATCACGCCCATGAGCATGCGGCCGTCCATGACAGGCATGTAACGGGCATGGCGGTCCAGCATCATGCGGCGCACTTCGTCCAGATCGGTTTCGCTGCTGCAGGTCATGGGCGTGCTGTCCATCGCATCGTTGACGGTGGTGTTGCCCACCTGACCGTCGTTTTTGACGATGCGCTGAATCACCTCACGGAAAGTGAGCATGCCGGTCAGCTCGCCTTTGGCCATCACCACCAAGGAACCGATGTCTTTTTCAGCCATGAAACTCATGGCTGTGCCCAAGGGTTCATCGGGCATCACGGTGAACAAGGTGTTGCCTTTGACGCGGAGGATGTCGCTGACTTTCATGGTATGTCTCCTGAGGGTCGAACCGAGGTGAATTTGGTTCTCAATATAGCCCACAATGGATGCAAAGCGTAGCGAAACAAGCTTGCCGCATACTTTCTTTTTCGGAGACTTTTCATGGCTGGTTACAGCGACCCCGGATTTGACACCCTCGCCCTGCATGCAGGCGCCGGCCCCGACCCCAGCACCGGCGCCCGCGCTGTGCCCATTCACCTGACCACCTCGTTTGTGTTCGAGTCCAGCGACCAGGCTGCCGCCCTGTTTAACCTGGAGCGCCCGGGCCACGTCTACAGCCGCATCAGCAACCCCACCAACGCGGTGCTGGAGCAGCGCATCTCAGCTTTGGAGGGCGGCATCGGGGCCATCACCACCGCCAGCGGACAAGCGGCGCTGCACCTGAGCATTGCCACCCTCATGGGCGCGAGCTCGCACATCGTGGCCTCCACTGCTTTGTATGGCGGCTCACACAACTTGCTGCACTACACGCTCAGCCGTTTTGACATCAGCACCACCTTCGTCAAACCGGGCGATCTGGACGCGTGGAAAGCCGCCGTGCAGCCCAACACCAAACTGTTTTTTGGCGAGACCGTGGGCAACCCGGGCCTGGACGTGCTGGACATCCCGGCCATCAGCGCCATCGCTCACGAGGCCGGTGTGCCCCTGTTGGTGGACTCCACCTTGACCTCGCCCTGGCTGATCAAGCCTTTTGACCACGGGGCCGATCTGGTCTACCACTCGGCCACCAAGTTTTTGTCGGGCCACGGCACCGTGGTGGGCGGCGTGGTGGTCGATGGCGGCAGTTTTGACTGGGACAAATCGGGCAAGTTTGCCGAGCTGAGCCAAGCCTACGAAGGCTTTCACAACATGGTCTTCAGCGAAGAAAGCACCGTGGGCGCCTTCTTGCTGCGGGCCCGCCGCGAAGGCCTGCGCGACTTTGGCGCTTGCATGAGCCCGCACACCGCTTGGCTGATCTTGCAGGGCATCGAGACCTTGCCCTTGCGCATGGCCCGCCACATGGGCAACACCGAAAAAGTGGTGGCCTTCTTGGCTGCACACCCACTGGTCAGCCGCGTGGGCCACCCCATGTTGGAGACACACACTTCGCACAAACTGGCTCAGCAACTGTTGCCACGCGGTGCTGGCTCGGTGTTCAGCTTCGACATCCAGGGCAGCCGTGCCCAAGGGCAAAAGTTCATCGAAACCCTCAAGGTCTTCAGCCACCTGGCCAATGTGGGCGACTGCCGCAGCCTGGTGATCCACCCGGCCAGCACCACGCACTTTCGCATGAGCGATGAAGCCTTGGCCGCCAGCGGCATTGGCCCCGGCACGATCCGCCTGTCGATTGGCCTGGAAGACCCCGACGATTTGATCGACGACCTGAAAAAAGCCCTGAAGGCTGCGGAGAAAGCCGCATGAAAATTTCTGTCCAAGGCCACGAACTCTACGCCTACACCGGCGGCAAAGACTTCAATCCCGTACAACCCACGGCCGTCTTCATCCACGGTGTGCTCAACGACCACAGCGTCTGGATTTTGCAAACCCGCTACCTGGCGCACCACGGCTGGAACGTGCTGGCCATCGACCTGCCGGGCCACTGCAAAAGCGCAGGCACACCCCCGCAAAGCGTCGAAGAAGCGGCCGACACCGTCATCGCCTTGCTCGATGCCCTGAAAATTGAGCGGGCCGCCTTGATCGGCCACAGCTTCGGCTCGCTGATTGCGCTGGAAGCCACGGCACGCGATGCCCTTAAGTCCCCTGGCCGGGTGAGCCGTCTGGTCATGGTCGGCACGGCCTACCCGATGCGCGTCTCGCCCGACCTGCTCGAACTGTCGGTCAGCGCACCCTTCAAGGCCATCGACATGGTCAACAGCTTTTCACATTCCACACTGGCGCCACCGCCTTCGGCCCTGGGCCCCGGCACTTGGCTGTATGGCGGCAGCAAGGCGCTCATGCGCCGCGTGCTGGCCAGCAACACCCAGGTCAATGTGTTCCACACCGGGTTCAAGGCCTGTGACAGCTACGCCGGAGCCGAAGCGGCCATGCCGCAAGTCACCTGCCCCACCTTGTTTGTGCTGGGCAAGGCCGACCAGATGACGCCCCCCAAAGCCGCGCAAAGCCTGATCCAGCTGTGCGCCCACCCCACCGTGGCGCAGTTGCCGGCGGGCCATTCGCTGATGACCGAAGCGCCCGAAGGCGTGCTGCAAGCCCTGAAAGACTTCCTGAAACCATGAGCATCACCCCACCCTTGTCGCCCGAGCGGGCGCAAGACATCGCCCGCACGCTGGACCTGCGCAGCCTGCCGCGCGATTTTTTGGACAACCCCTACCCGGTCTACGCCGCGCTGCGCGAAGCCGAGCCCTTCAAGCGCATGCCCGATGGCTCGTACTTCCTCACGCGCCATGCCGACTTGGTGGCGGTGTACCGCGACGCCAAGGTTTTCAGCTCTGACAAACAAGTCGAGTTCGGCCCCAAATACAACCACGCGCCCTTCAACCAGCCGCCCTACACCACCGCTGGCGGTGTGGCCCCGCTGTTTGAGCACCACACCCACAGCCTGGTCTTCAACGACCCACCGCTGCACACCCGGGTGCGCCGCCTGATCATGGGCGCCCTCACCCGCCGCGCCATCGAGGCCATGGAGCCTGGTCTGGTGAGCTTGGTGGACAGCTTGCTCGACCGAATCGAGGCCCAAGGCGGTGGCGACCTGATCGAGGACTTTGCCTCGGCCATTCCGGTGGAGATCATCGGCAACTTGCTGGATGTGCCGCATGCCGATCGCGAACCTTTGCGCAGTTGGTCGCTCGCCATCTTGGGCGCACTGGAGCCCTCGCTCACGCCCGAGCAAGAAGCCTTGGGCAACCGCAGCGTGAATGAGTTTTTGGCCTATCTGCGCGCGCTGGTGGCCCAGCGTCGCCAGCATCCGGGCGATCCCGAGCACGATGTGCTGACCCGCTTGATCCAAGGCGAGGACAATGGCGACGCCTTGAGTGAAGTCGAGCTGCTGCAAAACTGCGTCTTCTTGCTCAATGCCGGACACGAGACCACCACCAACCTGATCGGCAACGCGCTCATCAGCCTGCAAGAGTGGCCCGAGCAGCGCATGCGCCTGTTGTCGGACTTGCAACAGGCCTCCGACGAAAAAGCCGAAGAACACATCTTGGGCCTGGCGGTGGACGAATTCCTGCGCTTTGAATCGTCCAACCAGCTGGGCAACCGCCGCGCCTTGCAAGCCACGCAGGTCAATGGTGTGGATTTGCCCGCAGGCGCCTTGGTCACGCTGTGCATTGGCGCGGCCAACCGCGACCCGGCCGTTTATGACAAGCCCGAGCAGCTGGACCTGCGCCGCACCGGCAACAAACACCTGGCTTTTGGCTTTGGCGTGCACCAGTGCGCGGGCCTGAGCTTGGCGCGACTGGAAGGCCGCATCGCGATTGGCCGCTTTTTGCGGCGCTTTCCCGAGTACCGCTTGACCCGCGATCCCGAGCGCGGCGGGCGAGCCCGTTTCAGAGGCTTTTTGAGCGCCCCCTTCAGCACCCGTTAAAACACAAGAGGAGACAACCATGACCCACAGCAGCTTTGCCGAGTTCTACCCTTTCTACCTGAGCGAACACAACAACCGCACCTGCCGCCGTCTGCACTTTGTGGGCAGCACGCTGTCACTGATCTGCTTGGCCATGCTGGCCTACACCGGCAAACCACAATACTTTTTGTATGGCTTGCTGTGCGGCTATGGCTGCGCCTGGATCGGCCACTTTGGCTTTGAGAAAAACAAACCCGCCAGCTTCAAGCGCCCGCTCTACAGCTTCATGGGGGACTGGGTCATGTACAAGGACATCTGGACGGGCAAGATCCCGTTTTGACCACCGGTCGACAATGTCGGGGCTGAAGCCGCCGACCTACCTGACTGGACGGGTTGCATCCCGTTATGACCACCACTCAAACATGTCGGGGCTAAAGCCGCCGACCTACATGACTTCAGCTTGCCCTGTAGGTCGGTGGCTTCAGCCCCGACAAGTCCCCTCAATGCTGAGCCGTTGAGGCGATGGGCAACAAGCTGGACAAAGCCGTCTGGTCCAGCCCCGTTGCCATCCAGAAGGGGTAGGACGCCGCTTCGCGCAGCAGCAGCAAGCGGTTGGCCAAAGGCCCGGCTTGTGTCAGCGCCGGGTTGATGAGCAGCACATGGCGTGAAGCCTGCGGCCCACCGCCATCGCGCAACAAGCCCACCCAGTCCAAGCCGCGCAAGACTTCGAGCACGCCATTGACCTCACGCACATCCAGACGCAGCTGCACGCTCAAGGCATCGGCCGTCATGCCGTGTGGCGCCGTTTGGCGGGTGGCATGCAAGGCGGCCAACACCTCCAGCGCCACACGGAACGACCAACCGGCCCCATCGGGCTGGCGCAAATGCTGACGCCGCACCTCGGGCATGCTGGCCGCAATCACTGCCCCCAGCAGCACAATCACCCAGGTCACATAAATCCAGACCAGCAAGATCGGCACCGCCGCAAACGCGCCATAAATAAGCGAATACGTCGGGAACTGCGTCAGGTACACCGCCAACAGTTTCTTGGCGATCTCGATGCCACCGGCCACCAAAAACCCCGCCGTCAGGGCATGGCGCCACTGCACCCGTGCGTTGGGCACATAAAAATACAGGCCGCTCAGGCAAGCCACCAACAAGAAGAACTCCACCCCATCGAGCAAACCGCGCACGATGCCAGGTAAAACATCCACCACGTCCTGCGATGCCGTCACCACATACGAGGTGATGGCCAAGCTCGCACCCAAAAACAAGGGCCCCAAGGTGATGGCCGACCAGTACAGCAAGACCCGTTGCGCCAGCGGGCGCTGACGGTCAACGCGCCAAATCTGCCCCAAAGTTCGCTCGATGGTCACCATCAAAGCGACCGCCGTCATGACCACCGCCACCAAACCCACTGCGCCCAAGCGGCTGGCTTTGCGTGAGAACTGCGTCAAGTAACTGAGCACTTGGCGCGAAATGCTCTCGGGCACCAGGCTGTCGATCAGCCAGCGCTGGATGGTGTCCTGGAACTTGCCAAACACCGGAAAGGCCGCAAACACCGACAGACCCACGACAAACAAAGGCACTAAGGCCAGCACCGTGGTGAAGGTCAAAGAACTGGCGCTCACGCCCAAACGCGCATCGCGAAAACGCTGCGCCAATACACCCAGCATCTGGCGCCAAGGCAGCTCGGTCAGCTCTTGCCACCAAGCTTTGAAATGTTCGCGCCAAGTCAGCACGGGAGGAAGGGATTTCATGACCGGTATGATGCCACCGCCATGAACACAAATACTGACAACATCCCCTCTGGCGTGAATTTCACGCGCTGGCTTGCCGTGGGCAGCTTGCTCGGCCTGATTTTGGTGGGCTTGGCCTGGGAGTTGTGGCTGGCGCCGCTGCGCCCGGGCGGCTCTTGGTGGGCCATCAAGGTGCTGCCTTTGTGCCTGCCGCTGGCCGGTTTGCTCAAACACCGCATGTACACCTACCGCTGGGTGAGCCTGCTGGTCTGGCTTTACTTCACCGAAGGCGTAGTACGCGCTTGGGGCGACCAATGGCCGTCCAACGGCCTGGCCCTGATGCAAGTGATTTTGTGCACCAGCTTGTTTGTGGCTTGCGCCTTGCATGTGCGCATCCGCATCCAAGCCGCCAAGGCGACGGGCAACTTTGTGCCCGTGCCCAAGAATTGAGTTTTCTTGTTTTCAGCCCCCGGCTGACCTGCTCATGACCGACCTGCCCAGCCACGACCTGATTGCCCAACTGCGCCAGATTTGCGGCGCGGCCAACGTGCTCACCCACGACGAGCCCGGTGCCGACCTCAGCCCCTGGGAGCAAGACTGGCGCAAACGCGTGCGCGGCCATGCCCTGGCGGTGGTGCGCCCCGGCAATACCGCAGAGGTGGCCGCCGTGGTCAAAGCCTGCGCGGCAGCGGGCGCGTCCATCGTGCCCCAAGGCGGCAATACCGGTTTGGTGGTGGGCGGCGTGCCCGACAACTCGGGCACCCAGATTGTGCTGAGCATGACCCGCATGAACGCGGTCCGCGCCATTGATCCGGCCAACCTGACCATCACCGTCGAAGCCGGTTGCGTTTTGCAAAACCTGCAGGCCGCGGCTGAAAACGCTGGATTTTTGTTCCCACTGAGCCTGGGCGCCGAAGGCAGCTGCACGATTGGCGGCAACCTGGGCACCAACGCGGGCGGCACCCAAGTGGTGCGCTACGGCAACACGCGCGAGCTGTGTCTGGGTCTGGAAGTGGTCAATGCCCAAGGCGAAATCTGGAACGGCCTGACGGGCCTGCGCAAAGACAACACCGGCTACGACCTGCGCAACCTGATGATTGGCAGCGAAGGGACTCTTGGCATCATCACCGCGGCCACCATGAAGCTCTACCCCCTGCCCGCCGCGCAGCTGACCGCTTGGGCCGCAGTGCCCAGCATGCAAGCGGCAGTCGACCTGCTGGGCCTGGCCCACCAGCGACTGGGCCCGGGCCTGACGGGCTTTGAAGTCATGAACCAGTTTGCGCTGGGCTTGGTGGACAAGCATTACCCCCAGTTGCGCGTGCCGCTTTGGCAAGACACGCCTTGGTGCGTGTTGCTGGAAAACTCCGACAGCGAGAACGAAGCCCATGCGCGGGCTCAGTTTGAAGCCTTGCTCGAAGCCGCGCTGGAAGCTGGCTGCGTGAGCGACGCGGTGGTGGCCGAAAACCTGACGCAAGCAAGGGGCCTGTGGCACATCCGCGAAAGCATCACCTTGGCGCAGGCCGAAGAAGGCCTGAACATCAAGCACGACATCAGCATCCCGGTCTCGCGCATCCCGGCCTTTGTGGCCGAGACCGATGCCCTGCTGGCCCGTGAAGTGCCCGGCGTGCGCATGGTTGACTTTGGCCACCTGGGCGACGGCAACCTGCACTACAACGTGCAAGCCCCCGAAGGCGTCGATGGCCAAGCCTTTTTGCGCGACAACGAAGAACGGGTCAACACCTTGGTGTTTGAGCAAGTGACCCGATACGACGGCTCGATCAGTGCAGAGCACGGCGTGGGTGAACTCAAAGTGGGCAAGCTGCCCTTGTACAAAGACCCCACCGCGCTGGCCATGATGCGGGCCGTGAAAAAAGCGCTGGACCCGCAGAACTTGCTGAACCCCGGGCGCGTGCTCACACGGCCCTGAGCCACGGCCCTGAACCGCAGCCATAAGCGCCTCACGGGCGCTTGCAGCAGGTCCTTGTTAGGGATTCATCCCTCCACAAACACCCTCGCCTTGCGCGGTGTCAGCACCAGCGTTTCGCCTTCCTTGAAGTCTTGCTGGCGGTATTGCGAGGCCGACAGTTGCGCTTCGATGATGGCGTCTTTGCCGAAGTGGCTCTCCACCGGCTCCAGCTCTAGGCGGGCCACCGGGCCCACCACGATGGCGCGGGTCAGCTTGGCCACGATGCCGGCGCGGCCCTGCACCAGCGCCTTGACGTCGATGATGTCCTGCGGCCGCTGCACGAAGGACAGCGCGATCCAGTCGACTCCCAACTCCAGCCC
>NKIO01000069.1 GCA_002255935.1 Comamonadaceae bacterium PBBC2
CGATTGGGTATATTCCACCGGCTGAAGCTGAGGTGAACTACTACCGGCAGCTAGCCGGGAAGAACGAGACCGAGGTCTCAACTTAAACCAACTGGCCTCCACGAAAACCGGGGCGATTCAGGCAGACATTGAGGCGGTGGTTAACTCAGCCAATGCAAACCTGCGCTTTGGATCAGGTGTAGCAGGTGCGATACACAGTGCGGCAGGTCCGGAACTTGAAGACTATTGCGAACCCTACGCACCGTTGCCATTTGGTGCGGCGTTGGTCACACCCGGTTTCAATCTGCCAAACAAGTTCGTTATTCATGTCAGGGCAGCGCACTATTTGAACGATGACGAACCAGAGGCTGTCCTGCAAAAGTGTGTTCAGTCAGTGGTTGCGGCAGCGAACCAAAACGCCATCACTAGTATCGCAATTCCGGCAATTGGTTCAGGCGTTTTCAAGTTTCCCAAGGAACTTTCGGCGTCAATCATGGCGACTAGTTTTCGTCAGTGTTTTGAGAAGCCCTCCTCGTTGCAGAAGGTCAGAATTTGCGTTGCTGATGCAAACACGAAAGCAGTGTTCGATAAGGCTTTTTTGATGCAATAAATTGGTTGCACTCTGTGCAACCAAAAAGTCGTAAGATTGTTCAAAATCAACGCCCTACAGGGCAAGCACGATCCAAAAAATGCCAAGCCAAGTTACACAAAAGTTACACAAAAGTTACACACGCAATTTCATGCCGCTACAAGCCGCATAAACATTGGGGTTGTGAAGTGGGTAACTATGGAGTGGGAATAAGCCCCATCACGGCAGCCGTCCTCGAGTTCAAGGGCTGACCCATGGCCAACAGATCAACCGATCTCCGCCAAAAGCGGGATCGGTTTTTTGATGTCCAGACAGCAGCTTTCAGATTGAGGGTTAGCGCTGTGTTCACAAAGTCTTGAAGCTGTTTCAATGTCCAAAGGCGCCCTGTTTGGCGCTCTGATGGATTCGTGATGAAAAAGTTGTTCGGATTTTGGGGTGCAATGGTCCTGGCTGGACTGGCTTACTTTTGCCTTTGGCCCGTTCCCATTGAGCCGCTGAGCTGGAACGCTCCGGTTGCGCCTGGCTACGCAGGGCCGCACACCGTCAACGACAAACTGGCCCAACTCAACATCATTGATTTGGGCGCCGAAGCTGGACCAGAACACATCGCCATCGGGCCCGACGGCAAGCTTTACACCACGGTGGAGAGTGGCCGCATTTTGCGCATGCAGCCCGATGGCTCGCAGCAAGAAGTGTTTGCGCAAACAGGCGGCCGGGTCTTGGGTTTTGACTTTGATGCTCAGGGGCATCTGATCGCAGCCGACGCCGTCAAGGGCCTGCTGTCGATTTCACCCGATCAATCGATCAAGCTGCTCACCGACCATGTGAACGTGGGGGGAAAGCCTGACCCCATTCGCTACGCCGATGCGGTGGTGGTGGCCCGAAACGGCAAGATGTATCTCAGCGACGCCTCCACACGATTTGCCCCCAAGGACTGGGGCGGCACGTTTGAAGCCAGCGTCCTCGACATCCTCGAGCAAGCGTCCACAGGGCGCGTTCTGGAGTTTGACCCGGCCAATGGACAAACCCGTGTGGTGGCCCAAGGCCTGAGTTTTGCCAATGGCGTGGCGCTGAGCCAGGACGAAAAACACCTGTTTGTGAACGAGACCGGCAAGTACCGCGTTTGGAAAATCGATGTGAACGCGCAAGCCTTGGATGTCCAGCAAGGCGGACCACAGGCTCAGGTGCTGCTGGACAATTTGCCAGGCTATCCCGACAACCTGATGCGCGGGCGCAACGGCAAGATCTGGCTGGGATTTGCCAAACCGCGCAACCCGACCATCGACAAACTGGCGGACAAGCCTTTCATGCGCAAAGTCACGCTGCGCTTGCCCCGTGCCCTGTGGCCCATCCCCCAGGCCTATGGCCATGTGATGGCTTTCACGGAAGACGGCCAAGTGGTCCGTGACCTGCAAGACCCCAGCGGCAAGTACCCCGAGAGCACGGGTGTGACCGAAACGGCCGATCGCCTCTACATTCAGAGCCTGCATGCCAAAGGATTGGGCTGGATGGCTGTCCCTTGAGCGGCCTTTTCTGAGGCATGGCTCGGTGTACATTCGGGGCTTTTAGAAACAAGGAGACTCGGATGATTGGCTACACCTGCGTGGGCACGAACGACCTGGACAAAGCCGTCGCTTTTTACAGCGATTTGTTGGGCGTTTTGGGTGCCAAAGTCTTTTTCAAATCCGACCGCGGTGTGGGTTGGGGCACAGCGCCCGATCAGCCCATGTTCAGCGTCATGAAGCCTTTTGATGGCCAGTCCGCCAGCGTGGGCAATGGTGCGATGGTGGCTTTGACTGCAGCCAACCCCGAGCAAGTTCAAGCCTTGCACGCCAAGGCGTTGGCATTGGGCGGCCACGATGAAGGTCAACCCGGGCCGCGTGGGTCCAATTTTTACGGCGCCTATTTCCGTGATTTGGACGGCAACAAGCTGGCGGCTTTTTGCATGGTCAAAGGCTGAGCCATGTATTTGCCCCAACAGTTTGACAAGCCTGAGCATGCCTGCGCGATCATGCACGGGCACCCCTTTGCCAGTTTGATCACGACAGACGACACGGGCTTTCCGTTTGTCACGCACCTGCCGCTCAAACTGGAAGAGGAGGGGGGTCAGGCTGTTCGCTTGTTGGGGCATTGCGCCAGGGGCAATCCCCTGGCCCGTTACCTCACAGAGCGGCCCCAGGCACTGGCCAGTTTCATGGGACCCCAAGCTTACATGTCGCCGCAGGTGTATGCCGACAAGCAACGCGTGCCAACCTGGACGTATCTGGCGGTGCAAGCCCGCGTGCAGGCCCGCTTGCTGGAGGGCGAAGAAGCCAAAGACGCCTTGCTCAAACAATTGATTTCTGACCATGAACCGGCTTATGCGGCGCAGTGGCGCAGCTTGCCTGAGGACTACACCGTCAAGATGCTTGCCGCGATCCAGGCGTTTGAGCTGAACATCGTCAGCCTGAAGTGCGCGGTCAAACTCAACCAGCACCGACCCGAAGCCCATGCCGCCATGCATGCGGCTTATGCCCAAGGCAACGAGCAAGAACAAGCCTTGGCCGGCTGGATGCGCAAGTTGGGGCTGGCGTGAACCTCCGTCACGAACACTGGATGGGCCTGGCCCTGGAACAAGCCCGATCGGCTGCAGTTGAGGGCGAAGTTCCCGTGGGTGCGGTGGTGGTCAAAGATGGACAGCTGATCGCCACCGGACGCAATGCACCGATTGCGACGCAGGACCCGACAGCGCATGCCGAAGTGGTCGCGCTGCGTGAGGCCGCCAAGGTGCTCGGCAACTACCGGCTCGAGGGTTGCACCTTGTATGTGACGCTGGAGCCTTGCAGCATGTGCAGCGGCGCCATGCTCCATGCCCGCTTGGATGCGGTGGTGTTTGGTGCGCCCGATCCACGCACCGGTGTGGCGGGCTCGGTCCTGAACCTGTTTTCTAACACGCAGCTTAACCACCATACCCAGGTGTTGGGCGGTGTTTTGGCGCAAGACTGTGCCCAGTTGCTCAAAGATTTTTTCAAGCCCAAGCGCATGAACAACGATCCGATTCGCGAAGACGCTTTGCGCACGCCCGACGCAGCATTTGCAGCTTTGCCAGACTACCCATGGCAGCCGCATTACGTCAGCGATTTGCCCAGCATCAACGGCCTGCGCATGCACTACTTGGACGAAGGACCACGCGATGCCCCTGTGACCTGGCTGTGTCTGCATGGCAACCCCGCTTGGTCTTATTTGTACCGCCACATGATCCCGAT
The DNA here is from genome assembly GCA_002255935.1 of Comamonadaceae bacterium PBBC2. Classification (GTDB taxonomy): domain Bacteria; phylum Pseudomonadota; class Gammaproteobacteria; order Burkholderiales; family Burkholderiaceae_C; genus Limnohabitans_A. The sequence goes on from NKIO01000069.1 coordinate 3,814, forward strand.
CTGGTTAGCTGCGGGCCACCGCGTCGTGGCGCCCGACATGGTGGGTTTTGGCAAAAGCGACAAGCCCAAGAAAGACAGTTTTCACCGCTTCGAAACACACCGCCAAGCACTGCTCGATTTCATTGAGCGCTTGGATCTGCAAGGGGTGAACTTGGTGGTTCAGGATTGGGGCGGCATTTTGGGACTCACGCTGCCGATGGCCGCGCCCCAGCGTTACCGGAGCCTCTTGGTCATGAACACCACCTTGGCCACAGGCGAGCAAGCCCTGAGCCCAGGCTTTCTGGCTTGGCGGGACTGGTGCCAAAGTCAACCGCAGTTCGATGTGGGCAAGTTGTTTTTGCGCGGCAATCCCAGCATGAGCGCCGCGCAAGCGGCGGCCTACAACGCGCCCTTTCCCGACAAAGGCTTCCGCGCCGCTTTGAGGGCATTTCCGCCCATGGTGCCGGAGTTTGTCGATTCCGAAGGCGCGGCCATTTCAAGGCAAGCCCTGGCCTTTTGGCGCGATGAATGGCAAGGCCAATCTTTCATGGCCATCGGCCAGCAAGACCCGGTTTTGGGTGAGCCCGTGATGCGGCAGCTGCAGCAAAGCATCCGTGGCTGCCCTGAACCCATGCTTTTGCCCCATGCGGGCCATTTTGTGCAAGAACAGGGCAGGGCGATCGCCGAGGCGGCTGTGCGACACTTGGGCTGATCGCATCCCTGTCGGATGCCGGCCGCGTTGATGCGGCCATTGAACATTTCAGACAGCATGGCCCACATTTATATTTTTTCTCCTTCCAGCGCGGTCCGCGACAAAGCGGCATTTCGGCGGGGTCTCAAACGCCTGCAAGCCCAAGGCCACCAAGTCGAGGTGGACGAAGCGGCTTTGAGCAGCCACATGCGGTTTGCAGGGGACGATGCCACACGCATCGCCGCCATCACCCGCGCCGCCGCCAGTGGCGCCAACGTGGCGCTGATCTCGCGTGGCGGCTACGGCCTCACGCGCATCCTGCCCGCTTTGCCATACAAACAGATCGCCAAAGCCATTGATGGCGGCACGCAATTCGTCGGCTTGAGCGATTTCACCGCTTTCAACCAAGCGGTGTTGGCCAAAACGGGGCGGATCACTTGGCAGGGCCCGGCACTGGGCGAAGATTTCGGCTGCGCGGCCGAGCCTGACGACATCATGCAAGCGTGCTTTGACGATTTGTTGATGGAGCAGGGCGAGGGCACCGGCTGGCAATTGCCCAAAACCGAGGCCGAGCGCCGCGTCTTGGTCAAAGATGCGCCGCTTTGGGGCGGCAACCTGACGGTGCTCACATCACTGCTTGGCACGCCATATTTCCCTCAAATCAAAGGTGGCGTTTTGTTCCTCGAAGACGTGGGCGAACACCCCTACCGTTTGGAGCGCATGCTGACCCAGTTGTTGCACGCGGGTGTCTTGGGGCAGCAAAAAGCGGTCTTGATGGGGCAGTTCACCAACTACAAATTGGTGCCTGCACACGACAAAGGCTTCAAATTGAACACCGTGGTGGACTGGCTGCGCAGCCAAATCAAGGCGCCTGTGCTGACGGGTCTGCCGTTTGGCCATGTCGAAACAAAGGTGCTCTTGCCCGTGGGCGCCAAGGTTGACTTGGTCACCGAGGGCCGTGATGCCTTGATGGTGTGGGGGCACATCTAAGCCCCAACCCATTACCGAACACAGTTCAGCGCACCAAATCTTCTAAGGCATCCACCACCATGCCGCTGCCGATAGCGATCAACAATATGTCGGAGGCCACCCGAACATATCGGTAATCCGAGGGCGGTACGCCCAACGACAACACCACCGAGCGCGGCACGTCATAAAACACCACACCGCGTGCCAAGGGTTGGCCTTTTTGCCATGGGCGCGATTGCCCGGGTGGCAAACAACCATTGTTTTTCTTGGCAAGGCCTGGTGGACAAAAGCCGCGATTTTCAGGACGGCCATAGTAGTCATGGGCCGCAGCCCGATGGTGCTCTTGAAAATACCCACCGATCGGGACACTGCCCGGAGGGTCCATCGCACGTCCATGGGGTACTTCATGAGCGCTTGATCTTTCCTTTTCGCCTTGTCCTTGGCGTTGCTCATGGCCTTTTTTTTCTCGACCATGTTGCGCTTGGGCATCTTTCACCATCCATACGGATTGGGTCAATGCCAAAAGGGATGCGATCACTGCATTGCTGGTCTTCATGTTCAGATTCCTGGAAGTCACTGACCGCAAAGGTATCTGAACGCCTTGTTTGACTCTGTGCTTTGGCGCGCATTGAACAGATGTTCATGCCTGCCGACCTCGATACATTCCTTATATACTTAACATAATATACATCGTACGAACCTAATAAAAGGAGATGAAAGGCCCCTCCATTTTTTATTTCACAGGTGTGATCACCAATCCGCGATCGGTCGCTTGGATTTCCATCATTCCCGTGGAGTCTGGCACCGGCAATGGCTTTTGTCGCACCTTTGGAAGGTTCTGCAAAATCAGAATGGCATCTTTGCGGCTGCCTTGCTTGGCAAAATCCAAAGCGGTCATGCCCAATTGGTTTTTGATGCTGGCATCTGCACCTTCATCGAGGAGCAACTTGACCACGTCGGGAGTGCCGTACATGGCGGCCATCATCAAAGGTGTGGTTCCGTTCGGAGATTCAGCATCGATGTAGGCGCTGTGCTCGAGCAAGAGCTTGGCAATGTCGGCATGACCACCACTGGCCGCGTAATGCAAAGGTGTCCAGCCGGTCTTGTTGACATCGGCATCACGCCAAATGAGCAGTTCCACCAAGCCTTTTTGACCCCGAAAAGCGGCCAACATCAAGGGACTTTCGTCCTTGTCGTTGCGCACTTCAACTTTGGTGTTGTCAGCCCGAATGAGGACTTCGGCCGCATTGGGAGATGGCACTTGCAATGCCAGCAGCAAGCTGTGTCGGCCTCGCTCGTCCAATGTATTCGGGTCAAAACCTCGCCTCAAAAGTGATGTCACAGTCGTGGCGTCATCAAGCCGCAGGGCTTTGAAAAAATCCTCATAAGAACCTGCAAGTGAATTCTTGAATATGATGAAATATCCAATAAAAACAATCCACTTTTTTATATATTTAAAGTTAGACATCACTTTAGGTTGCGGAAATTTTAGGAAATAATCGGTTGAAATTGTGGCTGGTCAACGCGCCAATCGCCTCTGGACTCGACCCTCGCAACTCGGCCAATTGCTTGGCCACAAATGGCACATACGAGGGGTTGTTGGTCTTGCCCCGATAAGGCACGGGTGCCAAGTAGGGGCTGTCGGTCTCGATCAGCAGACGGTCATCGGGCACGAACTTGGCCACTTCTCGCAAATCAGCGGCGGTCTTGAACGTCAGGATGCCGGAAAAAGAGATGTAAAAGCCCAGGTCCAGTGCTGCCCGCGCCACCTGCTGGCTTTCGGTGAAGCAGTGGAACACACCGCCGGCGCTCCCTGCCCCACCCGTTTCACCCTCTTCCTTCAGGATCGCGATCGTGTCGTCCGAAGCCTGTCGGGTGTGGATCACCAAGGGCAATTGGGTCTGACGCCCTGCTCGGATGTGGGTGCGAAAGCGCTCACGCTGCCATGCCATGTCGGATACGGTGCGACCGCCTTTACGCTCATCCATCTGGTAGTAGTCCAGTCCGGTTTCGCCAATCGCCACCACGCGCGGGCGTGCCGCACCGTCGAGCAGGTCTTGCAAGCTGGGTTCGCGCACGCCCTCGTTGTCCGGGTGCACACCCACGGTGGACCAAATGTTGTCGTGCGCCATGGACAAGGCGTGCACGGTGTCGAACTCTTCCAGCGTGGTGCAAATGCACAAGGCGCGGGTCACTTGGGCCGCCTGCATGGCGGTGCGGATGCTCTCGAACTGGCTTTGCAGCTCGGGAAAGGTCAAATGGCAATGCGAATCGGTGTACATCAGTTCAGCCCTGCGAGCGCAGGGTTTGTTGAGCGTCGGCGGTCAGGGCTTCCAGCATCAGACCGGCATTAAAAGGGTGTTCAGCAGTGCGCGCCGATTGCATCAGGCGTTTGAACCAATCGGTCAAAACCATGACCGAGGCCTTGCTCGCGGGCAATTGGCTGTCCTCGAAAAATCGAGGCACCGCTCCAGACTGGCGCAAGACCAAGTCGTGGCAAAGCTTTTGCAGGGCATCGATGGCCTGAGCGGGACTCAAATCGGCCAAATGTCGAGCATCGCCCTGGTGCATGGCCTTGGGCAGGGCGGCCCACCAATCGGGCGACAAACCACTTTCGGCTTGGCGCAAAACATCGGTAGGCCTGCCGCCTGCGCTGCGCAACAATGCCAGCGCCACCGCATCGGGCACGCCTTGGACTTTGAGCCAAGGCAGGGCCTCATTCGCTTCAGGCCACTTCATGGTGTGGGCCAGGCAGCGGCTGCGGATGGTGGGCAATAGCAAATGCGAAGCCTCGGTGGCCAGCACAAAGCGCACATCGCCTGGCGGCTCTTCCAAGGTCTTGAGCAAAGCGTTGGCCGTGACAGTGTTCATGCGCTCGGCCGGGAAGACCAGCACCGCCTTGCCGCGACCTCGCGCATCGGTGCGCTGCGAAAACTCCACCGCATCGCGCATGGCTTCAACCCGGATTTCCTTGCTGGGCTTGCGTTTTTTGTCGTCGATCTCGGCTTGCGCCTTTTCAGACAGCGGCCAGCCCAGTTCCATCATCTGGGTTTCGGGCATCAACACCGCCAAATCGGCGTGGGTGCGAACCGCAATCGCGTGGCAGCTGGGGCAGTCGCCACAAGCGCCCTGCTCACTGGGCTTTTCGCAAAGCCAGGCCGAGGCCAGTGCCAAGGCCAGCTCGTATTGGCCCAAGCCAGATGGCCCTTGCAAAAGCCAGGCGTGGCCGCGTTGGGCCAGCAGTTCGCGGGTCTGGCGTGCGATCCACGGCGCGTTCAAAACAGCGCTCATGCCGAGCTCCTGTCGAGCCAGGGCGTGATCACCCGGGCCACATCAGTCCCCACCGCTTCGCGACTCTGGGCCGCGTCAATGCGCGCAAAACGCTTGGGCATTTCAGACAGGCGCTGGGCGTAAGCTGCACGCACCGCCGCAAAAAAGTCAGCCGGCTGAGATTCAAACTTGTCGGGCACGCGGGCCGAGGCCAATCGCTCGGCCGCAATCGCCGGGTCCAGATCGAACCAGACGGTGAGGTCCGGTTGGCGCAAAGCGCCCTCTGGCGTTTGTTGGACCATGCGCTCGAGCTGGCCGAGCACTTGCCAGTCAAATCCACGGCCACCGCCTTGGTAGGCAAAAGTGGCATCGGTGAAGCGGTCACACAAGACCACATCGCCCCGGGCCAGTGCAGGCTCAATCACCTGAACCAAATGCTCGCGGCGTGCGGCAAACATCAGCAAGGCTTCGGTCAGTGCGTTCATGGGTTCGTGCAGAACCAACTCGCGCAGCTTCTCTGACAAAGGGGTTCCACCCGGCTCGCGGGTCAGCACCACCGCCCTGCCCGCTTGTCGAAAAAGCGCGGCCACGCTGTCGATGTGGGTGGATTTGCCCGCACCGTCGATGCCTTCAAAGCTGATGAACAAACCGCGTGTCATGAAGTGGTTAAACGTAAAAGGTCGATTGTCGCCGCTAAGTCAGTCCGCAGACTGGCGTTGGCCACGTTGATAACGGTTGACGGCCCGGTTGTGCTCGTCCAGCGTGGCACTGAAATGGCTGCTGCCATCGCCTTTGGCCACAAAGTACACCGCCTTCGTTTCAGCCGGCTGCACTGCCGCCAGCAAAGCGGCTTTGCCAGGCATGGCGATCGGGCTGGGCGGCAGGCCAGCACGGGTGTAGGTGTTGTAGGGCGTGTCGGTGCGCAAATCGCTGCGGCGCAAATTGCCATCAAACGCCGCACCTAACCCGTAAATCACCGTGGGGTCGGTTTGCAGCAACATGCCGATGCGCAGGCGGTTGTTGAACACGCCCGAAATCTGGGGCCGGTCTGCGGCTTTGCCCGTTTCCTTTTCCACAATGCTGGCCAGGATCAAAGCTTCTTCGGGCGTTTTGACGGCTGCCATGGGCGACCGCAGTTGCCATGCTTTGTCGAGTTGTTTGTCCATGGCCTTCATGGCGCGTTTCAAAACGTCCAAATCGCTGCTGCCTTTGGCGTAGCTGTAAGTGTCGGGGTAAAAACGGCCTTCTGGGTGCACTTGGGGGCGGCCCAATTGCGCCATCAAGGCCTGATCGTCCAAGCTCTGGCTGTCGGGTCTGAGTTGGTCGGATTTGGCCAGGGCCTGACGCAATTGGCGGATGTTCCAGCCCTCCACAATCGTCACGGTGCGCAGGCTTTCTTCACCACGCACCAGCATGGACAAAAGCCGTGCGGGCGTGGTCTGGCCGCTGAATTCATAACTGCCCGCCCGCATTTGGCGCGATTGGCCCGACAGGCGAAACCAAGCGTACAAGGCCCAAGGCGGCACATCGGCCCCGGCATCGACGGCCATTTGGGCGATGGCTTTGGGCGCGGTGCCCGGTTCGATGGACAAATCCAGCGAATCAACTTGAGCCGTGCGTGCGCCCATGGGCTGGTTCACCCAGTGGTATGCGCCGGCGGCCAGCGCCACAGCCAACACGAGCAAAACCACCAAACCCTTGAACAAACTTTTGATCACCCGAGGCCTTTTGAAATACCGTGAAAATAGCCGCATCGGCCCAGTTCAAACGAGGCTTGATCATAATTCAGGCCTTCTTCGGCTTCGCAGGGCCGTTCACCTTTTGTCAATCACCATGTCAAACCCGATGACCCCATTTGCAGACCTTTCCATGCTCAACGGCGCGACCGCCCTGCCCCAGCTGGGGGTCATCCAAGCGCTAGGCGAAGATGCGGCCAACTTCCTGCACAACCAATTGACCAACGATGTGCTGCTCTTGCCGGTGGGGCAATCGCGACTTGCTGCGTTTTGCTCGGCCAAAGGCCGCATGCAAGCCAGTTTTGTGCTCACCAAGACGGCGCCCGACACCGTGCTGCTGGTCATGCCCCTCGATTTGCTGGCCCAAACGCTCAAGCGCCTGTCCATGTTTGTGCTGCGGGCCAAGGTCAAGCTGAGCGACGCCTCCGGCCAGTGGCAGCTGCGCGGTTTGCTCGGCGACAGCGCCAAAGCTTCGATCGGTGAAGCGGCCCCTTGGCAGACCGTGGCCCCGGAGGGGGCATACACCGTGGCGCTGTATCCGGCTGTGGTGGGCGGGGTGGCCGTGCCTCGTGCCCTGTGCTTGGCCCCGACAGGTTTGGCCTTGCCGGCATCGGCTGACATCTCGCCGGATGTTTGGCAATGGGCCGAGGTCATGAGCGGCGTCACCCTGTTGACCCAGCCCGTCTTTGAGGCCTTTGTCCCGCAAATGCTCAATTACGAATCGGTCGGTGGTGTCAACTTCAAAAAAGGCTGCTACCCCGGCCAAGAAGTCGTGGCCCGCAGCCAGTTTCGCGGCACCTTGAAACGCCGCACAGCGCTGGTCCGCAGCCCCGTGGCGCTTGGCGCTGGTCAAGAAGTTTTCACGCCGGCAGACCCCGAACAAGCTTGTGCCACGGTGGTCTGCGCCGCGGCCAGGCCCGATGGTCAAGGCTTTGACGCCTTGGTCAGTGGCACGCTCGAGAGCATGCATACCGGCTGGCGCCTTGGCCAAGTCGAAGGCGCAATGTTGGAACTGTTGCCCCTGCCCTACGCCTTGCTCGAAGACATTTAACGGCTTGGCCGTGCGACCGTTGTAGGCGCCCAAAGTGAGTTGGGGGTTGGGATCAATTTGCAGAAAATAAACCCATCGCCGAACAAAGTTCAGCTCCCACGGGGGATCGGCATTTCGGCGCAGACGGTCTCATCATCACCGATCACTGGCGGCAGGCTAAAAGTCTGAATGAGGACCATCGCAGCGAGATTTGCCGACAAAGTTTGCTTGCTGCGCCTTTCTCTTTTGTGGGAGCCCAACTGTGTTGGGCGATCGCTGGTAGGGCTGATCAATTTGAAAAATCATCAGCCCATCGCCGAACAAAATCCAGCTCCCACATGGTGTCGCCTAGCTCACGTACGACAAGCTTCGCGATGATCCCAAGAACAATTCTTCTATTCAGCCAAAGACCATCGCCTACAAGGCACAGTTCATTTCGATGTGCGCGATACCGGCTTCTTCAAAGATCGGCCCATGGGGCGCAAAGCCTGAACGTTTGTAGAAGCCTTCGGCGCTGCATTGGGCATGCAGCACGACGTGCGTGTCGCCGCGTTCTTTGGCGGCGGCCATCAGCGCGTGGAGGACGCGTCGGCCCAGGTCGCTGCCGCGCATCTGCTTTTTGACGGCCATGCGGCCAATGCGGGCCACGCCCGGGGCGTGTTGCAGCAGCCGGCCTGTGGCCAGCACCATGCCCATGCGGTTAATGACCACGCAGTGCAGTGCGGTCTCGTCGTCGTGGTCCCACTCCATGTCGGCCGGTACGTTTTGTTCTTCGACAAACACCTCGGTGCGCAGCGGCGCGGCCAGTTTTTGAAAGTCGTGCCAAGACCCCAGGTGCAGTTGCACCATGTCTTCGCCGCGCTCAAAGCCTTCGAGCATCTCGCGCAAGGGGGCGGGGATGGACTGGCTCTTTTTGGCCACCGGGTCGGCGTAGACATAAACCAGCTCGCTGGTGATCAGCAGCTCATCGCCCCGGAAAATCGCGCCCACAAAAGTCATGGACGAGTTGCCGATGCGCTCGCAGCGCATGCACACGTCTAGGTAATCGTCCATCTCGGCGCTGGCGTGGTACTCGACGCTGGCCTTTTTGACGTACAGGTCGCCGCCCAGCTGGTGCATGGTGTCGGCATAGGGCATGGCCAGGTTGCGCCAATAGTCCGTCACCGCCGTGTCGAAGTACATGAGGTAGTGACCGTTGAAGACGATCTTTTGCATGTCCACTTCAACCCAGCGCACCCGCATGCGGTGAGAAAAACGAAAATCTTGGCGTTTCATCGGTTCAACTTTCAAAAGCGTGTTTCAAAGCCCGGCCCGCATCGGCATGGGCTTTCAGGGCATCGGGGATGGCGCGGCCCATGGTGATGAAGCCATGGATCACGCCCCGGTAAATCTCCAGATCAACAGGCACGCCCGCCATGCGCAGTGTGTCTGCATAGCGCACGCCCTCGTCCACCAAGGGATCGCATTCGGCCAGGCCGATCCAAGCCGGGGCCAGGCCGCTGTGCTCGGGGGCGTTGCCGGGTGCAAAGCGCCAGTCCTCTCGTTCGGTCTGGTCGATGTAGCCGTCAAAGAACCAGGCAATGGTGTCTTTGTCGAGCATGAAACCCTCGCCAAACGTGTGGTGCGAAGCGGTGTCTTGTTTGGAGCCGCAGCCGGGGTAAAACAGCAGCTGCAAAGCCAGCTTCAAGCCCGCATCGCGGGCCATCAAGGCGCACACGGCAGACAAAGTGCCGCCTGCGCTGTCGCCACCGACGGCCAGGCGCGTGCTGTCCAGGCCCAAGGTTTGGCCCTGCTGGTGCAGCCAATTCAGGGCGTCCCAAGCGTCGTGCACCGCCGTCGGAAAGCGGTTTTCAGGCGCGAGGCGGTAGTCCAGCGACACCACGGCGCAGTGGCCGTGCCGAGAGAGTTGTCGGCACAGCACATCGTGCGTGGTGAGGCTGCCGACGGTGAAGCCGCCGCCATGGAGGTACAGCAGCACAGGCAAACCAGTGTCGCTGTGCGGGGCATAAAGCCGGGCGGGCATGGCATGTCCATCTCGGGCCGGGATGCTGATGTCCTGCACCCGGTCCACATGGGGCGCAGGCTGCAGGTCCAGGATCGGGCCGCCGATGTCGTAGAAAGCGCGGGCTTGAGGGGCCGTCATGGCGTGCATGGGCGGGCGCCCTGCCCGCTGAACGCGTTCGATCAGGGTGCGCGTGGCCGGGTTCAACAAGGATCTGGGGTTGGTGTGGTGGCTGCTCATGAGGGCTGGCTTGGGCCCGATCCGGGTGTTGCCAACGTGACGGGCTTGGCGTTGGGCCGGATGGACAAAGGCGGTTCCTGAATCAAAATGAACGCAAATCGTACAACGCCCCGCACAAGGGGTCTGTCACCTGCTCACGCTTTGGAGAACTTTGCATGTCTTTCATCAATTACGTCACCCAAATCCAGATCGACTTTGGCGCGATCAGCCTGCTCAAAGGCGAATGCGAGCGCGTGGGCATCACCCGTCCCATGATCGTGACCGACGCAGGCGTCAAAGCGGTGGGCATTTTGGACAAGGCCTTGGCTGCCCTGTACGGTCTTCAAGTCAGCGTGTTCGACCAAACGCCGTCCAACCCGACCGAGGCCGCGGTGCGTGCTGCGGCCGCCGTTTACCAACAAAACCACTGCGATGGTCTGATCGCCTTGGGTGGCGGCTCGTCCATCGACTGCGCCAAAGGCGTGAGCATTGCCGCCACGCACGAAGGGCCGCTCAAAACCTACGCCACCATCGAGGGCGGCTCGCTCAAGATCACCGATCGGGTGGCCCCGCTGATTGCCGTGCCCACCACAGCAGGCACCGGCTCAGAAGTGGCCCGGGGCGCGATCTTGATCGTCGATGATGGTCGCAAACTGGGTTTTCACAGCTGGTTCATCGTGCCGCGAGCGGCCATTTGCGACCCCGAACTCACGCTGGGCCTGCCGCCCATGCTGACCGCTGCCACCGGCATGGACGCGGTGGCGCATTGCATGGAAACCTTCATGGCCGCGCCCTTCAACCCGCCCGCCGATGGCATTGCGCTGGACGGCCTGCAACGCGCTTGGGCGCACATCGAACGTGCCACCACCAACGGCCAAGACCGCGAAGCGCGTCTGAACATGATGAGCGCCAGCATGCAAGGCGCCATGGCCTTTCAAAAAGGCTTGGGCTGTGTGCACTCTTTGAGCCACAGCTTGGGCGGGGTGAACCCACGCCTGCACCACGGCACCTTGAACGCGATGTTTTTGCCCGCCGTGGTCACCTTCAATGCGGCGGCAGAAACGGTGCAAAAAGACAATCGCCTGAACCGCATGGCACAGGCCATGGGCTTGCCAAGCGGCTCGGACATCCCCGAGGCCATCAAAGACATGAACGCCCGTCTGGGACTGCCCACCGGCTTGGGGGCGATGGGCGTGACCGAAAGCCTGTTCGATCAGGTCATCACCGGTGCGCTGGCCGACCATTGCCACAAGACCAACCCACGCATCGCTTCGGCGCAAGAATACCGAGACATGCTGCAAACCAGCCTCTGAACTCGCGCAATTCTCAGATCTTGCCCAGTGGGCTGTCGATCACGGCATCGTGGCTGAACTTGACCTGCCCATGGATACTCAGGACGTACATGTCCTTGACGCGCACGACCTCGACCTGCTCGGCCGCGTTGCGCAAGACGACCGGACGCATGTCTTCTGAGGTGGTTTTGACCACGTCGAGCGCCATCGGGTATGGCCCATTGGGCAAGAACAAATCGGCCTTTTGAGGCTTGTCCATGTCCGGGCCCAGCACCACAAAGGCTTTGAGGGTCTGGTCTGGGTTGTCCATGTGTGGATCGAAGGCGAAAGCCTCTTCGAACAGACGCATGCAACGTTGTTGGGCGGGTGACCACACATAGCCCGCAGAGCCCCTGCAGCCGTGTGTGTCCTTGTCATGTCCCGTCATGGGCACCGTGCTGGCGGGTGTCGAGGGGGAGCAGGCACTCATGAGCAGCAGGCCCCAAAGTGCCAAAAAACAAATAAAAATGCTGGAGCCGGTGAATGGATGGCGTGCATGCGACAAAACTCTCAAAACATCACCTGTGGATGAAATGCAATGCGGCCGATTCTGTCTGCAAATTTGGGCTGCCCTGGTAAGGGCGCAGCGGTATATGTGAGCAGAAGTTAATGTTCAAGTTAGGCGAGATTTATTGCGCCGCACTTTGGCGCGTTCACTTTGCAAGGCCTTGAGCGCTTGCGCCCTCAAAGCCGCATCCCAGGATCGCTGGGCCCAGACGGCGGCCAGTTCGCGCTCATCCATGATGGCTTCTGGGGCCAGGTGGTAAGACAGCTGAACCGGCTTGCCCTTCATGGCAAAGACAAAAGGGCCGAGCTTTTGCGCCTCAAAGAAATGGCGGTTTTCATCGTCCACCTTGAGGTAAAGCTGGTTGGCCACCACCAGGCCGAACATCAAGCCATCGTGGTAAGTGCCGTAGCCACCAAACATGCGCTTGGCCTGGATCGGGCCCAAGGCTTCAAAGACCTCGTGCAAAAAATCGATGAACTCGTTGGTGCTGGCCATGGACCTGTCCGGCCTTATTCCGGCGAAGGCATCTTGGCGCCCACATGGACTTCGCCCCTCGCCTCGGCCAATTCCACCTGACGCTGGCGCTCGGCCAGTTTGGTTTTTTGCTCGGGTGTACGCTGGTCGTGGCAATGGGCGCAGCTCACGCCCAAGACATAGTGCGGCGACTGCTTGTCTTCTTCGCTGAGCGGCCAGCGGCAAGAACGGCACAGCTCGTGGTGTCCCAAACCCAGGCCGTGGCTCACGCTCACGCGTTCGTCAAAGACAAAACAATCGCCTTCCCAAGTGCTTTGCTCGGGTGGGATTTCTTCGAGGTATTTCAGGATGCCGCCTTCGAGGTGATAGACCTCCTCAAAGCCGCGCATTTTCATGAGCGCGGTCGATTTCTCGCAGCGGATGCCGCCCGTGCAAAACATCGCCACTTTGGTTTTTTTGGCAGCCTCGCCTTGCAGGTTTTCTTGGTCGTCCAGCCAGGCGGGCAGCTGCACAAAGGTCTTGATGTTCGGGTTGATCGCGCCCTTGAAAGTGCCAATGGCCACCTCGTAGTCGTTGCGGGTGTCAATCACCACCACGTCCGGGTCGGCCAACAAAGCGTTCCAGTCGGCGGGCTTGACGTATTGGCCCACGGTCTTGTTGGGGTCCAACTCGGGTACGCGCAAGGTCACGATCTCTTTTTTCAGCTTGACCTTCATGCGAGTGAACGGCGGCTTGGGACTCCACGACTCTTTGTGCTGAAGCGTGGCCAGGCGCGGATCGGCATGCAAAAACGCCAGCACCGCCCTCACCCCAGCCTCGGGACCGGCAATCGTGCCGTTGATGCCCTCGTGCGCCAAAAGCAATGTGCCTTTGACCTCGTTGGCTTCGCAACAAGCCTGCAAAGGGGCTTGCAGGTCGACGAAGTCGGGCAGATCGACGAATTTGTAGAGGGCGGCGGTGAGGAACGGGGTCGCGGAATTCATGCTGGAATTATCTCAGCCTGTTCACAAGGGCTGAAGGCGGGCCAGGTCGGGCTGCGTCAACCACGCCCCCAACTCATCCACCATCTGCTGCGCCGCGCTGGCCGCCGCGCTCCACACCTTCACCCGCCCCGCCAAATCGCGGTCGTAGGTCATGAAGTCTTGGCGGTCAGGCAGTTTGCCGTTTGGCAGGGTTTTGACCCAGTCGGGGTTGG
>NKIO01000070.1 GCA_002255935.1 Comamonadaceae bacterium PBBC2
CACCTCGATCAGCGCCGAGGCGCTGTTCGAAGCCCAGCGCGAGCTGTTGCACTGGGAATGGATCGCCGGCCACGCCCACCCCGAGCGCCGCTTTGACGACGCGGCGGTGCGCGACGCGCAATCGGCGGCCGACCTGGTGGGCTACCTCAACTACATCCACCCCTACCGGGTGCAGATCGTCGGCCGCCGCGAGGTGGCCTACCTGCAGTCGTCGATCCCCGAGGACCAGGAGCGGCGCATCTCGCGCATCGTCACGCTGGAGCCGCCGGTGCTGATTGCCGCCGACGGTGTGGCCCCGCCCGACCGCCTGGTGGCGATGTGCGACCGGGCCGAGATCCCGTTGTTCGTCACCGGCGAATCCGCCGGCCAGGTGATCGACATCGTGCGCACCTACCTGGCGCATCTGTTTGCCGACCGCATCACCCGCCACGGCGTGTTCATGGACATCCTGGGCCTGGGCGTGCTGCTCACCGGTGAATCGGGCCTGGGCAAGAGCGAGCTGGGGCTGGAGCTGATCTCGCGCGGCCACGGCCTGGTGGCCGACGACGCGGTGGATCTTTACAAGATCTCTCAGAGCGCGCTGGAAGGCCGCTGCCCCGAGCTGCTGCTGAACCTGCTGGAGGTGCGCGGCATCGGCCTGCTGGACATCAAGGCCATCTTTGGCGAGACGGCGGTGCGCCGCAAGATGCGTCTGAAGCTCATCGTGCACCTGGTGCGCAAAGAGACGATGGAGCGCGAGTTCGAGCGCCTGCCCTACGAGCCGCTGTTCGAGGAGATCCTGGGCATCCCCACGCGCAAGGTGGTGATCCAGGTGGACGCCGGCCGCAACCTGGCCGTGCTGGTGGAGGCCGCCGTGCGCAACACCATCCTGCAGCTGCGGGGCATCGACACCTACCAAGAGTTCATCGAGCGCCACCAGCGCGCGATGCAGCAGCCCGAAGACTGACGGCCACCGGCCGAACGGGGCGGCTCCACCGCCGCCGGCTGGCCGGCGGGGCGAACGCTCAGGCGCTCACTTGGTCTTGTGCGGGCAGGCCGGCTTGTTGCACACCGCGTACAGCGACAGCGCGTGGTCCTGCAGCTCGAAGCCGTGCTTCTCGGCCACCGCGCGCTGGCGGCGCTCGATCTCGGGGTCGTAGAACTCCTCGACCCGGCCGCAGCTCAGGCACACCAGGTGGTCGTGGTGCTGGCCTTCGTTGAGCTCATAAACCGCTTTGCCACTTTCAAAATGGTTGCGGCTCAAAATACCCGCCTGTTCGAACTGCGTCAGCACCCGGTACACCGTGGCCAGTCCGATGTCGGTGTGCTCCATCAGCAGGTGACGGAACACGTCTTCGGCCGTCATGTGCCGCTGCACTCCGCTTTGGAAAACCTCCAGGATTTTCAGGCGGGGCAAGGTGGCTTTGAGGCCGTTGCTTTTGAGTTCGTCGATTTGGCTCATGGGCTTGGGTAAGGGGGTGAAACAGCCTGACCGAATCGGGTGGCTGCCGCTACAATGCCTCGATCATATCGGCCCCACTTCAAACATGACAGCTTCCCTGAATTTTCGCTTTCCGCGCGTTTGGCTCGCTGGGCTCTTTTTGAGCGTGGGCCTGGGTGGCTGCGGCAGTGTCCATCAGGACACCTTCAAGCCGTATGTGCCCGAAGTGGTGCAGGGCAACTTCGTCTCCAAAGAGCAGCGTCAGGCCTTGCGACCCGGCATGGTGCGTGCCCAGGTGCGCGACATCTTGGGTACACCGCTGGTCTCCAGCCTGTTCCACGCCGATCGTTGGGACTATGTTTTCAGCATCCAGCGCCAAGGCGTGGCCCCTCAGAACTTTCGCCTGACGGTGGTGTTCAAGGGCGATGTGCTCGACCAGATCGAAAGCGATGTGCTGCCCAGCGAATCCGAGTTCGCCGGCCGTCTGGTGCGTCCGCGCACCACGGGGGCGATGCCCAAGCTGGAAGCGACCGAGGACGACCTCAAACGCTTTCCCGCCAACAAGCCTGATGTGGACGCTTCTCGCCCGGCCCCAACCCCATTGCCCAGCAGCTATCCGCCCTTGGAGCCTGCAGCCCGTTAAACCGGAGGGTCAGCCTCTCCAACCGTTTTGAACAAGCCATGACCACACTGAACACTTTGCCCATCGCCGTGGCCGGCGCCACCGGCCGCATGGGAAACATGCTGATCGAAGCCATTTTGGCGACAGATGACTGCCGTCTGTCCGGCGCTTTGGACATCGCCACCAGCCCCGCCCTCGGGCAAGATGCCTCTGCCTTTTTGGGCAAGGCCAGCGGTGTGTCGGTGGTGTCCGATCTGAAAGCCGGTTTGAAGGACTCGGGCTTTCTGATCGACTTCACCCGCCCTGAGGGCACTTTGGCGCACTTGCAGGTTTGCCGCGAACTGGGTGTCAAAGCGGTGATTGGCACGACCGGCTTCAGCGAAGCGCAAAAGGCCGAGATCGCCGAGATCGCCCAAGACATCGCCATCGTCATGGCCCCCAACATGAGCGTGGGCGTGAACGTGACCTTGAAGCTGCTGCAAATGGCGGCCCTAGCCTTGTCCACCGGCTACGACATCGAAATCATCGAAGCCCACCACCGCCACAAAGTCGATGCGCCTTCGGGCACGGCCCTCAAGATGGGCGAAGTCATTGCCGAAGCGATTGGCCGTGACCTGAAAGAGTGCGCCGTGTACGAGCGCTACGGCCACACCGGTGAGCGTGACCCGTCCACCATCGGTTTTTCCACCATCCGTGGCGGCGACATTGTGGGCGACCACACCGTGCTGTTTGCCGGCATCGGTGAGCGCATCGAAGTGACCCACAAATCGTCCAGCCGTGCCACCTACGCCCAAGGCAGCTTGCGTGCCGTGCGCTTTTTGGCCGGCCAGCAATGTGGCTTGTTCGACATGTTCGACGTGTTGAACCTGCGCTGAGACCCCAACCGCCATGAGCCTGAGCGACTTCCTGCTCCACAGCGATGCGGTCAGCCGCTTGTTGGCGCTGGTGTTGCTGGCGCTGTCGGTTGGCAGCTGGGTGGTGATCGGCTGGAAATGGCGTTTGCTCGCCCGTGTGGGCCTGGATGTGCGCCGCAGCGTGGCGGCGTTTTGGCAGTCGCCCGGCTTTGACGATGCCCGCCAGCGCGTGGCCCAGTTTGACCGCGATGCCTGCGTGGGCCCACTGATTGACGCCACACTGCTGCCCGTGGGCGGCACGTTGGCCTCGGCCGGAGACCGCCAAAACCAGCTCACCCGTGTGCTGCGCGATGCCTTGCAGTCGGTGGTCCGCCGTTTGCAATGGGGGCAATTGCTTTTGGCAACGGCCGGCTCGATTTCGCCTTTTGTGGGCTTGCTGGGCACCGTGTGGGGCATCTTCAACGCCCTGACCGGCATGGCCGAAGCGGGGCAGCTGAGCATCGACAAGGTGGCCGGCCCTGTCGGCGAGGCCCTGATCATGACGGCCGCTGGCCTGGCGGTGGCCATCCCCGCCGTGCTGGGCTACAACCTGCTGGGTCGCCGTGTGGCCCTGATCGAAGCCGAACTCGAAGGCTTTGCCCATGACCTGCGCGGCCTGCTGACCGGCGCGCAAGACTGAGCCATGGCCTTCGGCCGCCTGTCTTCTCACAAAGCCGATGCGCCCATGAGCGAGATCAACGTCACGCCCATGGTGGACGTGATGCTGGTGTTGCTGGTGATCTTCATCCTGACCGCCCCCCTGATGACCAGCGCCATCCGCCTGGACCTGCCCCAGGCCGAAGGCGGCGAGGCGGGCGCCTCGCCCCAGGCCCTGTCGCTGGTGGTGGACGCCCAAGGCACGGTCTATCTGGCCGACAAGCCCATCACCCCCGACGCTCTGCGCCAACGCCTGGCCGAAGCCGCCAAACGCAACCCCAACACCGAGCTGGAGCTGCGTGCCGACGAGTCCGTGCCCTACGGCCGCGTCGTTGAAACCATGGGCCTGGCCCAAAAAGCGGGGCTGTCGCGCATCGGCTTCGTCGCCCAAACCCCATCCACCCCCAAGCGCTGAGCCATCACCTGCCCGTGTGCAAAGCTGGGGGGTGAACACCTTTGGCGCATGTGCCCGCAGGGAGGCAGGCCCGGGCAACGATGTTGAGCGTGCGTCTGAGGCGCCCGGGCCTGCCTTGCTGCGGGTCCCAACACATCTCCAACAAGCGAGCCCCAGACCCAGCGCCCTCTACAATCGACCCCTATGCAAGACAAGTACAACCACCTCGAAGTCGAACCCGCAGCACAGGCCCGCTGGACGGCCCGCGATGCCTACCGCGTCACCGAAGACGCCAGCAAAAAGAAGTTCTACGCCTGCTCCATGCTGCCCTACCCCAGCGGCAAGCTGCACATGGGCCACGTGCGCAACTACACCATCAACGACATGCTCACGCGCAGCCTGCGCATGAAGGGTTACAACGTCTTGATGCCCATGGGCTGGGACGCCTTTGGTTTGCCTGCTGAAAACGCCGCGCTCAAAAACGGCGTGCCTCCGGCCAAGTGGACCTACGAAAACATCGCTTACATGAAAAAGCAGATGCAGGCCATGGGCCTGGCCATCGACTGGTCGCGCGAAGTTGCCACCTGCGACCCGACGTATTACAAATGGAACCAGTGGCTGTTCCTCAAGATGCTGGAAAAAGGCATCGCCTACCGCAAGACCCAGGTCGTGAACTGGGACCCGGTGGACCAGACGGTGCTGGCCAACGAACAAGTGATCGACGGCCGCGGCTGGCGCACCGGCGCCTTGGTGGAAAAGCGCGAGATCCCTGGCTACTACCTGAACATCACTGCTTACGCGCAAGAGTTGCTCGACCATGTGCAGCTGGGCAACGACAAGGCCACGCTGAGCGGCTGGCCCGACAAAGTGCGCCTGATGCAGGAAAACTGGATCGGCAAGTCCGAAGGTGTGCGCTTTGCTTTCACGCACACCATCGCTGGCGCTGACGGCGCTTTGATCGGCGACGGCAAGATGTACGTCTTCACCACCCGCGCCGACACCATCATGGGCGTGACCTTTTGCGCGGTGGCGGCGGAGCACCCGCTGGCGCTGCATGCGGCCGCCAGCAACCCCGCACTGGCTGCGTTCCTGGAAGAGTGCAAAAGCGGCGGCACGACCGAGGCCGAGTTGGCCACCCAAGAGAAAAAGGGCATGGCCACCGGCTTGTTCGTCACGCACCCCTTGACCGGCGCGCAAGTCGAAGTCTGGGTTGGCAATTACGTGCTGATGAGCTACGGCGACGGCGCCGTGATGGGCGTGCCCGCGCATGACGAGCGTGACTTTGCGTTTGCGCTCAAATACGCGCTGCCGATCCAACAGGTTGTGTCGGTCAAGGACCAAGCCTTTGACGACAAAGCTTGGCAAGAGTGGTACGGCGACAAGCAAAACTGCGTGTGCATCAACTCCGGCGAACTCGATGGTCTGAACCAGAAAGCCGCCGCGACCAAAGTCGCCGAGCTGTTGGCTGCGAAGGGCTTGGGCGAGAAGAAGACCACCTGGCGTTTGCGCGACTGGGGCGTGAGCCGCCAGCGTTATTGGGGCACACCGATCCCGATCATCCATTGCGAAGAGCACGGCGCGGTGCCCGTTCCCGAAAATGACCTGCCCGTGGTGCTGCCGCAAGACTGCATCCCCGACGGCTCGGGCAACCCGCTGCACAAGCACGAAGGCTTCCACGCGGGTGTGACTTGCCCCGTGTGTGGCAAGCCCGCCCGCCGTGAGACCGACACCATGGACACCTTTGTGGATTCGTCCTGGTACTTCATGCGCTATTGCGATCCGACCAACGCGGACAAGATGGTGGCCGATGGCGCCGATTATTGGATGCCGATGGATCAATACATTGGCGGCATCGAGCACGCCATCTTGCACCTCTTGTACGCCCGCTTCTGGACCAAGGTCATGCGCGATCTGGGCCTGGTCAAGGTCGACGAGCCCTTCAGCAAACTGCTCACGCAGGGCATGGTGCTCAACCACATTTATTCGCGCCGCACCGCCAAGGGCGGCAAGGACTATTTCTGGCCGCACGACGTCGAGCATGTGCTGGACGAGACCGGCAAAGTCATCGGCGCAAAGCTCAAGAACGAAGCCGACAGTGGCGACGGCCGCTTGCCCGTGGGCACGCCAATAGACTACGAAGGCGTGGGCACCATGTCCAAGTCCAAGAACAACGGCGTGGACCCGCAGGACCTGATCGAGCGCTACGGCGCCGACACCGCCCGCCTGTACACCATGTTCACCGCGCCGCCCGAGGTGACGCTGGAGTGGAACGACGCCGCCGTAGAAGGCAGCTACCGCTTCTTGCGCCGGGTGTGGAACTTTGGCGTCAAGCACGAAGCCGCCCTGAAAGCCGGTATCGCCGTGGACCGCAGCCAGAACGTCACGTTCAGCAAGGCTGCCAAGGCGCTGCGCCTGGACATCCACACCGTGCTCAAGCAAGCCAATTACGACTACGAGCGCATGCAGTACAACACCGTCGTCTCGGCGGTGATGAAGATGCTCAACACGCTGGAAGATGCGGCCCTGTCGGACAGCGCCGAAGACGCGGCCGCTTTGGCCGAGGGCTTTTCGATCCTGCTGCGCGTGCTTTATCCCGCTTGCCCGCACATCGCCGAGCAGCTGTGGACCGAGTTGGGCTATGCCACTTGCTGTGGCGAGCTGCTCGATGTGGCCTGGCCCGGCGTGGACGAGTCGGCATTGCAACGCGACGAGCTTGAACTCATGCTCCAGATCAACGGCAAGCTGCGTGGCGCCATCTTGGTGCCCGCCACGGCCGACAAAGCGCAGATCGAAGCGGCCGCCTTGGCCAGCGAGGCTTTCATCAAGCAAGCCGATGGCGCTGCCCCCAAGAAGGTCATCGTGGTGCCTGGCCGTTTGGTCAACATCGTCGTCTGAAAGCCCGCATGAACGCCGCGCGTCGCCGACTCCTGTCTGCCCTGGGCATCACCCCGGCGCTGGGCCTTGTGGGCTGCGGCTTTGCGCTGCGGCAGACGCAAAACTTCCCGTTCAAGACGCTGTACGGCAACTTCTCCGAAAACTCGCCCTTGGGCGTGGAGATGCGGCGCAACCTCTTGGGCTCAGGCCAGATTGACCTGGTCACCGACCCCAAGAAAATGCCCGACGTCGATGCCATCCTCGACATCTTGAGTGAACTGCGTCAGCAGGTGGTGGTGGGCATGAACGCGTCCGGTCAGGTGCGGGAGATGCAGCTGCGCTTGCGCGTGAGTTTCAGGCTGCGCACACCGCAAGGCGAAGAGTGGATCGAGCCGGTGGAGCTTTACCAGCAGCGCGATTTGAGCTTCACGGAAACGGCGGCGCTGTCCAAAGAAATCGAGATGAACATGATGTACCGCGACATGCAAACGGACATCGTGCAGCAAATCATGCGCCGCTTGTCGATCGTCAAGCCGCGCAAAGCCGCGCCTGTGCCTGCACCTGCACCTGCACCAGCCAAACCCTGACAAGCGATGCAACTGGCCCTTCCCCAGCTGAGCGCTCACCTGCAAAAAGGGCTGCGCAGCCTCTACACCTTGCACGGCGATGAAGCCTTGCTCGTGCAAGAGGCGGCCGATGCCATTCGCGCTGCCGCCCGTGCACAGGGCTACACCGAGCGCACGGTGCACACCGTGGCGGGTGCGCATTTCGACTGGAGCGAGGTGCTGGCCGCTGGCGGCTCCATGAGCCTGTTTGCCGACAAGCAAATCGTGGAAGTGCGCATCCCGTCGGGCAAACCCGGCAAAGAGGGCAGCCCAGCCATCCAGCAACTGGCCGAGTCGGCCCAGGGCAACGACAGCACGCTGACCTTGTTCTTGTTGCCCCGCCTGGATGCGGCCACCCGCAAAGGCGCTTGGTTCGGGGCTCTGGAGGGCTCTGGCGTCACCATCCAGATCGATCCGGTGGACCGCAGCGCCTTGCCCCAGTGGATTGCGCAGCGCCTGCAGCGCCAAGGCCAGAGCGTGGCCGCGGGCGAAGAAGGCCAGCGCACGCTGCAGTTTTTTGCCGACCGCGTGGAAGGCAATCTGCTGGCGGCGCACCAGGAAATTCAAAAACTGGGTTTGCTGTACCCGGCCGGTGAGCTCAGTCAGGACCAGGTCGAAGCGGCGGTGCTCAATGTCGCCCGCTACGACGTGTTCAAGCTGTCCGAATCGGTTTTGTCCGGTCAGGTCTCGCGTGTGCAGCGCATGCTCGACGGCTTGCAGGCCGAAGGCGAAGCCGCCGTGCTGGTGCACTACACCTTGGCCGAAGACATCCGCGCCTTGAAGCGCGTGAAAGACGCCATGGCCGCAGGCAAGCCCTTGCCCATGGCCCTGCGTGAGCAGCGCGTGTGGGGCCCGCGTGAGCGTTTGTTCGAGCGCGTGCTGCCCAGGTTGTCTGAAGCCCGCCTGAACGGCTTGCTGCAGTCGGCCCACCAGGTCGACGGCATCGTCAAAGGCCTCAAAGTGCCCGATTGGCCGACCGATCCCTGGCAAGCCCTGGGCCGCCTGGCCATGCGCTTTTCGCGCATGTGCATGGTCCGCTGACGCGCAACCATCGCCCAACAAGTTGGGCTCCCACAGGGCAGCGGTTTTGTCAGAGCTGAACCTTGCTCAGAGGTAGCGTGATTCCGTTGCAACTGAACACTGTTCGGGGACAGAGGATTTCCGTGGGTGCTGTGTTCGGATAAAGAGGCATTTCGTGGGAGCTGAACTGTGTTCGGCGATGGTTTGCAGGCCGTGTTGTCCGGCCAAGCCGTCATGGCTTTGGCATCTGCGAAAATGCCAACATGACTGAATTGAATACCGCTGAACATGTGCAGGCTTTGGGCCAGCAGGCCAAAAAAGCCTCGGCCTTGATGGCCAAGGCCTCAGCCGCCGTCAAAAACCAGGCTTTGCGCCGGTTGGCGGCCTTGCTGCGCGACAACACCGAAGCCTTGCAGCACGACAACGCCCAAGATTTGGCCCGCGCCCAGGCCAATGGCCTGTCCGAGCCCATGGTCGATCGCCTCAAACTCTCGCCCAAAGTGCTGGAAACCTGCGCGCAAGGCTGCGAGCAACTGGCGGCCATGCCCGATGTGATCGGCGAGATTTTGGGCATGAAGCAGCAGCCCAGCGGCATCCGTGTGGGCCAGATGCGCGTGCCGATCGGCGTGTTCGGCATGATTTTCGAGAGCCGTCCCAATGTGACCATCGAGGCGGCCAGCCTGTCGATCAAGAGCGGCAACGCCTGCATTTTGCGCGGCGGCTCTGAGGCGATTGAATCGAACAAGGCTTTGGCCAAGCTGGTGCAACAAGCCCTGATCGAAAGTGGTTTGCCTGTGGATGCGGTGCAATTGGTGCAAACCACCGACCGCGCAGCCGTCGGCCAGCTGATCACCATGCCGCAGTTTGTGGACGTGATCATCCCGCGCGGTGGCAAGGGCCTGATCGAGCGCATCAGCGCCGAGGCCAAGGTGCCCGTGATCAAGCATTTGGACGGCAATTGCCACACCTATGTGGACGATCCTTGCGACATCGACATGGCCGTCAAGGTGGCCGACAACGCCAAAACCCAGAAGTACAGCCCCTGCAATGCCAGCGAGAGTTTGCTGGTGGCCAAAGGCGTGGCGGCCGAGTTCTTGCCCAAAATCGGCGCCATTTATGCCGCCAAAGGCGTCGAGATGCGTTGCTGCCCCAAGTCCAAGGCCATCATGAGCCAGGTCAGCGGTGCGCAGCTGCAAGACGCGAGCGAGCAGGACTGGTTCGAGGAGTACCTCGCGCCCATCATCAGCATCAAGGTGGTCGAAGGTCTGGACGAAGCAATCGCTCACATCAACCACTACAGCAGCCACCACACCGAAGCCATCCTGACGCGTGACCACATGCACGCCCAGCGTTTTTTGCGCGAGGTGGACTCGTCCAGCGTCATGGTCAATGCCAGCACTCGCTTTGCCGACGGCTTCGAGTATGGTTTGGGGGCCGAAATCGGCATTTCGACCGACAAGTTCCATGCCCGTGGCCCGGTGGGCATCGAAGGCCTGACCTCGCTCAAGTACGTGGTGCTGGGCGAAGGCGAAGTCCGTACCTGAACGCACGCAGACATTGCGGCCTTGTCCGGTAGGTGCTTGTATTGGCACCGACCGGCCCCATATCATTTCACTGTTTTCATTTGAAGGTCGCCCATGGTTCCCCATCTTGTCACCGCCCTGAGTGGCCCCATCAACGAGCTCGAGCAGCGCATCCTCGACTCGATGCCGGCCATCGAGCGCTGGTTCCGTCTGGAGTGGATGGAGCACACGCCGCCGTTCTACACCTCGGTGGACATCCGCAATGCCGGCTTCAAGCTCGCGCCGGTGGACACCAACTTGTACCCCGGCGGCTGGAACAACCTGACCCCCGAAATGCTGCCTTTGGCGGTGCAGGCGGCCCAGGCGGCCATTGAGAAGATCTGCCCCGAGGCCAAAAACCTGCTGATCATTCCCGAAAACCACACCCGCAACACCTTCTATCTGACGAACGTGCTGCAGTTGCAGCGCATCTTCCACATGGCGGGGCTGAACGTGCGCATCGGCTCGATCAACCCCGAGATCAAGGAAGCAACCACGATTGACTTGCCCAACGGCGAGAGCGTGACCCTCGAGCCCGTGGTGCGTAGCAAGCACCGCTTGGGCCTGAAAGACTTTGACCCCTGCACCATCTTGCTCAACAACGACCTGTCGGCCGGTGCGCCAGGCATTTTGGAAGAGTTGCACGAGCAGTTCTTGCTGCCGCCCCTGCATGCAGGCTGGAGCGTGCGCCGCAAGACCAAGCACTTTCAGAGCTACGAAGAAGTGGCCAAGCGTTTTGGCAAATTGCTGGGCATCGACCCATGGCTCATCAACCCGATGTTCAGCCAGTGCGGCGATGTGAACTTCGCCGAAGGCACGGGCATGGAGTGCTTGCGCAGCAATGTGGACGCGCTGCTGACCAAAATCAAGCGCAAATACAAAGAGTACGGCATCAACGAAAAGCCCTTTGTGGTGGTCAAAGCCGATAACGGGACTTACGGCATGGGCATCATGACCGTGCGCGATGTGTCTGACCTGGACCAACTCAACCGCAAGACCCGCAACAAGATGAACGTCATCAAGGACGGCCAAACCGTCAACGACGTGATCATCCAGGAAGGGGTTTTGACCCACGAACTCATCAACGATGCCGTGGCCGAACCGGTGGTTTACATGATGGACCGCTATGTGGTGGGTGGTTTTTACCGTGTGCACGCTGACCGCGGCATCGACGAGAACTTGAATGCCCCAGGTGCCAGCTTTGTGCCTTTGGCGTTTGCCGAGAGCCCACACCTGCCCCAGCCGGGCGTTAAGCCCGGCGCCAGTGTGCCCAATCGCTTTTACATGTACGGCGTGATCGGCCGCTTGGCCATGTTGGCAGCCAGTTACGAGCTGGAAGCGACCGATCCCGAGGCCGAGGTCTACGACTGAAGTTGCTGCACTGCAACAAATTGTCGCCAAAAACGGTGACATGCCCGCTTGAACGGGCGCAAAATAGCGCTCTTCAAGTCATCCCAGCCTGACCCTGTGTCAGGCCGTTTTTTGTGTCTTCTACAAAATCCTCACTCGCCGCCCTGACTTTGGGCGCCATTGGCGTGGTTTACGGCGACATCGGCACCAGCGTGCTGTATGCCATGAAGGAGGTCTTTGGCTCAGGCCATGTGCCTTTCACACCCGAGAACGTTTACGGCATCCTCTCCATCTTTTTCTGGACCTTGACCACCATCGTCTCGGTCAAGTATGTGGTTTTGGTGCTGCGTGCGGACAACCACGGCGAGGGCGGCCTGGTGGCCATGCTGGCCCTGGCTTCGCAATCGGTCAAAGACAAACCCCAGCTGCGCAAAGTCTTGTTGATGGTGGGCATCTTTGGCACCTGCCTGTTCTATGGTGATGGCGTCATCACCCCGGCGATTTCGGTGTTGTCGGCGGTCGAGGGTTTGGAGATCATCTCCCCCACCTTCAAAAAATCGGTGATCCCGCTGACCTTGGTGATTTTGTTTGTGCTGTTTTGGGTGCAAAAGCGTGGCACGGCGGGCATCGGCAAGTTCTTTGGCCCGATCACCTTGGTCTGGTTTGGCGCGATTGCGGTGCTGGGTGTCTCGCACATCGTGCAGCGCCCTGAGATCTTGTTCGCGATCAGTCCGCACTATGCGCTGATGTTCATGTGGAACGAGCCGGGCACCACCTTCATCATTTTGGGGGCGGTCGTCTTGTGCGTGACCGGTGGTGAGGCGCTGTATGCCGACATGGGCCACTTTGGCAAAAAGCCCATCCGCCTGGCCTGGTTCAGCGTGGTCATGCCCTGTTTGGTGCTGAACTATTTTGGCCAAGGCGCATTGCTGCTGGCCCAGCCCGAGGCGGTCAAAAACCCGTTTTACATGATGGCCCCCGACTGGGCTTTGCTGCCCTTGGTGGGGTTGGCCACCATGGCCACGGTGATCGCTTCCCAGGCCCTGATCTCGGGGGCCTTCAGCGTGACCAAGCAGGTCATTCAATTGGGTTATTTGCCGCGCTTGCAGGTGCTGCACACCAGCGAGACCGACACCGGCCAGATCTACATGCCCTTTGT
This sequence comes from Comamonadaceae bacterium PBBC2, assembly GCA_002255935.1. Taxonomy (GTDB): domain Bacteria; phylum Pseudomonadota; class Gammaproteobacteria; order Burkholderiales; family Burkholderiaceae_C; genus Limnohabitans_A. The sequence goes on from NKIO01000070.1 coordinate 12,557, forward strand.
GAACTGGGGTTTGTTTGTGGCCATCGTCATGGCCGTGGTCATGTTCAAGTCGTCCAGCAATTTGGCAGCGGCCTATGGCATTGCGGTGTGTACCGACATGCTGATCACCACCGTGCTCACCTTCTTTGTGATCCGCTACGCGTGGAAGCTGCCGCTGCTGCTGTGCATTGGGGCCACGGGATTTTTCTTCGTCGTGGATCTGGCGTTCTGGGCCTCTAACTTGCTCAAGCTGTTTGACGGTGGCTGGTTCCCGCTGATGATTGGCGCTGCGGTGTTCACCCTGATGCTGACCTGGAACGATGGCAGACGCTTGCTCAATGAATCGCTGCGCTCCGATGCGCTGCGCCTGACGGACTTTCTGGAAGCGGTCTTCATCGCGCCCCCGACCCGTGTGGAAGGCACGGCCGTGTTTTTGACGGCCGAGACGGGCGCCGTGCCCAATGCCCTGCTGCACAACCTCAAGCACAACAAAATCTTGCACCAGCGCAACCTGTTTGTCACCGTGCGCAGCCATGAAGTGCCGCGCCTGGACGCCGAGCAGCGCCTGGAGGTGACACCGCTGGGCAATGACTGCTGGCAAGTCATCGTGAACTATGGCTTCAAGGACAACCCCGATTTGCCATCCGCTTTGGCCACCATTGAAGGCGAGGGCTACAAGCTCGATCCGATGATGACCAGCTACTTCCTGTCGCGCGACATCGTGATCCCCACGATTGGCGGCGGCATGGCCACCTGGCGCGAAAAACTTTTTGCCCAGATGCACCACAACGCCAGCGCGGCGGCCGAGTTCTTGAACCTGCCGACCAACGCGGTGGTCGAGTTGGGCTCGAAGATCGAAATTTAAAGCCGGTTACCCATCGCCTCACCCATCACGATGGGGCGGGTGGGGGTCCAGTCGGCATTGAACTGCATCACCCCTTTGGGGAACAGCATCACCACCGTAGAGCCGAGCAAGAAGCGACCCATCTCTTCGCCTTGGGCCAAGTCAATGTTGCCCATCTCGTAGGTCCACTCGCGCACAGTGCCTGGGCGTGGCGGGTTGACCACGCCATGCCACACGGTGGCCATGCTGCCCACGATGGTGGCGCCCACCAGCACCATCACAAAAGGGCCGTGCTCGCCTTCGAACACACAGACCACGCGTTCGTTGCGGGCAAACAGGCCCGGCACGCCACGGGCCGTGGTCGGGTTGACCGAGAACAAATCACCGGGCACATAAATCATGCGGCTCAAGCGGCCTGCGCAAGGCATGTGGATGCGGTGGTAGTCGCGGGGGCTGAGGTATAAGGTGGCAAATTCACCGTCTTGAAACTGTGCGGCCAGCGCCGCATCGCCTCCGACCAAGGCGCGTGTGCTGTAGCTGTGGCCTTTGGCTTGAAACACCTGGTCGCCGGCAATCGGCCCGCATTGGCTGATGGCCCCGTCGACCGGGCTGACAAACGTCGCTGTGGCCAATGGGCGTGCGCTGGCCTTGAGTGGGCGCGTGAAAAACGCGTTGAAGCTTTTGTAGCTGGCCGTGTCCGGGTTGGCCGCTTCGCTCATGTTCACGTTGTATCGGCGCACAAAGCGGTCGATGATGCCGGTGGTCACGCCGCCCCACTGGCTTCCCGCCACCCAGCCCGCAAAGGCGGTCAGGGCTTGTTTGGGGATCAGGTACTGCGGCAAGACCGCCAGGCGGTCAGAAAAGGAAGAAGACATGAGGGGGCCGCCAAGGGCGGGTCAAGACAATGCCCCGATTTTATCGGCCCGCCCGATGGACTCAGGCACAGGCGCCCTGTCGGGGCTGAAGCCGCCGACCTACTGCAAGCCACCCCGGTGCTGTCCCAGAGGTCGGCAGCTTCCGCTTCGACCTTGCCTGCACAGGCACAATGGCAGCATGAACTCCCCTTTGCTTTCGGTCGATCACCTGGTCAAGCGCTACGGCGATGCCACGGTGGTCAATGACCTGTCTTTCCACATCGAGCCGGGCGAATGCCTGGGCGTGATTGGCCCCAACGGTGCGGGCAAAACCACCACCTTGCGCATGTGCCTGGGCCTGTCGGTGCCCGACGGTGGTGACATCCGCTATTTCGACCACCTGCAAATGCCAGGCGATGCCTTGGCCATCAAAGGCCAGCTGGGCGTCGTCGCGCAGATGGACACGCTGGACCCCGACTTCACGGCGGAAGAAAACCTGATGGTGTTTGGTCGTTACTTCGGCTTGCCCAACGCCACCATCCGCGAGCGCATCCCCAAACTGCTGGAGTTTGCGGCGCTGAGCCACAAAGGCAAAGCCAAACCCGGCGAGTTGTCGGGCGGCATGAAGCGCCGCTTGAGCTTGGCCCGCGCCCTGATCAACGAGCCGCGCCTTTTGATGCTGGACGAGCCCACCACCGGCCTGGACCCGCAGGCCCGCCACCTGATGTGGGAGCGATTGCAAGTGTTGCTGCAAGAAGGCAAATCCATCTTGCTGACCACCCACTTCATGGACGAGGCCGAGCGTCTGTGCTCGCGCCTTTTGGTGCTGGACCAGGGCCGCAAGATCGCCGAAGGCAAACCCCGCGATTTGATCGCCGAGCACCTGGAGCCCGAGGTGGTCGAGGTGTTTGGTCATGGGGCCGTGGCGCTGGCGCAAGAAGCCAGCTTGAAAGCGCTGGCCGGTCGGGTCGAGGTCAGCGGCGAAACCGTGTTCTTTTATACCCACGACAGCCGCGCACTGATGCACGCGCTGGAGACTTGGCCCAACTTGCGCACGCTGCACCGCCCTTCCAACTTGGAAGACCTGTTCCTGAAATTGACCGGACGCCAGATTCGGGAAGAGGGTTAAGCCATGAGTCAAATCCAAAACAACATCTGGGCCGCGCCCCGCTTGTCTATGCGCTGGTGGCCGGTGTTCTTGCGCAACTGGCTGGTCTGGAAAAAACTCGCCATCCCCAGCCTGGTGGGCAACATCGCCGAGCCGCTGATGTGGCTGGTGGCTTTTGGCTACGGCTTGGGTTCGCTGGTCGGCCAGATCGAGCTGGGCGGCGAGAAAGTGCCCTACATCCTGTTCTTGGCCAGCGGCAGCATTTGCATGAGCGCCATGAACGCGGCCACTTTCGAGGCGCTGTACTCGGCTTTCTCGCGCATGCATGTGCAAAAAACCTGGGACGGCATCATGAATGCCCCGGTGCGCCTGGACGATGTGGTGCTGGCTGAAATGCTCTGGGCCGCCTTCAAATCGCTGTTCACGGTCACCGCCATTTTGGCCGTCATGCTGGCCCTGGGCATCAGCCACAGCTGGAAGCTGCTGGTGGCCTGGCCCGTGCTGCTGGGCGTGGGCATCACCTTCAGCTGCATGGCGCTGATCTTCAATGCGCTGGCCAAGGGCTACGACTTCTTCACCTATTACTTCACCCTGTTCCTCACGCCCATGATGTTCCTCTCGGGCATCTTTTTCCCGCGTGAGCAGCTGCCCGCTTTTGTGCGTGTGGTCGCCGACTGGCTGCCGCTGTCGGTGGCGGTGGACTTGGTGCGCCCGCTGTTTTTGGACCGCTGGCCAGAGCATCCGCTGCGCAATGTGCTGGTGTTGGCAGTGTTCGCCGTGGTGGCGTTCTGGATCGCGCTGGCGTTGACCCGCAAGCGGTTCAGGAGTTGATCGAGCCTATCGTTCAACCTACTAGATAGTAGCTACTTAAGGTTAATATTCAGCCTTCTTACTCACGACAGGCGGGTGATTTCGCTTGAAAACACAGTATGTGGCAAGACATCCGTTCTAACTTTGAGATGCTCCGGGCTTATGAGCCGCAGCTTTGGCGTTTGGGGGCATTGGCAGAGCGGTACTTTGCTGAAGACCCCAATACCAGTCTTCTCAAGCTCAGGCAATTGGCAGAGCTGAATCGCCCCGGGTTTTGAGGAGGCCCCACACTTTGAGAAGATGGAGCCATGAGCAAGAAATCAAACCGTTTTTCACCCGAGGTGCGCGAACGCGCTGTCCGCATGGTGCTCGAACACCGAGGCGA
>NKIO01000071.1 GCA_002255935.1 Comamonadaceae bacterium PBBC2
CGCCAGCTTGGCGGAACCTTGCACGATGGGGGTGTCGTCGCCTGGGAAGTCGTACTTGGACAACAACTCGCGAACTTCCATCTCAACCAGTTCCAACAACTCAGCGTCGTCGACCATGTCGCACTTGTTCAGGAACACGATGATGTAAGGCACGCCCACTTGACGAGCCAACAAGATGTGCTCGCGGGTCTGAGGCATAGGGCCGTCAGCAGCGGAGCAAACCAAAATAGCGCCGTCCATCTGAGCAGCGCCCGTGATCATGTTCTTCACATAGTCAGCGTGGCCGGGGCAGTCCACGTGAGCGTAGTGACGGTTTTCTGTTTCGTACTCAACGTGAGCGGTGTTGATCGTGATACCACGAGCCTTCTCTTCGGGAGCCGCGTCGATCTGGTCGTACGCTTTGGCAGCACCGCCGAACTTGGCAGCCAACACGGTGGTGATGGCAGCAGTCAGTGTGGTCTTGCCGTGGTCAACGTGACCGATGGTGCCGACGTTGACGTGCGGTTTGGTCCGTTCGAATTTCTCTTTTGCCATTTCTTCAACTCCGAAAAGTAATGATCAACAACCAAGACAGAGGGGCGCACAACTTGCGTTGAACGCCCCGTAACTGGTGCCCTTGGCGGGAATCGGACCCGCGACCTCTCCCTTACCAAGGGAGTGCTCTACCACTGAGCCACAAGGGCGAAAATCTTGACAAGCTTGCAGGATGACTGGAGCGGGAAACGGGAATCGAACCCGTGTCATTAGCTTGGAAGGCTAAGGTTCTACCATTGAACTACTCCCGCACTGATTGCACCGCATGAGTGGCTGCGATGCCAATGCTTGGAAACCATTTCCAACTGCTCTACTTGTCAACCGGCATAAGCCAGTTTGCTGGTGGAGGAGACTGGATTCGAACCAGTGTAGGCGTAAGCCAACAGATTTACAGTCTGCCCCCTTTAGCCACTCGGGCACCCCTCCAGAAGCGAGTCTCAGATTATGCCATCTTTTCTTGGAATCCCGCAAGATCGCACAAAAGTTTTTACCAATCGATCGCTTTTTTGAAGTGCTGCTGCAAAAAAGCATTGGCCATCGCGAAATGACCACACCCCAAAAATGGCGCGGGCGGGCGCATCGCCGACAAAGGCGAGGGGTGATTGGCCTCCAGGACCAGGTGCCGGTCTGAGCCGGCCGAAGCCTGAATCAAGCCCTTTTTGGCTTGCGCATGCGCGCCCCAGAGCATGAAAACCACCGGTTGCTGGCTTTGCGCCACCGCGGCAACCAAAGCATCGGTCAAGCCTTCCCAGCCCCAGCGGGCATGGCTGGCGGGCTGACCTTGCTCGACCGTCAAACAGGTATTGAGCAGCAAAACACCTTGCTTGGCCCAGGAATGCAACGAGCCATGACGGGAGGGCGCTCGCCCCAAGCTGGCTTGCAACTCTTTGAAAATGTTGCGCAGGCTGGGGGGAATGCGCACCCCATCAGGCACCGAAAAGGCCAAGCCCTCGGCCTGACCGGGCCCGTGGTACGGGTCTTGTCCCAAGATCACCACCCGGACTTCGTCCAGGGGCGTCAAAGTCAGAGCGCGAAAAGGATCTGGCGGATAAACCACCGCATCCGCTTGTATCGCCTGAGACAACCGAGCGCTCAAGGCCTGGCCCGACTCGCGCGACAAAAAGCTTTGAACCAAGGCCCGCCACGCGGGGTCCAGATGCGACAAGTCTGGCGGCCAAACAGTCAAGCGCCCAGTGGCCTCATCGTCAAACAGACCGCCTTGCTGCGCCACGCGACTCAGGCAAACAGTTGTGCCAAGGCTTCGCCGGGTTCGGCGGCGCGCATGAAGGCTTCTCCGACCAAGAAGGCGTGGACATTGGCATCGCGCATGCGCTTGACGTCTTCGGCCTTCAAGATGCCGCTTTCGGTCACCAGCAGACGATCGGCCGGCACATCGGGCAACATGTCCAAGGTGGTTTGCAAGCTGACCTCGAAGGTGCGCAAGTTGCGGTTGTTGATGCCCACCAAGCGGGTTTTCAGTTTCAAGGCCCGCGTCAACTCTTCGCGGTCGTGCACCTCGACCAATACGGCCATGTCCAGGCTGCGGGCAATGGCTTCGAGGTCGGCCATTTGCGCATCGTCCAGGCAGGCGGCGATCAGCAAGATCGCATCCGCGCCCATGGCACGGGCTTCATAGACTTGGTAGGCGTCCACCATGAAGTCTTTGCGCAGCACCGGCAGGTCACAACTGGCTCGGGCTTGTTTGAGGTAATCCACGCTGCCTTGGAAGAACTGTTTGTCGGTCAGCACCGACAGGCAAGCGGCCCCATGCTCGGCATAGCTTTGCGCGATGTCGGCTGGAATGAAGTCGGCGCGCAAAACACCTTTGGAGGGGCTGGCTTTTTTGACTTCAGCGATCACCGCTGCTTGGCCGGCCGCGATTTTGGCGCGCATGGCTGCTTCAAAGTCCCGGGTCAGCACGCGGCTTTCGGCGTCTGCGCGCATGGCGGCCAAGGACTTCTTGGCCAAAGCGGCGGCGACCTCTTCGCGTTTGACTGCGACGATTTTGTTGAGGATGTCACTCATGATGCTTTTCCCGATCGGGCGCTTGGGCGCCAGTTTTCAAAATTCGAACAAAGACGCGGTGCATGACCACGCCTGCGATGACAAACATAGACGACACACCCAAGGCGATCCAGGCGCCCTCGTCGTGCCACATCTCAGGCCGCCGTCTGGCTGAAGGCCACAAACTGCGCCAGCTTGGCCTTGGCAGCACCGGATTCGATGGCCGCACGGGCGCGCTCAATGCCCTCGGCAATGCTGCCAGCCACATTCGCTGCGTACAGGGCGGCACCGGCATTGAGCATCACGATGTCACGCGCAGCGCCAGGCTGGTTGTCGAGCACCCCACGCAACACGGCCAATGATTGCTCGGGCGTGTCCACACGCAGTGCGCGATTGCTGGCCATGGGCAAGCCAAAGTCTTCCGGGTGGATTTCGTATTCGGTGATTTGACCGTTCTTGAGCTCACCAACCACGGTCGATGCCCCCAGACTGATCTCGTCCATGCCATCACGGCCGTAAACCACGACCGCATGTTCAGCACCCAAGCGTTGCAAAGCCCGCACCTGAATGCCCACCAAATCGGAGTGGAACACGCCCATCAAGATGTTGGGCGCCCCAGCCGGATTGGTGAGCGGCCCGAGGATGTTGAAGATGGTGCGGATGCCCAACTCTTTGCGCACGGGCGCCACATTCTTCATGGCGGGGTGGTGGTTGGGGGCGAACATGAAACCGATGCCCACCTCTTCAATGGATCGGGCGATCTGCTCGGGTGTGAGGTTCAGGTTGGCACCCAAAGCCTCGACCACATCGGCGCTGCCGGATTTGCTGCTGACGCTGCGACCGCCGTGCTTGGCCGTTTTGGCACCCGCTGCCGCGGCCACAAACATGGCGCAGGTCGAGATGTTGAAGGTATGCGCACCGTCACCGCCCGTGCCCACAATGTCCACCAAATTCGAGGGATTGGCCACCTTCACTTTGGTGGAAAACTCGCGCATCACCTGCGCGGCGGCCGTGATTTCACCGATGGTTTCCTTTTTCACGCGCAAGCCGGTGATCAGGGCGGCCGTCATGACCGGCGACAACTCGCCATTCATGATCATGCGCATGATCTTGAGCATTTCGTCGTGAAAAATTTCTCGATGCTCGATGGTGCGCTGCAGCGCTTCTTGAGGTGTGATGGGCATGTGGGTGTGTCCTTGCAAGCTGGCGATGGTGGCGCGAATCAGGGCCGCACGAGAAAGTTCTTCAACATGGCATGGCCATGCTCGGTGAGGACCGACTCGGGGTGAAACTGAACCCCCTCAATGTCGAGCTCGGTGTGCCGCACACCCATGATCTCACCGTCATCGGTCCAGGCGGTGACTTTGAGGCAAGCGGGGCACGAGGCCCGCTCGATCGCCAGCGAGTGGTAGCGGTTGACGGTGAATTGTTCTGGCAAGCCCGTAAACACCCCCTCTTGCGTGGTGGTGATCACGCTGGTCTTGCCGTGCATCAACGCCTGGGCCCGCACGATCTGACCACCAAAGGCCGCGCCAATGCTTTGGTGCCCCAAGCAAACACCCAAAATAGGCAATTGGCCTGCGAAATGCTGGATGGCCGCGACCGATACACCTGCCTCAGCAGGTGAGCACGGTCCAGGCGAGATCACCAGACGGTCGGGCTTTCGCGCCGCGATGCCTTCCAGGGTGATTTCGTCATTGCGAAAAACTTCGACGTCTGCACCGAGTTCGCCGAAATACTGAACGATGTTGAAGGTGAACGAATCGTAGTTGTCCACCATGAGCAATTTGATTTTCTGTGTCATGGCGTTCACTCCAAACCTTCTTCCACCAACTCGCTGGCACGCAGCAAGGCGCGCGCCTTGTGCTCGGTTTCGCGCCACTCCATCTCGGGCACCGAATCGGCCACCACACCGGCAGCCGCCTGCACATAGAGCGTTTGGTCTTTGATGACGGCCGTGCGGATCGCGATGGCCACGTCCATGTCCCCAGCAAAGCTGATGTAGCCGCATGCACCGCCGTACAAGCCCCGTTTGACGGGCTCGAGTTGGTCAATCAACTCCATCGCGTGCACCTTGGGGGCGCCGGTCAAGGTGCCCGCGGGGAAGGTCGCTTTGAGCACGTCCATATTGGTCATGCCTTCATTGAGCAAACCTTCAACGTTGCTCACGATGTGCATCACGTGGCTGTAGCGCTCGACCACAAAGGCCTCGGTGACCTTGACGGAGCCAATCTTGGCGATGCGCCCGATGTCGTTGCGTGCCAGATCGATCAGCATCACGTGCTCGGCACGCTCTTTCGGGTCGTTGATCAACTCCTGTTCGGCCGCTTTGTCCTTTTCGGGCGTCGCGCCGCGTGGGCGGGTCCCGGCCAGGGGCCGGATGATGACTTTGTCGCCTTCTTCGGTGTGCTCCTGTCGCACCAAAATTTCTGGACTTGCGCCCACCACATGGAAGTCGCCCAGGTTGTAGAAATACATGTACGGGCTGGGGTTGAGCGAGCGCAGCGCACGGTAGAGCGACAAAGGGCTCTCGGTGTAGCGCTTCTTGATGCGCTGCCCCACCTGCACCTGCATGAAGTCACCGGCAGCGATCAGTTCCTTGGCTTTTTCGACGGCGGCGATGTAATCGGCCTTGGCGAAGTCGCGCTCTGCGGGATAGGACTCGCTGGGCTTGACCACTGGCGCACTGACCGAGTATTTGAGTTGCTCTTTCAAATCGCGCAGTCGTTTCTTGGCGCCCGCATAGGCTTCCGGTTGCGCAGGGTCTGCATAGACGATCAGGTAGAGCTTGCCCGAGAGGTTGTCGATCACCGCCAACTCTTCGCATTGCAGCAGCATGATGTCGGGCGTGCCGAGGGTGTCGGGTGGGCAGGACTTCTCGAGCTTTTTCTCGATGTAGCGCACCGCGTCGTAACCAAAGTAACCGGCCAAACCGCCGCAAAACCGGGGCAAACCTGGACGCAAGGCCACTTTGAATCGCTTTTGGTATTGCTCGATGAAGTCCAGTGGGTTGCCCGAGGCGGTCTCGACCACCACGCCATCACGCACCACTTCGGTCTTGGCCTGATCACCAAAACCACTGGCGCGGATGTAGCTGCGGGCGGGCAAGCCGATGAAGCTGTAGCGTCCAAAACGCTCACCGCCCACCACCGATTCGAGCAAAAAGCTGAACTTGCCGTTGTCTTTGGTGTGGGCCAGCTTCAGGTAAAGCGACAAGGGGGTTTCCAGATCCGCAAAGGCCTCGAGCATGAGGGGGATGCGGTTGTAGCCTTGGCTGGCCAGGCTTTTGAATTCAAGTTCGGTGATCACGGGCAAGAGCCTCCAAGAGCTCAGCAACCTTTGCAAAGGTGCATTTCATTCATCCAAATGCCCAGCCGGTGCTGGGCGCGGGTGGCGGCTTGTGCCGCCCGGTTCAGGCGTGGTCAGGCTGGCTGACGCCAGGGCCAGGCTCCCCGGCCTTCCACAGGGGAATGGCTCGGCAGGCAGGCTGCGCAGGGGTGGCAAGGGATGATGAACATGGTGTGCTTAGTGTAGCAAAGGCTTTTGTCGGGGACGCTCAGGCGTTTTTCGCCTGCAGCCACGCAGGCAACAGGGCCAAAGAATCCAGCCATGCGGCAGCCGGTGTTTCCTGAACGGGGCGGCCATGGTTGTAGCCATAGGTCACCAACACCACCGGGCAGCCCGCCGCGTGGGCGGCGTGCGCATCGTTGCTCGAATCCCCCACCATCAAGGTCTGGGCCACTGCGGTGCCCAAGGCCTCGCAGGTCTTGAGGATGGGCAGCGGGTCGGGTTTTTTGCGCTCGAAGCTGTCACCGCCAAACACCTGCGTGAAATAGCCGTCAATCCCTTTGGCCGCCAGCAGCGGCTTGGCAAAAGACAAAGGTTTGTTGGTCAGGCAGGCCAGCGCTGTACCAGCCTCGCTCAGTGCTTGCAAAGCCTCTTGGACACCGGGGTAGAGCGCCGAATGCTGGCCATTGCAGCGCAGGTAGTGGTGCTGGTAGCGCTGCCAAGCGGGCTCGTACAGGGCATCGACCGTCACACAGGCACTCACGCCTGCCTCGGGCAGGGCCAATTGATGGGCCAGCACGGAACGGATCAGGTGCTCAGAACCTTTGCCCACCGTCCGCTCCACCAAAGACCGGGTCACGGGTGGCAGGTCCAGGTCGGCCAAAGTGCGGTTGAGGGCGAATTCAAAATCGCCCAGCGTGTCCACCATCGTGCCATCCAGATCGATGATGGCCGCTTGGATCGTCGGCCGCATCAGCCCAGCGCCAGGCGCATTTGATCGATCACACCCTTGTAATCAGGCTTGCCAAAAATCGCGCTGCCCGCCACAAAGGTGTCGGCACCGGCGTCGGCCACGCGGCGGATGTTGTCGACTTTGATGCCGCCATCGACTTCGAGGCGAATGTCTTTGCCGCTGGCCTCGATCAGCTTGCGGGCTTGTTCAATTTTGCGCAAAGCCGAATCGATGAAACTTTGTCCGCCAAACCCAGGGTTGACGCTCATGATCAAAATCAGGTCGATCTCGTCGATCGTCCACTCCAGCACATCCAAAGGCTCTGCCGGGTTGAACACCAGCCCCGCCTTCACGCCTTTGCTCTTGATGGCCTGAATGCTGCGGTGCACGTGTGCGCTGGCATCGGGATGAAAGCTGATCAGGTCGGCACCGGCTTCTGCGAAGGACGCGGCCAAGGCGTCGACAGGCGAAATCATCAAATGCACATCGATCGGCACGGCCACGCCTGCGGCCGTTTTGGCGTGCGGCTTCAGGGCCTGGCAGATCATGGGGCCGAAAGTCAGGTTGGGCACGTAATGGTTGTCCATCACATCAAAGTGGATCCAGTCGGCACCGGCGTCGATGACGCGCTTGACTTCCTCGCCCAAGCGGGCGAAATCAGCCGAGAGGATGGAAGGGGCAATGCGGAATGTGGTCGTCATGACCGAATTGTCGCAGTTAACATTGTGAAATGTCTGTCTATGCCATCCAAATTGATGCCCAGCCCCAATACGTGGGCGAACAAAGTGATCCCCTGCGCGGTGTGTTTTCCTTTGCGTACACCATCACCGTGACCAACACGGGCACGGTTCCCGCGCAACTGATCGCCCGTCACTGGATCATCCAAAACGACGAAGGCCAAATGGAAGAAGTCAAAGGACTGGGCGTGGTGGGTCAACAACCCTTGCTCGCACCCGGCGAGTCCTTTCAGTACAGCAGCGGCTGCCGTTTGCGCACCGCCAGCGGCACCATGCACGGCAGCTTTTTCTTTGTGGCGGCCGATGGCCACCGTTTTGATGCGCCCATCGAGGCCTTTGTCTTGGATGCTTCCGGCACCGGCGCCGCGGGTCGCACACTGCATTGATGTCCAGACAGCCTTGAGTGGCTTGCGGTTAAGCTTGCGCCATGGGTGAATTTGATCTGATTGACCGCTATTTCAAGCGGCCTGTACGCCAAGCCGATGTGGGCATTGGTGATGACTGTGCCATCTGGACACCTCGCGCCGGCCACCAACTGGCCATCTCCACCGACATGCTGGTCGAAGGACGGCATTTTTTGTCGACCGTGGACCCTGCACGTTTGGGCCACAAGGCGCTGGCCGTCAACCTGAGCGACTTGGCCGCCTGCGGCGCAACGCCCCAAGTTTTTTTCTTGTCATTGGCTTTGCCACGGGTCGAGGAAGCATGGCTGGAGGGTTTTTCACACGGGCTTTTTGCGTTGGCCGATGCCCACGGCATTGAACTGATCGGTGGCGACACCACGCAAGGTCCCTTGAACATTTCCATCACCGTGATGGGTGATGTCCCCACGGGTCAAGCCATCTTGCGCTCTGGGGCTCAAGCGGGCGATGACCTGTATGTCAGCGGCCACTTGGGCGATGCTCGTCTGGCCTTGGAGGCCTTTCGTGGCCATGTCGGTTTGCCACAGTCGGTTTTCGAGGCGGCGCGCATGCGCATGGAAACGCCCTCGCCCCGTGTGACCCTGGGTCAGTCCCTTCGGGGCTTGGCCACCGCCATGGCTGACATCAGCGACGGTCTTTTAGGCGATTTGGGCCACATCCTTCGTGCCAGCCAGGTAGGGGCTGTCATCGACTGGCCAGCCTGTCAGCCATTGCTTGCGGCATCACAGGCCTGGCCTTGTCCAGAAGCCTTGGCATTGCGCTGGGTCTTGTCGGGCGGGGACGACTATGAGTTGGTTTTGACAGCGCCGGCCTCATCGCGTCAGGCCGTTCTTGAAGCTTCATACCGTTCGGCGACACCGGTCACCCGCATCGGACAAATCACCTCGGACCCACAGGTGCGTGTGCTCGACAGCCAAGGTCAATCGATCGACCACGGACTCCGTTCTTTTGACCATTTCGCATGACTGACAACGCACCACGCTCAGTGGACATCCGATTCATGTTGTCCCACCCTGCGCATTGGATTGCGCTGGGTTTTGGGTCAGGCCTGGCCCCCAAAGCACCAGGCACCGTGGGCACACTTTGGGCGTGGGCCATCTGGTTGGTGATGCAGAATTTTTTATCACCCACTGCACAAGGTCTGTTGATCGCCTTGAGCGTACCTTTGGGCTGGTGGGCATGTACCTTGACTGCGCGTCACATGAACATCGCAGACCCTGGCTCCATTGTCTGGGACGAGTTCATCGCCATGTGGCTGATCCTTTGGCTCATCTTGCCAACAGGCTTTTGGGGACAGCTCACTGCCTTCGCGCTGTTTCGTTTTTTTGATGCCGTCAAACCCGGCCCCGTGGCATGGGCAGATCAGCTGTTCAAAGGATTCGGTTGGCGTGGCGGCTGGGGCATTCTGTTGGATGACCTGGTGGCGGCTTTTTGCACGCTGCTGGTCTTGGCCTTGTGGAGGTGGGTGTGGTGAATGTTGATCTTTCTGAACTGTCATCAAGTCTTCAGCGCTTGCAGTGGATGATGTCCACGGCTGAAAGCTGCACAGGCGGCATGATCGCTGCCCATTGCACCGATTTGGCCGGTTCAAGTGCTTGGTTTGAGCGTGGATTCGTCACCTATTCCAACGCGGCGAAAGCTCAATTGCTGGGTGTGCCCGCCGCGGTCATTGATCAGCACGGTGCTGTGAGCGAGCCAGTGGCGCTCGCCATGGCACTGGGTGCGTGCTACCGCTCTCAAGCACAGGTCAGCGTTGCAGTCACCGGCATCGCTGGGCCGACCGGCGGCTCGGAAGATAAACCAGTGGGCACCGTTTGGGTGGCTTGGTGCATTCAAGGCATTGCGCAGGCCGAAAGGCATCTGTTGACTGGTGATCGCAGCCAGATCAGACAAGCCACTACGCAGGTGGCTTTGCAAGGCCTTCTGCAACGCTTGCCAAGATAAGCAAGGCAGAAACAAAAAAGCCCTCCGAAGAGGGCTATTTTGAAAATCAGCTTGCGCCAAATTTGGTTGCGGGGGCCGGATTTGAACCAACGACCTTTGGGTTATGAGCCCAACGAGCTACCAGACTGCTCCACCCCGCGGTAAGAGGTTAATTATACCTTATTCTGCGGCCTGTTCGGCAGAAGAATCAGCGCGATCGACCAATTCGACCAATGCCATGGGTGCGTTGTCGCCCACACGGAAACCCATTTTAAGGATACGTGTGTAACCACCAGGACGCGAAGCCGAACGTGGGCCCAAAACGTTGAACAATTTGGTGACGCTGTCGCGGTCACGCAAACGGTTGAACGCCAAGCGACGGTTCGACAAGTTGTCCACTTTGGCCAATGTGATCATGGGCTCGATCACGCGGCGCAATTCTTTGGCCTTAGGCACTGTGGTTTTGATGACTTCATGCTCGATGAGCGAGTTCATCATGTTCTGCAGCATCGCAAGGCGGTGCGAGCTGGTGCGATTGAGTTTACGAAGGCCGTGTCCGTGACGCATGGTGCTTTCCTTTCTTTATTAAACAGACAGCCGTATCAGGTACTGCCCGTGCACACCCCGGTTCATTTCCGGGAACTTGAGATTATCGCTTTTCCAAACCAGCGGGTGGCCAGGCTTCGAGCTTCATGCCCAAAGTCAGACCGCGCGAAGCCAAAACTTCCTTGATTTCGTTGAGTGACTTGCGACCCAGGTTAGGGGTCTTGAGCAATTCATTCTCGGTACGCTGGATCAGGTCGCCGATGTAGTAAATGTTTTCTGCTTTGAGGCAGTTGGCCGAACGAACGGTGAGTTCGAGCTCGTCCACTGGGCGCAGCAAGATAGGGTCGAAACTGCCAGCACCACCGCGAGTGGCAGGTGCATCGAAAGCAGACAATTCGCTGCCTTCCAGCTGAGCGAACACAGCCAGTTGTTCCACCAAAATCTTGGCCGATGCACGCACGGCATCTTCGGCCGTAATGGCACCGTTGGTCTCGATTTCGATAACCAACTTGTCCAGATCGGTACGCTGCTCAACGCGAGCGCTTTCGACGGTATAGCTCACGCGCTTGACGGGCGAGAACGATGCGTCAAGCACAATGCGGCCCAAAGCCTTGGTGGGCTCATCGGCATAACGGCGCATCGAACCAGGCACATAACCACGGCCCTTTTCAACCTTGATCTGCATGTCCAGCTTACCGCCTTGCGACAGGTTGGCAATGACATGCTCAGGGTTGATGATTTCGACATCGTGAGGTGTCTGGATATCGGCGGCCGTGACAGCACCTTCGCCATCTTTGCGCAGGCTCAGGGTCACTTCATCGCGGTTGTGCAACTTGAAGACCACGCCTTTGAGGTTCAACAAGATGTTGACCACATCTTCTTGGACGCCATCGATCGACGAGTATTCGTGCACAACGCCAGCAATGGTCACTTCGGTCGCTGAATAGCCGACCATGGAGGACAGCAAAACGCGACGCAGGGCGTTGCCCAGCGTGTGACCGTAGCCACGCTCGAATGGCTCCAACGTGACTTTGGCACGGTTGGCCGCCAGTTGTTCGACTTGGATGGCTTTGGGTTTCAACAGATTGGTTTGCATTCAGACTTCCTCTCAATACCCCCGGTCCGTTACACCGGTAAGGCTGATGAAGCACCCGGCCCACAATGCCTTGTGCGCCGGGAACGATTGAAACGACGTATTAACGAGAATACAGTTCGACGATCAACGATTCGTTGATGTCAGCACCGAATTCATCGCGGTCGGGAACCTTCTTGAAGGTGCCTTCGGCTTTGTCAGCGTTCACTTCGACCCAAGCTGGCATACCAACTTGTTGCGCCAATTGCAAAGCTTCCACCACGCGGTTTTGCTTTTTGGACTTTTCACGAACAGCGATCACGTCACCGGCTTTGACCAGGTACGAAGGGATGTTCACGGATTGACCATTGACGGTGATGGCTTTGTGAGAAACCATCTGACGTGCTTCAGCGCGTGTGGAGCCAAAGCCCATGCGGTAGACCACGTTGTCCAGACGGCACTCGAGCAAGGCCAACAGGTTAGAACCCGTGTTGCCTTTGCGACGATCGGCTTCAGCGAAATAACGACGGAATTGCTTTTCCAGCACGCCGTACATGCGCTTGACTTTTTGCTTTTCACGCAATTGCAGACCGTAGTCAGACGTGCGCTGACCCGAAGTGCGGCCGTGTTGGCCAGGCTTGGTGTCGAATTTAGACTTGTCAGCGATCGAGCGACGTGCGCTCTTCAAGAACAAGTCGGTGCCTTCACGGCGAGAAAGTTTGGCCTTGGGGCCGAGGTAGCGTGCCACTTGATTTTCCTTTATGCAACTGCCGCATCAGAAATGCGGGAGCCAGGCGATGCAAGCAAGGCCTGGCGGTGGGCTTGGTTTGAAATTAGATACGACGGCGCTTTTGTGGGCGGCAGCCGTTGTGCGGGACAGGCGTCACATCCGAGATGGAAGTGATGCGGATGCCCAATGCACCCAGGGCACGAACGGAGGACTCACGACCAGGACCTGGGCCCTTGATTTCGACGTCCAAGTTCTTGATGCCTTGTTCTTGCGCTGCACGACCAGCCACTTCGGAAGCGACTTGAGCTGCGAAAGGTGTCGATTTACGCGAACCCTTGAAGCCTTGGCCACCCGAAGAAGCCCAAGACAATGCGTTGCCTTGGCGATCGGTGATCGTGATGATGGTGTTGTTGAACGAAGCGTGAACGTGTGCGATGCCGTCAGCAATGTTCTTGCGGACTTTTTTGCGGACGCGTTGTGCTGCGCTGTTTGATTGTGCTTTAGCCATAGTGGTCTCTCAATCCTGCTTATTTCTTCAGAGCCGCTGCGCCTTTGCGCGGACCCTTGCGAGTGCGTGCATTGGTACGTGTACGCTGGCCGCGCATGGGCAAACCGCGACGGTGGCGGAAACCACGGTAGCAACCGATGTCCATCAAACGCTTGATGTTCATGGTGGTCTCACGGCGCAGGTCACCTTCGATGGTGAACGCAGCGATGTGATCGCGAATTTTTTCCAAGTCGCCGTCCGTCAGATCTTTGATCTTCTTGGAATAAGCGATGCCACAGGCTTCGCAAATTTGTCGTGCGCGGGTGCGACCAATACCGAAGATGGCGGTCAAGCCAATCTCAGCATGTTTGTGCGGCGGAATGTTGATGCCAGCGATACGTGCCATTTTCGTCCTCTAAAACTAGTTCAATCAGCCTTGACGCTGCTTGTGACGTGGATCTGTACAGATCACACGAACAACGCCTTTACGGCGAATGATCTTGCAGTTGCGGCAAATTTTTTTCACCGAAGCAGAAACTCTCATGGTTCTCTCCTAAAACTTTTCGTTCAACCTGGCTCTTCAGCCCGGTTCAAATGGTGGACCCGCATACACAGCAGGAATTCATACGCAAGTCGGTCAGGACTTGAAACTCGCTTTCTTCAAAAGCGATTCGTACTGTTGCGACATCAAATAATTCTGTACCTGGGCCATGAAATCCATTGTGACCACCACAATGATCAGCAACGAGGTGCCGCCAAAGTAAAACGGAACATTGTATTTCAGAATCAGGAACTCGGGCAGCAGACACACAAATGTGATGTAAGCCGCACCTGCCAAAGTCAAACGCAACAAGATCTTGTCGATGTAGCGAGCGGTCTGATCACCGGGGCGAATGCCTGGAATGAAAGCGCCACTTTTCTTCAAGTTGTCTGCAGTTTCACGGCTGTTGAAAACCAAAGCGGTGTAGAAAAAGCAGAAGAAGATGATGGCTGCCGCGTACAACATCACATAGATCGGCTGACCAGGAGTCAAAGTGCTTGCCACGTCTTTGAAAAAACGCACCACGGCACTGTCGGTCTCACCCGAGCTGAACCAGTTGATCACGGTTGCAGGCAACAAAATGATCGAAGAGGCAAAGATCGGAGGAATCACACCGGCCATGTTCAACTTGAGCGGCAAGTGTGACGATTGACCGCCATACACTTTGTTGCCCACTTGACGACGAGCGTAATTGACCAAAATCTTGCGTTGACCGCGTTCCACGAACACCACGAAGTAGGTCACCAGAACCACCACCGCAATGATCAGCAAGGACACGAGCGGGTTCATTGCACCGGTACGAACCAGTTCAAACAAACCACCCATGGCACTGGGCAAGCCCGCTGCGATACCTGCAAAAATCAGGATCGAGATGCCATTGCCCAAGCCGCGCTCAGTGATCTGCTCACCCAACCACATCAGGAACATGGTGCCAGCAGTCAAGCTGACCACAGCGGTCATGCGAAAACCAATGCCCGGGCTGATCACCAAGCCAGCAGACGCTTCCAAGGCCACGGCAATACCCAAGGACTGGAAAATCGCCAAGCCCAATGCACCGAAGCGTGTGTACTGCGTGATCTTGCGACGACCTGCCTCGCCCTCTTTCTTCAACTGCTCGAATGCGGGAAGAACGTAGGTCAACAACTGCATCACGATGGATGCCGAGATGTAAGGCATGATGCCCAAGGCAAAAACGGTGAACCGCGACAAAGCGCCACCCGAGAACATGTTGAACAAGCTCAGGATGCCGCCTTGCTGACCGTTGAACAACTGTTTGAGTTGCTCAGGATCGATGCCAGGAACTGGAATGTGGGCGCCAGCACGGTAAACGACCAACGCGAGCAGCAAGAAGACCAGTCGGCGACGCAGGTCTCCGAACTTGCCTGACTTGGCGATCTGATTAGCGTTGGTTGCCACGATGCGTCTCGTCCATCAACATTCAGGCCAGGGAGCCACCAGCAGCTTCAATGGCTGCTTTGGCACCTGCTGTCGCACCGATACCCGTCAATTTGACGGCTGTGGTGAGTTCGCCGGATTTGATCACTTTGACCACTTTGGCCAGCTCAGGCACGAGGCCGGCTTGCTTCAAGGTCAACAGGTCCACTTCGGCCAAACCGAGCTTGCTCAGTGTGGTCAATGTGATTTCTGCGTTGAATTTCAACAAGTGCGATTTGAAACCGCGCTTAGGCAGACGGCGTTGCAAAGGCATTTGACCGCCTTCGAAACCCACTTTGTGGTAGCCGCCCGAACGGGACTTTTGACCTTTGTGACCACGACCGGCGGTTTTACCCAGACCCGAACCGATACCACGGCCAACGCGACGAGCAGCGTGTTTAGCGCCGTCTGCGGGTTTGATGCTGTTGAGTTCCATCAGATATCTCTCAGAGAACTTTGACCAGATAGCTGATCTTGTTGATCATGCCGCGCACTGCAGGGGTGTCCTGCAATTCGCTGACGCTGTTGAGTTTGCGCAGACCCAGGCCACGAACGGTGTCGCGGTGGGATTGCTTGGTACCAATGGGGCTACGCACCAATTGGACTTTCACGGTAGCTTGGTTAGACATGTTCGATCTCCAGTTCAGGCGAACAGCTCTTCAACCGACTTGCCACGCTTGGCAGCCACGTTCGAGGCTGTTGTGCAGTTGGCCAGGGCGTCCAGAGTGGCGCGAACCATGTTGTAGGGATTCGAAGAACCGTGGCTCTTGGCCACGATGTCGGTGATGCCCACCACTTCGAACACAGCACGCATAGGACCACCAGCGATGATGCCGGTACCTTTGGGGGCTGGTGCCATCATGACGCGGGCTGCGCCGTGGTGACCTGTCACTGCGTGGTGAATGGTGCCGTTTTTCAACGCCACTTTGTTCAGGTTGCGGCGGGCTTCTTCCATTGCCTTTTGCACAGCCACTGGCACTTCTTTCGATTTGCCTTTGCCCATGCCGACTTTGCCGTCGCCATCACCCACGACTGTCAACGCTGCGAAACCCAGGATACGGCCACCCTTGACCACCTTGGTGACGCGGTTGACCGCGATCATCTTCTCGCGCAGACCGTCTTCTGGACCGTCAGCTTGCGGTTTTGCTGTAAATTTAGCCATTTGTAATTCCGATCCGTTTAGAACTGCAGACCTGCTTCACGGGCAGCTTCGGCCAAAGCCTTGACACGACCGTGGTAAGCGAAACCTGCGCGGTCGAAGGCGACCTTCTCAACGCCAGCAGCTTTTGCTTTTTCAGCAATGCGCTTGCCAATGACGGCGGCGGCGGCGGCATTGCCACCTTTGCCTGTTGCGCCCAGCGCCGTACGCACTTCGGCTTCGGCGGTGGAGGCACTGGCCAACACTTTGGTACCGCAACCAGAAATCACGCTGGCGTAGATATGCAGGTTGGTGCGGTTCACGGTCAAACGAGCCACGCCTTGCTGTGCAATGCGGATGCGTGTTTGACGTGCACGACGGAGACGCTGCTCTTTCTTGGTCATCATGATGCAGCTCCTTATTTCTTCTTGGTCTCTTTGATCGTGATCTTCTCATCCGAATAACGGATGCCCTTGCCTTTGTAAGGCTCAGGAGGACGAACAGCACGGATCTCAGCAG
>NKIO01000072.1 GCA_002255935.1 Comamonadaceae bacterium PBBC2
CGTCGAGCTTGGAGCCATTGGCGGGCAAGTTGAAGCTGAGTTCCACCTTTTTGGCGGCAATCTGCGTGGCATCCAAGATGAGGGTTTGGGTGGTGTTGCCGGTGCCGGTGATGACCAAGGTGTCGCCCACTGCGGCGTCCGTGGGCAAACTCACTTTGATGTTGGCGGTTTTCGATGTGCCAATTTCAGCGGCATTGAGCACTTGGTCATTGTTGCCGTCGGTGGTGATCTCAATGACCGCGGCCAATTTCTTGCTGGGGTTGTTGTTCGGGTTCGGATCGGGGTTCAGGTTGGACAGGTCCAGCACGGCCGAATCGGTGGCATCGGGCACGGTGTTGCCCGAGGTGTCGGTGATGTTGGCCTTGACGGTGAAGGTTTTGCCATCACCGGGGCTGGCGAAGGTGGTGGTCACCTTACCGGCTGCCACCATGGCTGCATCGAGGGTGATGGTCTTGGTGGCGCCGCCCGTGGCGGTATCGGTGATGGTGACGATGTCGCCCACAGCCACCTGGGTCTTGTCAAAGGCCGCGCTCACCGTGAGGGTGGTGTTGGGCGTACCTGCGGTGTTGCCGATCTCGGCAAAGTTCACAAAGGCGTCGTTGTTGGCATCGGTGTCGATGGTCAAGGTCAAGGCCTTGCCATTGTTGGGCGCTGTGGTGTCCAGTTTGGCCGTGTCGCTGGCACTGGCGCTGTCGTTGCCCACGCTGTCTTGGAGCTTGGCCGTGACGGTCATGCTGCCGCCTTCGGCTGGCTTGACAAAGGTGGTGGTGGCAAAGCCGTTGGCGATGTCGGTGCTGTTCAGCACGACGGTCGTTGTGGTGATGCCATCGGTGAAGATCATCTTGTCACCCACCACCACTTTGGTTTTGTCAAAGCTGGCTTGGACGGCAAAGGTGGTGGACGAACCCAGTTCGGCCTTGTTCACGACGCCGCTGTTGTCTGCGTCGGTGGTGATCACCACGGTCGGGGCCACGCCATCGTTGGGGGCCAAAGTGTCAAAAGAAGCACTGTCGCTGACCGAGGGGCTCACATTGCCCGAGGCCGCCGCTTTGAGGGTGGCGCTCACGCTGATGTTCTGGCCTTCGGCTGGGGCCGTAAAGGTGTCGCTCACCGACTTGGCGGTGATGTCAGCCGCCGTGAGGACGTGGGTTTTCACCGTGGTCCCGTCTGTCACGGTGATGGTGTCACCCGCAACTGCAGTGCTAGGCAAATCGGTCTTGACGCTGACGTTGGTGGCTCCGTTCAGTTCGGTCTTGTTGATCACCGCATCGTTGTTGGCGTCGGTGGTGATGGTGATGGTGGGTGCGCCCACCGGTGTGGTGTTGACGGTGGCACTGTCGAGCGCGGTGTTGCTCACGTTGCCAGCCGAATCGCTGATGACAGCGGTCACATCCAGTTTGGCACCGTTGGCAGGCGAAGTGAATGAGGTGGTGACAGAGCCGGCAGTCACCTGAGCGGTGCTCAGTGTGATGCTTTGCGTGTTGTTGCCCGTGCCAGTGATGACCAGGGTGTCGCCCGCTTTGGCATCGGTTGGCAAGGAGACCAAGATGTTGGCAGTGGTGCCGCCATTCATCTCGGCGATGTTGAGGACGCCATCGTTGTTGGCGTCGGTGCTGATCTCGATTTTGACGGCCAGCTTGTTGCCCGGGTTGTTGTTCGGATCGGGGTTGAGGTTGGACAGGTCCAGCTTGGCGGTGTCTGTGGCATCGGGCACCACGTTGCCCACGGCATCCTTGATGCTGGCTTTGACCGTGAAGTTGTTGCCATCGCCTGGGCTGGTGAACGTGGTGGTCACTTTGCCGGCCTCAACCATGGCGGCGTCGAGTGTGACGACCTTGACTTCACCACCGGTGGCGGTGTTGGTGATGGTGACGATGTCGCCCACCGAAACCTTGGTTTTGTCAAAGGCGGCGCTGACCGTCAGGGTGGTTTTGGGTGTGCCTGCCGTGTTGCCGATTTCTGTGAAGTTGACAAAGCCGTCGTTGTTGACGTCGGTGTCAATGGTCAGCGTCAGGGCATTGCCCGCATTGGGCGCTGAGGTGTCCAGTTTGGCGGTGTCACTGGCGCCGGCACTGTTGTTGCCCACGCTGTCTTGCAGTCTGGCCATCACGGTCATGCTGCCGCCTTCGGCCGGTTTGGCAAAGGTGGTGGTGGCAAAGCCGTTGGTGATGTCGGTGCTGCTCAGCACCACGGTGGTGCTGGTGGTGCCATCGCTGAAGATGACTTTGTCACCGGCCACCACTTTGGTTTTGTCGAAGCTGGCTTTGATGGCAAAGGTGCTTGCAGTGCCCAATTCGGCGCTGCTGACGGTGCCATCGTTGTTGGCATCGGTGCTGATTTCAACTGTGGGTGCAGTGCCCCCGTTGGGCGCTGTGGTGTCGAGCTTGGCGGCGTCGCTGGCACTGTCGGGCGTGGCGTTGCCCGATGTGTCTTGCAGCTTGGCGGTGACGGTGAGGGTGCCGCCCTCGGCGGGCTTGGCAAAGGTGGTGGTGGCAAAGCCGGCATCCACCATGGCCTGGGTCAACACCACCGTGTTGCTGGTGCTGCCATTGCTGAACACGAGCTTGTCGCCCACGGCCACTTTGGTGCTGTCAAAGCTGCCTTTGACCTCAAAGGTCGCCGACCCATTGAGTTCGGTGAAATTGACGGTGCCGTCGTTGTTGGTGTCGGTGGTGATGACCACAGTCGGTGCCGTATTGGCATTGGGCGCTGTGGTGTCGAGCTTGGCGTTGTCTGTGGGCGCAGCGTCTGTCGCAGCATTGCCCGAGGCGTCCATGTAGTTGGCCGTGACGGTCTGGATCACGCCCTCGGCGGGCTTGGCGAAGGTGACGTCTTTGAAGCCTGCGGTGATGTCGGCGGCCGTCAGCGTCAGCGTTTGGGTGCTGAGGGCCGTTGTGCCGTTGGTCGCGGTGAAGACGATCTTGTCGCCTGCGACGGCCTTGGCGTTGAATGTCGCGCGGCTGGTGAAGCTCGTGGCCGAGCCCAGCTCGGGGCTGTTCACCACACCGTCGTTGGGGCTGTTGTCGGTCGTGATGCTCAGGGCCAGGCTGACGTCGGCGTTTTTAGGGGCGGTGGTGTCGAGCTTGGCGTTGTCGGTAGGCGCTGCGTCTGTCGCAGCGTTGCCCGAAGCGTCCATGTAGTTGGCCGTGACGGTCTGGATCACGCCCTCAGCGGGCTTGGCGAAGGTGACGTCAAAGCCGTTGGCAATGTCATTGGCTGTCAGCGTGTGGGTGATGCTGCTGAGCGCCGTGCTGCCGTTGCTGGCAGTGATGACCACCTTGTCGCCCACCAGGGCTTTGCTGTTGACCGTGACGTGGCTGGTGAAATTGTTCGAAGCGCCCAACTCAGCGATGTTCACCAAGGCGTCGTTGTTCGCATCGGTGCTGATGCTGACCGCAAGGCCCACAGTGGTGTTGCTGGGCGGTGTGGGGTTGATGTTGGCGTTGGTGGCGTAGTCCTGGAAGGCTGTGGCCGTGGTGCCACCGGTGCCGCTGATGGTGCCATCGATCTGGGTATCGCTGTCTGCGCCCAAGTCAGATGCAGGGACCGCAATGCGGAAGCTGCCATCGGCAGCCGCTGGGCCGGTGAACGTCTTGCCATTGACCGTCAAGGTGACGGTGTCTCCGGCAGAGAATTTGCCCGTGACTTGGCCCGTGATCGCGATGTCGCCCGTGGCTTCGCTGCTGCTGATGTTGTTGTCTGCCGTAACGGGGTTGATCGACAAGACCGTTTGCGTGCCCGCATTGCCAGAGGTCTCCACCACATAGTCCTGGCCCGCTGTGGCGGTGTCACCCCCTGTGCCTTTGACGGTGCCGGTGATTTTGGTGGCCGCATCGGCTTTGAGGTCGGTCATGCTGACCACGGCGCTGAAGCTGCCGTCTGCCGCTGCCACCGCTGTCAACACCTTGCCGTTCAAGGTCAAGCTCACTGTGTCACCGGCAGCAAAAGTACCGGTCACTTTGCCCGTGACGGTGTAGCTGGTGGCCGCACCTTCGGTCGTGTTGATGATGTTGTCGGGTGTGATGGGATCGATGCTCAGCGCAGTTTTGACGCTGGGCACTGGCGTGGGTGTCGGGTTGATGTTGGCGTTGGTCGCGTAATCTTGGAAAGCGGTCGCGGCTGTGCCACCGGTGCCGGTGACCGCGCCTTCCAGTTTGGTGTCGCTGTCGCCTGTTAACTCAGCGGCAGGCACGCTGATGCTGTAGCTGCCATTGGCCGCTGCGGTGCCGGTGAACGACTTGCCATTGACAGTCAAGGTCACGGTGTCGCCCACCGAGAATTTTCCAGTCACTTTGCCGGTGATGGCGATGTTGCCCGTGGCTTCGCTGCTGCCGATGTTGTTGTCAGCGGTGACAGGGTCGATCGACAAAGCCGTCTGGGTACCCGCATTGTTGGCGGTTTCCAGCGCATAGTCTTGGCCTGCCGTGGCGGTGTCGCCACCGGTGCCTGTGACGGAGCCGGTGATCTTGGTGCCCACATCGGCTTTGATGTCCACCATGGACACGTCTGTTTTGAAGCTGCCATCTGCGGCAACAGCTGCGGTGTAGTTTTTGGTGTTCAAGACCAAAGTCACCACGTCGCCGCTTGCGAAAACACCCGTCACTTTGCCCGTGACGGTGTAGGTGCTGGCGGCGCCTTCGGTGGTGCTGACGATGTTGTCGGGCGTGATCGGGTCAATCGACAAGGCGGTTTTAACGCTGGGCGTGGGGGCCGTGCCGTTGGCACCCTTGGCATTGGCCACGTTGCCTGCGGCGTCGGTGGCGGTGGCGGTGATCGCGCCAGCGGGCACGGCATTGGTAGGCGTCAAGCTCCAGTTGCCTCTGGCATCGGCCGTGGCGCTGCCAATCACATTGCCATTGGCATCTTTGACGACCACGACGTCACCGGCTTCGGCGGTCCCGCTGATCGGGTCTTTGCTGTTGGCGGTGCCGGTCTTGCTGATCGCCACGTTGGTGGTGGTGTCGATGGTGAAGGGCGTGCCATTGCTTTTGCTCGGTGTCCCCCCCGTGGGGGTCACGGTGATTTCAGGCGTGTAGGTGCCGTCGGGCAGGATGTCCGGCACGTTGAAGGCGTACTTGCCAGAGGCATCGGCCGTGGCGGTGTAGGTCTTGCCGTTGATCAGCACCGACACGGCTGCGCCAGGCGTGGTGGTGCCCTGGATGTCGGGGGTGTTGTCCAGGGTTTTGTTGTCACCGCTGGTGCCGGTGTCGCTGGTCGGAGTCAAAGCACCCGTGGCAGTTGATGTGGTGGTGTTGGTGGGCAAGGTCACCGTGTTGTTGGCATCAGCACCATCCTTGTTGATGTTGGACGATGCATCGCTGAACTTGTCCGAGGCCACGCTGATCACACTGTTGGTGGTGCTGTTGGCATTGGGCGTGAAGACGGCTTTGAAAACCTTGGGATCGGTGCTGTCTTGCACGAAGTTGCTGAGCGTGCCACCTGAAACCGCGACGTCTGCAGCCGTGAAGTCGGCGCTGGCCTCGCTCAGGGTGAAGGTGATCACGGCGGCTTGGCCAGCGGTCAGGTTGGCCTTGTCGCTGGTGATGGCAATCGTGGGCGGGGTGGTGTCTGTGCCGGTGGTGTCGGCCGTCAAGGTCACGGTGTTGTCGGGTTCAGCACCATCCTTGTTTTGGTTGGCGGCCGCATCCGAAAATTTGGACGAGGCTACGCTGATGACAGCACTGCCTTTGACGTTGGCCGTGGGCGTAAAGACGGCTGTGTACACCTTGGGGTCGGTGGCGCTTTGCGCAAAACCGCTGAGCGTGCCGCCCGTGACATTGACATCGGCTGCCGTGAAGTCTGTGCTGACTTCGCTCAGGGTGAAGGTCAGAATGCTTGTCTGGCCGGTGCTCAAGGTCGCTTTGTCCGCCACGATCGCGATGGTGGGCGCTGTGGTGTCGATGGTGAAAGGCGTGGCCTCTGAGGTGCTGCTGCTGGCACTGCCCTCAGGCGTCACGATGATCTTGGGGGTGTAAGTGCCATCGGGCAGCTTGTCGGTATCGGGCACCACGATCGAATAATTGCCATTGGCATCGGCTTTGGTCGGGTAGGACTTGCCGTTGATCTCGACCACCACCGTGGCATTGGCGGGGGCTTTGCCCGAGTATGTGGGCGTGTTGTCGCTGGTCTTGTTGTCACCTGTTGTGCCGGTGTCGCTGGTCGGCGCAATCGCGCCTGTGGCGCCGTTGGTGTTGGTGTTGGTGGGCAGGCTGACGCTGTTGTTGACTTCTGCACCGTCGGTGTTGAAGTTGCTGGCCGTGTCTGAGAAGCGGCCATTGGCCACGGTGATCACGCTGGGCGTGGTGCTGTTGGGCGTGGGCGTGAAGACGGCGGTGTAGACCTTGGGGTCGGTAGCGCTTTGCACAAAGCCGCTGAGGGTGCCGCCGGTGACCTGCACGTCGGTATCGTTGAAGTCGGCCACGGCTTCAGACAAGGTGAAGGTGACGGTGGTTTTGTCGTTAGCGACCAAACTGGTTTTGTCGGCCGTGACGGCGATGGTGGGCGCCACCGTATCGATGGTGAAAGGTGTGCCATCGGTTGTGGTGGTGGTGCCGCCTGTGGGCGTGACCTTGATGGTGGGGGTGTAGGTGCCATCGGCCAGGTTTTGCGGGACCTTGATGCTGTAGTTGCCGTTGACGTCAGCGGTCGTGGAGTAGGTGCCGATGACTTTGCCCGTGGCATCTTTGAGGTCAATCACCACGGTCGAGCCGGCTGTGGCTTTGCCGGTCAACTCGGGGGTCGTGTCTTTGGTGCGGTTGTCACCGGCGGCGCCGGTGTCGCTGGCACCGGCCAAGGCGCCGGTGGGTGTTGCAGTGGGTGTCGGTGTCGGGGTGGGGGTCACAGCTGCTGCGGTGGTCCCGCCCGCTGCGGCTGCCGCCGCAGCGGCACCTGCGCCCAAAGCGGCCAGCAAGGGGTTGAACACCAACAAGCCCACAGCGGCCCCGGCGGCTTGCACTTCGTCGCCACCCAGCGCCACGTTGACGGCTTCGCCGCCGTCGCGCAAATTGGGCACCAAACCATCCGAGTTTGGATCTTCAGGGATGTATTCGTAGAAGCTGCCGTTTTCGGCCTGACCGATCAGGCCGTTGGAGCCTTCGGCGGCGACATCGTAGTAGTCCTCGATGATGACGCTGGCTTCTTTGTCGCCTTCAAACAAGATGTGCAGGTTCTTGCCGACACGGCGGGTCTTCACATAGTCTGGCGCCACAGGCTTGTCGGTGGCGTTGGTGATTTCCTGCAATTGGTATTTCTGTCCTGCCTTGGCCTTGATGCGCAAGGGACCGCCCTTGTCGCCCTTGCTCTGAGGCACATCCAAAACCAGGTTGTCTTCTGCTTTGGCGGTGTTGACGAGAACTTTGTATTGCTTGGCCATGGTGATTTCCTCTACAAATTTTTTTGTGAGCGCTTAAACGGATTGCGCCTTGTTAGAACGGGGCACGGCGATACGACATAGGAGCCGTACCGCCGATGTGTTGAGTCGATGAATGGGGGGTTAGGGTTCGCGGTTGACGCCTGTGACTTCGACCGACACCCGCCGGTTGGGCTGGTTGCAATCGATGTTGGTTTGCGTCAATTCATGACCGCAGGTCGTGACCACCAGGTCGCGTTTGCCGCGCCCTTCGGAGGTGACCGTTCCTGAGAAGCGGCCTCGGCTGGCGATGTAATCGGCCACCGTTTTGGCGCGCTGAGCAGACAGCTTTTCGTTGAGTTCCATGGTGCCGAAGGGGTCGGTGTGGCCCATGACGTGAATGCGTTCGACGCGGCTGAACTCGGACTCGATTTGCGCCATCAGCAAATCGATGGCTCGCAGACCCTGGCTGGTCAGGCCTGCGGCGTCGCCACGGTTGAAGGCGAACAAGGTGTCACCGGCCAACTGCAAACGGCGCGGGGGCTTGGGTGGCATGCCCACCGGTGTTTCTGCGGCCGCCACATCGACGCAGTCCACCGCGTTGACGCGGCTGATGGTGTGCAACTGCAGGCGCGTGGCGTTCAGCTCTTGGGCGGCATCGGCCGGCTTGACAGGGGCCAACTCCAGCGTTTTGCCGCGCTCGTCATTGACGCGGATGACATGGTTTTTGCCGCTGGCCAGGGGCAGCTCGGTGATGCTGTCAAAACCGTCCTTGTTGGCACGGCGGTGCACTTCCATCCAGCGCACGCTCAAGTTGACTGGGCCGGGCTTGACGCACACAGGGCTGTAAGCACCGGGGACCAAAGAGGCGTGGTATCGGCCGTTGATGAACACCGTGGCTGCCCCACCCTGCTTGGCGTTGATGGGCCGGTAAAAGATGATCCGACTTTGGGCATCGGTCACCGCCTTGTTTTGCAGGTCGTACAACTCGCCCAGCGCTTCGATTTGGCGACCGGCGGTCTTTTCTTGGGCCTGAACGGCAGAAAATCCGCCCAGCCACAGTGCACAGACGGCCAAGCCGCCCAAAATCCACGAAGGGGCTGAAGGAATCCACCGCTTTGGGGCGTGTTGGCACGCAGCGTTTTGAGACATCGGGCTCTCCGAATTGGAAGTTTTGTTGAAATTCACTTCAAAAACCGTCATTTTTGATTAAATTAAATACTCAAGTATTCATTTATAGGTTTGATGAAGCATTATCTATAAAACTCGCAATCCGATAAGTCTCTTGTCATTCTTCCGTCAGCTAATTTGTTTTATTTTGTAATCATTTATAATTGCGAAAAACAAATAAAAATCCATCAAAAGTAGAATCTCAATAAAAATGACAAGTTACAAAGTGAGTCCGCAGCCATGACCTATCTGAACGAAGTGGTGTTTGCACTGATCGGCTTGATCACGCTGGGCATGACCGTGCACGCCTGGTCGCTGTATGCCGGCTCGCCGGAGACCAAACCCTCGCGGTTTTTGATGGTCGCGTTTTTGTTGTCAGACCTCACCTGCGTGCTGACCATCGGGGCGACCCTCAGCCCCGTGTTTCTGACGCTGTTCAACTCCTGTTTCTTATTCACCATATGGACGGTCGCCCTGACCGCTCGCTCATGGCGGATGCCGCTCACGCAGCGCAGCATCGGCGTCTCGGGCGCGGTCATGCTGCTGGTGCCAGTGGTGTTTGAATACATGCGGCAAAACAACCCCTATGTGGACCGCGTGGTGTTCTATACCGCAGTCAGCTCAACACTGATGGCCTGGATTTTTTATGAAGTCTTCCGGCGCCACCAAGAAGACAAGACCTTCCAACTCAAATTCATGATGGGCGTGATCCTGTGCAGCATCGGCTTGCGCCTGGCGCGCATGGTTTTTGTGTTGCAACAAACCGTGCACCCCAACAACTTGCTGCAAGAAATGCCTGTACCGGCCATGCTGCGCAACGCTGCGGTGTCGATGGACGTGCTGGTGCTCAGCTCTTTGCTGGCCTACAGCACCTACCTGCTGGCCTCACGTAACCAAAAAACGATGGCGGACAACCAAGCGGTGCGTGAAGCGAACCAAAAGCTTGAAGCTGTGCTGCAGGAAAAAGACCAGATGCTCAAGGCGCTGACC
Source organism: Comamonadaceae bacterium PBBC2 (assembly GCA_002255935.1). Taxonomy (GTDB): domain Bacteria; phylum Pseudomonadota; class Gammaproteobacteria; order Burkholderiales; family Burkholderiaceae_C; genus Limnohabitans_A. The sequence goes on from NKIO01000072.1 coordinate 9,509, forward strand.
ACCGCGACCAAATCCCGCAACATGGGCGTGGTGCTGGCTTCGGTGGCGCACGAGCTGAACCAGCCCTTGGCCACCCTGCGCCTGAAAACCGAATTTCTCATCAGCCAGTCCGACTTGGCGGTGGACGTGCGCCAAGACCTGCTGACAGAAATGCTGCAAGACAACATGCGCGCGGCCGACATCGTGGTGCAGCTGCGACGGTTCTTGCGACAAGGCTCGTCGGAGATGCAGCGCGTGTCGCTGAACCGCGTGCTGGAGGACGCCTTGGACGTGCTGTCGCCCGAGTTGAAGCGCTCGGGCCTGCTAGTGACGCTGCAGATCCAGCCGCACGTGTGGATTCAAGGGGTCGAAGGCCAGTTGCAAATGGTGGTGCTGAACCTGCTCAAAAATGCCTTGGACGCGACCAAGGACGTCACACCGCCGCGCCAGTTGCGGGTGAGCCTATCGGCTGCCGAACAGGTGACGCTGGAAGTGGCCGACAACGGCCACGGCATTGCAGACGATCAGCAAGAGCGCGTGTTCGACATGTTCTTCAGCACCAAACCCGACGGCATGGGCCTGGGCCTGTGGCTCAGCCGCACCATCATGCGCAACCACACCGGCAACATGACCGCCTCCCGCAGCGACCTGGGCGGCGCCCGCTTCACCTTGACCTGGCCCTTGCCTGCGTGAACCGCTGGGTGTTCGGAGCCGGGGTATTTGCAGCACCTGGTTTCTTGTGGGACCTGGTTTCTTGTGGGAGCTGAACTTGTTCGGCGATGGGGTTGTTTGCTTGTGGGAGCTGAACTTGTTCGGCGATCGGTGGTTGAACAAAGAATCGCCGAGCACAGCTCAGCTCCTACAAATACCAACGGCATTGGTGCTTGGGCTCTTTGTGGGAGCTGAACTTGTTCGGCGATCGGTGGTAGAACGAAAAATCGCCGAGCACAGCTCAGCTCCTACGAATACCCATTGGCCTTGGTGGTTCGGCTCATTGTGGGAGCTGAACTTGTTCGGCGATGGGTGGTTGACCGAACAATCGCCGAGCACAGGTCATCTCCCACGAGGGGGCAGCTGAGTGCTTACAAGGGCGTCTTGGACCCGATAGCTTCAGACGCCGTAGCGGTCGCGGTAGGCTTGGACGTTGGGCAGGTGTTGGCCCATGTCGTTGCCGTCTTGTGCGGACAGGTAAGCCAGCAGGTCGGACAGTTGGGCGATGCAGCACACATCCATGCCCAAGGTGTTGCGCACGTATTGCACGGCGCTGTGGGGCACGTCTTGCACCGAGCCGTCGGCTTGCTTTTCGGTGGCCATTTCCTGGCGGTCCAATGCAATGGCCATGGCATGTGGTGTGGCGCCTGCGGCTTTGATCAGGGCGATCGATTCGCGGGCGGCGGTGCCGGCGCTCATCACGTCGTCGACGATCAGCACGCGGCCTTGCAGGGGTGCGCCCACCAAAGAGCCGCCTTCGCCGTGGTCTTTGGCTTCTTTGCGGTTGTAGGCAAAGGGCACGTTTTTGCCCAAGCGGGCCAGCTCGATGGCCACGGCCGCGCCCAGCGGGATGCCTTTGTAGGCGGGGCCAAAGATCATGTCGAACTCGATGCCGCTGGCCAGCAGGGCTTTTGCATAAAATTGCGCGAGTCGGCTGAGCTTGGCGCCATCGTCAAACAGACCGGCGTTGAAGAAGTAAGGGCTCATGCGGCCCGCTTTGGTCTTGAATTGCCCGAAGCGCAGCACGCCCGATTCGATTGCAAACTGCACAAATTCCTGAGCGAGCGCCTGCGAGTTGGCGCTGCTTGCCTGTCCTGTCACCATGGGGAAATCCTTGTTCAAACTCACCAGCCTCAACCTCAACGGCATCCGTTCGGCCACGACCAAAGGGGTCGAAGCCTGGCTGGCGCAGCAAAACCCCGATTGTATTTGCGTCCAGGAAGTCAAAGCCCAAGCGCCCGATGTGGCGGGCAAGTTCGAAGAGCTGGCCGGGCTGAAGGGCCACTTTCACTTTGCCCAGAAAAAGGGCTACTCGGGCGTGGGCGTGTACACCCGCCACGAGCCCAGCGATGTGGTGATCGGCTTTGACGGCGACGAGTTCGACGCCGAGGGGCGCTATGCCGAGGTGCGTTTTGACACACCTGCCCGCAAGCTGTCGATCATCAGCGTGTATTTCCCGAGCGGCTCGTCAGGTCCTGAGCGGCAAGAGGCGAAGTTCCGCTTTTTGAACAAGATGTACCCGCACCTGATGGCGCTCAAGGCCGAGCGCGATTTTGTGGTGTGCAGCGACGTGAACATCGCGCACAAAGAGGCCGATCTGAAGAACTGGAAGGGTAACCTCAAGAACAGCGGCTTCTTGCCCGAAGAGCGCGCCTGGATGACGCAGCTGACCACCGAAGGCGGCGTGGTGGACGTGTACCGTCACCTGAAACCCGAGACCACCGATGACTGCTACACCTGGTGGAGCAACCGAGGCCAGGCCTATGCCAAGAATGTCGGATGGCGTTTGGACTACCACCTGGCCACCCCGGCCGTGGCCCACACGGCACGGGCCGAGTCGATCTACAAAGGCCAAAAGTTTTCAGACCACGCGCCGATCACGATCGAGTATGACTTGAGTTTGTGAGGGGTGTTGGGGGGCAATCCAATTGTGGGAGTGATGCATTTGTAGGAGCAGTGCATTTGTGGGAGCTGAACTTGTTCGGCGATCGGCTGTTTGCCTTGTAGGAGCTGAACTTGTTCGGCGATCGGTGGTTGACCGGACCATCGCCGAGCACAGCTCAGCTCCTACGAATACCCACTGAGCTTGGTGCTTTGGCACTTTGTGGGAGCTGAACTTGTTCGGCGATCGGCTGTTTGCCTTGTGGGAGCTGAACTTGTTCGGCGATCGGTGGTTGACCGAACAATCGCCGAGCACAGCTCAGCTCCTACAAAATTCAGGTCAGCGCCCACCCAACTCCCCTCACAGTGTTGAGGCCGCTTCTACAAAAAACCCACTCAGCGGGTGTAGGTCAGCATGCGGCCTTTGTAGGCCGGGGTTGCGCCCAGGGCGGCTTGGTCTAGGACTTGTTCGTGCATGGCGAAGCCGACGCGGGCCATGTGTTTGTGGAAGGCGGCGCGGTTGCCTCGGTTGGGGTCGATCACCCAGATTTCTGCGCTGAGCGCGGCATGCGCGTCGATGAAGTGCGCGAGCGTGCCTTCGTCGTCGCGCTCGTACAAGATGTCGCTGCCGATGATCAGGTCAAACAGGCCGGTCAGCGGTGCGTCGTGCGCCTGCGTCAGCACGGGCTGGCCATCGTCACGCACAGCGGCGGTGCCCCACAGGCCATGCCGATACGGGATGGGCAGCAGGTCGTTCAAATGCGTGTTCTTGTCCAGAAACTCGTGCGTGAGCGGGTGGCAGTCGCTGGCGGTGACGTTGGCGCCGCGCCGGTGCGCGACCAAGCTGGACAGGGCCAGGCCACAGCCGATCTCGAGGATGCGCTCGGCCGTGACGGGGCGCTGCGCCATGCGCGTGGCCATGCGTGCGCCCGAGGGCCACAGCAAGCCAAAGAGCGGCCAAGTCGCCGACGAAATGCCCAAATTGAGCGCCTCGTCCAGCGGGTCGTGGAATTGGTTGTTGTCGAGCAGCGAGCGGATGAACAAGTCATCAACACCCGAAACGGCAATGCTTTCCTGTTTGGTCAGGTAGCCGGTAGAGGGAGTGAGCAGATGGGCGATCAAGGCCAGTGCGGTAACACAAGGACAGCGGGCACGGGATGGGTGACTGTAAACGGTTTGGGAGTTGGGGGGCTATTTGGTTTTTATTGGGATCAGGGTATTTGGGTTTGTAGGAGCTGAACTTGTTCGGCGATTCGTGGGTGGGCAAGCAATCGCCGAACAGAGTTCAGCTCCCACGAAGGCAGGTTGCAATCGCCGAGTACAGCTCAGCACCCACAAATACAGTGGCTGGAGCTATCAAGGCAGGGGTATTGGGGTGTGTTGGAGCTGAACTTGTTCGGCGATGGGGGGGCAGGGTACAAGAACCTCTGGCTGATGAAAAACTTAACGCGTCACCAGTGAATGCAAAGCGGCATCAAGTGTCAGCAATTCCAATCCATGCACAAGGGCTGTGGCGGCAATGATGGCGTCGGGCAATTTGACTTTGCGCGAACGCCGCAAATCGATCGCTTGGTTTTCGACAGACGTGGTCACGGCCAAATGCGTGAGGTCAGCCAAACAATTTTCGATCAACTGTTGCTCATCGATGGTGATGTCGGGGAAGCCCAGCAACTCCATTCGCGTGATGCTGCTGTAGGCACATTGACTGGCCATGAGTTGATGATCGCCAACCAAGGACATGACTTCCGGGGCTGATTTGAGCAAGCCCAAGATGAAATTGGTGTCGAGCAAATATTTAATGCCACTCATCACGCAACTTCCGCTGAATGTCGGCCGGTGCACCTGCGAAAACCGTTGATTTTTCCAAGCCGCCACTCAACTGATGCAGGCTTTTATCTTGAGGATGATTCGATGCCAGCGAACGTCGTGATTGCAAGAACTCTGCAAAGTCCACCACCTCTGCCAGCAAAGTCTCTGGCAATGTCTGAGTGACGTCCAAAAGGCGATTTGTGAGAGTTGACATGAAAGCTCCTTGCGAGGCTTTGAATGATACGACAGACCTCCGAACAGAGGGGATTTGTTCAATTTCACCAGTCAGGGTTAATCGCCGAGCACAGCTCAGCTCCCACGAAGGCGGGGGTATTGGGGTTTGTAGGAGCTGAACTTGTTCGGCGATTGGTGGATGCACTGGCAATCGCCGAACGGAGTTCAGCTCCCACGAAGGCAGGTTGCAATCGCCGAGCGCAGCTCAGCACCCACAAAGTAAAGGGGAGCTCCGATCAAGGCATTTATTGGGCTTTGTAGGAGCTGAACTTGTTCGGCGATTGGTGGTCAGGCTGGCCATCGCCGAACACAGTTCAGCCCCCACGAAGTCAGGCGTTATCGCCGAGCACAGTTCAGCTCCCACGAAGGCATGGAAATTCCCCACCAAGCCCGCTGATCACAGCCAGATGGCGTCCCAGTGGGGGTAGTCGGCGACGGAGGGGGACAGGCCGGCGCGTAAGGGATTTGCGATCACGTAGCGGGCCAGGGCTTTGAGGTCTTCGTCTTGGCGCACGGCGTGGTCGTGGTAGCCGCGTTGCCAGACCGGGTGTCCCATGCGGTAGGTGGTGAGCGCTTTGACGCGGCGCACGCACTGGGCCAGCTCAGCGCCCTCCCCCAGCTGCATCAGCCAATGCAGGTGATCGGGCATCACCACAAAGGCCAGGGTCGTGGCCTGCTGCCGATCGCTCTCGGCCTTGAGGGCTTGGATCAAAGTGCGGGCGGCGACCCAGTTTTGGAAGAACTTTTGACGCTCCAAGGTGACCACCGTCACCATGTACGCCAGCCCCGCTTGCGAAAAACGACCCGCCCGCAAGCGGTGCGAATGAGGCTTCGACTCGGCCATCTTGTGCCCTCCCCTTTTGAGGGGCAGTGTCGCGAATTGTTGGGGGTTTGGCAATCGCCGAGCGCAGCTCAGCTCCTACGAAGGCGGGGGCAGCGTCCTTCAATGTAGGGGCACTGGTTTATTGTGGGAGCTGAACTTGTTCGGCGATGGGTGGGTGGGCTGGCAATCGCCGAGCACAGCTCAGCTCCCACGAAGGCGGGGGCAGCTTCGATTAAGGCAGAGGTACTGGTTTTTTGTGGGAGCTGAACTTGTTCGGCGATGGGTGGTTAGGCTGGCAATCGCCGAACATAGTTCAGCTCCCACGAAGGCACGGACAGCCATCGCAGAGCACAGCTCAGCTCAGTTCCCAGCCATGGGTCATTCAGGCGGCTTGCCCGTGGAGGATTTCTACAGGGAGAGCGCCTGAGGCGCGGGCCTCCAAAACAACGACCTCGACCGCAGAGCCGTCTGCGGCATAGCTGATGTGCGTGTTCCAATCTTGCGAAACTTCACGCACGATGGGCTTGTCCGACAGATGCAGGACAAGAATGTCATCTTGATCGAAGTAAGTTGTTCGCATGATTCAATTCTCCAAAGTGAACCGGTGCATCACCGTTTTGACAACAACGGCGTCCTCCAAAACAAGGACAGCACAAACCAGATTATCAACTCGGCCCTCGATCGCTTTGAAAACCCACAAATGCGCGCTGTCTTTGTAGCGGGTGTCACCCGTGTCAATGACCAGCAGCAACTCCTCCATCGAAATACTTCTTTCGTCCATGCGAACGCGGGCATGGGTGGTCAACACAATGGGCAGTTGAAATCTGAGGCTGAACATCGAACCACTTTATGGGGCAGGTTGCGGCTTGTCAAATGCGTTTGAACAGAGATTTTGTGTTGGGCAAAGGATCTGTCTGGGGCAGGCAATCGCCGAGCACAGCTCAGCTCCCACGAAGGCAAAGAATCGCCGCGCGCAGCTCAGCCCCCACGAAGGCAGGGGCAGCTTCCATCAAGGCAGGGGCATTGGTTTTTTGTAGGAGCTGAACTTGTTCGGCGATTGGGGGGTGGGCTGGCAATCGCCGAGCACA
>NKIO01000073.1 GCA_002255935.1 Comamonadaceae bacterium PBBC2
CAATTTCGACAATCCCGCCTTCATGGAAATCTTCGACCAGTTCACCCGCCTCCTCCAGCAGCGTGGACTTCGGCCGCTGCTGGCCAATCTCTCCGGCACGCGGGAGATGGCGGGAGCACTCGACATGCTGCGGCAATACAATGTGGATGGTGTCATCATTGCATCATCCACCCTGCCGCCGCGGTTCGTTGCCGGGTGCCGGGCGGCCGGAATTCCGGCTGTCCACGCCTTCGGGCGCGTCGGCCCGGCGCCCCGGTAATTCAGCCTCAGCCACCTGCGAATGATCCGAAAAACATCCGCAGAACATCCGAAGACGGCCGTCGAAATCGAAAAAAGATTTCTGCTGATTTTTTGAGCATCTCAGCGCAGGCCAATAAACATGCGGCATTCGCGACTTCTTCAAGCAGTTGTCCACAGCGTTGCGCCCGTTTTTGCGGGACAAGTTAAATGAGCCGAGTCATCCGCAAACGACCCGCATTTGGGCTTCGCCACATGCCTGCGCTTCGCGTGGGCATCTTGATACGCCCGAGGTCATCAGGCGCTGCTTTGTTGATCAGGGATAGGAGTTTGAGGCACTGCCCGGGCCGGTGTCGCCCGTCATTTGACGATTTTGATGACGGCCGGCAAGTCTTCGTCTGACAAATTGACGGGTATCGGCGGCAACCATTTCAGATCAAAAGCGCGCATGGATGCGGGGATCTCTGACCCATCAGGCTTGAGCCTAGGGCCTGATCGAAAACCGTGCCAGTGCGCACGCCGAATGTGCGGCCGTGGGCCTGCATTTGACCCTTCGGCTTGTGTCTCCTGCGCCTGGTAGGCCCTTCGAAGCGCTGCGCCAAGTCTGACGCCCACATCCCAAGTCATTGGCTTATCGGGCGCAAAGAACTGGACGCCTCGCTTGGTCTTCGTGGGTTGAGGATGTACCGGCTTTCGGCCCTCATCTCCAATTTCGGACGCCTGGGTGCACACGTAAAGGACCAATGAGAGGATTGGCTCGACAACTTTTTTGAGTTCGTTGACCTCCGCATTTGTCACCGGATCAAAACCCCTAGAGACAGCCTGACGGCCAGCTTCGCTGGCCATCAGGCTGATCGACTCTTGCAAAGTCCAAGCCCCCAAGTGCACGGGCGTGGGAATCAATTTGGTGTCGAGATCCAACACCAGCCGTAATTCAGGTTGTCCGCTATTCACATCGTGCTCAAGGTGGACAAAGGCGCCGTGCATCTGCTCACCCGAAAACATCATGTCCGGGGTCTCGATGTAAATGCACCACTCTGGCAGCCGATAAAGCACCTCATGCGGAATGTCGCCACTGACTGGGGTATCTCGCACAGCTTCGTAAACAGCCGGATCAAAGCGATAAATGCCCTGGGTCACGCGCCAAGCCAAAAAGGCAGCATGCCTGGCCACGTCGCCGATGTACTGCAGAGAGATTTCATTCACTCCCAGCTCGGCGGAAATCACCGCGTAGCTACCGGCTATCGGCAAAAAACACCATGCTGGCCAGTCTGGAAAGCCATCCTTGCCCTTGTCGTTGATCAAGCCAGCGGCTTGCTTCCAGGCGTTCGGGTACCGCTTTGCAAAGTCGACCAGGTGGTCGCGGGGTCTGCATGGAGTCATGGGTGTGATTTTTATGGATTGGTTTTCAGCCACTCGCCCGCTTCGCGGGCGGGAGCACCCCGGGCGAGCTCGTACCGCTGCAAGCCGAATATTTTGCTTTAGCATTTTTTTGGTATTGTTTTGATATCAATTTGATATTAAAATACAATCATATCAACATCAAACGAGGGCGACTCATGAAAACGGAACACGCATTTTTTGAGCGCTTGGCCAACCTGGGCCAGGGCGATTGGACGGTGAAGCTGCAGCCGCACATGGTGCCCAACCAAATGGATCTGGCGAGCTACACCGCCCGGGTGTACCTGGTCGACACCAGCACCGGCTGGACGGCAGCCGGTGCGCTCCAGCCTTCCGGCTTCGCTGGCGTGGTCAAAGCTCAGCGGGACGCGGGGCTTTCGGTTGACCTGGTCATGGACATGGCCGGGCAAGCGATCAGCCGACTCGGCAGGGACCAGCCAGGCGCCGACGCGCCCGAAGTGGCACAAGCGATCCAGCTCACCGCCGCCGCGCTGGCCGGCACGCAGACGTTCAAGACGGTGCAGCCGACCGGCTTGGACGGCCATTGGATTTACATCGGGTATCGGATGCTGGACGCCTCCACCATTTGCCGCCCCGGCTTTTTCCGGACTGGCGCACCCGGCTTCGCCGAGCCCGCCGCGATCACGCACTACGTGCGCCAAGTCGTGGCGCACGACCTGGGCAGGCCGAAATCAGTCACCGGGCAGATGCTCAAGAGGGCAGGGGGCGCAATCCTGGCGCCGCAATACAAATAAAATTGAACATCAATTTGATATCAATGGAATATCAAAATACAATCAAATCAACATCAAAGGAACATCATGATTGTTTGCGTTGGAAACACAAAGGGCGGGGTAGGTAAGACGACGCTCGCTTTGAATTTAGCCATCGCCCGCGCCCTGCAAGGGCGCGAGGTCATGCTGATCGATGGTGACCGGCAGGAGACCGCCCAGACCGCGATCGACATCCGGGCAGCGGCCGGAAAGACACCATCCATCGCCTGCGCCGTCTACTCCGAAGGCCGGACGCTAATAACTCAAGTCGGCCTGATGCGCTCCAAATTCGACGACATCATCATTGACTCTGGTGGCCGAGATTCTGCGGCGCTGCGCGCCGCCATGGGCATGTCTGATGTGGTGGTGGTTCCATTTGCGCCGCGCTCACTGGACGTGTGGGCACTGGCCCAGCTGGACAGCCTGGTTGAAGAGGTCAAAGGCGCGCACCCGAACATGCGCGTGATTGCCGTTTTGAACTCTGCAGATCCGCAGGGCCATGACAATGAAGACGCCGCCGCAGCCGTGGCTGACTATCCCAACATGCAGTACGTGGCCACGCCAATCCGACGCCGGAAGGCGATTGCAAACGCGGCAGGGCAGGGGATGTCGATCCTGGAATACACACCGAAAGACGCCAAAGGCATAGAAGAGATGAACGCCTTGGCAAATGCCGTTTTCGGGTCAAATTGATATTTTTTTGATATCAAATCAACATCAAAAGGGAATCAAAATGGCGATCACAAAACCACCCAAGAAACAAGACGTACCCGCACCTAACGCGCCACAACAACCCAGGGGCGTTGACATCGCCGCACTGGAGCGCATCGTCGCAGGCGCGCCGGACGCCTCACCAGCCGAGCGCGCGGCCGTGGCTAAAGACGACCGGATGATGATCGGGAATCAAACCCGGATCTCGTTGGCGTTACCGCCTGAGCTTCTGGACAAGGTAGACGCCATGGCGGGGAGCCTGTCGATCACGCGGGCGGCTTTTATCAAGCAGGCGCTGACGCGGGCAGTAAATGCCGAAACAGCCTGATTGAGTTGCTATGGCAAAAGTCGCAATCAAAAGTCATGGCGGTATCACAGTTCGCGTGATCGAGGCCCTCAATGGCTTCAGATCAAAGTTCGGTTACTGGCCAACTTCCTTGCAAATGGAAGGCGACTCAATCGCCTGTTTGGCTACTGAGCTACTTACGCCCTTTGGCTTTTTCTCACTCCAATCGCGAGTCTCAATTGAAATCGGGGAAAGTGGCTGTTTGCTCGCCAAGGGCCACTCAGGACACGAGTTCGATTACGGTGCGGAAGGATGGAGAACAGAAGGGGCGCATGCGCATGACGCCCGCGCCTGGCTCGGACTTATCGAAGAATATGACGTGATTGATGAGGCATAACCGCCCTGAATCGAAGAAGGAGCTTGCAATGACCATCCAAAAAATTTCCCCCATTGGTGCTTACGTTTTTGAACGTGGGGGGCTGAGCAACAGCCCAGCAGAGGGCGCCGAGCCCGTTGATCACTTTGACTTTTGCCCAAACTGCGAGACTGAGGTTCCTGTTGATGAGCAGGGCGTGTGCATGCATTGCTACAAGGTACTGCCAACGAGTGAAGAAATGTGAAACATCGGTTCTTGCTGTTTTAATAAGTCTGTTTATGAAGAAAACTTTTTACGAATTCTTCGCTGGCGGCGGAATGGCGCATGCAGGTCTTGGCAGTGATTGGGCATGCGCGTTTGCAAACGACTTCAGCGAAATGAAAGGGCGCTCTTACGCAGCCAACTGGGGCAATAAAACTCTGGTTGTACAAGACATTGCGACTCTAGAGACGTCGCAATTGCAGGCACAGGCGGATCTAGCATGGGCCTCTTTCCCTTGTCAGGATCTTTCATTAGCGGGTAATGGTGCTGGTCTTGATGGGGCACGTAGCGGCACCTTTTGGCCATTCATTAATCTAATGAAAAGCCTTAAAAAAGAAAACCGCAAACCTCATGTCATCGCCTTAGAAAACGTCTTCGGTGCGTTAATTAGCCACGGGGGTAAAGACTTTGAAGCAATGGTTGATGCCTTGGTTGGCATTGGGTATCGAGTTGGCGGCATGGTTGTTGATGCTGTCCATTTCCTCCCTCAGTCGCGGCCGCGTCTTTTCGTTGTTGCTGTTGACTCATCAATTTCGATTCCAGATGAGTGCATTGACCAAGGTCCGAGCCCAGCGTGGCATCCTGAAGCAATCATCCGAGCTCACAACAAATTAAAGAAAAAAACAAGAGACCAATGGCTTTGGTGGTCAATGCCCATGCCGAGGCAAAAAATAAAAACACTGGATGAAATCATCGAAATGAATCCATCTGGCGTCGTTTGGAATACTGAGCACGATACGCAGAAACTTCTTCAAATGATGACGCCCGTTAATCGGCAAAAAGTGATCCAAGCTCAGGAGTCTGGACGCTTGAAAGTTGGAACAATTTATCGCCGGACCAGAGAAGGGGTTCAGCGTGCAGAAGTTCGCTTCGATGGAATCGCAGGTTGCTTGCGCACACCTGGAGGTGGTTCTAGCCGTCAAACAATCATCATTGTCGATGGCAACAACATTCGGTCGCGGCTACTTTCCCCGCGTGAAGCAGCACGTCTCATGGGCTTAAAAGACAGTTATGTTTTGCCCGAGCGATATAACGATGCATACCACTTGGCGGGTGATGGGGTTGCCGTACCTGTTGTTGCGCACATACGCAAACACATCATCACACCAGTGATTGACAAAATGACGGCCACAATGGCTTACGAAAAGAAACGAGCTGCATGATGTCAACGCCGAAAAAAACAACGAACGACATTGGAATGCCGCCTGGCGTGCTTCCGACAAAGACCCTGTGCGACCAACTTCAGAATTTCCAAACTACTCACAATCTGAAGGGCAAAGGTCAAATTGCAACGATGCTTTTTGCGTCAAGACTAGCAAGAAAAACAGGCCTTCCATTTGACATTGATGCTGGTATTACTACCGAGGGTGAGGGCCAGGTTAAAGGGCTGGGCGTTAGTTCGGTTCAAGCAATTCTTTCAGACTACAAGATCACCAAGACACTTGCAAAAGAAGGGGGCAGAACCAGCCGAGGGAGCCTCGGAAATATACGGGCCTACCTTGCATTTCTTAATTCATTGGGCGATGAAGCACAGTGCGATCTAGCGGGCGTGGAAGCGTGGTGGGTTGATCAAGCACGTCACTTCTTCAACGCAAAACCTTTTGTTCTTCGCTTCGAAACTGGGAAGTCTCTTCGCTCAGTAGTTCGTGATCTTTTGGGCCAAGCACGCAAACGGCAAGATCAGTCTTCAGGCACCAAGTATGTTGGTGCAATGCTTCAGCACCTTATTGGCGCAAAGCTTGAATTGGCGCTTCCTGATGTTGCTATTGGCCACAACGGATTTTCTGTCGCAGATGATGTCAGCGGCCGTTCTGGTGATTTTGATATTGGCAACGCCGCCATACATGTGACAACCGCTCCTGGTGAAGCTGTCATGAAAAAGTGCCGTGCTAACCTGGCCGCAGGCAAACACCCAATCGTCATAACGATCAATGACATGCTTCCTGCTGCTGATGTGTTTGCTGCAACTTTAGGTATCGCAGACAAAGTAGACATCCTTGATGCCGAGCAGTTTATTGTTGCCAATCTCCATGAACTTGGCGGCTTCTTGAGCGACAAGCGGCAACTAACAATCACATCATTACTTGAAAAATACAACGCGATCGTTGAGGCAAATGAAACAGATCCCAGCCTACAAATCGTTCGTGAATGAATGTTGCTTATGAGTGGACCATGAATTTAGACCAAAACAAACGAACGTTTACGGGGTGAGAAATCACCCCGTTTTTTTTGGTGAGCATTCATCCTGATAAATTCATGTTGACCTTTTTTTAGGAAAAGTTCAAAATTCGGATACATAGACACAGGAGAAGTGCCCATGAACGCACACATAGCCATCACAACCGAACAAGCCAATTCGGAATTGCTCGTAGCGGCCCAGGTCATGCTTCAAGCAGTTAAAGACATGAGCAAAAACCCAGATGTGGATTTCAGCTTGCCGGTCTTCGACCGTGTGGCGAAGGCTCATGCGGATTTGACTGATGCGGTCACTCAGTCCACTGCAATGGCCGCGATTACCAAGTCGCAGCGCTGACCATGCCCCAAGTTTTCGCCTACCTCCGCGTCTCCACCGACGCCCAAGACGTTGCCAACCAGAAGCACGGCGTCGTGCGCTACTGCGTCGACAAGCGGTTGCTTGAACCTGTGTTCATCGAAGACACGATCAGCGGTAAGACCGACTGGCGTGACCGCCAGCTGGGCAAGATGATCAGAGGGGCAGGGAAGGGCGACGTGATCGTCGTGTCGGAAGTCTCGCGCTTGGCGCGCAGCACGCTTCAGGTGCTCGAGATTGGCCGGGAATGCATCGAGCGCGGTGTGCATTTGCACGTCGCCAAAAACGGCATCGTCTTCGACGATTCGATGCAATCGAAGATCGTGGCCACGGTGCTCGGCCTGGTAGCCGAGATCGAGCGCGACTTCATCAGCTCGCGAACCAAAGAGGCCCTGGCCAAGCGCAAGAGCGAAGGCATGAAGCTGGGGCGCCCGGTGGGCGCCGCCAAGAATCTGAAGCTCGACAAACACGCCGAGAAGATCGACAACTACATCGCCAAGGGCATCAACAAAGTGGCGATCGCCAAGCTGCTAGATGTGTCGCCAAACACGCTTTATGAGTGGTTGAAGGTTCGCAGACCTTAGGAAATCAGCATGACAACTAAACTAGCGTTCCTCGCTACTGCGGGCAAAGCCAGCCAAGACGATTCAACTGCCACCGTGCTTTTCATGGTTGGTGGCTTCGTTCTCATCGTCTTTGTCACTGCATGGATCACAAACTTCATCATCGACTGCAAGAAGCGGGACCGAAACAAATAAACACACCTGAAAGTTGTGTCCAAGCTACGATCTGATCGCTGCACAAACCTGTTGGTTTCGCGTCTCCCTAGACCTGTGCAGCTCTCCTAACGCACCTTCGGGTGCGTTTTTTTTGCGTTCTTGATTTTATTGAATGCCATGCAAATCAACATATAAAAAGCGAACACAATCCAGCCAATAAGATAGACGCTTGCGCAAAGCCAAAGCACCGTCAATTCGGGATCTTTGCCGTTTATTTCACGACGGATGAGATCTCGAAATGGTCTACCTGAATCCGCAGACCCCCATGCCAAAAAGAAGCCCCAAATACCCCAGTAGGCATACACAATCATTGTGAAGGCGATGACAAAGTATTTAAACATTTACGGTCATTTTACGTCTCACCCACCACCGCCAACCCGCCCCAATCCGTCGTAAACCCCGACGACAGCCTCTCTTGTTTCATGCTCCAGGCCCTGTGCCTGCCTGCGGTGCCTGCGCTGGCCAGGTGCAGCGTCCCGCGCCCAAATCGTTGGTTCACTTCGTCCATGGCTTGCATCAGGCGGATGCGGTTTTCGGGCATGTCGTTGTCCAGGTCCAGTGTCAGTTGTTGCCGGGTGGCCGGCTGCAAGTCCATCAGCATCACGCCCGCTTTGGCGTACTTGAATCCGGGCCGGTAGATGTGTTTCAGGATGGCGTTCGCGGCCTGCGTGATGTGCGCGCTGTCGCTGGTGGGCGAGGGCAGGGGGATGCTTGCGCTGCGGCTGTATTGCGGGTCTTTTTCTCTGAACGGGCTGGTGCGAATGAAGGCCATGATCTGGCCGGTGTGGCTGCGTTGTTTGCGCAGTTTTTCTGCGGCGCGGCACGCAAATTCGGTGATGGCTTCTTGCAGTTGGTCTAGTTCGGTGATGGGCTGGCCAAAGGATCGCGTGCACGCGATTTGTTGTTTGGCCGGGGGCTCGTCTTCAAACTCGATGCAGGGCACGCCGTTCAGTTCGCGCACCGTTTTTTCCAGCACGACCGACCAGCCCGCTTTCGCTGCCGCCGGGCTCATGCGTTGCAGGTCCAGCGCGGTGTTCACGCCTTGCGCTCGCAGTTGGGCGCCGATCCTCGGGCCGACGCCCCACACGTCGCCCACTTCGGTGGCTTGCAGCAGGGCGGCTAGTTCTTGCTGGCTGCACGCGCCCAGGTGGCAGATTTGCGCATGGTGCGCGGGGTAGCTGCCGGGCTTGCGCTCGGCGCTTTTGGCGATGGCGTTGGCCAGTTTTGCGAGGGTCTTGGTGGGGCCGATGCCAATGCAAGTCGGGATGCCGATCCACTGGTGGATGCGCCTGCGGATGATGCGGGCGCGGCGAACCAGGTCACCGGGGATGCCGCTCAGGTCGATGAAACTTTCATCGATGCTGTAGACCTCTTGCATGTGGCCCAGGCCTGCGGCCAAGGTCATCATGCGGTCGCTCATGTCGCCATACAGCGCAAAGTTGGCCGACAAGGCGACGAGCCCGGCTTCTTCTTCCAGGTGACGGATCTTGAACCACGGTGCGCCCATTTTGATGCCCAGCGCTTTGGCTTCGTCGCTTCGCGCAATCGCGCAGCCGTCGTTGTTGCTCAGCACCACCACCGGGCGGTTTTTGAGGCGCGGTTGAAACACGCGCTCGCAGCTGCAATAAAAGTTGTTGCCGTCGACCAGGGCGAGCATGTCAGGTGCCGTGCTGCACGATGCTGGCGACCACGACGCCCCACACCTCAATCGTTTGGCCTTCGGTGGGCACGATGTCGGCAAAGTCCGGATTGGCCGCGACCAGGCGAAAGCCGTCGGCGCCGGTCTGCAGGGTCTTGCAAGTGAAGTCGCCATCGACCACCGCAATCACGATGTGACCGCTCTCGGGCTGGATGGCTTTGTCCACCAGCACGACCGAGCCGTCCATGATGCCCGCGTCGCGCATGGACTGGCCGGACACGCGCAGCATGAAGGTGGCCTGCGGGTGCTTGATCAGCTGGTGCATCAAGTCGATGCGCTCGACCTGGTGATCTTCGGCCGGGGAAGGGAAACCGGCTTGCACGCTGGCCGGTAATGCGTTGACCAGGAGCGGGCCGGGGGGCAGGGGCTGGGGGGTGGAGAGGTGGGGCATGGTGTCGCCAATACTGTATAAATTAACAGTATACTGGCGACATCGGTGCATTGCAGTTGCCTGATGTTTGCTTTGTTTGAGCCCCTCAGCTGGATGGTTGGGGGGCTTTTTTTATGGTCGTATTGCGATGAACCCGGTTCCGCCGCAATCAATGATGAAGCAAATATCTCTCACCATCTTTAAGGGATAGCCTGTATTTTTGGCAATTTCTTCATACTTGTAGATGTGGATCTCCTGCTGTTGTGCTTGTATGGCTTGGTTGATCCATTCTTCAATTTTCAAAGCTGCAAGATTCCATGCGCGGGCGTCTTCTTGCTTTTTCGGGTTTGCACCTCGGTAATCGCATTTTTTCACTTGAACTGGGGCTGTGACCATGCATTTTCTCCAACATCTACGGGCATTCTCTCAGCCAGGAATACGTATGGGCTCGTCGTCGTAACTGTACGTAATTGATTTTCTTGTTCACCCCTTCGCCCGCCTGATCGCCACAGCCGCCAACGCCTCCGACTGGATCACCTCGGCTCGGTGCCGCAGCACGATGGCCAGCATCTCGGCGTCGTTCACCGCGTCAACCGGATCGCGCTCGAGCGCGGTGGTCAGTGCCACTTTCATCCAACTGCTGGTGCCCGGCTCGCGCAGGATGGCCCGGATCTCGTCATCACTGGGCATTTTTCGCCCTCCTGTAGTCAGCCGCGCAAACCGGATCAGGCAGCGACCACATGCCGCGCCGCTGGGCCTTCGCGTCTGCCAGCGCCGCCCGTGCAGCGGCCCGGTCTTCCGGTGCCGCTTCGCTCTCGAATCTCGGATCGATGCACGCAAACCCGCCTCTCAGCATTTCCGTCGCCACGTTCACGCCCGCCCGCGTGCGCACGGTGCACACGCTGCGGCCGTACTTGTCTTGCTTGTAACAGTCGCATTGCGCCCCGCCTTCGGTCAGTTCACGCAGCCGATCCGTGGCCCGCTTGCTGAACGGCTGGCCGCGTTCGAGCGCGTCATATCCGGCCAGACGGACACGCACCGACTCATTGCCCCGCTTGAGGGTGAAGGTGTCGCCGTCGGCGTAGCGCACCGGCTTGCACAGTTCTGCCGACATCGCGATCGAAGGCCTGAAAAGCATGAAAAAACAGCCGAGGCAAACCGCTGCCAGGAGCAGGTTTCGCCGCAACGTGAAGTACGCAGCCAAGAACAGCGCCGCAGCCGTGATGATGAACAGCATCATCAGCCTGACCACATTGATTTCAATGGTGTTTTGCATTTAATTTAGAGTCAATTTAGTGGTAATTTGACGGTTAAATCATGTCAAAGCGGTGGATTCGCCACTCCAGTCCATCGACCAGGCCGCGCTCGTAAAAGTCGGCCCAATGGTAAAAAAATGGGATGAACCCGCCGGGCGTTGTCGTACGCAACCAGATGAACAGCGCACAGACGCCAACGATGATGCCCGTGATCACATACTCGGCCGGGCTGCCCGTATAGACCTTGCCACCGAACAAGGTCACGCGCCGGTCCGACCACCAGCCAACTGGTGCCCCGCTCACCGTCAGCGCATCACACACCCAATGCACCGCGCCGCCCATGGCGAACCAGAACAACCAGCTTTGATGGTCCCAAATCAAGCGCGCAAAGATCGCAAGCGCAAGCCATGCGGCCAAGTAATGCGTCGCCGCCCGGTGCTTCACTTTTTTGCCGCGTGAAAACGCCCGCCGGATCATCTCGATCCAGTCCGGCGCTGTGCTGCCCAACACCGCAGCCGGTACCGCTGCCGGGTTGACCACCGCGCAAATAGCGCCCGCGATCGCAATGTGTGAAATCCACCGCATCACCGGCCCCCGATGTATTGCACCAGGTGGCGGTCGAGCGCGTCACCGGCATGGGTCGTGCAATGTCCAACCAAGACGAGCCGAGCTTTTTGGATTGCGCCGTGCTGCTTCAGCAACTCACTTTCCAGACTTGCGACTTTCTCCAGGTAGCGCACCTGCTCTGATGTTTCGGCCACGCCGATGCGGATGCGCTCTTGCGATCGCCGCTCCAGCGCCCGCGTGATTTCAAGCTCGCGCCGCATGCGGTGGCGGTCTGCCAGCGAGGCCACCAGTTCACCGACCGCATCCGCGATTTTTGTGCGCCGTGCAAATTCACGCTCACGCTCGCGGTCGAGTTCTGCCGCTGAGTAGAGCGGAATGCGCGCCACCAGCGCCGCCGAGGTTTTGCCGGTGGTCGTGACTGTGCCGCTACTGTCCAGGTAAGTGCCTGTTTCGGTGCGGGCGCGCCCTTCGACAAACACTTCGGCGCGCATGTAGGTTTGTGCCGGCCAGCAAAGCAATGCCCGGTCATAAAGATCCCGCGCATCGGGGATTGGTCCGGGCGTTTGCGGTTTGTCCGGCGCATGGATGCTGGGTTTTTCCCCCGAGTACGTGGGTAGCTCAAAGCTCTTTTTAGGCTCGTCTTCGCCAGCAACCGGCCAACTCACCAGCATGCCGGTGCAGAGCGCCAGACCGCTAAGTCTGCTTGGCCGCACGGCGGCCTCCGGCCAAAACCTTCATTCCGCCCATGGCGGCTGCCAGTTGCCACCAGCCGGCGCCGACCGCCGCCAAAATCGCCAGCCACATGGCCAAGTTGGTAACGTCATAAGCCGCTTCACTCGCCAGCCCGACCCGCTGCGGTTCGCGCTTGTCGATCAGCAGCCGCAAGCTCATAGGGATCGCGTTTTCAGCGAAAGCACCGACGATCAGCCGCCCCGCTTCGCGGCAGGCTTGGATGGCGATGTCTAGTTTTCGGCCAGCCAGCTTGTGCGCGTCATCGATGAGCAAAAGCACTTTTTTCGCCTTGATCCAATTGATCAAGGCATCGACCCGCTCGTACGACTTCAGTTTTGCCCAGTCCCGGCCTTTGGCGGTGACCGTGGCAATCACACGCGGGTCTTCGTACCAACGCTGCAGCGGTTCAGTTGCACGCAAGAAGATTTTTTCTTTGTCGTGCCAGATCTCGGTGGCTTGCGCGTCCAGCTTAGACAGCCAACGGGTTTTGCCGCTCGAGTTCGGGCCGGTGATCAGCAAATCTTTTCTGACCGACAAAACCCGTTCTTCCAGAATCGGGCCGTACTTGCGCGCTCGCTCGCGCACCACGGGCACCCGCCTGGGCGCCCCTGAAACCCGCTTCCCGTGCGGCCTGAGCATCAGCATTTGCATGTTCAATCTCCCTGCCGCGTGCGGCATTGAACCAGGGGTACGTTTTCACGCTTCAGCGTTCTTTGAAAACGTCCCCGCCCACTCTTGCGCCGCCAAAATTTCCCCGGGGCGGCGTATGGGGTAACAAATCAATCAACCAACAACCTCAATTTACTACCGCTTTAGTGTTCAGTCAAAACGGTCGTTTTCTCAGGAAAAACTCACCTTTGGGCTGTTCTCAGGAAAAGTTCACCTTTCAGCAGTCGCCAGCTAGGGCGACTGTTCTCGGCCGCCAACTGCTTGTCTTTTTGAAAGACAAACTAGCAGGGGGAACCGGCTTGCCGGGGGGCGGCAGCCCCCTGGGGGGTGAGCCGGGCAAAAACGACACGAAGTGCGTTTTTGAGAGGGGGGGCGTAGCACCCCCCTCCGGGGGTGAGAAAACGCGCCCTAGCGCGGTTTCGAGGGGCGCTTGCCGCCCCTGGGGGGCGAGCGAAGCGAGGTATGTTCCCCCTTTCCGGGGGGACACTTTATGGGGCCTGTGTGGACGAATGGCCTTGCATGCGCTTCGCTCGCGTGTGCGCGCTCGCGCCCGCGCCTGTGTGCGCTCGCGTGTGTGCGCGAATTTGTAAATCTCTTTATAAAACCTTTGTAAATACCTTTGTAGGAGTTATCCACAAGCTGGAAAGCCAATATCCATGCGGGTTATGAGAGGTTGGCCTGTTTTATCGGTGAGAAATTCCTCGATAAAGGTGAAAAATTCCTGAGGAAAGGTGAGTTTTTCTTCGTGAGCAGTGAGAAATTCCTGAGGGAATCCACAGGCGAGCACCTTTTCTGTGCACTTGTCATATGCGCTCTTTAGTTCTATAAACTAGCCGCTCGTTTGAGTAAATCCCTCGGCGTGCCCCCAAAGGTGAGACAATGCAGCCCATCTCATACATGAGGTGTTACTCGTGAAATCCACAAGGAGATTCCAATGAGTTCAAGTGCCGTAACGCTTGCTGGTCAACCGCTGTCCTATTTGCCTCACGAAGCCGAAGAAGCCGATCGGCTCGCCCAAGGCATTGGCGGCAATGTGACGATGAGCCGTGCCCTCGCGGAGTCCGCTCACGGGCTCACGCTCAACGAATCCCGCGTGATGATGCTGGCCATGCGCTGCATCAATCCGCGCCACTCGCCCTATCAGTACGCCAAGGCCAACGAGTCGGTCAAAGTCAAAGTGACCGCGGCGCAATTCGGTGAAATGGCGGCCCTGGACAACGACGAAAACGGCTACACCAATCGCGCAGCTTATGAAGGGCTCAAGTCGGCGTGTGACAAGCTCTATGAGCGCTCTGCGACATGGAAAGACGGCAAGAAGCTGGTCAAGATGCGGTGGGTTTACAAGGCCGTTTATCACCCCAATGAAGCCTGGGCCGAAATCAGCTTTTCGCCCGACATGACACCACACCTGTTCATGCTCAATGAACGATTCGTGCGCTACCGCTTGGAATTTGCACGCGGCCTGCGCTCGATCTATTCATCGAACCTGCTGCGCTTGCTCATGACGCAAAAAGACAACGGCTTCAAGACCATCAAGCTTGAAGATTTCCGCTTGGCGATGGACGTTCCCGCCTCCTACCGCTACGCCGATATCAAGCGCTATTGCATCGTTGCGCCCGTGAAAGAACTCAACGAAAAAGCCGACATTCAGATCGAATGGGAAGAAACAAAAAAGAGCCGCGCCGTCACCAGCCTTCAATTCCACTTCAAGTTTGTGAAGTCCGAAGGCACGCGTCAGGCGCAGCTGGATCTCGGGTAATCAGCACCGCGCCCATGTGCCGGGCCACGCCCGACCGCCTACCGTCCACCACCGTCTTAGCCCGCGCAGCCCGGCACATCGGCGCTGCACTGTGCTTGTTCAAGCGTTCACCCTTCACCACCGCCCTACCCGCCGCACACCGCCGCGCTGGGGCGCGTCCGTGTCCGGCTCCTGTGGACGCACCGCAGCCATGCCTAGGCCCCGGCCCGGCGCACCGCCCTCCGCAGGCTCCGGGCTCAGCGCCGGGCCGGAGCTACGGCATCGCTGCTTCTTGGTCCACCACCGACTGAAGCTCACCACCGACCGTAGCGCCGGCCACTGCCGCGCTGGGGCGCGTCAATGCCCGGCTTCCGCTTGACGCACTGTGCCCCGCAAGTGGTCACCGTCCACCACCGCCCTGCCCTCATCACGCACCGCGCCCATGTGCCGGTCCGCGCCCCATCGTCTTTGGTCAATCACCGACTTAGCCAGCGCAGCCCATCACATCGGCGCTACTCGGTCCACAACCGACTGAAGCTCACCACCGTCCGTAGCGCCGGCCACTGCCGCGCTGGGGCGCGTCAATGCCCGGCTTCCATTTGACGCTCTGTGCCCCGCCAGCGCTCACAGCCCACCACCGCCCTGCCCCATCACCCAGCGCAGCCATGTGTCGGCTTGCGCTGGCCGTCCTTCGCAGGCTCAGTCACCGGCCAGCACACGCTCGCCACATCGCTGCTATCGGTCCACAAGGTGCATGGGCACGGTCCACCAGCCCCGCTCCCGTGTGCAGCGCTCGGGCGCTACACACTCCCGCTCTTGCCTACCCCAGCCGACGCCGGTCCGCCAGCGACTGGCCCGCGAGTGTGTTGGCCAAGTGGACACGACGCGGACACGCTTCGCGCGACCGCAGCCCCGCCAGGCACGGACTTCGTCCGCCGCTCTGCTTGCAGCAAAGCGGGTTCACATGATCAGCGCTTCGCGAGTGTTGATCAGAGCGCTGGAGCGCTGTCACCGAAGGCCTCGCCTCGCTTCGCATCGTGTTGACCGCAGTGGTCTGCTGGCATCTGTGCCCGTGGGCCGGTGGCCAATTACATAACGCCCCATTTTGCGAAGTCGCAGGCCGCTCACTCGCAGGCTCGTTCTCGGCCCGCGACCGCTTCGCGCCCTTCGGGTTCGCAAAACTGGCGTTATGTAAAAGGCCCCCTGCACGCCCGTCATGTCGCCAAGCCCGAGAGACGGGGCCCCTACCCCAACTCTCGGGCTCGTCGCCATGTCGGGCTTATCTGTTTGCGTTGTGTACTGGCATCTAGTCAGGCGCTCCGCGCATCGTTTTCAGTCAGCGGGCTTCGCCCGGTTCTTTCGTGTTGGCCCCCGCCCGCCCCCGTCCCCAGGCTCGCTAGCGCTCGCCTTGGGTTGCGCCGCCCAGCCCGTCCGCCCCCCAAGGGGGCTCCCTCTGGGCGGCGCAAGTCCATGGCGTTTTCACACGCCAGTGGTCACTGCCGGGCCGCCGCGC
>NKIO01000074.1 GCA_002255935.1 Comamonadaceae bacterium PBBC2
AATACACTTTGTCGAGTGTCTTGGTGCCAGTCACTTTGAGCTGGGCAGCATTGATGATGACGATAAAGTCACCGGTATCGACGTGAGGCGTGTAAATGGCCTTGTGTTTGCCGCGCAAACGGAGAGCAACTTCGCTGGCTACTCGTCCGAGGACCTTGTCGGTCGCGTCAATCACAAACCACTCGTGCACGACCTCAGCGGGTTTTGCGCTGAAAGTTGTTGTCATGAGTTTTCTCTTTGAAAGAAAGGTTTGTCGGGTCCTTTTCCACGGTCGGTGCTCCTCTGTTGGGAGCCTCTTAGGTGGGAAATTGCCGGCCTTTTAACGGGCTTGGCGTCTTCGCCGCGGGACCACAAAATCGCTGCGAAGCCTCACATTATACGAAAAATCAAGGACTTGCGGGGATATTGGTTACCATCGGTGCATGTTCAGTTATCGACACGCCTTCCACGCCGGCAACCATGCGGATGTGCTCAAACACATCACCTTGCTGGCCACCATGCGCCACCTCATGCAAAAAGAGGCTGGCATCACCCTGATCGACACCCACTCCGGTGCAGGCCTGTACCGCCTCGATGGCGACTACTCCCAAAAAGGGGCCGAAGCTCAGGACGGCCTGTTCAAATTGCTGGGTGCGTTGGAAAAACTCGACAGCATCCCGGAGCCCATCGAAGACTATCTGGAACAAATCGCCAGCTTCAATGCCAATGGCGAAGCCCGCATTTACCCCGGCTCGCCTTTTTTGATGCAGCTCCTGATGCGCCACGAATCGCGTGACCGCTTGCGCCTGTTTGAGCTGCACCCCACCGACAGCCGCGCCCTGATGTCCAACATCGCCCAGCTGGAAGCGGGCCGCACCGTCACCGTCAGCCGCGAAGATGGCTTTGAAGCCCTCAAGAAGTTGTTGCCGCCGCCCGCTTCGGCCACCGGCTCCAAGCGGGCCATGGTGCTGATCGACCCGAGCTACGAGATCAAGTCGGACTACATGAAAGTGGCCAACGTGATTCAGGAGTACCTCAAGCGCTTTTCGACCGGCACCTACCTGGTCTGGTACCCGATCATTCCGCGCCCCGAAGCGCACGATCTGCCACGCCGTCTGCGCACCTTGGCCAATCAGGCCCAAAAGCCTTGGCTCAACGCCACCTTGGCCATTGGCCGTGGCCCCGGCGACGAGGGGGGCTTGGTGGCCAGTGGCATGTTCGTGATCAACCCGCCCTTCACCTTGAAAGACCAGATCCGCAAGGCGCTGGACGTGGTCGGCCCTGCGCTGGCACGAGGCACCGGCAAGGAATGGAAAGTCGAAGCTTCCTCTTGAAGCAGGCCTTTGCTCAGGGAAAGTCCTGAGCCCACTGGCTTTAATTAACCGACCGATCGGTCGGTTAATTGATATACTGGCACCCGCGCCGCGATCATCCCATCCTGTTCGGCGCAGGAGTAGCCCATGTACACGCAATCCTTCAGCGTTTCCGACCAAGACGACGCCAAGTCCGCCGGCCTCAAGGCGGTGCCCAAACAAGCCAGCGCCAGTGAACAGGCTCTGCAAGCCCAATTTGACGAGCGCATCGACGCCGACGGTCGCGTCGAGCCCCGCGAGTGGATGCCAGAGGCCTACCGCAAGACCTTGGTGCGCCAGATCAGCCAGCACGCCCACAGCGAAATCGTCGGCATGCTGCCCGAAGGCAACTGGATCAGCCGCGCCCCCAGCTTGAAGCGCAAGGCCATCCTGATCGCCAAAGTGCAAGACGAAGGCGGCCACGGCCTGTACCTGTACAGCGCCGCCGAAACCCTGGGCACCAGTCGCGACCAGATGCTGGACGCGCTGCACACCGGCAAAGCCAAATACAGCTCCATCTTCAATTACCCCACGCTCAACTGGGCCGATGTGGGTGTGGTCGGCTGGCTGGTCGATGGCGCCGCCATCATGAACCAGATCCCGCTGTGCCGCTGCTCGTATGGCCCCTATGCCCGCGCCATGGTGCGTGTGTGCAAAGAAGAAAGCTTCCACCAGCGCCAAGGCTACGAAGCCCTCTTGGTGATGATGCAAGGCACGGCAGAGCAAAAAGCCATGGTGCAAGACGCCGTCAACCGCTGGTGGTGGAAGTGCCTGGCCATGTTCGGGCCGCCCGACGCCGACAGCCCCAACAGTGCGCAAGGCATGCGCTGGGGCATCAAGCGCATCAGCAACGACGACTTGCGCCAGAAGTTTGTGGACGCCACCGTGCCGCAAGCCAAGGTGCTGGGCGTGACCTTGCCCGACCCCGATCTGAAGTGGAACGAAGCGCGGCAAGCCCACGACTACGGCCAGATCGACTGGGACGAGTTCTGGGCCACCGTGAATGGCAATGGCCCCTGCAACAAAGAACGCCTGGGCGCCCGCGTCAAAGCCTGGAACGATGGCGCCTGGGTGCGTGAAGCGGCCCTGGCCCACGCCAAAAAGCAACAAGCGCGTCAAATGAAGGAAGCAGCATGAGCACACCCGCACTCAAGGAATGGCCCCTCTGGGAAGTTTTTGTCCGCAGCAAGCAAGGCTTGGAACACAAACACTGCGGCAGCCTGCACGCGTCGGATGCGCAGCACGCCCTGCAAATGGCGCGTGACGTCTACACCCGCCGCCAAGAAGGCGTGAGCATCTGGGTCGTGCCCTCGGCCACCATCTCGGCCAGCGAGCCCAACGACAAAGGCGAGTTCTTTGAACCCGCCAGCGACAAGGTGTACCGCCACCCCACCTTCTATGAGATCCCCGAAGAAGTGGGACACATGTAAACGGCTACTGCGAAGGCTTCATGCAGCGTTGCGGCGGCTCGCCGTGCGCTTCGCTTCAAGCACTGTCTTCGCCGCCGCGCCTTGCCTGAAACCTTCTCGCTACGCCTATGAATGCTCCAATTGATTATCTCTTGCACCTGGCCGACAACGCGCTGATCTTGGGTCAGCGCAACGCCGAATGGTGTGGCCACGGTCCCATCCTCGAAGAAGACATCGCACTGTCCAACAACAGCCTTGATCTGATTGGCCAGGCCCGCATGCTGTACCAGCACGCGGCCGAGCAAATCGGCAACGGGGCGACCGAAGACACGCTGGCGTATTTCCGCGACGTGCCGGATTTTCGCAACTACACGCTGTGCGAGTTGCCCCACATGCCGCTGATGGCCGCCACTTCGGCGGGCGACCGCGACTTTGCGATGACCATCGTGCGCAACTTCCTCTACAGCAGCCTGATGGTGCTGGCCTGGGACCAGTTGCAAGCCTCCCAAGACGCGCAACTGGCAGCGATCGCTGCCAAGTCGCTCAAAGAGGTGCGCTACCACCTGCGCCACTCGCGCGACTGGTTGGTGCGCCTGGGCGACGGCACCGAGACCTCACACGCCAAGGCGCAAGTCGCGCTCGACCAACTGCTGCCCTACACACAAGAGTTCTGGAGCACCAGCCCGCAAGAAGCGGCCGCTGTGGCCAACGGCACCGGCATCGACATGGCCGCGCTGCAAGCCGACTGGAACCAGATCGTGGACGCCGGCTTGAGCGAGGCCACACTGCAACGCCCTGCCGCTGGCGGCTTTGTGCCCACCGGCAAGCAAGGCATCCACTCGGAACACCTGGGCTTTGTGCTGGCCGAAATGCAAAGCCTGGCCCGCGCACACCCCCAAGCCACCTGGTAAACACATGACCACCAGCGCCTTGAGCCCGACCGAACGCGCCTGGGCCCTGCTGGAGCAGCTGAGCGATCCGGAAATCCCGGTCGTCACGCTGCGCGAGCTGGGCATCCTGCGCGATGTGCGCCAAGGCGCGAGCGGCCTGGAAGTGGTCATCACCCCCACCTACAGCGGTTGCCCCGCCATGGGCCAGATCGAAGACGATGTGAAAGCCGCCTTGGCCGCCGATGGCCTGCAAGCCACCGTGGTCACCCAACTGGCCCCCGCCTGGACCACCGACTGGATGACCGATGCGGCCAAAGACAAGCTGCGTGCGTATGGCATTGCCCCACCGCACGCCTGCGCCAGCACGCCCTCGGGCTCGGCCAACGTGGTGCAGTTCGCATCGCGCAGCGCACAAGCTGCCGTGGTCAACTGCCCGCAATGCGGCTCGGTCAACACCACCGAAACCTCCCACTTCGGCTCCACCGCCTGCAAGGCCCTGTACAGGTGCCTCGATTGCATGGAACCGTTCGACTACTTCAAACCTTACTGAAGCTTCTACAGAAAGCCCGCCATGACCGCTTTGCGTTTTCATGACCTGACCGTCGCCCGCATCACGCCCGAAGCCGCAGGCGCCGTGGCCATCACACTGAATGTGCCTGCCGATCTGCGCACAGCCTTTGACTTTGCGCCCGGCCAGTTCCTCACGGTGCGGGCCAGCATTGACGGCGCGGACGTGCGCCGCAGCTACTCCATCAGCTCGGCCCGCAGCCAGCTGCAACGCGGCGAACTCGAACTGGGCATCCGCCCCGTCGAAGGCGGCGTGTTCTCCAACTGGGCCGCAAGCCAACTCCAAGCGGGCGACACCCTGCGCGTGATGCCGCCCGATGGCCGCTTCACCGTGCAAAAGCAACGCGCCATCCACCGCGTAGGTTTTGCCGCAGGTTCGGGCATCACGCCGATTTTGTCGATCCTCGCGACCACGCTCGAAGAGCAGCCCGAGTCCAAATTCACCCTGGTCTATGGCAACCGCCGCATGGACAGCGTGATGTTCAACGAAGCGCTGCAGGACCTGAAAGACCGCTACCCCTCGCGCCTGACGCTGATCCACATCCTCTCGCGCCAATCGCAAGAGGTGCCCTTGCTTGAAGGCCGCATCGACGCGGCCAAAGTGCAAGCCATCATCGATGCCTTCTTGCCCGTGGGCAGCATGGACGAGGTCTTCATCTGCGGCCCCGAGGCCATGATCGAAGAGACCGAGAAAACCCTGCTGACGGCTGGCGTGAAAGCCGACCGCATCCGCACCGAGCGCTTCACCTCGCCCACGCTGGAAGCGCTGAGCCCCGAGCAGAAAGCCAACGTCGTGTTGGGCCACAAAGCCACGCGCGACGGCGGTGAAGTCCAACTCACCGTGGTGCTGGATGGCAAGCCCTACGACATGCCAATGAACAAGAACGAGAAAATCCTCGACATCGCGCTGGCCCTGGGTCTGGACCTGCCTTACTCGTGCAAGGGCGGCGTGTGCTGCACCTGCCGCTGCAAGGTTATGGAAGGCTCCACCGAGATGGACAAAAACTTCACCCTCGAAAAACCCGAGGTTGATCAAGGCTTCGTGTTGTCTTGCCAAGCCCGCCCCACCAGCGACCGCGTGGTGGTGAGCTTCGACGAACGCTGATCCAAGCAGCGAGGCCCGTTCTGGGCCCAATCGCCAGCAGGGCTGGCTCCTACGAACACTTCACCCTGTAGGAGCTTGCCCTGCAAGCGATAGAGCTTGTGCAGAAGGCCCATCGCCAGCAGGGCTGGCTCCTGCGAATACCTCGCCCTGTAGGAGCTTGCCTTGCAAGCGATAGAACCTGTGCAGAAAGCACATCGCCAGCAGGGCTGGCTCCTACGAACACCTCACCCTGTAGGAGCTTGCCTTGCAAGCGATAGAGCTTGTGCAGATGGCGCATCGCCAGCAGGGCTGGCTCCTACGAATACCTCACCCTGTAGGAGCTTGCCCTGCAAGCGATAGAGCTTGTGCAGAAGGCGCATCGCAAGCAGGGCTGGCTCCTGCGAACACCTCACTCTGTAGGAGCTTGCCCTGCAAGCGATAGAACCTGTGCAGAAGGCGCATCGCCAGCAGGGCTGGCTCCTGCGAATACCTCACCCTGTAGGAGCTTGCCTTGCAAGCGATAGAGCCTGTGCAGAAAGCCCATCGCCAGCAGGGCTGGCTCCCGCGAATACCTCACCATGTAGGCGCTTGCCCTGCAAGCGATCAGAAGCGGTAGCCGCCGCCTGCGCCGACCAGGACGGGGTCAAGCTTCAGGGTGCCGGCATTGACGCCAGCGGCATACACATGGGTCTTGATGTAGACCTTCTTCACATCGAAGTTGAGGGACCAATTCTTGTCCAAAGGAATGTCCACACCGGCTTGCAGCGCGCCACCCCAGCTGTCTTTGTCCAACGTTGCAACGCCGCCCAGCAGGTTGACTTTGCTGATGTCAGTGTAGTTGATGCCCGCGCCCACATAAGGCTTGTAACCGTTCAGACCGGTGAAGTGGTACTGCAACAAAAGCGTTGGCGGCAGGTGTTTGAAAGTGCCAATCGATGTGCCGTTGCTGGAGACCGTCTGCTTTTGCGGCACCGTCAAAATCAATTCGGCCGCAACGTTGGGCGAAAAGAAATAGCTCACATCCACTTCGGGGATGGTCTTGTTGTTGACCGACAGGCCCAAGCCTGTGCTGTCCTGGTTGGACATGTCCAAATGCACGGCACGCGCACGCACCATCCAAGGGGTTTCTTGCGCCTGAACAGCGCCCATGCCACATGCGGCCAATGCAGCAATCACGATCAATTGTTTTTTCATGGTTCTTTCCTTTAAGAGCGAAGCTTTTCGCCTCAAAGTCATTGAAAGCCCATGCGCAATCGCCGTGCTTGCGTTTCGTCAAACCGGCCACGCCAGGGCGTGACGATCAGCGCTGTTGTTGCCTCAGATCAAACGCTGATCATGGGGGCAGCGGCGTGTGCGATGCATCACCGACGTGCAGCGCCACACGTGCTCTGCCTGCGCGGCGCATGCCCAAGCGCTCGGCCGCTGCTTCGCTCAGATCGATGATGAATTGGCCGCCTTTGGGCCCGCGGTCGTTGATGCGCACCCACACCTCACGGCCATTGCTGAGGTTAACCACACGCACCCGCGTGCCCATGGGCAAAGTCAGGTGGGCGGCCGTCAGCGCCTGGCGATCGAAGCGTTCACCGCTGGCCGTGCGGCGGCCATGCCAACGCTTGCCGCCATACCAAGTGGCCCAGCCTTGGGCCAAGGGCGCGTCAGAGGCTTCGGATGCCTCAGCGGAAGACTCGGACACGACCTGCGCGTCCGCAGCATGCGCCCGAGGCGTTGAGGCGGCTGCGCAGGCGCCGCCACACAGCGCCAAAAACAGGACCAGCGCTTTCAACGGCTTTGCAGGCCCGACAAAATGGCCATCGTGGCCGCACTTTGGTTCATGGTGTAGAAGTGGATCGCAGGCACACCGGCGCGGATGAGCTGCTCGCACAAATCGGTCACCACCTCCAAACCAAAGGCCTTGATCGACTCGATGTCGTCGCTATAGCCTTGCAAGCGCAAGCGGATCCAGCGCGGGATCTCGGCGCCGCACGCATCAGAAAAGCGCAGCAACTGCGAAGAACTGGTGATCGGCATGATGCCCGGCACCACCGGCACATCCACGCCCAGCTTGTGCGCATCGTCCACAAAGCGGAAGTAGGCGTCTGCGTTGTAAAAGTATTGGGTGATGGCCGAGTTGGCGCCGGCCTTGACCTTGGTGGCAAAAGCCTGCAAGTCGGACTCAGGCGATTTGGCCTGGGGGTGCACCTCGGGGTAGGCCGCCACCTCGATGTGGAAATCGTCGCCCGTTTCTGCACGAATGAAACTCACCAGATCGCTGGCGTAATGGAACTCGCCGCCCGCGCCGTAGCCGCTGGGCAAGTCGCCGCGCAAAGCCACCAAGCGCTTGACGCCCATGGCTTTGAGGGTGGCCAACTCTTGCCGCACCGAAGCCTTGGTCGCGCCGATGCACGAGAAGTGCGAGGCCGCCGCGACGCCTTCGTTTTGGATCGCGCCCACGGTGGCAAAAGTGCCTTCTTGCGTAGAGCCGCCTGCGCCATAAGTGACCGAGCAGAACTCGGGCTTCAAGGCATACAGTTGCTGGCGCACCAAGCGCAGCTTCTCCGCGCCTTCGGGCGTCTTGGGTGGGAAAAACTCCAGACTGATGGGCAAATTCAAAGCACGCATCACATCACCTTCCATTCAATAGTCGTTGGCCTTGGCATACGCCTTGGCTGCCAAATCGGCTTCATGCGCCACACGCGCTTTTTCGCGTGCAGGCAGCACCGCCGCCGGGTCAGGCCAACAGGCCTGCACAAAAAATTCACGGTTGCCATCGCCGCCTTCAATCGGGCTGTCGATCCAGGCCGTCACCTTCAAGCCCAGATCGGTCAGCGCGGTGCGCAAACGATCCTCGATGAAGGGGTAAAGGCTTTCGTCTTTGACGATGCCGCCCTTGCCCACCTGGCCCGGTTGCAACTCGAACTGGGGTTTGACCAGCATCAGCAACTGGCCGGTCGGCTTGAGCAAATGCACCACACCCGGCAACACCAGCGTGAGCGAGATGAAGGACACATCGCCCACCATCAGGTCAAAACCTTCCAGCGCCTCCGGGATGCGCTCGTCACCGGGCTCCAGCACGCGGGCGTTGACGCCTTCGATGCAAATCACCCGCTCGTCTTCGCGGATGCTGTCGTGCACCTGCGCGTGGCCCACATCGATGCCCACCACCTGCGCCGCGCCGTGCTTGAGCAAGCAATCGGTGAAGCCTCCGGTGCTTTGCCCAACGTCCAGGCAGCGCAAGCCTTGCGCCGAGACGCCGGTGGCACGCAAAGCGCCTTCGAGCTTCAGGCCGCCGCGCGACACATAACGCGACTCGGCGTCGTCGAGCAGCTGCAAGGCCGCGCTTTCGGGCACGTCGTCACGGTTCTTGCCGACCTGGCGCCACTCCCCGTTGGGCTGCTGCCACTGAACGCCGGCGGCAATCAGTCGCTGAGCCTGTGAACGAGACACGGCCAAGCCACGCTCGACGAGAAGTTGATCAATGCGCATGCGGTGGGGTCAGTCCAATGAGGTGAGTTGCGAGGAACCATCGCCAGCAGGGCTGGCTCCTACGGATACAAACACTGTAGGAGCTTGCCCTGCAAGCGATAGGAGGCATTTTCGCCAGCAGGGCTGGCTCCTACGGATTCAAACACTGTGGGAGCTTGCCCTGCAAGCGATAGGTGGCATTTTCGCCAGCCGGGCTGGCTCCTACGGGTACATGTCCTGTAGGAGCTTGCCCTGCAAGCGATAAGCGGCATTTTCGCCAGCAGGGCTGGCTCCTACGGATACATGTCCTGTGGGAGCTTGCCCTGCAAGCGATGGCGCCGATCAATAGCGGTAGCTGTTGGCCTTGTAAGGACCATTCTTGGACACACCGATGTACGCGGCTTGCTCGTCGGAAAGTTCGGTCAACATCGCGCCGACTTTCTTCAGGTGCAAACGGGCCACTTTTTCGTCCAGGTGCTTGGGCAAGACATACACCTTGCCGGCTTCGTATTGGTCTTGCTTGGTGAACAGCTCGATCTGGGCGATGGTCTGGTTGGCAAACGAAGACGACATCACAAAGCTGGGGTGGCCGGTGGCGCAACCCAAGTTCACCAGACGGCCTTTGGCCAACAGGGTGATCTTCTTGCCATCGGGGAAGATGACGTGGTCGACTTGGGGCTTGATCTCGTCCCACTGCAGCTTTTCCAGCGAAGCGACATCGATCTCGTTGTCGAAGTGACCGATGTTGCAAACGATGGCTTCGTCTTTCATGGCGGCCATGTGCTCGTAACGGATCACGTTCTTGTTGCCAGTGGCCGACACGAAGATGTCGCACTTGTCAGCGGCGTATTCCATGGTGACCACTTTGTAGCCTTCCATGGCAGCTTGCAAGGCGTTGATCGGGTCGATCTCGGTCACCCACACTTGCGCGCTCAACGCGCGCAAGGCTTGGGCCGAGCCCTTGCCCACGTCGCCGTAACCGGCCACGCAAGCGACTTTGCCGGCGATCATCACGTCGGTGGCGCGTTTGATCGAGTCGACCAAAGATTCGCGGCAGCCGTACAGGTTGTCAAACTTGCTCTTGGTCACCGAGTCGTTCACGTTGATGGCACGGAACATCAGGCTGCCTTTGGCGGCCATTTCGTTCAGGCGCAACACGCCGGTGGTGGTCTCTTCGGTCACGCCAATGATGTGCGCGCCTTTGCGGCTGTACCAGGTGGGGTCCACCGCCAGCTTGGCCTTGATGGCGTTGAACAGGCAAGTCTCTTCTTCGCTGGTGGGGTTGGCGATCAAAGACGCATCGGTTTCAGCGCGCTTGCCCAAGTGCATCAACAGCGTGGCGTCGCCGCCATCGTCCAAGATCATGTTGGGGCCTTCGCCCTCGGTGCCGGCAGCGCCAAAGTCAAAAATGCGGTGGGTGTAGTCCCAGTAGTCGGCCAAGGTTTCGCCTTTGATGGCGAACACGGACGTGCCCTTGGCGGCAATGGCCGCAGCGGCGTGGTCTTGGGTCGAGAAGATGTTGCAAGAGGCCCAACGCACATCGGCGCCCAAGGCTTGCAAGGTCTCGATCAGCACGGCCGTCTGGATGGTCATGTGCAGCGAACCGGTGATGCGTGCGCCCTTCAAGGGCTGAGCCTTGGCGAACTCGTCGCGGATGGCCATCAGGCCGGGCATTTCGGTCTCGGCGATTTTGATTTCTTTGCGGCCCCAATCGGCCAAGCCGATGTCGGCGATCACGCAGTCAGCGTTGACGGTGGAAGGCATACGTGCATTCATGAGAAAAGCTCCAAAGCAATGTGAATAAGCCACACGCGTGGATGAAAGCACTGAATGGAAGTTACAGGCTCACCGCACGTCGAGTGGATGAGCGTCGTTGCTGTATGAAGGTTCCGAGCCTCACGCCTGCTGCCAGCTGGGTGCTGGTGGGCGCTGCAACGCTCCTCGGAATGGGCATGATTCTAACCCATCCGATTTGTCGCAGGCGCTTGCCCTGAGGACGATGAGGGTGATTGGGGGGCCTATCGCTTGCAGGGCAAGCTCCTACAGGAGGGCAGATCTGCTGGGGCTTTGGGATGTGTAGGAGCCAGCCCTGCTGGCGATAGGGCTGCATCGAAGGCTGATCGCTTGCAGGGCAAGCTCCTACAAGGGGACAGATCTGCTCGGGCTTTGGGATTTGTAGGAGCCAGCCCTGCTGGCGATGGGGCTGCGTCGAAGGCTGATCGCTTGCAGGGCAAGCTCCTACAAAGGGGCAGATCTGCTCGGGCTTTGGGATTTGTAGAAGCCAGCCCTGCTGGCGATGGGGCTGCGTCGAAGGCTGATCGCTTGCAGGGCAAGCTCCTACAAAGTGGCAGATCTGCACGGGCTTTGGGATTTGTAGGAGCCAGCCCTGCTGGCGATGGTGCGGTGAGGCAGCGCTTGATTACCTCGGATCCTTGTCCTACGATCCGCGCAGGGAGGGCAAAGAGATGGTGCACAGACCCCACTCCAGCCATTTGCGAACAGGACGGCACTCGCAAGCGGGCGGCATTTATTTGGTCACAGTCGTCACGGCTGATCGCAAGCCTGTATTTGTCGACTTCCACGCGGCCAGAAAGCTGATCCACATCCTGCATCACCCCGCCTTTGCCATCCGCACCAGCACTTTGGCCTATGTGGTGATGCCGGACCACTTGCATTGGTTGTTTCAGCTTGGCGAAGTGGAGACCTTGTCTGCCTGCATTCAGCGCATCAAGTCCTTGACCACCAAAGCCATCGGCCCAGAACTCTGGCAAAAAGGGTTTCATGACCACGCGATTCGACGTGATGAAGACCTGCCCGCCGTTGCACGGTACATCGTGGCCAATCCGGTACGAGCCGGTTTGGTCACACGCGTTGGCGTTTATCCCCATTGGGACGCCATTTGGGTTTGAGGGGCAGAATTTGTAGGAGCCAGCCCTGCTGGCGATGGGGCTGCGTCGAAGGCTGATCGCTTGCAGGGCAAGCTCCTACAAGGGTACAGATCGGCTGAGGATTTGGGATTTGTAGGAGCCAGCCCTGCTGGCGATGGGGTGGCCTCGAAGGCTGATCGCTTGCAGGGCAAGCTCCTACAGGGGACAGATCTGCCGAGGCTTTGGGATTTGTAGGAGCCAGCCCTGCTGGCGATGCAGCGGGTGTGGGGCCGGTAAAATCCCCCCATCGCGGCCACGCCTGGCCGCCCGCTTGGCGCTTTTGCGGCGCTTTCCCGATCAGGACCCCTTGTGACTTACGCCAACGAGACCCGGCGCCGCCGGACTTTTGCCATCATTTCCCACCCCGACGCGGGTAAAACCACGCTGACGGAAAAGCTCTTGCTGTTCTCGGGCGCCATCCAGATCGCCGGTTCGGTCAAGGCCCGCAAAGCCTCGCGCCATGCCACCAGTGATTGGATGGAAATCGAAAAGCAGCGTGGCATCTCGGTGGCTTCGTCCGTGATGCAGATGCTCTACCGCGATCACGTCATCAACTTGCTCGACACGCCCGGCCACAAAGACTTCTCGGAAGACACCTACCGCGTGCTGACTGCCGTGGACTCGGCGCTCATGGTGATCGATGCGGCCAACGGTGTGGAAGCGCAGACCCGCCGCCTGATCGAGGTGTGCCGTCAGCGCGACACGCCCATCATCACGTTTGTGAACAAGATGGACCGCGAAGTGCGCGACCCGCTCGACATCCTCGACGAAGTCGAACGCGAGCTGGGCATGCCCTGCGTGCCCATGACCTGGCCTGTGGGTCAGGGCAAATCGTTTGGCGGCATCGTCAACCTGCGCACGCAGGCCATGACCGTGTTTGACTCCGGCAGCGAACGCCTGCCGCAAGACTTCGAAACCATCCCGCTCACCGAACAAGCCCAACTGGCCGAGCGCTTTGGTCTGGAATGGCAAGCCGCCATGGACAGCATGGAGCTGGCCACCGGTGCTTCGCCCACGTTTGACGAAGCGGCCTTTTTGGCAGGCAAACAAACGCCCGTGTTTTTTGGCTCCGGCGTGAACAACTTCGGTGTGATGGAAGTGCTGGACGCTTTGGTCGACCTGGCCCCCGCGCCCAAGCCGCGCACAAGCAACCTGATCGTCAACAAGCAGCCCGTGGTCAAAGAAATCCAGCCCGAAGACAGCGCGTTTTCGGGCGTGGTGTTCAAGGTGCAGGCCAATATGGACGCCAACCACCGCGACCGCATCGCTTTTGTGCGCATGGCGTCAGGCAAATACACACCGGGCATGAAACTCAAGGTGCAGCGCACCGCCAAAGAACTGCGGCCCACCAGCGTGGTCACCTTTCTCTCGCAACGGCGTGAAGCGGTGGACGAGGCCTATGCGGGCGACATCATTGGCTTTACCACCCACGGCGGCGTGCAGCTGGGCGACACGATCACCGATGGCGCCAACCTGCAATTCACCGGCCTGCCCTTTTTTGCGCCCGAACTCTTCATGACCGTGATCCTGAAGAACCCGCTGCGCACCAAGCAACTGCAAACTGGCCTCGACCAACTCGGCGAAGAAGGCGCGATCCAGGTCTTCAAACCCGAAATCGGCGGCCCCATGCTGCTGGGCGCGGTGGGTCAGCTTCAGTTTGAAGTGGTGCAACACCGCCTGAAGGCCGAGTACGACTGCGACGTGCGCCTGGAGGGCTGCCAGTACACCGGCGCCCGCTGGATCACCGCCGACACCCCGGCCGAACTGCGTGAGTTCACCAACGCCTACCCACAGCGCATGTCGCTGGACGCGGCGGGCACACTGGCGTATCTGTGCACCAGCCCGTATGACGTGCGCTTGGCACAAGAGCGCTTCCCCAAGATCCACTTTCATCCCCTGCGCGAGCACGCCGGCTTGTCATTGGGATCGGCCAATTGAGCTGAGGCTTCTTGCGGCGCCTACAAGGACGAGGGTTTTTGTTGGCGTCCAAATTTGTTGGGCGATGGGCCGGAGGGACAGGTGTTGGGTTTGCCTGCAATCGCCGAACAAGTTCAGCTCCTACGCAGACCTGGTCTTTTGTGGGGGCCCAACTTGTTGGGCGATGGGCCGAAGGGGCGGGTGTTGGGTTTGCTGGCCATCGCCGAACAAGTTCAGCTCCTACAAAACATCCACATTGCCGAACGAGTTCAGATCCTACGAAATAGTTTCAGCGCCGTAGAAACCACAAAGGAGCCCTTGGGCTCCTTTGTGGTGAATGAATCGGGAACTGCCCCGAAAATTCATGATTTATCCAGCAAATGTTCCATATGACGTTGCTTAAGACGACCGGGTAATTCCCTTTGAACGTAATCGGCGATCGATTTCTTGCTTTGCCGTAGCAAGTCGATTTCGGATGGCGTCAACAGATCGGAAACCGACAAGGTATTGGGCCTCATTGGCAGTAAGGGCTCCTGGCTCGATGCCGAAGACTTCGGTAAATTCATCATCAAACCTCTCCTTGATCAGTTGAACAAATTTGGCTTTGGGCACCAACTGAGGATCGCGACCCGCATTGACCAAAACCACGACACCCTTCACGATACCGCTATGGAGTTGAATGTAGTTTGTCAATTCTGCCAGAGTCCCCCCCAGATTGGTTACATCGTCAACCAACACGTACTCAGCCCCCGGCACAACACGCCCCACAAACTGCGCACGCGCAGCCATACGTTCCATCGGATCGGCGCCTGTGTGATACACACGATCAGACTGGACAATTTCGATATCAGCACAGCCTTGGTAGATCGCTGCACACACCGATGACAATGTTTGTGGAATGGCATTATCTCCAGAGGCCTCTTGCGCATGGGGCGCGACAAACAGCAAGCCTGGGGCAAATCGCGCGCGCTGTTCATAAAGCCAAGTCAAAGCAGTGTCCATGACCAATTCAAGCGCGGCATTTTGATTGCCTGCCTTGGCCATTTTGTAGGCCGGATGCAGTTTCAGCTGCGCATCATTTGTCGACAGACACATCAACGCCACGTCATCGCTGAATGCTTTTGAACGAATCATCATCTCATTGGCACATGTGAATTCGAAAGTGAGATTTAACGCCATTTCCTCTGCATTGAGCAGTGAATTTTTACCCCGATACACATCCGCTTTACCCCATCTGTTCTGCCCACCATCGCCGAACAAGTTCAGCTCCTACGAAATACCGACATCACTGAAGACAGTTGAGCTCCTACGGGGACTTGGTTTTTGTGGGAGCTCAACTTTGTTGGGCGATGGGCCGGTGTTGGGTTTGCCTGCTATCGCCGAACAAGTTCAGCTCCTACAAAACTTCCATATGGCCGAGCAAGTTCAGCTGCCGCTCAATACCTTCAGCGCCAAACAGGCTGTGTGATCTACACCACTGTTGTCTGATACGAGCCCCCGCATTATTCGCTTCAAGGCTGCACAGTGCAGCGTTGCTAGGAAGCATCATGTGGCGAATCTCCTCTTGGCTGACCGACAAATTACCTGCGCATCGCAATCCATCGTGTTGCGAGATCGCCAAGTTCGATTGCAATCAAGGACGATATTGCCCCCTGCGTCGCCAAGACAAGCCGCCTGTTTCGCCCCTCAACGCAGGAACGGGGTTGAACCCCGACAAAGAACGACTTATTCCGGCAAATATTCACTTACCGCTCACAGCCGCGCGGGTGTAAATTAATTCAAAAATAGCTTTATTCAATACAAAGTTAATTCACTTAAATTCAAAAATCACCACCTAAGCCCGCTGCCATGAAACTGACCTGTGCCTGTGAGGACTGGCAAAAAACACGAAGCCTTGTACCATCACCGTTCTGCACAGCTCCTTGGCATTGCAAAAGGCGCCCACATGAACCCGTTTCAACTTTTCAAACCCAAAACCACATCACCAAGCCAGTCTTCTCACTGCTGCGCCCAAATCAATTTCGACTGCAACCAAGGCCGCAATTGCCCCTTGCGCCAAGCCTCATGTCAGCCGATCGCCTTGCTTCAGAAATCCATTTCGTCTGTTGCGCAAGCACACTGAATCAGCACCGGCTCCACGATCGAACGGCCATAAACGAAAAAAGGAGTCTCGATGACTCCTTTTTCTCAAGTGGCCGACGCCCACGGCGCCGCTATCAAACCGTTAAGCGTTGACTCTACCGTACCGGTCTTCAAACCGCACAATGTCGTCCTCGCCCAAATAACTGCCCACCTGCACCTCGATCAACTCCAGCGCAATCTTGCCC
>NKIO01000075.1 GCA_002255935.1 Comamonadaceae bacterium PBBC2
GACCTCGGTTGGGCCGAAGTGACCAATGTGCTGGCCGACACCATCCCCGGCATCCGCGTGGTCAAGGCCTTTGCCCAGGAAGACCGCGAAGCCACTCGCTTCAAGGACGCCAACCGCCACAACCTGATGGTCAACGACCGCCTCAACCGGGTTTGGGCCTTGTTTTCGCCCACCGTGACGCTGATGACCGAAGTGGGCTTGCTGGTGGTCTGGGGTTTTGGCATTTGGCTGGTCTCGGACGACCAAATCACCGTGGGCGTGCTCACCGCATTTTTGGCCTACATCGGCCGCTTTTATGGCCGCCTGGACACGATGAGCCGCATCGTCTCGCACACCCAAAAAGCCGCCTCGGGCGCCAAGCGCATTTTTGACATCCTCGACCACGTCTCGAGCGTGCCCGAACCGGTCAATCCTGTGCCGCTGCCACCGGTGCAAGGCCGCATCACGGTGCGCGACGCCGGTTTCCGTTATGGCAACCGCGCCGTGATCCGCCAGCTCAACCTCGACATTCAGCCCGGTCAGATGATCGGTCTGGTGGGCCACAGCGGTTCGGGCAAGAGCACCTTGGTCAATCTGATCTGCCGTTTTTATGACCTGACCGAAGGCGCGATCGAGCTCGATGGCACCGACATCCGCCAACTCAAAATCGCCGACTACCGCAGTCAAATCGGTCTGGTCTTGCAAGAGCCCTTCCTGTTCTTTGGCACGATCGCCGACAACATCGCTTATGGCAAACCGGGCGCGACCCGCGAAGACATCGTGGCCGCCGCCCGCGCTGCGCACGCACACGAGTTCATCTTGCGCATGCCGCAGGGCTATGACTCGCTGGTGGGTGAGCGAGGGCAGGGCCTGTCGGGTGGTGAGCGCCAGCGCATCTCGATCGCACGTGCTTTGCTGATCAACCCGCGCATTTTGATTTTGGATGAGGCCACTTCGGCGGTGGACACCGAGACCGAAAAAGAAATCCAGCGTGCCTTGGACAACCTGGTGCGCGGCCGCACCACCATTGCCATCGCGCACCGCTTGTCGACTTTGCGCAAAGCCGACCGCTTGGTGGTCATGGACAAAGGCGTGGTGGTCGAGGAAGGCTCGCACGACGAGTTGATCGAAGCACAG
The DNA here is from genome assembly GCA_002255935.1 of Comamonadaceae bacterium PBBC2. Classification (GTDB taxonomy): domain Bacteria; phylum Pseudomonadota; class Gammaproteobacteria; order Burkholderiales; family Burkholderiaceae_C; genus Limnohabitans_A. The sequence goes on from NKIO01000075.1 coordinate 1,117, forward strand.
GGTGCTTACTGGCGCCTGTATGAAGCGCAGCAACGCCAGGCCGAAGCCGAGGCGGTCTTGGGTGGCAGCACAGAACAAAAGGTGAGCGCATGAACGCATTTGACTTGCAACGCGATGCCTTTGGCCGCTGGACTTTGGTGCTGGCCGACGGCACGCGCCACGCGCCCGTGACGGCCATTCGTGCTTACCCAATCACCGACCCGGAGGGCGGCGTGGCCCTGATGGACGCCGAAGGCCATGAGCTGCTGTGGATTGACCAGATGGCCCAGTTGGCGCCGACGACTCGCAGTCAGGTGCTGCAGGCCTTGACGGAGCGCGAGTTTTTGCCTGTGATCGAAAAGCTCGAAGGCGTCAGCAGCTTTGCCACGCCCAGCACCTGGACGGTGGTGACCAACCGCGGCACCACGCAGTTCTTGCTCAAAGGCGAAGAAGACATCCGCCGGTTGACCGGCACGGTGCTTTTGATCAACGACGCCGATGGCGTGCAGTACATGATCCGCGACCTCGCGGCCATGGACAAACATTCGCGCAAGCTGCTCGACCGCTTCCTGTAAGTCGGCGTTTCAGCAAAGACCTTGCAGCTTGACTCAAACCCATGTCGGGGCTGAAGCCACCGACCTGCAAAACGAATCTCCCGTAGGTCGGACCTTCAGGTCCGACGGGCTGTCTTCGCCAAAGGCAGCATGTCTTCGCGCTACAACGGCCAGACCGAACCTTGCTCGGGCACCAGGGCGCGCCACTTGATCTCGTGCTCGATGCGCTGGCGCAGCATGTCGGACGCTTCACGTTCGCCATGCACCACATACACCTGCCCAGGCGCACTGGGCATCTTGTGTAACCAGCTGAGCAATTGGTTGGCATCGGCATGGGCGGAGGCCGATTCGATTTGCACCACTTCGGCCCGCACAGCCACATCCTGCGCATGGATGCGGATGGTCTTGCAGCCGCTGGCCAGCCAAGCGCCTCGCGTGCCGGGCGCTTGGTAGCCCGTCAAGATGATCATGTTGCGGTGGTCGCCTGCGTACTGCGCCAAGTGGTGCAGCACGCGCCCACCGGTGGCCATGCCGCTGGCCGCCAAGATCACCATGGGTCCGTGCCGGTGCGCCAGTGACTTCGATTGTTCGGGCGTCTCCAGCATGGTCGCCACACGGTCCATGTTGCGCACTTCCTGATCGCTCAGGCGGTGCTCGCCCGGGTGTTTTGAAAACAGCGCCGTGGAGTGGATGGCCATGGGGCTGTCCAGAAAAGTCGGCAGGCCGTGCGGAATCTCGCCAGCGGCCTTGAGCTGTGCAATGGTGTGCAGCACCGCTTGCGCACGCCCCACGGCAAACACGGGCACCACCGCCACACCGCCGCGTGCGGCCAGTTTGTGCAGCAAGGGGCCCAACTCAGAAAACAATGGGCCGCTGGGGTGCTGGCGGTCGCCGTAGGTCGATTCGATCAGCACCGTGTCGGCCTGCGGCGGCGGCTCGGGTGGGTTCATGAGCGGGTCATCAGGCCGTCCCAAGTCGCCCGAAAACAGGATGCGGCGCCCGGCCACATCGAGCAACAAACTGGCCGCACCCAGGATGTGCCCAGCGGGCTGAAAGCGGGCCTTCCAGCCTTTGATGGGCTCAAACCATTGGCCTTGGCGCTCAGTATGCAAGGGCTTGAGGCTGTTGATCGCCTCCTGCTTGGTGTAAAGCGGCAGGGCAGGGGCGTGTTTGGAAAAGCCATGCCGGTTGGCAAAGAAGGCGTCTTCCTCTTGGATGTGCCCACTGTCGGGCAACAAGATGGCCGCCAGATCGCAGGTGCCCGAGGTGGCGTGCACCCGTCCTTTGAAGCCTTGCTTGACCAGCAAGGGCAGGTAGCCGCTGTGGTCCAGGTGTGCGTGGGTCAGGATGACCGCATCGATCTGCTCGGGCCTCACGGGCAAAGGCTGCCAGTTGCGCAAACGCAGCTGCTTGTAGCCCTGAAACAGCCCGCAGTCGACCAGCAGCCGCTGGCCCTGATGCTCGATCAGGTATTTGGAGCCGGTGACCGTGTCGGCCCCGCCGAGGAAGGTGATGGTGGCAGTCATGCACACCATGTTGGCCTGTTCAGTGTGGATGCTTTTTGACCTGCATCAAGTCATGCCCAAGAGGTGGTGGGCGATGCATGGAAGCTTTGTGGGAGCCCAAAGTGTTGGACGATGTATGGAAGCTTTGTGGGAGCCCAAAGTGTTGGGCGATTTTGGTGCTTGTGGTCTGCGGGTCATCGCCGAACGAAGTTCAGCTCCCACAAATCCTGTGGGGGCTTAGAGTGTTGGCCGATGTGAGGGGTTTTTGTGGGAGCCCAACTGTGTTGGGCGATTTGGACGCTTGTGGTCCGCGAGTGATCGCCGAACGAAGTTCAGCTCCCACATCAAGTTGCCATCGCCGAACGAAGTTCAGCTCCCACATCAAGTTGCCATCGCCGAACTCAGTTCGGCGCCCATTTGGTGGTCAGCCGCCGAAGAAGCCTTTGAGCTTGTCCGTCCAGCTTTCGCCGGAGGGCTGGTGTTTGCCGCCGCCTTTTTGGATCGAGTCTTCAAACTCTTTGAGCAACTTCTTTTGGTGTTCGGTGAGCTTGACCGGGGTCTCGACGGTGATGTGGCAGTACAAATCGCCGGGGTAGCTGCCGCGCACGCCCTTGATGCCTTTGCCGCGGATGCGGAACTGCTTGCCGGTTTGTGTGCCTTCGGGGATGTCGATGGCCGCTTTGCCGCCCAAGGTGGGCACTTCGATCTCGCCGCCCAAAGCGGCCTTGGAGAAGCTGATCGGCACTGCGCAATGCAGGTCATCGCCATCACGCTCAAAAATCGAATGCTTCTTGATGCGGATTTCGATGAACAGGTCGCCAGGGGGTCCCCCGTTGGTGCCGGGCTCGCCGTTGCCGGCGCTGCGGATGCGCATGCCGTCGTCGATGCCGGCTGGGATTTTGACTTCCAGCGTTTTTTGTTTCTTGATCTTGCCCTGGCCTTGGCAGCTGGTGCAAGGGTCTGGAATGATCTTGCCGGTGCCACGGCAGTGGGGGCAGGTTTGCTGCACGCTGAAAAAGCCCTGGCGCATTTGCACTTGGCCTTGGCCGTGACAGGTCGAGCAGGTCTTGGCGCTGGTGCCGGGTTTGGCGCCTGAGCCATGGCAGGTGTCGCACTCGTCCCAGCCGGGAATGCGCAGCTGCGAGTCTTTGCCATTGGCCGCTTCTTCGAGCGTGATTTCCATCGCGTAGCTCAGGTCCGCACCACGGAAGACCTGACGGCCACCCCCACGGCGGCCCTGACCACCGAAGATGTCGCCAAAGATGTCGCCAAACGCATCACCGAAACCACCGCCAAAGCCTTCGGCACCGCCACGCATATTGGGGTCCACACCGGCGTGTCCGTGCTGGTCGTAGGCCGCACGCTTTTGCGGATCCGACAGCATCTCGTAGGCCTCTTTGACCTCTTTGAATTTGGCTTCTGCCTCTTTGGCCGCATCGCCCTGGTTGCGGTCAGGATGGAACTTCATCGCCAGCTTGCGATAGGACTTCTTGATGTCCTCGTCTGAAGCGTTTTTGGCAACGCCCAGCACTTCGTAAAAATCTCGTTTGGCCATGTGCAATCAAACCGTTAGAACAAGAACGCCGCGAAGGTGATTCAGGGCTCTGAACCAGCTTGCGCGGCGGGACTGCGGCAGCTGCCGCAGAAGGGGAGGGGTATCAGCCCTTTTTGACTTCCTTGACTTCAGCGTCCACGACGTTGTCGTCCTGGGGCTTGGCTTGCTCAGCGCCCGCACCCGCGGCGGCTTGCTGCGCTTGCATCTCGGCATAGACCTTCTCGCCCAGTTTTTGGCTGGCCGTCATCAGGGCTTCGGTCTTGGCTTCGATGGCGTCTTTGTCTTCGCCTTTCAACGCCTCTTCCAATGCCTTGGCGGCGGCTTCGATGGTTTCTTTTTCGGCCGCTTCGATCTTGTCGCCGTGCTCAGTCAAGCTCTTCTTGACGCTGTGCACGGCGGCTTCACCAGAGTTGCGCGCTTGCACCAGTTCCAGCTTTTTCTTGTCTTCGGCGGCGTTCAGCTCAGCATCCTTGACCATTTGCTGGATCTCGTCTTCCGACAAGCCCGAGTTGGCCTTGATGGTGATCTTGTTTTCTTTGCCGGTGCCTTTGTCTTTGGCGCCCACGTGCAAGATGCCGTTGGCGTCGATGTCAAAAGACACTTCGATCTGGGGTGTGCCACGGGCCGCTGGTGGAATGCCTTCGAGGTTGAATTCACCCAGCAACTTGTTGCCGCTGGCGATCTCGCGCTCGCCTTGGAACACCTTGATGGTCACGGCCGGCTGGTTGTCGTCGGCGGTCGAGAAAGTCTGTGCAAACTTGGTCGGGATCGTGGTGTTCTTGGTGATCATCTTGGTCATGACACCGCCCAGGGTTTCGATGCCCAAAGACAGTGGGGTCACGTCCAGCAGCAGCACGTCCTTGCGGTCGCCCGAGAGCACTTGACCTTGGATCGCAGCACCGACGGCCACGGCTTCGTCTGGGTTGACGTCTTTGCGGGGCTCTTGGCCGAAGAACTCTTTGACCTTTTCCTGCACCTTGGGCATGCGGCTCATGCCGCCGACCAAGATCACGTCGTGGATGTCAGAGACCGACACGCCAGCGTCCTTGATGGCCATGCGGCAAGGGGCGATGGTGCGCTCGATCAGCTCTTCCACCAGTTGCTCCAGCTTGGCGCGGGTCAGCTTGACGTTCAGGTGTTTAGGGCCTGTCGCGTCGGCGGTGATGTAGGGCAGGTTGACGTCGGTCGAAGCGGAGCTCGACAGTTCGATCTTGGCTTTTTCAGCGGCTTCTTTCAGGCGCTGCAAGGCCAACACGTCCTTGGTCAGGTCCACGCCGGATTCTTTCTTGAACTCGGCAATGATGAAGTCGATGATGCGCTGGTCGAAGTCTTCGCCGCCCAAGAAGGTGTCACCGTTGGTGGACAGCACTTCGAACTGCTTTTCGCCGTCCACGTCGGCGATCTCGATGATGGACACGTCGAACGTGCCGCCACCCAGGTCATACACAGCGATCTTGCGGTCGCCCTTTTCGTTCTTGTCCAGACCAAAGGCCAAAGCGGCAGCGGTGGGCTCGTTGATGATGCGCTTGACGTCCAGACCGGCAATGCGGCCAGCGTCTTTGGTGGCCTGGCGCTGTGCGTCGTTGAAGTAAGCAGGCACCGTGATCACGGCTTCGGTCACTTCTTCGCCGAGGTAGTCTTCGGCGGTTTTCTTCATCTTGCGCAGGATTTCAGCGCTGATCTGAGGTGGGGCCAGCTTTTGACCGCGCACTTCCACCCAAGCGTCGCCGTTGTCGGCTTTGGCGATGGTGTAAGGCATCAGGTCGATGTCTTTTTGGACTTCTTTTTCGGCGAACTTGCGGCCGATCAAACGCTTGACCGCGTACAAAGTGTTGCGGGGGTTGGTGACCGCTTGGCGCTTGGCCGATGCGCCGACCAAGATCTCGCCGTCTTCTTGGTACGCAATGATCGAAGGCGTGGTGCGAGCGCCTTCGGCGTTCTCGATCACCTTGGTGGTGTTGCCTTCCATGATGGCCACGCAAGAGTTGGTGGTGCCCAAGTCAATACCGATGATTCTTCCCATTTGATGCTCCAAAATTCAGTGAAAGTGCAGATGGTCTGCAGGTGGGGTGGGGTGGAAACTTTTCAAGTCCCCACACGCCAAAAAAGGTTTTTGTGTCGAAAAAAGCGGTGTGAGCGGCTTTATTTCGGGGCGGTGACCGTGACCAGCGCAGGGCGCAGCACGCGCTCGGCGATCAGGTAGCCCTTTTGCAGCACGGTGACCACGGTGTTGGCTTCTTGGTCAGCTGGCACCACGCTGATGGCCTGGTGGTGGTGCGGATCGAACTTGGTGCCCGCAGGCGGAGCGATCTCGACCACCTTGTTGCGCTCCAGCGCGCTTTTCAGCTGGCGCAGGGTGGCTTCCGAGCCTTCGCGGATTTGCTCCAGCGTGGCGTTGGGGATGGCCAGGCCCGCTTCCAGGCTGTCCAGCACGGGCAGCAGGCTGTCGGCAAAGCTTTCGACGGCAAATTTGCGGGCCTTGCTGATCTCTTCGTCTGCGCGGCGGCGGGCGTTTTGCACATCGGCCTGGGCACGCAGGTACTGGTCGGCCAGATCGGCGTTTTGGGCCTTCAGGTTGGCCAATTCGGCTTGCGCATCGGCCAGCGGATCGGTGGGCGCCATGGCGGCAGCGGCAGCGAGTTCTTCGTCGCTCAAAGGCTTGTTTTCGGGGTTTTGTGTGGCGTCTGACATGAACAATGTCCGGAAAAGAGAAAGGAACCCCATGCAAATAGGGGTTCTTAAAGGCGTTTCAAGAGGCTGATGGCCGCCAAAAGGGGCATTTCAGCGGGCTGATCAGCTCAGCGCCAACAGTTCCACGTCAAATTTCAAGGTGGCGTTGGGGGGAATCACGCCGCCAGCGCCACGGGCGCCATAGCCCAGCTCGGACGGGATGATCAAGGTGCGCTGACCGCCCACCTTCATGCCGGCCACGCCTTCGTCCCAGCCCTTGATGACCATGCCTGCGCCCAGAGGGAACACGAAGGGGTCACGGCGATCGAGGCTCGAATCGAACTTGGCGCCTTGCTGGCCGTCTTTGTAGAGCCAGCCGGTGTAGTGCACGGTGACGTCTTGGCCTTGGGTCGCTTCAGCGCCTTCGCCAACAACGGTGTCTTCGTATTGCAGGCCGGAGGGGGTGGTGTTCATGGTCATGAGGTTTCCAGGTGATTGAAGGGGCAGCATTTGTGAACAGCAGTGCTGCGGATAAACCCCTGATTATCTCCCATGCCTTGCGCCTGCCACCTTTGGCAGAGCTGAAGCCAAATCTGTCAAAAAAATCCAAATTTGTCGGCATGCAATTTATTTGAAATTGTGACTTTTCATCAAATTATCACCAATTTGGTGGATGCCTAATCGCGGATTGTTGGAGAGATCATAAGTACCAATAATGCGTTCGAAATCATTTTCTTAATACAAATGAACTCGAATAAAAATGAAAAATCTCTCCAACGCATACAGCGCATTTAAAGACAATTTCTTGTGTCAAATTTGGCGTAAGCCGGCATGCCCACCACGCACCGTTGTCATGCGCTGTGGGTTGGCCTTGGCACTGTTGGCGATGGGTGTCAGCCACGCACAAAACAAGGCAGGCGAGAGCTACCCCGCGGTGATCACCTCTGCGGCGGCAGGCGGTGAGGCCCGCATCGAGGTGCTGGGAGATCCCTTCAAACAGCTGTCTGCGGTATCGGACAAGCAAAGCCGGATCGTGCTGTATCGGATGGAAGACGGGCGATCTGGTGCGACCAGCATCTTCATCGATGAGCGCTACCACGGCTCCTTGGTCCCTGGCGCGTGGAGTCAGCTGTGTTACGGCAGCGGCTCTGCCGAAATTGGGGCGCGCCAGATGCAAGCGGCCACTGCCTCGGGCAAGGACCGTTATGACAGCATCTCTGTCGTCTCACTTCTGCCAGGCAAGGTCTATTACCTGCGTGTTGACATGAGAAACAGCCAGCCTGTGCTGCGCCCTGTCACCAGCAACCAGGCTCTGCAAGAAATCAGCAACACACGTGAGCAACTGCACACCGTCTCTCGCGTGGCTCAAGTTTGCCAAGACGTCACCACACCCGAACCCAGCCAGGCCTATACCTTAGCGGCGGACACCTTGTTCGCCTTTGACCGAGCCGACCGTGCAGGCATGACCGATGCGGGTACACGCGCGATCGATGTCCTGTTGTCGCGCTTGCGCAATGACTACAGCCGGATTGACAGCTTGCAATTGATGGGTCACGCAGACCCCTTGGGTCAGCCTGCACGCAATGAGCGCTTGGCTCTGGAGCGTGCTCAAACTGTGCGCGACTACATCGCGCAATCGGGTTCACAACCAGGGGTGATCACGGCGGAAGGCCGAGGCAGCCGGGAGCCGGTGGTCACTGGGTGCGGCAACACCCCTACGCCGCAGGCCATTGCCTGCAATCAGCCCAATCGTCGGGTCACCGTGCAAGTCAGCGGCATTCGCCGCTGATCTGGACCCATCAGTTTCACTGAACAGCTCTCCTATTTTAAAAATCCAGCGCTCCATCAGGAGCGACCTGAAGGTCATTGGAAAAACATCATGATCAAAAAATTCAAAGTCCAGATCAACACCGGCAAAGAAGAAAACAACAAAACGCTGGACATCCAACAAGGTGCTGGCGACCAAGGGCAACCTGTTCGTATCAAGGCACAGGCGGGTGCCAAATACCAACTGCAAGAGTTGGGACGCAACAAACTGGTGGGGCCGGACTACGTCAAAGTCAAGCGTGTGGGCAAACACCTCCACATCATTTTTGAAAATGACAGTCAGGCCAGTCTGATCATCGAGGACTATTACAGTGAAATGGCGCCAGGCTACAACGGCATCATCGGCCAGGCTGAAAACGGCAGTTTCTACGAATACATTCCAGAAGACCCGCGCGTGCCCGGTTTGGTGCCAGAGTTGGCCGAAGGAGGCCAGTCCGTCAACGTGGCTTTGGGGGGTGCTGAGGTCACACCCGCGGGGGCCGCGGTGGCCGTGGCGGCGTTCCCCTTTTTGGGCGCGCTGGGTTTTCTAGGTGGGGCTGCTGCGATCGCCGCTGCCGACAACAACAATGGCACGGCGAGCACAACCCCGATCAGCGGAAAACTCGCGACGGTGAGTGACAACGCTGTCGGCACCGCCAATGACAACAAAACCAATGACAGCACACCGATATTGACGGGCACCGCCCCTGCAAGCAGCACCGCCACCGTCACCATCCAGGGACAAACTTACCCAGTCACTGTCAATGCCGACGGCACTTGGTCCTTTACCCAGCCCACCAACCTGCCTGATGGCACCTACTACCCCATCCTGAACGTCACGCAAAACGGCAGCACCACCGCCGTCAACCTGACCCCATTCACCATTGACACCACGCCACCGTCGATCGACGTGCGCACCAATGCGGCCGCATTGGCCGCGGGTGAATCGGCCACAGTCACCTTTGCTTTGAGTGAGCCGGTCGCTGATTTTTCTCAAAACGACGTTGTCGTCAGCGGCGGAGCCCTCAGCAATTTCAAGCAAAGCACCACCGACCCGCGCATCTACACCGCCACCTTCACCCCCAACAGTACCGACACCTCCGCCAGCATCAGTGTGCCCAGCGGCAAATTCACCGATGCGGCAGGCAATGCCAACACCGATGGCAGCGAATCCAACAACAGTGCCAGCATGGCCATCAATGCCAAGGTCACAGGCGCCTTGCAGCCGACAGCCCCGAACGACAGTGGCGGCTTGGGAGACAACCTCACCCATGACAACACGCCCACACTGGCAGGCAAAGTCCCTGCGGGCTCAACAGCCACCATCACCCTCAACGGTCAGACCCTGCCCGCCACCGTCAACCCCGATGGCAGTTGGACCTTCACACAGCCCACTGGACTGCCCGATGGGACCTACAACCCCATCCTGAATGTCATCACCGATGGCACCAGTACCAGTACACCCATCACGCCTTTCACGATTGACACCGTACCGCCTTCTATTGCATTGAGCAGCGACTTGAGCACGCTGGTCAGCGGACAGTCCGCCAAGGTCACCTTTGCCCTGAGCGAGGCGGTCGCCGACTTCAGCGCCGCTGACATTGCCGTCACCGGTGGCAACCTCAGTGGTCTGGTGCAAAGCGCGACCGACCCGCGCATTTGGACGGCCGTCTTCACACCCAATAGCGCCGGCACCAACGCCAGCATCACCATCGCCAGCGCCAAATTCTCGGACGCTGCCGCCAACTTCAACACCGATGGCAGCGAAGCCAACAACACGCTGAGCTTCCTCACCAACGCCAGTGCCAATGGCCACCTCACGCCGACCAGTGACAACAGCACTGGAGCGCCCAACGACAACAAAACCAACGACAACACGCCAGAACTGTCAGGCAATGTTCCGGCCGGCTCCACCGCCAAAGTCGTCATCAACGGTCAAACTTACCCTGTCAATGTCAACCCCGATGGCAGCTGGACCTTCACACAACCCTCGGACCTGCCCGATGGTCGGTACACGCCAGAGTTGGTCGTTACCGACAACAATGGCAACCAAAGCACCACACCCATCACGCCGTTCACGATTGACACCGTTGCGCCGACCGTGGCTGTGAGCAGTCCTGTCACGCAGCTTTCCGCAGGGGAAAGCACCACCGTCACCTTCACCTTGTCTGAGCCCAGTGGCGATTTCACAGCAGCGGACTTGGCTGTCAATGGCGGCACCCTCGGTCCGCTGATCCAAAGCGCCAACAATCCTCTGGTCTATACCGCCAGTTTCACAGCGACGGGCGCCAATACCACCAGCGTTCAGATCGCCAGTGGCACCTTCAGCGACGCGGCAGGCAATGTCAACCAAGACGGTGCTGACCTCAACAACACTTGGAGTTGGGCGCCCCACTTCATCAACAACAACAGTTCTAAAACCGCGCTGTCCATCGACCCGATCGCGGCTGACAACGTGATCCTTTTGAATGAAGCCGGTGCCACCAGTTATGCCGTGACGGGCAAAGTCACGGGCAAATTCGCAGAAGGCGACGTCGTCAGACTCACGCTCAATGATCAGATTTACGCTGGTCTGGCGGCTGCCGATGGCAGTTACCGCATCGTCGTTCCCATGAGCGACCTGAAGGCTGACGGGGATACCCGAATAGAGGGGGAGGTCACAGGCACAGATGGCGATGTCGGCACAGCCGCTCAAGACTACACACTTGAAGCAGGCAATGCCGTTACAAAAACCGCCCTGTTCATCAACCCGGTGACCGCGGACAACATCCTCAGCCTGTCGGAGAGCACGGGCAGCATTGCCATCACCGGCAAAGTCACCGGCAAGTTTGCTGCCGGGGACACCGTGGCCCTGGCCATCAATGGCAAAACCTTCACAGGTGCGGCTGCAGCCGATGGCAGTTACAGCATCAACGTGCCAGCCATCGACCTGAATGCCGACAAAGACACCCTGATCAACGGCTCGGTCAGTGGCACCGGTGGCACCTCCGCCAGCGCGTTGCAAGACTATGGTTTGGACACCAGCATCAATCCCACGCCTAACCCCAGCAACAAGACCGCACTGGCCATAGACCCCATCACGGGTGACAACGTTTTGCTCGCCAGTGAGCAAGGCGCCAACAGTTACAACGTGACCGGCAAGGTTTCAGGCACTTTCGCTGCGGGTGATCTGGTCAGCCTCACGCTCAACGACCACACGTATACCGGCCTGGTTGCAGCAGACGGCAGCTACAGCATTGCTGTGCCCATGAGGGATCTCAAAACAGACAGCGACACGCAAATTGACGGCACTGTCACAGGCACGGGTGGCGAGACGGCAACGGCGTCGCAAGACTACGTCATCGAGAGTGGGAACACTGCCACACAAACCGCTTTGTCAATCGACAAAGTCACCCCCGACAACATGATTGGCGCCGGCGAGACCTCCGGCAACATCGCCATCACAGGCCATGTCACAGGCCCCTATGCCGCAGGCGACACCGTCAGCTTGGAAATCAATGGCAAGACCTTCACTGGCGCAGCCGCTGCAGACGGTAGCTACAGCATCAGCGTTCCTGCGTCAGACCTGATCGCAGACAGCGACACGCAAATTGATGCCCGCGTCACTGGCGCAGGCGGCACCGATGCCAGTGCCATCCAGAACTATGGCTACGACAGCAGCATCACACCCACGCCTGCGCCCAATGCAGACACCACGCCCCCTGCGATCGTGGTCGAGCGCACCCACCCAGGTGCTGCACTGGACGCCAGCAGCCAAGAGACCATCGTCTTCAAACTCTCTGAACCCAGTACCACCTTTGGACGCACCGACATCACGGTCTCAGGCGGCACGCTCAGCGGCTTTGCGCCGGTGCCAGGCAGCGGCAGTGCCGCCAGTGGTTACACCCAATACACCGTCTTCTTCACGCCCGAAGCTTCCAGCACTGGCACGGCCACCATCGGCGTGGCCAGCGGCCAATTCACAGACAACGCCGGCAATGCCAACGCTGACACCTACTTGAGCCCCGCACCTGCAGGCACCACCTACGAGTCCAACAACCAGGTCAGCCTCTTCTTTGACACGCGCAGCACCAACCCTGTGGACAACGACAAACCCACCGTCCAAGTGGGCATCGACAAGAGCAGCTTGTCGGCAGGCCAGACCGCAACGCTCAACTTCATTTTGAGTGAAGCCTCCAACAACTTCAGCTTGGCCGACATCACCGTCATCAGCGGTGGTGGCAGCGTCACTAACTTGCAGCCAGTGGCCGGCAGCAACGGCGCGCAGTACACCGCCACCTACACCGCTGGCGCCAGCGCAGGCGTCGTCCTGATTGGCGTGGCCGAAGGTGTGTTCACTGACGCTGCAGGCAACGCCAATGCAGACACTTACAAAGGCAGTGCTGCGGGCACCAGTGCCGTGACCGGCACCAGCGCCGAAGCCAACAACTGGGTGCAACTGAACAATACCGGGACAGCAGACACCACAGCGCCCACCATCATCGTCAGCCGAGGTGGCACAGGCACTGTGGGCAGCACGGGCGAGACCATTTATTTCACACTCACGGAGTCGAGTGCCAACCTGGTACTCGCGGACGTGGATGTCACCGGCGGCACATTGAGCAACTGGCAACAAATCGGTACGGCCCAATACAGCGCCACGTTCACGCCTGCTGCAGGCAGCAACGGCGTCGGCAGCGTTGGTGTGGCCGCAGGCAAGTTCACAGACGCAGCAGGCAACCAGAACCTTGACACCTACAGCGCCAGCGCTGACAGCATCAGTGGCCACCTTGTTGAGTCCAACAACCAAGTCGCCTTGGTCTACGACACCCGTACCAACCCTGCTACACCCGATACCACCGCACCCACCATCGCCATCCGTGCGGACCAGACCACCTTGCTGGCCGGGCAAACCAGCACCGTGACCTTCACTTTGTCTGAGGCGTCGAGCGACTTCACACAGTCTGACGTGAGCGTCACCGGTGGCGCACTCAGTGGCTGGACGCAAGTCAATTCCACCACCTACAGTGCCATCTACACCCCCAGCGCTGGCAGCCAAGCCACAGGCATGGTGCGTGTAGACAGCAACAAGTTTTCCGACGCGGCCCGCAATTACAACCAAGATGGGCTCGAAGCCAACAATGAAGTTGACTTCATCACCAACTACAGCAACAACACGCCCACAGGCGACACCACACCGCCGACCATCATCGTCAGCCGCACCAACACGGGGGCCACGCTGGCGTCTGGCGCCAATGAAACCATCACCTTCAAGCTCTCAGAAGCTTCGCTGGACTTCAGCGCAGCCGACGTCAGCGTCACCGGCGGAACGCTCAGCAATTTCACGCCCGTGCCGATCAGCGGTACACCCGGAACGGGCTACACCGACTACACCGCCACCTTCACCCCCAATGCCAACAGTTCGGGTGTGGGTACCGTGGGCGTTGTTGCCGGCAAATTCACAGACAACGCGGGCAACCTCAACCTGGATACCTACAGCGCCAATGCCGACAGCGTGCCAGGCCATGTGGTCGAATCGGACAACCAGGTCAGCTTGAACTTCAACACCATTTCGACCGACAACACGCCCCCCGTCATTGCCATTGCGCGCAAAGGCACTGGCGTTTTGACTGCAGGTGGCAGCGACCAGATCACTTTCACACTGAGCGAGACCAGCACCACCTTCACCCAGGCCGATGTGGACGTTGTGGGCGGCACACTGAGCAACTTTGCACCGGTGCTCAGCAGCGGCAATGCCACCAGTGGCTTCACCGACTACACAGCCACCTTCACGCCCTCGGCGGGCAGCAATGGCAACCAGTTGGCACGCATTGGCGTGCAATCGGGCAAGTTCACCGATGCGGCTGGCAATGCCAATCTGGACACCTACGTCTCTGGTGTGACCGGCACCGCGGTGGAAGCCAACAATGTCATCGACATCACCTACAACACCTCGCTGCCCGATACCACGACGCCGACCATCATCGTCAGTCGTGCCGCTGCAGGCACCGTCAGCACCAGTGAAACCATCTACTTCACACTGTCTGAGGCCAGCACCAATTTGGCGCTGTCCGATGTCGACGTGACCGGTGGCAGTCTGAGCAACTTTGCCCCCGTGACCAGCACGGGCACTGCCAACAGTGGGTACACCCAATACAGCGCCACCTTCATCCCCACGGCCGGCACCACCGGCTCGGCC
>NKIO01000140.1:0-408 GCA_002255935.1 Comamonadaceae bacterium PBBC2
GCCGCGGTTTCCCGCGTGCTGATCGAGCGTCCAGCCAAGAGCGCCCGCATCACCATCTTCTCGGCTCGTCCAGGTGTGGTGATCGGTAAAAAAGGCGAAGACATCGAGAGCTTGAAGAAAGAACTCGCTGCTCGCTTGGGCGTGCCAGTGGCCGTGAACATCGAAGAAGTGCGCAAGCCTGAAATCGATGCTCAACTGATCGCTGACAGCATCACCCAACAGCTCGAAAAGCGGATCATGTTCCGCCGCGCCATGAAGCGTGCCATGCAAAACGCCATGCGTCTGGGTGCCCAAGGCATCAAGATCATGTCCGCTGGCCGTCTGAACGGTATCGAAATTGCGCGTACCGAGTGGTACCGCGAAGGCCGTGTGCCATTGCACACCCTGCGCGCTGACATCGACTACGCC
>NKIO01000140.1:418-941 GCA_002255935.1 Comamonadaceae bacterium PBBC2
TCTGGGTCTACAAAGGTGACACATTGGGTCGCAATGACGCTCCTGCACTGACCGAGCCGCGTGCAGAAGAAGAGCGCCGCCCACGTGGTCCTCGCCGTGATGGCCGCCCAGGTGAGCGTCCCTCCGGTGATCGCCGTGGTGGTCCCCGTCGTCCCGCTGGCACCAACGCCGCCCCTGCCGATGGCAGTGACAAGCCTGCTGGTGCAGGTGGCGATGCCAAACCCGCCGTTAAGCGCGTACGCACAGTCGCCGCGCCAGCTGCAGCAGCTGACGGTCAATAAGGAGTAAGAACATGCTGCAACCTGCTCGCAGAAAGTTCCGCAAGGAACAGAAAGGCCGTAACACCGGCGTCGCTACCCGTGGCAACACGGTGGCGTTCGGTGACTTCGGTCTGAAGTCCACAGATCGCGGCCGTTTGACGGCCCGCCAGATCGAAGCCGCACGTCGTGCGATTTCCCGTCACGTCAAGCGTGGTGGTCGTATCTGGATTCGCGTGTTCCCTGACAAGCCGATTTCCACCAAG
>NKIO01000076.1 GCA_002255935.1 Comamonadaceae bacterium PBBC2
AGTCGCCCAACGTCGACAAGCTGATTTGGAACATCCGCGAAATCATCGCCGACCTGTCGACCTACTACCACCTGCAGCCCGGCGACCTGATCTACACGGGCACGCCCGAAGGCGTGGGCGCCGTGCTGCCCGGCGACAAGATCACCGGCCGGGTCGAAGGCGTGGCCGAAGTCGCGCTGACCATTGGCGCTGCTCAATAATGCACTCTTGCGCGGCGTGCGCTTGCACCCCGCGCAGCCGACCCACCACAGGACTGGACCCATGAAGCTCTACAACTTTTTCCGCAGCAGCACCTCGCACCGCTTGCGCATTGCCCTGAACCTCAAAGGCATCGCCACCGATTACGTGGCCGTGGACTTGCGGGTCGATGAACAACTGAACGCCCCCTTCAAGGCCGTGAACCCTCAGGGCCTGGTGCCTGCCTTGGACACCGGTGAACAGCTCATGATCCAGTCGCCGGCCATCATCGAATGGCTGGAAGAAAAATACCCCACACCCGCCCTGCTGCCCGCTGACGCCGATGGGCGTGCACGGGTGCGCGCCTTGGCCGCCATCGTAGGCTGCGACATCCACCCCATCAACAACCGCCGCATTTTGCAAACCCTGCGCAAGCAGTTCAGCGCGAACGAAGACGCCATCAACGCCTGGTGCGGCACCTGGATCAGTGACGGGTTTGACGCCTACGAAGCCTTGCTGGGCGCAGACACGCAACGCGGTCGCTTCAGCTATGGCGATGCGCCCAGCATGGCCGATGTCTACTTGGTCCCCCAAGTGGAAAGCGCCCTGCGCTTCAAAGTCGACATGAACCGCTGGCCCTTGATCAGCGCGGTGGACAAAGCTTGCGGCGAACTGGAGGCCTTCCAAAAAGCCGCGCCATTGGCGCAACCTGACGCGGGTTGAGCGACTGTTGCGCCAAGTTGACAGCACAAGCAACGCTGTCAGCTTGGCACAATTTGGCTGCGGATAATGCTTTGGGTTTGCATTAAGACCCGAGATCCAAAGTGTTAGAGCGCCTGGTTTACCGTTCCAAAGCCACCCACAAGCTGGGCAGTCTGCATTTGTTCAACCTGCTGAGCCTGTGCCGCGAAAAAAACAAGCGCATGGACATCACCGGCCACCTGCTCTACACCGAAGAAATCTTCGTGCAGTGCATCGAAGGGCCCAGCGCCTCGATCGAATCCCTCTGGCAAAGCCTCAACCGCGATGAGCGGCACCACGACATCGAATTGCTCGCCCGCGGCCCATTGGCTGAGCGCCGTTTTGCCGACTGGAGCATGGCATTCTCCAGTTACGCGCACTTCAACAAGTACAACATCTCCGGCTTTTTCCCCGTCGACCGCGACGGCATGAACGAGGCCGCCAAGCGTTGCACAGGCGACTGACACTTCAGGCAAACACCTCGGTATCGACCTCGCTGTTGGCTTGGTCGTTGTAGCGGTCGCCCACCACCGTGTTTTGGTTGATGAGCGCTTCCAGGCGGTCCATCAAGTCCGCATCCAGCTGCACATCCACCGCCGCCAGATCGTCCAGCAAATGGTCCACCGAGGTGGTGCCGGGGATCGGCAAGATGTCTTCGCCTTTGTGCAACAACCAAGCCAGCGCCAGCTGAGATGGGCTGCAGCCGGCCTCTTGTGCCAGCGCGTTGTAGGCGGGCAAGAGCTTCAGATTGGCGGCGTAATTGGCAGGCGCAAAGCGCGGCATGGTGCGGCGAATGTCTTTGGCATCCAAGGCAGCGATGTCCAAAGGGCCACACAAAAAGCCCCGCGCCACCGGGCTAAAAGCCACAAACGCCGTGCCCAATTCACGACAAGCTTGCAAGACGGCGATCTCGGGGTTGCGCGTCCACAGCGAGTACTCGGTCTGCACGGCTGCAATCGGGTGCACCGCATGGGCTTTGCGCAAAGTGCTGGCCGACACCTCCGACAGGCCAATGGTCTGGATCTTGCCCTGGCGCACCAAGTCGCTCAAAGCGCCCACGCTGTCTTCGATCGGGACTTGCTTGTCCCAGCGGTGCAGGTAATACAGGTCGATCACATCCGTTTGCAGGCGGCGCAGCGCGTCTTCGCAGGTCTTCTTGATCGTCTCGGGTCGGCCATCGATCACCCGCACCTGGGTGCCATCGCCCCGGTCCACGCCCTGCATGCCGCATTTGCTGGCCAAGGTGAATTTTTGGCGGTGCGACTTCATCACTTGGCCCACCAGCGTTTCGTTGGCGCCAAAGCCATACAAGGCGGCGGTGTCAAAAAAATCCACGCCTTGGTCGAGCGCGGTGAGCAGAACGCGCTCGCCTTGTTCGGCAGACACGGGCGGGCCATAAGCGTGGCTGAGGTTCATGCAGCCCAGGCCAATGGCGCTCACGTTGAAGGGGCCTAATTTGCGGTGTTTCATGCAGGCATGGTAGTGGCAAATCGCGCAGGCGCCTGCCCGTTTTGGTCAGCATTTGCACAAACATCGCACTTCAGTGATCGATAATCGCGCAGACTCACCGGAGCCCCCATGCCCATTGCAGAACCCACCGAACTCGATGCCCGTGACTGGATCGCGGGCCTGGAAAAAGGCCTGTCCATCATCGAGGCTTTTGACGCGGCACACCCCCGCTTGACGGCCACCGAAGCCGGTGCCCGCTGCCACATGACCCGCACGGCAGCGCGCAGGTATTTGAAAACACTGGCGCACTTGGGCTATGTGGGCACCGACGGCAAACTGTTTTGGCTGATGCCGCGCATCTTGCGACTGGGCCATGCCTACCTCGAGTCGGCCCGCTTGCCGCGCTTGGTGCAACCCTTCTTGCAGCGGATCACAGCGGGCACCGAAGAGATCGCCTACTTGGGCGTGGTCGATGGCGACGACACCGTGTTCATCGCCCGCAGCGACAGCCACCGCCACACCTCTTCGGGCTATTTGCCTGGCTCGCGCGTGCAGGTGCAGGTCACGGCTGCAGGCCTTGCGGTGTTGGCCAGTCTGGACAGCGAGGCCATGGACCAGTGGGTAGACGGCCATGAACTGCGGGCCTTCACCTCGTACACCATGTCCAGCAAGGCGGAGTTGCGCAAAGCGCTGCTGCAGTTCAAGCGCCAAGGCTGGGCTCTGTCAGAGCAGCAGTTGGAGCTGAACTTTCGCGGCATTGCCGTGCCCTTGCTGGACCGCAACAACGTGCCCCATGGCGCCATCAGCGTGACCATGCCCATCAACCGCGAGGTGACCGACCACGCGCTGCACCGTTTGCTGCCAGTGATGCAAGAAGCCGCACGCAGCCTGCGGCCACTCATCTAAGTAGGGGCCATTGATCCGGCACGGTGAGGTTTGAATTTTGTACACCGCCAACCCGTAGGTCGGCACCTTCCGGTCCGACGTTTGTACCTTCTGCACAGGTCCACGTCGGCGCTGAAGCACCGACCTACACGAGAGCGGCCTGTAGGTCGGCACCTTCAGGTCCGACGTTTATGCCTTCTGCACAGGTCCACGTCGGCGCTAAAGCACCGACCTACAGGAGGGCGACCTGTAGGTCGGTGGCTTCAGCCCCGACACCCACCTGCGCCGGCCCCATAATGCCTCAGGCTTTGGGGCTGGCCGACATGGGCGCGGCGTTGGCAAACAACCACGGCATGCTGTGGGCGTCGAGTTTTTCCAGGCCCGCTTCGTTGAGCAAGCCATCGCCGTTTTCAAGCAGTCGGGAGTTGGCCGAAATCAAATGCCCCTGCGGGTCTTTGAACCACAGCATGTAGGGCTGGCGGGCCAACATCTCTTGCTGCTGGCGTTCTCGCTCCAAGGTTTGCTCGGCCTCACGGCGCTCTTGGGTCACATCGATCAGCACCAACTGACACTGCTCGCCGTCCTCATCCAAAGTGGCCTCGATGCGCAAGATCATCTCGCTGCGCCGCTCGGTGCCGTGCAGGCTCAATTCGCAATGGCGTCGGCATTTGCCACTCAACACTTCTTGGTGGAATGTGGTGAAAACGGTTCGGTCTTGGGCGCTCACAAAATCCAGAAAATCGTGCGCCTGAGGCTGCGAACGCTGCACCCCAAGCATGATGGCACCCGCCAAATTGGTTTGCACAATGCGGCAGTGCGCATCCAAGGTGACAAAGCCCACGGGCGCAAAGTCGTAGGCGTCTTGGTACTTTTGCAAACGCATGCCATCCCCCGAGCTTGAAGGCACCGCCACTGCCACGCCCAGGCTCGTGTGGCCAAAGGAATCGAGCAGACGGTCAAACAGCTTTTGGTTTTCTCGGCTGACCAGGGCATAGCACTCGCACACGCCTTGGGCCAAACCATCGGCGTCGCGGATGCCGATTTTTCCGCGCCCACTGGTGACCCAGCCTTCGGCTTGCAGCTTGCCCAGCGCTTGCGTGACCGACTCGCGCCGAACGCCCAGCATGTTGGCGATCATCTCGTGCGTGACCCTCAGCTGATCGCCAGGCAGTGCGTCGTGGTTCATCAAGAGCCAGTAACACAGCCGCTCGCTCACGCTGTGGTGACCAATGCACACGATGTTTTGAGACATCTGCATGATCAGGGCCTGCACATAGGCCAATGCCAGTTGTTGCAGCTCGACGCTGCGGCCCAACTCTTCCAAAAACACAGGCGCCGGCATGCGGTAGGCCTGCCCCCCGCACTGCACCATGACGCGGTGCTTCATGGTCTGACTGCCCAAGGCCAAGGGCACGCCCAACATGCCATCGCGCCCAATCATGGCCAGCTCTGAGGAGTCCCCGTCCTGGGTTTGCGACACCATGGATGCGGTGCAGGTGGTCGGGAAGTACACAAAATCCAGCGGCCCATCGGCTTCAAAAATCACCTGACCCGAGGACAGCTCCACCGGCTTGAGGTGCGATGACAGCGGGGCATAGCGGCTCATGGGCATGCCGGCCAAGATGCGGTTTTGGCGGGCACCTTCAACGATGGGGTAGTTCATAGCGTTCTTTCAGTGATTCACAGGCTTTCATGGTCCCGTTCTGAGCGCTGGCGCACCATTGGCCCATCGGTGAAAAACGCTATCCATCTGTGTCTATACCGCCCGGACTGGGCCTCTACACCCTGCCATCACTGCCCTGCGCGCAATGGTCAGCTGTGCCTGCTTGCGAGAAGATCGCCCCCTGCCCTTGCCGCAACAGGCAAGGTCTGACAAATTTTTGACCGCACCACAAGGAGTTCAACATGGGTGGCATCCTCGGGCTGACCAGCGACCGCAACCTGTCGGCGCACATGCTGCACGGCTTGGCGCAATTGGCAGGTGACCCGGCCGATGCTTATGGCGTGGCCCTGCTCACGCCGGCCGCCAACGCCAGCCACGCGCCACGTTTGCGGCGCTTGGGCAGCACCGAGGGCCTGGATGCGCTGAACCAGCATTTGCGGGTCATGGACCCCCTGTCAGAGGTGAACACGGCGATTGCGCACACCCAAGGACGCGCAGATGGCGCAGCCCCAAGCCACTGCCTGCCAAGGTTCAGTCAAGGGCCTCAAGCCCTGATCACCGCACCTGCACGCACCGCGGTGGTGTTCATGGGGCCATTGCTCAATGCGTCTGAGTTGCGCGCTGTCTTGGCGCAACGTTTTTATGCCTTGCGCAGCCATGCCCAGAGCGAGTGCATGGCCCACATCATCGATGCCACCCATCAAGGCGATGCCGCGCAAGCGGTGCAGCGGGCGCTCGCTCTGGTTCAGGGGCCCTATGCCCTGGCCGTTCTTTTTCAAGGACAGGCGCAGCGCATCATCGGCGCGTGTTCAGGCTTGCCGCTTTGGTTGGGCTTGGGGCCCACTTTTGTGGGGCTGAGCAGCGACCCGATCGCCTTTCCTGCGGAAACGCAGCAATTGCTGCGGGTGCAAGACGGCAGCTTGGTGGACATCCAAGGCCTGTCGTTTCAGATTTGGGGGTCGCGGGGATCGCCCAGATTCACAGCGCCATGACCCAAGGGGCCCTGAGGCCCCTTGTCGCCAACGCCCAATCGCCTCAAACCGCAGCGGCCGAGGTGGTGTGCGCACCGCCCAAAAACAAGCGCTCCATTTGTGGATCGGCCAAAATTTCGGCGGCCGATTTGTAGAGCACCAAGCGGCCCGACTCCAGCGCAATGGCGTTGTCCGAGTACTTGAGTGCGCTCTTGACGTTTTGCTCGACCATCAGCACGGTGGTGCCCTGGTCGGCCAGCTTGCGCAGCAGCTTGAACACGTCTTGCACCACGATGGGCGACAGGCCAATCGAGGGCTCGTCGATCAACAGCACTTTGGGACGCAGCAGCAAAGCGCGACCGATTTCCAGCTGCTTTTGCTCGCCGCCCGACAAGGCCGAGGCACGCGAGTTCATGCGCTCTTTGACGCGGGGGAAAAACTCCAGCACTTCTGGGATGCGTTCATGGGTGGTCTTCATGCCCAAAGTGATGCCGCCCAGCTCCAGGTTTTCATACACGCTCAGTTGCCCAAACAGGTTGCGGCCCTGGGGCACAAAAGCAATGCCATCGGCCAGCAACGCTTTTTGGGTGGCGCCGGTGATGTCTTTGCCATTGAGCAAGACCTTGCCCTGACGGGGCTTGAGCAAGCCGAACAGGGTTTTGAGCACGGTGGATTTGCCCGCGCCGTTGGGGCCGATCAAGAGCGTGATCGAGCCTTTGGGCACTTTGAAAGACAGGTTGTTCAGGATCATGAAATCCTTGTAACCCGCGACCACGTCGTCGAATTCGATGCAGGTGTCGTTTGTTGCGGTCATGTCAGTTCCCCAAATAGGCGTCCAGCACCTGCTTGTTGGCGCGGATTTCGTCGGGCGTGCCGATGGCCAACACCTGGCCCTCGACCATCACCATGATGCGGTGGCACAGGTCCATCACGAAGTCCATGTTGTGCTCGATCACCACGAAGCTGCCTTTGCGCGTCTGGTTCAGCTCTTTGAGCAAGGTGCTGATGCCGCCCACCAAGGACGGGTTCACACCGGCACAGGGCTCGTCGAGCAAGACCAGATCGGGCTCGCTCATGAAGGCCATGGCGATGTCCACCAGCTTTTGCTGGCCGTAGCTGAGCTCGCCGGCCTTTTTGTCGGCCACATGGCGGATGTGGAACTGGTCGATCAGCGCATCGGCCTTGGCGCCCAGACCGGAATCGGTGGGCGCAAACATGCGGCTGAACATGCTGCCTTGGTGCTCTTGCGCGGCCACGATCAGGTTGTCGCGCACGGTCATCTTGCCAAACACCTGCAGGGTCTGGAAGGTGCGGCCCACGCCACGGCGGTTCAACTCCAGTGGGCCGAGGGTGGTCACGTCCTGACCCTTGAGTTCGATCTTGCCCTCGTCGGGGGTGATCTGACCCAGCATGCTGTTGAACAAGGTGGTCTTGCCCGAACCGTTGGGGCCGATCACGCCGAAGATCTCGCCAGGGCGCACTTCGAAGGACACACCGCCCACGGCTTGGATCGCGCCGTAGGCCTTCTTCATGTTGGTGACTTTGAGGACGGGCTGGCTCATGCTTTGACTCCTTGGGCAGCGCGGGCAGCCGATGCCTCTCGCGATTGGCGGCGCGCCTTGAGGCGGTCAGGAATGCTGAGCAAACCATCGGGCAGCCAGATCATGAGCATCACCACGGCGGCACCAAAAACAAACAAATACCAAGCTTGCGCAAAGCGCAGCCACTCGGGCAAGACCACGCCGACCGCTGAGCCGAGAACTGGACCCAGGAAGTAACCCGGGCCGCCGACCACCACCATCAGGTACATCATGATGGACGCGCCCACGGTGAACAAAGCCGGGTCAATGAACTGCACTTGCGAGGCATACAGGCCACCGGCCACTCCGGCGTACACCGCGCCAATCGCGAAGCTCAGCAAGGTGTAGCTGCGGGTGTCGATGCCCAAGCTCTCGGCGCGGATCGCGTTGTCGCGCAGCGCCGTGAAGGCCTTGCCCCAGGGCGAGCGCAGCAAGCCCCACAAAAGCAGCGCCAGCACGATGGTGAAGCCCAGCACCAGGTAGTAATACGCCAAATTGCCATCGAAGCTGATGCCGCCCAAACTGGGCCGTGCGATGTTGTTGATGCCAAAGGTGCCGCCAGTCAGCCACTCTTCGTTGCGCATCACCAGCCACAAAGCGGTGTTGAAACCCAGTGTGGCAAAGGCCAGATAGATGGTCTGCACACGCAGGGCCGGAAAGCCCAGGGCCAGACCGACCACAAAGCAAAACAAGGCCGCCACCGGCAGGCCGAGCCAAAAGCTCAAGCCGGCCTTGAGGAAGATGGCCACGGTGTAGGCACCGATGCCAAAGAAGGCGGCGTGACCCAGCGACTTTTGACCGGCGTAACCCACGGTGAGGTTCAGGCCCATGGTCGCGATGATGAACACCAGCCAGGTGGTGAACATGTGGATGCCGTAGTTCTTGAGGAAATTGGGCACGATGATGAGCGCCGCCAAAACGACCAGCGCAAACAACAGATTGAGCTTTTTCATACTTTGCGCTCCTCTTTCTTGCCGAGCAGGCCTTGGGGCTTGAACAGGATCACGACCATGAAAATGATCAAGGCCACCGCGTCTTTGTAGGCGGGCGAGATGTAGGCGGCAGCCAGGTTCTCACACACCCCCACCAGCAAGCCGCCCACCAGCGCACCGCGCGAGTTGTTGAAGCCGCCAATGATGGCCGCAAAGAAGGCCTTGTTGCCCAAGCCCTCGCCCATGTCGAACTTGGCCAGATAAGTGGGCGTCACCAGCAAAGCCGCAGCGGCGGCCAAGATCGCGTTGATGGCAAAGGTGTAGAAAATCATGCGTGGCACATTGATGCCCAGCACCGAAGCGCTTTCGGTGTTTTGCGCCACGGCCTGCATGGCACGGCCCGTGACGGTTTTGCTCAGGAAAGCCTGCGTCACCAGCACCAGCACCATGGCAAAGACAAAGGTGCCCACGTCACCGGCCGAGAAGGTCACCCCGGCCGCGTCAAAAATCACATCAGGAAACACTTGGGGGAAAGGTTGCGGCTCGGCGCTGTAGCCGGCACGCACACCGTTGCGCATGGCGATCGACAGGCCGATGGTGGCCACGACGATCGGCATCATGCCGTACTTGAACAGGGGGTCCACCAGACCGCGCTTGAACAGCCAACCCAAAATCACGACCGACAGCACGATGGTCAAAGCGAAAGCGAAATACAGCGACAGGCCCGAGCCCATCAGCATCACCATCATGAAGGCGGGCAGCATCACGAATTCGCCTTGCGCGAAGTTGATGGTGCCGGACGCTTGCCACAGCAAGGTGAAGCCCAAAGCCGCCAGCGCATAAATGCTGCCGGTGGCCAAGCCACTGAAAAAGAGTTGTAAAAAGTCGGTCATGGGTGAACTCCGAAAACGGGGGGCAGGCATGAAAAGCCGCCTGCGCGGGCTGGATCGGCCCGACTGGCCTGAAAAAAGGCGGGCTCCACAGGAGCCCGCCTTGATTCACCAACGCAGATTATTTCTTCGCGTTCAAAGGGGGCAAGGTGGCGTTGATCACAGGGTGACCGTTCTTCACCTCGATCAGGAAGCTTTCGCGGTCCAGATCGCCTTTGTCGTCAAAGCACACGTCCATCAGGATGCCGGGGTGTTGCTTGGCGCTGAAGCAGCTGTTGCGGATCGCAGCGGCCGTGGCTTTGCGGTCGATCTTGCCGACTTTTTCCATCGCGGCCTTGAGCACGTACATGCCGGTGTAGCCCTTGATGCCGTTGTGGTCCGACTCGGACTTGTATTCGGCCTTGTACTTGGCACCGAAGGCCTTGAACGCTGGGGCATCGACCGTCAGGCCCACGTGGGCCAGTGCGCCGTTGGCGGATTCACCGGCCAACTCGATCACTTTCTGGCCCGTCAGCGTGGTCTCGCCGATCAGCATTTTCTTGACGCCTTGCTTGCGGAACTCGCGCAGGGCACGGGCCGACTCTTCTTCGTTGGTGTACACGAAGATCGCGTCGGCATCGGTCTGCTTGGCCTTCAAAACAGCCGCAGAGAAGTCCACTTGACCGGCGTCGGTCGAGATGTCGGCCACCACCTTGGTGGAAGTGCCTTCGAGCAACTTGGTCAGGGTGTCACGACCGCCTTTGCCGAAGTCGTTGTTCACATAAACGATGGCCAAGGTCTTGGCTTTGGAATTGATGAACTTGGCCAGCTTGGGGAAAGACACGCTTTGGCCGAAGGCGGTGCGGAACACATAAGGGTTGCCTTGCGCCGTGATCGCAGCGGCTTCACCACCGGTGAAGTTGGGTGTTTCGCCGCGCTTGGATTCGGCCATGGAGACCATGATGGAGCCGGAGTACACGGGGCCAAAAATGGCGAAGGTGTCGTTGTCCACCGCTTTTTGCGTCAAGCCCTTGGCCACGCCGGGGTTGGTCTGGGTGTCTTCTGTGGTGTAGCTGATTTTCTTGCCCAAGATGCCGCCAGCGGCGTTGATTTCCTTGATGGCCAGTTCCACGCCGTTTTTGAACACGGTGCCCGCAGTGGTGCCGGGGCCAGAGAGTTCGACGATGTTGGCGATCTTGATGTCTTGGTCTTGGGCTTGGGCCAGGCCAGACACGGCCAAGGCGGCACAGACGGCCAGGGTTTTCAGGGTAGCTTTCACAGAGGTCTCCTCTTGGGTGGAATCAGGCCAGCTTGCACGGCCAGTGGGTTGAAAAACGTTTTGCCATGCTGGGCAAGGTGCTGAAAATGTAGTGGTCATTTCCATACGCATCACCGGCCGGCTGGGACAGAAGGGTCAATCACCGAACAAAAACGTGCGATGAACGTACGTATTAGGGGTTAGACCCGAGGGCCATGGGCGAGGCCAAGGCATGACGGGCCGCCAAATAGGCAAACACCAGGCCCGGGCCAATCGTGATGCCGGGGGCGGGGTACACACCGCCCATGATGGAGTTCATGTCGTTGCCCACGGCGTACAAGCCCTCGATGACTTGCCCTTGCGCATTGAGCAACTGTGCGTGTTCGTTGGTCTGCAGGCCTTGCGCCGCGCCAATGTCGCCGGGGTAGAGCTTGACGGCGTAATAAGGCCCTTCGCTGATCGCCCCCAAATTGGGGTTGCGGCCACCGGCTGCGGCGTCGCCAATGTTCTGTTGATACGCCGTCTCGCCGCGTTGGAACTGGCTGTCCACACCGGTTTGGGCAAAAGCGTTGTTGTCGGCCACCGCTTGGGCCAAACCCGAAGCTAGGATGCCCAACTTGTCGGCCAGCGCTTGCAGGCTGGCGGCTTCGGTCAAGTAGCCGTCGGCCAAGAACGGGGCCAGCCCCTTGCCACCGGGGCGCACCATGCCCATGCCGTATTGGCGCAAGGCTTTGGCATCGGCCACCATGTAAGCAGGAACGGCTTGCTGGGCCGCCCGCATGCCCAGCGCAAACAGGTGGTAAGACGTGCTCTCGTTGACAAAGCGCTCGCCCGCCTGGTTGACGGTGATCATGCCGGGCTTGGCGCGGTCCATCACGAAATGCGGGAACACCGCGGTGCTGCCATCGGCACGTTGGCGCAAAGACACGGGCGCCCAGAAGGCCGGGCTTTGTGCGCCCTGCCCTTCGACGGCACCCAAGCCCCGCGCCAAAGCCAGCGCCTCCCCGGTGTGGCCGGGTGCAGCGGGGCACCAATCCGCGGGAATGCCGGGCAACTTCTGTGCACGCAAGGCCGGGTCACGGTTGAAGCCGCCACTGGCCAACACCACGCCATGCTTGGCCAACACACGGGCCTTGCCGGTGGCGCTGCTCAAGCGCACCGCCACCACACGGCCATTGGCGTCACGCTCCAGCGCATCGACCGAGGTTTTCAGCGCCAGCGTGGCATGACCATGCTGCGACAAGCCATGCAACAAGCGCCCTACCAAGGCGTTGCCCATCACCAAGCGTGTGCCTCGGGCATGGCTCAAGCGATCTCGCAGGTGACGGCCCAGGATGCGCAGCGAGTGCTTGAGCGATGCCCAAGACTTCGTCATCGCCAGCAAGTGGTTGATGTCGGTGCGGTCCACCATCATGCCGCCGAGCACGGTGAACTCGGGGATGGGTGGGCGCAGCAGCGGGAAGAGTTCACCCAGCAAACGGCCATCAAAAGGCACAGGCTCCAAAGCGCGGCCATTCAAGGTCGAGCCGGGCAGGTCGCTGATGTAGTCCGGGTGCTTGGGGTAAGGCCGGTATTTCATGGTCGAGTGCGCTTCGATTTTGGCCACAGCATCGCCGCCGTGCTTCAAAAAGGCTTCGCGCAAAGCGGCAGGCGCTTGCGCGCCCACCGCGTGGTTCAGGTAAGTCGTCACGTCTGCCAGCTTGTCGCTGGGGTTGACGGCTGCAGCATGGTGGGTGCCCGGCACCCAGGTGGTGCCCGCCGACCAGGCGGTGGTGCCGCCCACGAACTCGGTGCGCTCGACCACCAGCACCTTGGCGCCATCGATGGCGGCAAACACCGCCGCCGACAAGCCCGCACCGCCCGCACCGATGACCACCAGGTCAAATTCGCTGCCGTCTTGCAAACCCGCCAGACCGTTTTTCAACACGTGCATCTCAGGCCCCCATCAAAAATTCGACCATCAGGTCTTTCACCTGCGCAAACATCTCCGTGCCCGTGAGGGTGGGGCAACCCAGCGCCCGCGCAGCGGCGATCATCGGCGTCACGGCGGGCGCGGTGATCACACAGCCCACCCACATGTCCGGTGTGAAGCGGCTCACATCGATCGGGTACGGGTCACCCGCTTGCATGCCGATCGGTGTGGCGTTGATCGCGATGTCAAAACCTGTGGGGTCGCTGCTGCCGGCCACCACGGTGCACTGCCCCAGCGAGGCCAGGCGCTGCACCAGCGCGTCGCGCCGAGCCCTGTCTTCGTCGTGGATGGCCAACTCGCGCACGCCGCCCGTGGCCAGCGAATACGCAATGGCCGAGCCGGCACCACCAGCGCCCACCAGCAATGCCTTTTGGCCCTGCAGGCGGCAACCCTTGAGCGCCAAGGCTTTCACATAGCCCAGGCCATCGAACATGTCGCCATGCCAGCGGCCATCGGGGTTGCGGCGCAAGGTGTTGATGGATTTCAAAAATGCGCCCCGGTCCGAAGTCGTGGCGCACAGCTCAAAGTAAGCGAATTTGTGCGGCACGGTGACGATGATGCCGTCCACGTTTTTGCACAGCGATACACCCGCTGTCCAAACCGCCAGATCGGCCGGGGCCACATGGGCCGGGATGCACACCGCATTGAGTCCTGCGGCCTGAAAAGCCTGGCTCACACCCGAGGGCGATTTGACCTGGGCAATCGGGTCGCCCACGATGAAATGGATGCGCGAAGCGCCGTCAAGGTGCAAGGGCTGTGTCGGGTTCATGGCCGCGATGATACATAAAAACGGAATTTCATTCCACTTTTGAATTTATTTCCAAAAATCAATATACTCTGGCCATCGACGCACCCCACTGCACACGCAACAACACCCATGCACAAGTTCCCTCTGGCCGTGATTGGCGCTGGCGTGATTGGCCGGACGCACATCGAGCGCATCCTGAAAACACCGGAGTTCGCTCTGGTGGGTGTGGCCGAGCCGGGCGAGGCGGCTCGCCAGTGGTGTGCCGAGCGCAACATCCCCACCTTTGAAAACCACCATGCCCTGCTGGAAGCCACCCGGCCCCAAGGCGTGGTGATCGCCACCCCCAACGCCACCCATGTGGAGGTGGCCGCCGACTGCATGGCGCGGGGCATCGCGGTGCTGATTGAAAAACCGGTGGCCGACACGCTGGCCGCTGCCGAGCGGCTGATCCAGATCGCGCAAGACACCGGCGTGCCGGTGCTGGTGGGGCACCACCGCCGCCACAACCCGATCTTGCAAAGGGCCCGTCAAATCGTTGCCGACGGTCGCCTGGGTCAGGTGCTCAGCGCCAACGTGATGGCCAACTTCTACAAGCCCGAGGCCTACTTCGATGTGCCCTGGCGCCGCCAAGCCGGTGGCGGGCCGGTACTGATCAACCTGATCCACGACATCGACATGCTGGTGTACCTGCTGGGCGAAGTGCGTGCGGTGCAAGGCAGCCTGTCCAGCGCGGTGCGCGGTTTTGAAGTCGAAGACACCGGTGCGGCCTTGCTCGAATTTGCCAGCGGCACGCAAGCGGTGATGACGGTGTCCGACACCACCGCCTCGCCTTGGTGCTGGGATTTTTGTGCCGGCGAGCAAGGCCAATACCCCCGCCAAAATGTGCAGTCGCACTTTTTGTCGGGCACGCAGGGCTCGCTCTCGCTGCCCGATTTGGACTTGTGGCGCTACCCCGGCGAGCGCCATTGGCACCGCGAAATGGTGCGCGAACAAAGCCGTGTGCACGACACCGATGTCTACGTTCAGCAATTGCGGCACTTTCGCGCGGTGGCCGAGCGGCGCGACCCCCCCATCTGCTCGGCACTGGACGGCTGGCGCACGTTGCAAGCCACCTTGGCCTTGCTGCAAGCGGCGCGCAGCGGTCAACGTCAAACCTGCCCGGCCTTCTCGGCGTCAAGGAATCCCACATGAGCGGCGTTCTCGAACGGACTTTGAGCATCCTCGAATTGCTCTCGCAACACGGCGAAGGCCTCGAGCTGGCGGCCATTGCAGATCAGCTCGACATCCCGCGCAGCGGCACGCACCGCCTGCTGACCGACCTGGTGCGCCTGGGCTATGTGCGCCAGACACGCGGCCACGGCGACTACCTGCTGACCACCAAACTGGTCTCCATGGGCCTGAGCTACCTGAGCAACAGCGGCATCGTGGACATTGCCCAGCCCCTGCTCAACCGCTTGGCCGAGGTGTCGGGCGAGCTGGTGCGCCTCTCGGTGGTCGACGGCGAGCGCCTGACCTGGGTGGCCCGCGCCCAAGGTGCACGCCAAGGTTTGCGCTACGACCCCGACATGGGCAGCGATGCGCGCTTGTCGTGCTCGTCCTCGG
>NKIO01000077.1 GCA_002255935.1 Comamonadaceae bacterium PBBC2
TACTACCTGATTCCCCGCCTGTTCGGCCAAAAGAAGATGTACAGCGTCAAAGCCATTGAACTGCACTTTTGGACCGCCACCATCGGCATCGTGATTTACATCGCTGCGATGTGGATCGCCGGTGTGATGCAAGGCCTGATGTGGCGCGCTGTCAACGCGGACGGCACCTTGACCTACACCTTCGTGGAATCGGTCAAAGCCACTTTCCCCTTCTATGTCTTGCGTCTGCTGGGCGGCTTGTTGTACCTGGGTGGCATGGTGGTCATGCTGTGGAACACGATCAAGACGGCCACACAAGGCCGCTCGGTTGAAGTTCAGATTCCCAGCTTGACGGCCCACGCCTGAGGAGAAATAAAACATGGCTGAAAACAAAAAATCGGGCGGTCTCTCCCACGAAAAAATCGAGACCAACAACTTCTTGATGATTGTGCTGATCCTGATCGTGCTGCTGTTTGGCGGCATGGTCGAGATCGTGCCCCTGTTCTTTCAGAAGTCCACCACCCAGCCGGTGGAAGGCCTCAAGCCCTACACCGCACTGCAGGTGGCCGGTCGTGATGTGTATGTGCGTGAAGGTTGCTACAACTGCCACTCGCAGATGATCCGTCCTTTCCGCGCTGAAACCCTGCGTTACGGCCCTTACTCGGTGGCCGGCGAATTCGTGTACGACCACCCCTTCCAGTGGGGCTCCAAGCGCACAGGGCCTGACTTGGCCCGCGTGGGCGGCCGTTACAGCGACGAATGGCACCGCATCCACTTGACCAACCCCCGTGACGTGGTGCCCGAGTCCAACATGCCTGCCTACGCCTGGTTGGCCAAGACCCCGGTGGACGGCGCCAGTTTGCCAGCCCACATGAAAGGTCTGCGTACATTGGGCGCGCCTTACAGCGACGAGGAAATCGCCAAGGCCACAGACGACGTCAAGGACAAAACCGAGTTGGACGCCGTGATCGCCTACCTGCAAGTGTTGGGCATTCACCGCAAATAAATGGAGGCACAAATGGACATCAATACCCTGCGCTCCATCGTGACCGTCATCACTTTTGCCGTGTTCATCGGCATC
This sequence comes from Comamonadaceae bacterium PBBC2, assembly GCA_002255935.1. Taxonomy (GTDB): domain Bacteria; phylum Pseudomonadota; class Gammaproteobacteria; order Burkholderiales; family Burkholderiaceae_C; genus Limnohabitans_A. The sequence goes on from NKIO01000077.1 coordinate 1,061, forward strand.
TTGTGGTGGGCCATGTCACGCCGCAACCAGGCCAACTTCGACGAAGCCGCGCAATTGCCGTTTCGTCAGGATGACTGAACTGTCCTCAGCCCATAAAAAATTAAAGGAATCGATATGAGTGACTTCATCAGCAATTTCTGGCACTTGTATGTGGCCGGCATTTCGCTTGTCAGCATCATTGCCTGCTTGATCCTGCTTTGGTTCAGCGGCAAAGCCAAGGCCATGACAGCCAACGACAACACCACCGGCCACGTGTGGGACGGTGACCTGCGTGAAATGAACAATCCGCTGCCTCGCTGGTGGGTGGGTTTGTTCATCATCACCATCGTGTTTGCGTTCATTTATCTGGCCATGTACCCCGGCGCTGGCAACAACGCTGGCAAGTTCGGTTGGACGTCCGCTGGTCAATACGACGCGGAAGTGGCCAAGGCCAATGCGGAAGTGGCGCCTTTGTACGCCAAGTTCGCAGGCATGTCGGCCGAAGAAGTGTCCAAAGACCCCCAGGCCATGGCCATTGGCGACCGTTTGTTCATGAACAACTGCGCCCAGTGCCACGGCTCTGACGCCCGCGGCAGCAAAGGCTTTCCGAACCTGAGCGATGGCGACTGGTTGCACGGCGGTGCGCCCGACAAGATCAAGGAAACCTTGGTCCAAGGCCGTGTCGGTCAGATGCCGCCCATGGCCGCCGCAGTGGGCACACCAGAAGACGTGCGCAACGTGGCCCACTATGTGCTCAGCCTGTCGGGCAGCCCCCATGACTCCCTGCGTGCTTCTTTGGGCAAGTCCAAGTTCGGGGCTTGTGCGGCCTGCCACGGTATGGACGGCAAAGGCAACCAGACCATGGGTGCGCCCAACTTGACCGACGATGTCTGGTTGCACGGCTGGGGTGAAAACGCCATCGTCAACATGATCAACAACGGCAAGGTCAACCAGATGCCCGCCCAGGCTTCGAAGTTGACGGAAGGCCAGATCCATGTGTTGGCTTCCTATGTGTGGGGCTTGTCGAACAAGCCCGCAGCAGCCCAGTAAGCTTTGAATCAAGACACCCCCCGGCGGGTGTCTTGTTTTTTGAAAGTACGCGTTTTGAACTCCGAAGAAAAATCGCCTCGCAAGATCGTTCCCATCGTTCCCGTGAACGATGCAAGCGAGGACGATGTGCAGATGGTGTCGCTCTATGCCGCGACACAGAAAATCTACCCCCGCAGCGTGCAAGGCATTTTTGCCAAATGGCGCTGGGTCATGGTGGTGCTGACACAACTGGTTTTTTACGGCTTGCCCTGGCTCGAGTGGGGTCAACGCCAAGCGGTGCTCTTTGATTTGGGCGCACGCCGTTTCTATATTTTTGGTTTTGTCCTCTACCCGCAGGACTTCATTTACCTGACCGCGATCTTGGTGATCTCGGCTTTCTCGCTCTTTTTGTTCACGGCCGTGGCTGGCCGACTGTGGTGTGGTTATGCCTGCCCACAAACGGTGTACAGCGAAATTTTCTTGTGGGTGGAGCGCAAAGTAGAAGGCGATCGCAGCGCACGCATGCGTCTGGACGCCACGAACATGACGCTCGAGAAGCTGGTCAAAAAATGCTACAAGCACTTGGTGTGGCTCGCCATTGCGATGTGGACGGGCTTCACCTTTGTGGGCTATTTCACGCCCATCAAGCTGCTGGGCATGGAGTTTTTCCTCGGCAACATGGGCTCTTGGGAAATCTTCTGGGTCTTCTTTTATGCCTTGGCCACCTATGGCAATGCCGGCTTCATGCGCGAGCAAGTGTGCAAATACATGTGCCCCTATGCGCGCTTTCAAAGCGCCATGTTCGACAAAGACACTTTGATCGTGACCTACGACGCCGAGCGCGGTGAACCCCGTGGCGCACGGTCCAAAAAAGCCGATCCTGCAGCGCTGGGTTTGGGCGCTTGCGTGGACTGCAGTTTGTGCGTGCAGGTCTGCCCCACGGGCATCGACATCCGCAAAGGCCTGCAATACGAATGCATTGGCTGTGGCGCTTGCGCCGATGTGTGCGACACCGTCATGGACAAGGTGGGCTACGCCCGAGGCTTGGTCAAGTACTCGACCGAAAACGCGATGAAAAACAAATGGACCCAGGAACAAACCCTGCGCCATGTGTTCCGTCCGCGTGTGATTTTGTACATTGGCATCCTCACGGTGGTGATCGTGGCGCTGTTGACCAGCTTGAGTTTGCGCAAGCCCTTCAAGGTGGACGTGGTCCGTGACCGGGCTTCTTTGGCGCGCATTGTGGCGGGCGGCAAAATCGAAAACGTCTACCGCTTGCAGATCATGAATGCGGCCGAAAAAACGATGCAGTACCACCTGAGTGTGGATGGCCTGCGTGGCGTCGACATGGCCACCGACAGCAACGTTCTAGTCAAGTCGACCGAATCGCGCTGGGTCTCGGTGCGGGTCCAAGTGCCTTACGATGCTGCGGAACCTGGCTCTCACCCCATTGAATTTCGCATCCAGTCGTCTGACGAACAAGGCCAGTCGAGCAGCGAGCTGACAGAAAAATCGGTCTTCCTCGTGCCCCGTTGAATTTTGAAAAAAGGTATCCCATGTCCAACACCCTGACCCCAACATCTCGCCGCTGGTGGTCTTATGGCCACGTGTGGATGGTCATTGCAGGCCCACTCGTGGTGGTGGTGGCCAGTTTTGTGACCTTTTACCTGGCAGCCCACGGACAAGACCCCGTTTTGTCCACCCAAGAGCAGATCACCGAGGCCAAAGGCGCTGGCAATGCCTTGGCGCCGGCGTTGCAGGCCCGTAACCATGCGGCCACCGGCGAGCTGCCCCCCGCCAAAACAGCCACCAAGCCCTGAGGCTGCCAAGGAGACAAAGATGTTTGCAAAAAGAATGATGTGGATCGCGTGGCCTGCCTTTTTGGTGGCGGGCTTGTTGGAAGTGCTGGTGTTTGGTCTGGTGGACCCCCAAGACCTGGAGTGGTTTGGCCATCCCTTGGCCTTGTCGCGACAAGCGGTTTACACCCTGTCTTTCTTCGCGTTCTGGGTGTTGACCATGGTCTCCAGCGGCTTGACCACGCTGCTGTCCATGTCGCCTTTTGAGGTGAACCGCTGCCCCGTCGAGCCTGATCAACGTCCAGCCGATTGCGCCCGGGACGGCTCCGGCTGCTGCTGAACGCAAAGGCCCGCAGGGGCCGGGCGGCTTATTCGCAATGGGCCTGGTTGTTCACCAGGCGTTGCAGGCCTTCGGTGCTCAAGATGCGCACATGGCGCTGTTTGACTTCCACGATCTCTTCTTCCACAAACTTGGAAAAAGTCCGGCTCACGGTCTCGAGCTTGAGGCCCAGGTAGCTGCCGATTTCTTCGCGGGTCATGCGCAAGACCAACTCGGATTGAGAAAAACCTCGGGCGTGCAAGCGTTGCACCAGGTTCAACAAGAATGCGGCCAGCCGTTCTTCGGCACGCATGCTGCCCAAGAGCAGCATCACACCATGCTCGCGCACGATCTCGCGGCTCATGATTTTGTGCACATGGTGCTGCAAGGCGTTGACCTCGCGTGAGAGCTCTTCGATGCGGTCAAAAGGCATGACGCAAACTTCGGCGTCTTCCAGGGCCACCGCATCGCAGGTGTGCTGGTCGTTCACGATGCCGTCCAGACCAATGATTTCGCCCGCCATTTGGAAACCGGTCACTTGGTCACGACCGTCTTCGGTGGCCAGACAGGTTTTGAAAAAGCCCGTGCGGATGGCGTAAAGCGAGGTGAATTTCTCGCCGTTGGTGAACAAGGTGCTGCCGCGTTTGACCTTGCGGCGCACGGCCACCAATTCGTCCAAGCGGGTCATGTCTTGATCGCTCAAGCCCACGGGCATGCACAACTCGCGGAGGTTGCAGTTGGAGCAGGCGACTTTGATGGCTTGTGGGTTCATGGTCTTATCTCGTCATTGACAAAAAACTTCTTGCCTTGGATCAAGACTTGAGCTTAATACGAAAACTGAGCTACTCGTCAGGGTATACCTGTAAACCGACAAAAATCACAGTTAACCCTTAAGAAGATTGACTTGCGTCAACACACGGCGTGGCGCTTACAGTCAAAGTACACGCTGTTCTGAACACGATTTGATTAAAGGGTGGGCTCATGTCCCTCATCACGCCTGATTTGTTGACACGATTCGATGTCCCTGGGCCGCGTTACACCTCCTACCCCACAGCGGACCGCTTTGTGGAAGCGTTTGGCGAAACCGACTATCTGCAAGCCTTGGACCAACGCGCATCAAGCGCCATTGGCAAGGTCACGCCCCTGTCCTTGTACGTGCACATCCCGTTTTGCGAATCGCTGTGCTACTACTGCGCCTGCAACAAGATCATCACCAAGCACAAGGACCGCGCCGAGACCTATCTGCGTTACCTCACGCGCGAGGTGGAACTGCACACCGCCCACCTGGGCATGGGCCAGTCGGTCAGTCAACTGCACTTGGGCGGCGGCACGCCCACCTTCTTGAGTGACGACGAACTGCGCGAGCTGATGCACATGCTGCGCCGCCATTTCGAGTTGGTGCCCGGGGGGGAGTATTCCGTCGAAGTCGATCCCCGCACGGTGGACGAAAAGCGTCTGGCCGTGTTGGCAGAGCTGGGCTTTAACCGCTTGAGCTTTGGGGTGCAGGACTTTGACCCAGCGGTGCAAAAAGCTGTGCACCGCGTCCAGCCTGCGCAGCAGGTGTTTGAACTGGTGGCCGCAGCGCGGCGCCTGGGTTTTGAGTCCGTCAACGTCGATTTGATCTACGGACTGCCCTTGCAGACCCCCGAGTCGTTTGAGCGCACTTTGGCCCAGGTCAATGAGCTCAGACCGGACCGGATTGCGCTGTATGCCTACGCGCATTTGCCCGAGCGTTTCAAGCCGCAGCGGCGCATCCATGCGGCTGAACTGCCATCGGGTGGGGCCAAGGTGGCGATGCTGTCACGCTCGCTGGATGCGTTCACCGACGCCGGTTATGTCTACATCGGCATGGACCACTTCGCCTTGCCGGGCGACGCCTTGGCGGTGGCCAAGCGGCAAGGGCGCTTGCACCGCAATTTCCAAGGCTACAGCACCCAGGCCGATTGCGATTTGATCGCCTTGGGCGTTTCCTCCATCGGCCGTGTCGGCGCCACATACAGCCAGAACGCCAAGACCATGGAAGAGTATTGCGACCTGCTCGACCAAGGTCATTTGCCTGTGGTGCGGGGCTTGGCCCTGACGCGTGACGATCTGATCCGCCGCGCCGTGATCATGGCGCTGATGTGCCAAGGGCAGTTGCAGTTCGAGTCGATCAACCTGGCTTGGTTGGTTGACTTCAAAAAATACTTTGCCAACGAATTGGCGCAACTGGAGACCCTGCAAGCGCAAGGCTTGGTGCAGCTGAGCGAGACCGGCATTCAGGTGACCGCCATGGGATGGTTTTTTGTGCGGGGCGTGGCCATGGTGTTTGACCGTTACGTGCAAGCCGATCGCAACCGCACGCGCTTTTCCAAAATCATCTGAGCTAGGATCGACGCCATGGGCTGCATTGAATGCAGCCGGGACAGCGCATGCAAACTTCTTTGGCCATCACCGGTTTGATGATGGGGGTCTTGGGTGGCCCCCATTGCGTGGCCATGTGCGGCGCGGCTTGCGCGGGGCTGGGGCAAGCAGCCGGCGCACAACGCCTGCGGGCGCTGTGGTCATTTCAAATTGGCCGTTTGTTGGGCTATTCGCTTTTGGGCGCCGCAGCAGCCTACAGCGTGCAGGGGCTGGGTTGGCTGACCACACAGTCTGCAGCTTTGCGACCTCTGTGGACCTTGCTTCACCTGTCGGCCGTGGCTTTGGGTTTGGTGTTGGTGGTGCAAGCGCGGCAACCGGTGTGGCTGGACGCTGCGGCTCGAGGCCTGTGGGGGAGGGTGCGCGCTTTTCACCAACGCTCAGGCGCTGCAGCACCTGGGCTTATCGGCATGTTGTGGGCTCTCATGCCGTGTGGTTTGCTCTATTCGGCATTGATGGTGGCCGCCTTGGCGGGTGATCCTTTGAATGGCGCTGTCAGCATGGCATTTTTTGCGGTGGGTTCCAGTTTGAGTTTGTGGACGGGGCCTTGGTTGCTCTTGCGTTTGCAATCGGTGGGTGACGGTGCATGGGGCGTGCGCTTGGCCGGTTTGGCCTTGGTCGCCATGTCGTCCTGGGCTTTGTGGATGGGCTTGGTGCATGACCAGGCGCCGTGGTGCGTTACACCCTGATACCACCCTGATGCGTCCGATGCCTGGGGGATGAGCTGGGACTCTGACAATGGGCACCTCATTTTTCTGCGAGATGTTCATGCGAAATTTCAACAGCTTGTCTGCCGCACTCTTGGTGGCTTTGTGCAGTACCGTGGTCCAGGCTCAAAGTTCCGCCAGTCAGAGTGTGCCTGCGCAAGGCGCCCAAATCGTGCATTTGAGTGCATCGGCTTCTGCGCAAGTGACACAGGACTGGTTGGTCATGACTTTGGCGACGCAAAAAGAAGGTGCCGATGCTGCCACGGTACAAAAGCAGATCAAGACTCAGCTGGCATCTGCATTGGCCATGGCCCAAGCTTCGGCCCAAGCGGGCTTGCTCGATGTCAGCACAGGCCAGCTGTCAGTCTCTCCGCGTTATGGCCGTGATGGCAAAACCAATGGTTGGACTGGCGTGGCCGAACTGGTGCTGCAAGGTCGAGACCTCGATCGCATCACTTCGGTGGCAGGGCGTGTGCAAGGCATGACCGTCAGCCAGGTGCAATGGGAAGTCAGTCCCGAACTCAAGCGCCAGACCGAGGAGCGCATTCAGGGGCAGGCCGTGGCGCAATTCCAGTCACGTGCCAGTGCGCTGGCGACCAGCTTTGGTTTTGGCACTTACGGTCTGCGCGAAGTCCGAGTGACCCAGCAGGAGACTTCGGGCGAGCATCCCCAGCTGCGAATGGTCTCGGCGCAGATGGATGCAGCGCCTTCCCCCATGCCGATTCCCGCTCAGGCCGGACAGTCCCGTGTGACGATCAATGTGACGGGCAGCATCCAGCTCAAATAGCCGGAGGCGAAAGCATCAAGCGCTCAAACCTTTGTAGAGCATGTAAGCGGCCAGCACATACAGAATGCTGGCGAACACGCGCTTGAGCTGTTTGACGGGCAGTTTGTGGGCCGTGCTCGCACCCACCGGGGCCATGGTGACGCTGCACACGGCAATGACCACCAGGGCGGGCAGCCACAGGTAGCCAAACGAGTGATCGGGCAGGTTTTGCACGGTTTGGCCACTGACGATGTAGCCCGCCACATTGGCCAGGGCAATCGGAAAGCCCAGCGCCGCACTGGTGGCCACCGCATTGTGGATGGCCACATTGCACCAGGTCATGAAGGGCACGCTGATGAAGCCGCCACCTGCGCCCACCAAACCGGACAACAAACCGATCAAGCCACCGGCGCCCAACTGGCCCGTGAAACCGGGCATCTGTCGAGTCGGTGCAGGCTTTTTGTCCAGAAACATCTGCGTGGCAGAAAAGCCAACAAAGGCCGCGAAGAACAAAGCCAGCGAAGCGCCTTTGACAAAGGCAAAAATTCCCATGCTGCCAATCAGGCTGCCGATCACGATGCCGGGGGCCAAGCCTTTGACCAGGTCCCAGCGAACCGCTTTCTTTTTGTGGTGCGCACGCACACTCGAGACCGAGGTGAAGATGATGGTGGCCATCGAGGTGGCGATCGCCATTTTCACGGCGAGGTCCGGGCTCACGCCGCGCTGGCCCAGCAAGTAAGTGAGAAAGGGCACCATGATCATGCCGCCACCAATGCCGAGCAAGCCCGCCAAAAAGCCCGTGCACAGGCCCAGAACGGCCAATTCGGCCAGCAAGGTTGGTTCGATGATCATGTTCGCAGGGGAAGAGTGAAGAAGGTGTCTGCAAGTGCCGCCGGGCCGTCATCCTGAACCGGGGGTTCAGGTGGGCGAGGGCAGACTGGCGTTGGGTTCATCTGACGCGAGACGATCACGCTCACCAGCCAATGTACCAAGCCCGGGCTCTAAGAGCATTGGTTCAAGGAAATATAAAGCCCGGCGCGCACCGCAGACAGGCGGATTGTAGGCCCTTGACGGACCGTGCGTGTCACTCAGAGCAATTGACCGTCGGATTCAATGGCCCGGTCCAAGCGTTGCAGCAATTGGTTCAGACGCGCTTGGGTTTCTGGCGTGGACGTGTCAGCAGCTGGCGCAGCGGGGGCGGGGGCGGGTGCGGCATCGCTCTGGTCAAACGCCAAGTTCAGGGCCGCCAGCACGGCGATGCGGTCGCGGGCCTTGATCTTGCCGGCGTCGCGGATTTTGCACATGGCCACATCGACTTTTTGCACGGCCGCCTGCAAGCGTGCTTCGCCGCCTTCGGGGCAGCCCAGGATGTAGCTTTGGCCCATGATCTGGACCTCGATTTGTTTGGCGCTCATTCGGAAGCCTCAGGGGTCGCAGCGGGCGTGGCTTGGGGCAGACGTTCGATCAAGGAATCCACCCGGGCCCGAGCGGCCGACAAGCGAGATTTGAGCTGGTCGCGCTCCAGCGTGAGGGCCTGCACTTGCTGGCTCAAAAGGGCCTGTGTGCGTTGCAACTCCTCGTGGCGCAGCAAGAGGTGATCCACGCGTTCGGCAATCTGATCGATGGTGTCGGGTTGGGCCATGGCAATCAATTTATCAAAATTGGCCCCATTGTAGGCCTTGGCAAGCGCTGTAGGCTGCGTGACAGCTTGAGGCCTAAAATGGGACCCAGTTGGTGCTCGCGAAGCCGGTTCACGGCCCGCAGTTCAACGGGAAGCAGGAGGGACAAGCCACCACGGCCCACCTAACCTGCGCTGCCCCCGCAACGGTAAACAGACGGGTCTTCATTCATGTGAAGACTCCGCTTTCATCTCAAACCACTGATGGCCCTGAAACAGGCCGCCGGGAAGGTGATGAAGGTCGCTCTGTCAGCCCGGATACCGGCCAACAAGGTGACCTGTCGGATGGCAGGTTGTAAAGCCCATGCACTGTCGGGGAAGGCGGTGAGGGCGTTTGACTTGTTATTTTTTCATGAAAAATCGTACGCTTCGTGCACGTCACTTCGTGCCTGCACTTTCCATCGTTGCGGCTGCAGCGCATCAGCTTGTCTTGGCCAATGAATTCAACCCAGTGGTGATTTCTGCAACACGTGTTGAACAACCGCTGTCGGAAGTGCTGTCCTCCATTTCGGTCATCAGTCGAGAAGAGATCGAAAGATCCCAGGCACCTTCGCTTGCAGATTTGTTGCAAGGCGAGGCGGGATTTGAGTTTGGACGAACCGGTGGGCCCGGGGCCACCGCCTCGTTCTTTTTGCGTGGTCAGAACAGCACCAACCTGGTCATTCTGGTGGATGGCGTTCGTAGCCAGGTCGATGCTTATGGCAACTTGCAGTTGACGGATATTCCGCTGCAGCAAATTGAAAAAGTAGAAATTCTCAGAGGCAATGCCAGTGCACTGTACGGTGATGCAGCCATTGGTGGTGTGATCAATATCTTCACCCGCAAGAGCCAGACTCGAGGTGCTTACGGTCAAGTTTCTGTGGGGTCCAACAACACAACGCAGGTGAATGCAGGTTATAGCGGTGGCAAGGATGCGCTTCGCTATGAATTCAGTTTGGGCGAGAACCGGTCCAATGGATTTTCGGCGATGGACCCCGCGCTCAACCCTCGTGTCAATCCTGACAAGGATGGTTATCGCACCCGCTACTTTTCAGGAAAGATTGAAAATCGCATCGGGGCAGATCTGACGGTAGGCCTTCGTCTGAGTGCCAACGACTCCTGGATCGATTCGGACAGTGGAAACGCGCCAGACGCTTTCTACAGCGTTACGGGTGATGTGGCGACCGACGCACAAAAGCTCCGACGTCAACGCGAAGCCGCAGCGGTGTTCGCTCGCTATTCAGTGAACGAACAGTGGTCGGGTACGGTGGACGTCTCCCACTCCAAGCTTAAATTTCAAGACTACAAAAATGGCATCCGAATTGGTTCGGGTGTTGGTGAATATTACGAAAACGGCTTGATCGAAGGGACTCAGGACACCATCCAGTGGGACAACAGCTACCGTTGGAGCAACGCGACGCGCATCCAGTTTGGTGTCACCACAGGAGTCGAAAAATTCGATGGGTCCGGCAACTCGCCGTATTCGCTACAACGTGACAATGTCGGCTACTACGCAGGACTGACGCACATGCTCGATCGTTGGACATTCCAAATGAATGCTCGTCGTGACGAGGCGACATTGAGCTATCAGGATCAATACAGCAACGGGTTGGGCAAGCTTGCAGCCAATACAGGGCTCGCAGGCCTAGCGTACAAGCTCAACGAGAAATGGCGAGTCACGGCCACAACTTCCAAGGGTTTCAAGCTTCCTGGAGCAGCTGAAATTGCCAGCAACGCCGCATTGCGTCCGGAAAGCCACAAATCATACGAAGCAGGGTTGACTTACTCAGATGAGAGAAGCCTTTTGCGTGCGGTTTACTTTGACACCCAGACCCACGATGCCATCGTCTACGCCAGCACGCCCCCTTATGCACTGAGCAACATCGGTGAAGTCAGGAACAAAGGCTTTGAAACCACGGCGCGAGGAAAACTGTACGGTTTTATCCTCAAAGGCACTTTGGTGATTCAGGACCCTTGGAACGTCTCTGAAAACAAGCAGTTGGCGCGCCGTGCCAAAGAGTACGGACAAATCGACGTTTCCAGAGTGGTCAATGACTACAACTTGGGTGCACGCGTTTACTCTTCGGGTCCCCGGACGGATGGCGCAACGGCGAACACGTTATCGGGTTACGGCTTGCTTTCCTTGTATGCCAGCAAAGTGCTGACTGATCAGTTGACTGCACGTATACGTGTCGATAATGCTTTGGACAAGCGCTACCAACTGGCTTATGGCTTCCATACACCCGGTCGTACGTTGATGCTGACGCTGCAATACAGTCCGAAACAATGATCTCGATGACTCTTGCCCCCCAACGCATCGTGTGCCTCACCGAAGAGGCCACGGAGTGGCTTTACCTCTTGGGGCAAGAGCAGCGCATTGTGGGCATCTCGGGCTACACGGTGCGCCCGCGCCGGGCCCGCGAGGAAAAGCCCAAGGTCAGTGCTTTTTTGAGCGCCAAGATCGACAAGATCCTGGCGCTCAAGCCCGATTGTGTGTTTGGTTTTTCGGACCTGCAGGCCGACATTGCGAGCTTGCTCATCAAAGCGGGCGTACAAGTCACCATCTTCAACCAGCGCAGCGTGGACGAGATTTTCTCGATGCTCTACCAGGTGGCAGCGATGGTGGGGCAGGCCGAGCAGGGTCTGCAAAAACTGGCCGTCATGCGTGCCGAGCTGGATGCCATCGCGCACAAGGCCTCTCAATTCAAGCGTCGCCCCAAAGTGTTTTTTGAAGAGTGGGACGAGCCCCACATCAGCGGCATCCGTTGGGTGTCAGAACTCATGGGCATTGCCGGCGGGGACGATGTGTTCCCTGAATTGGCGGTGCAATCCATGGGGCGTGACCGCATCATTGCCGAAAGTCAAACCATCATCGACCGTGCACCGGACATCATCATTGGCTCTTGGTGCGGCAAGAAATTTCGCCCTGAAAAGGTCGCTGCCCGCGCTGGCTGGCAAGACGTGCCAGCCGTGCGCAACGGGCAGTTGTTTGAGATCAAGTCGGCCGACATCCTCCAGCCGGGGCCTGCATCCCTGACCGATGGCGTGGCGCAACTGCACCGCATCTTCAGCCAGTGGGAGGCGCAATATGCCTAAGGCCCGTCACTTCGTGGCCTTGTTACTGAGCTTTTGGCTTTGGAGTGCGCAAGCCATCACTGTGCAAGGCGATGGCGCGCAAAAGCTCGAGATCGTCAAAGCGCCGCAACGCATCGTCAGCTTGTTGCCATCGCTCACCGAAACCGTTTGTGCATTGGGCGCGTGCCAGCGCTTGGTGGGTCTGGACCGTTACTCCAATTGGCCGGCATCCCTTAAGAACTTGCCCCGTGTGGGTGGTGGGCTCGATCCGAACATCGAAAGCATCGTCGCGCTCAAGCCCGATTTGGTGCTGGCCGCAGGGTCAACCCGGGGGGCTGAGCGTCTGGAGGCTCTGGGTCTGAAAGTCTTGCGTTTGGAGCCCCGCACCCATGCCGATGTGGAGCGGGTGCTGCGCACCGTGGCGCAAGCCTTGTTTGTTTCTGAGGCCGACAGCCAACGGGTCTGGCGCGAGATCCAGTCTGGCGTGCAGTCTGCGGTGGCCTCGCTCAGCCCCAAAGCGCGTGCGCAAAAAGTGTATTTCGAAGTCAGCCCCGCGCCTTATGGCGCCAGTGCTTCGTCCTTCATTGGCGAGACCTTGATCCGCATGGGCATGCACAACATCTTGCCCGCCGAGATGGGCACCTTCCCCTTGGTCAACCCCGAGTGGGTGGTGCGTGCGCAGCCGGACGTGATCATGGCCGGCGACAGCAGCCGTGCCAGCATGGTGCAGCGACCCGGTTGGGCTGCGCTTGCCGCCATCCGTGAGCAACGCTTGTGCGTGTTCAAACCCGATGACTCCGACATGTTGGTCCGTGCCGGCCCACGCATGGCCGAGGGTGCGCGGCTCATGGCCGAGTGCCTCAACCGTGTGACGGCGACAGGCCAGGGCACCCAACGATGACACCTTCTTTCCACGCACACCGTTTGGCTTGGCTCTTGCTCGTCTTGGGCTGCGCCGTGGTGCTGTTGGGTGCTGCAGCGGGCAGCCAAGGCTGGCAGCCCGGTTGGTGGATGGCCAACGATCCGGTGTCGCAGCAAATTGTGTGGGACATCCGTTTGCCCCGCAGCATGGGCGCTTGGCTGGGGGGCGCTTTGCTTGGGCTGGCCGGTGCTGTGGCGCAAGGCTTGTTTCGCAACCCCTTGGCCGACCCTTACCTGCTGGGCAGTGCCTCGGGCGCTTCTTTGGGGGTGGGCGTCTACCTGAGTTTGTTTGGCGGCAGCGCCTGGGCCATGACTTGGTGGATGGGCCTGGGCCTCACGGGGGCAGCCTTTGTGGGCGCTGTGTTGGCGGTGCTGCTCACCTTGCTCTTGGCGCGTGGTGTGCAGCAAACTTTGCGCTTGCTGCTGGCCGGTGTCGTGGTGGGCGTGGTACTGGGGGCCGTGACCTCTTTGCTCTCTATGTTGCAGCCCCAAGTGCTGACAGCCATGCAGGGTTTCATGCTGGGCTCGACGGCTTTTGTCAGCTGGGCCGCTTGCGCCACCTTGGGGGCGGTGCTGGCCCTGTGCCTGCTGCTGGCTTGGGCCTTTGCCCGCGTGCTGGACGCGTTGACGCTGGGCGAGTCCACCGCCCAAAGCCTGGGGGTGCCACTGCGGCAGGCCAGGCTGGTCTTGGTGGGTGTGATTTCTTTGGCCACGGGTGCTGCCGTGGCGCACATCGGTTTGGTCGCCTTTGTGGGTTTGGCCGCGCCGCATTTGGTGCGCTCGCTGGTGCGCAGCACCCATGCCTGGGCTTTGGGGTTGGCGGCCTTGATGGGTGGCGCTTTGCTGGCCTTGGCCGATGTTTTGGCGCGTGTGCTGTTTGCCCCGCAAGAGTTGCCCGTGGGGGTGTTGACCGCGGTGCTTGGCGGGGGCTATCTCTTGTGGCGGGTGTACCGCGGCTCAGGAGGTGCGCGATGAAGCACGCCTTGCAAAC
>NKIO01000078.1 GCA_002255935.1 Comamonadaceae bacterium PBBC2
GAGCATTGGCGAGTTCCAGCTGATCCAGGGCAAAGTAGCCGACATGTACACCGTGCTGCAAGCTGGTCGCAGCTTTGCCTACACCGTGGCCAAGAACCTGGACCTGCTCGGTGCCGAGCACGTGCGCCAAGTGCGCAAGGACTGCGCCAGCGTCATTTTGTGGACGGCCGAAAAAGCCACCTGGATGGCGGGCGAGGGCGTGCAGATTTTTGGTGGCAACGGCTACATCAACGAATACCCGCTGGGCCGTTTGTGGCGTGACGCCAAGCTGTACGAGATCGGCGCGGGCACTAGCGAAATCCGTCGCATGCTGATCGGCCGCGAGTTGTTTGCTGAGACTTGCTGAAATCCGCTGGTAACCAACACCTTTGCTGCACTGCGACAATGGATGCATGAGCAATTCACTACAGCACCTTTTTGACAACAACCGTGCCTGGGCGCAGAGCATGGTCCGACAGGACCCTGCTTATTTCTCTCGCCTGGCCAACCAGCAAAACCCCAAGTACCTCTGGATCGGCTGCTCCGACAGCCGCGTGCCCGCCAACCAGATCACCGGCCTGGACCCGGGCGAAGTTTTTGTGCACCGCAACGTGGCCAACTTGGTGGTGCATTCCGACCTGAACGCCTTGTCGGTCATTCAGTACGCGGTCGATGCGCTCAAGGTCGAGCACATCATGGTGGTGGGCCACTACGGCTGCGGTGGTGTGTTGGCCGCCGCACGCGGCATGCGCGTGGGCCTGGCCGACAATTGGCTGCGCCATGTGCAAGACGTGCATTTGCGCCACCGCCAACGCCTGAACCATTTGCCTCAAGAAGAACTTGAATCGGTCATGTGCGAGATGAACGTGATCGAGCAGGTCGGCAACGTCGCCCTGTCCAACGTCATGCAGGACGCCTGGAGCCGGGGTCAGAAAGTCACCGTGCACGGGTGGATTTATGGGCTGGACAACGGGCTGGTCAAAGACCTCGGTGTCACCATGAGCCATGCAGGTGAAGTGGTCGACGTGTTCCGTAACGCATTTAAACGCTACCCGCGAGGACAATGATTCCCCATGTCTAATGCAGAAGAATACGTTTCTATTGAACTATTCAATGCATTGCCATTTGAAATTGAATCGTCAAAAGTGAAGTCCCTTTTGGGGTTGTACAACGACATTGATTTGGTTGTGGATATCGATATCGAGGGCGCACAGAGCAAAAACTACAAGCTCACAATTCAGAACAAAACGACGCATTCATTGAGTGATTTTTTTATGCATTCACGCGATGTATTGGGGCCACAAGCGTTCACTCAAAGTGATCATTGGGAACCTGATGTTCCGATGGAAATGACACCTTATCTATTTGTAGGCAAGTTTCCACCTGAGCACAAAGCGATATGCGTTTTAGAAGGAATCAGCAGTGCTGACCATTTGAGTTGCCGTAATACAAGCGCCTACTTCAAGATTCAGGGGGCAGATGGTTGGTTCAAAAAGTCAGTCACTGTTTCGTTGGCTTGGAAACATCAGTCAAATTCAATGATTCAGGTACAGCCCACTTCAGAAGTTATTCGCTGGAAAAAGAATGTCATTTATTGCTTTGTGTTTTGGTTTGTTTTGGCTGTCTATGTAATTTTTCATGAGTCAACAAGAGCAACTTAATTTTTGGAGAAACCCATGTCCGACCCCATCGTCATCGTCAGCGCTGCCCGCACCCCCATGGGCAGCTTCCAGGGCGACTTTTCTACATTGGCCGCCCATGATCTGGGTGGCGTCGCCATCAAAGCCGCTGTGGCGCGTGCAGGCATCAGCCCTGAACTCGTTACCGAAGTGCTGTTTGGCAACTGCCTGATGGCCGGTCAAGGCCAGGCGCCAGCCCGTCAGGCGGGCTTCAAGGGCGGCTTGCCCAAGAGCGCGGGCGCGGTCACCTTGTCCAAAATGTGCGGTTCGGGCATGCGCGCGGCCATGTTCGCGCACGACATGCTGGTGGCAGGCACGCACGACGTGCTGGTGGCCGGTGGCATGGAGAGCATGACCAACGCGCCCTACCTCATGCTCAAGGGCCGAGGCGGTTACCGCATGGGCCACGACCGCATCTTTGACCACATGATGCTCGACGGCTTGGAAGACGCTTACGAGCCCGGCCGCAGCATGGGCACTTTTGGCGAAGATTGCGCCGCCAAATACAGTTTCACACGCGCTGAGCAAGACCACTTTGCCACCACCAGCGTGCAGCGCGCCAAGGCCGCCACCGAGTCGGGTGCCTTTGCCGCCGAGATCACGCCCGTGACGGTGAAAGACCGCAGCGGCGAACGTGTGGTGTCCATCGACGAAGGCCCCGGCAAAGTCAAGCTCGACAAGATCACATCACTCAAGCCTGCTTTCAAGAAAGACGGCACCATCACCGCCGCCAGCAGCTCGTCCATCAACGATGGCGCAGCAGCCTTGGTCATGATGCGCGAGAGCACCGCCGCCAAACTGGGCTGCAAGCCCCTGGCCCGCATCGTGAGCCACGCCACCCACGCGCAAGAGCCCGAGTGGTTTGCCACCGCCCCCGTGGGCGCGACGCAAAAAGCCTTGGCCAAAGCCGGCTGGAAAGTTGAAGACGTTGACCTGTGGGAAGTCAACGAAGCCTTTGCCGTGGTGCCCATGGCGCTCATGAAAGAGCTGAACGTGCCGCACGACAAGGTCAACGTCAACGGCGGCGCTTGCGCCCTCGGTCACCCCATCGGCGCATCCGGCGCCCGCATCATGGTCACGCTGATCCACGCGCTCAAGGCCCGTGGCCTCAAGAAGGGCTTGGCCACGCTGTGCATCGGCGGTGGCGAAGGCACGGCTGTGGCGCTCGAATTGGTGTGATGGTTTTCTTGTAGGAGCCTGCCCTGCAGGCGATGTGTGGTTTATCCGATACCCATCGCCAGCAGGGCTGGCTCCTACAAATACAAGACAACATGAACACCGTCCTCCTCATCGGCGCCTCACGCGGCATCGGCCACGAGCTGGCCCGTCAATACCTTGCGGACGGTTGGCGCGTGATCGCTACCGCTCGATCTGACGAGGGGCTTGCCAGTCTCAAGGCCTTGGGCGCGCAAACCCTGCGCGTGGATGTGGCCAAGCCGGCCAGCAATTCGGGGCTGGCCTGGCAGCTCGATGGCGAAAAGATCGATCTGGCCATCTACGTGGCGGGCGCCATGGACCGCGCCAGTGCCAGCACGCCGCCCACCCGCGACAGCTTTGATGCCGTGATGCACACCAATGTGATGGGCGCGATGCAGGTCATCCCGCAGATCGTGCCCATGGTGCAAGAAACGCAGGGCGTGATCGCCTGCATCAGCTCCATCATGGGCAGCCTGCACGAAACCACCAGTGGCCATGCGGCGCTTTACCGCGTGAGCAAGGCCGCGCTCAACATGGTGGTGCGCTGCACGCAGGCCGAACAGCCAGGCATCACCGTGCTGGCCATCCACCCCGGCTGGGTGCAGACCGACATGGGGGGCGCACAAGCGCCCCTCACACCCGAGCAAAGCGCAAGCAGTTTGCGGCAGACCTTGAACCACATCCTTGAACAACGCGACCCGAATCACCGAGGCGCATTTTTGAATCACGACGGCCAGCCGCTGCCGTGGTGAGCCGATAAAGAAAGACCGACATGCTGCTGACCTCCGACCAGGAAATGATCCGCGACGCCGTGCGTGACTTCGCCCAGCGCGAGCTGTGGCCCCATGCCGCCGAGTGGGACAAAAAACACCACTTCCCCAAAGACGTGCACAAGGGCCTGGCCGAATTGGGCGCTTATGGCATCTGCGTGCCCGAAGAGCTGGGTGGCGCCGGTCTGGACTATGTGACGCTGGCGCTGGTGCTCGAAGAGATCGCGGCCGGTGACGGCGGCACCAGCACCGTGATCAGCGTGACCAACTGCCCAGTGAATGCCATCTTGATGAAGTTTGGCAACGCGCAGCAAAAGAAGCAGTGGCTCGAACCTCTGGCGCGTGGCGAGATGCTGGGCGCGTTTTGCCTGACCGAGCCGCATGTGGGCAGCGATGCCTCGTCTTTGCGCACGACGGCGGTGAAAGACGGCGACAGCTACGTCATCAATGGCGTCAAGCAGTTCATCACCAGCGGCAAAAATGGTGACGTGGCCATCGTCATCGCCGTCACCGACAAGGGCGCAGGCAAAAAAGGCATGAGCGCCTTTCTGGTGCCCACCAACGCGCCAGGCTATGTGGTGGCGCGCCTCGAAGACAAGCTGGGCCAACACAGCAGCGACACCGCACAGATCAACTTTGACAACTGCCGCATCCCGGCTGAAAACCTGATTGGCAAAGAAGGCGAAGGCTATGGCATCGCGCTGGGCGGCCTGGAAGGCGGTCGCATTGGCATCGCCGCGCAAAGCCTGGGCATGGCCCGCAGCGCGCTCGATGTGGCGATTGACTACGCCAAGCAACGCGAGAGCTTTGGCACGAGCATCTTCAACCACCAGGCCGTGGGCTTTCGTTTGGCCGAATGCGCCACGCAGCTCGAAGCGGCCCGCCAGCTGATCTGGCACGCCGCCAGCCTGCGCGACGTGGGCAGGCCTTGCCTGAAAGAAGCCGCCATGGCCAAGCTGTTCGCCAGCGAAGTGGCCGAAAAAGTCTGCTCCGCTGCCATCCAGACGCTGGGCGGCTACGGCTATGTGAGCGACTTCCCGGTCGAGCGCATTTACCGCGACGTGCGCGTGTGCCAGATCTACGAAGGCACCAGCGACGTGCAAAAAATCATCATCCAGCGCGCGCTCTGAGCGCCATCGTGTAGGAGCCAGCCCTGCTGGCGATGTCAGGCTGACAACAGCCCTTCGCCAGCAGGGCTGGCTCCTACACCAAACCCATCGATCGGAGAAAAACATGCCCATCACCAAAGGTTTTCAGGCGCTTGTGAACGAGGCCATGGCCCAGGTCACGACCTACAGCGTGGACCAAGTCCGTGCCCGCTTGGCCGAGCCGAATGTGCAGATCGTGGACATCCGCGATGTGCGCGAACTGGAGCGTGAAGGCACGGTGCCCGGCGCTTTGCGCGCGCCGCGCGGCATGCTCGAATTTTGGGTGGACCCGGCGTCTCCGTACTTCAAGCCGGTGTTTGCCGACGAAAGCAAAGAGTTCATCTTGTTTTGCGGTGCAGGCTGGCGCAGTGCGCTGGCCACCCAAACCCTGCAAGACATGGGCATGACCAATGTCGCCCACATCGACGGCGGTTATGCCGCTTGGAAAAAAGCCCACGCGCCCATGGTCACCCTCGAGCAGCACAAGGCCGAGAGCGCCTCGCGCAAAGGCGGCTGATTTTCTTGTAGGTCGGCGGCTTCAGCCCCGACATACTGAACCTCCCGAATTCGTCGGTGCTGAAGCCGCCGACCTACAGCCCCGCCTGAAATTGACGACGAACCCAGCCCATGACTTTGACACCCTGTCCCTGTGGTCGCACGAACCCCAAAGGCCAAGCGCTGAGCTTTGAAGCTTGTTGCGGCCCCTGCCATACAGGCCTAGCCGCACCCGATGCCGAAAGCCTGATGCGCTCGCGCTACAGCGCCTTTGTGCGAGGCGATGCGCCTTACCTGCTGGCCACCTGGCACAGCAGCCAGCGGCCCACCACGCTTGAACTGGAAGCGGGTGCGAAATGGCTGGGGCTGGAGATCAAACAACACCGCATCACAGGCGAGCACACCGCCGAGGTGGAGTTCGTCGCCCGCTTTCGCGTGGGGGGCAAGGCCATCCGTCAGCACGAGCGCAGCCGCTTTGTGCGCGAAGAGGGGCGCTGGTATTACGTCGATGGCGACGTGCTCTGAGCTTGCTTGGCGCTTATGATTCCCGCATGACATTCCAAGCCATTTTGTTTGACTGCGACGGCGTGCTGGTGGACAGCGAAGCCATCACCTGCGGCGTGCTGCGCGACATGTTCGAGGAGCAGGGTTGGCGCATGACGCTGGCCGAGTGCATGCAGCGCTTTGTGGGCCACACGGTCAAAAGCCAGCGCGTGACCATCGAGGCCCACACGGGCCAGCCGCTGACCGATGAATGGTTGCAAGCCTTTTTTGAGCGCCGCAATGTGCGCTTGCAAGAAAGCATCACTGCCATCGCTGGCGTGCACGAGGCCGTGGCGCATCTGCATGAGCATTGCCAAGGGCGCATCGCAGTGGCTTCGGGCGCTGACCGGTTCAAGGTCGAGATGATGCTCAAGCACGTGGGCTTGCACAGCTTTTTTGAAGGCCGCATTTTCAGCGGCCATGAAATGCCGCGCAGCAAGCCGCACCCCGATGTGTACCTGGCTGCTGCCGCGCATTTGCAAGTGGACCCGGCACACTGTCTGGTGGTCGAAGACACCACAGTGGGCATCACGGCGGGTGTGGCCGCAGGCGCCACGGTGTGGGCTTATGCCGCACCACCAGCGGCGCACGAGCCGCTGCTGCAAGCCGGTGCTGCGCGGGTGTTCACGGACATGCAATCGCTGCGTTTGTCTTGAAGGTCTGACACGGGTCATCCCAGTTCAATTGGCACGTGCTCAGCCCTTGGCCCAACGCTGGGCTTCTTGCATCAAGTGGCTGCGAAAAACCGCTGCAATCGGCGAAATCTGGCGGGCCTTGGGATAGACCAAGTGCCATTGCGAGGGGATCGGTGTGCCGCTGACGGGCAGCAGACACAGGTCTTTGCTGAGCTCGGTTTTTTTCAAGGCGTGTCTGGAAATCACGGCCACGCCCAAGTGGCCCGCCACCGCTTCTTTGATGGCTTCGTTGCTGCCCAGCTCCAGCCTTGAATCGGGCTCGAAGCCTTGTGACTCGAAAAACCGATCGGTCGCCAAGCGTGTGCCCGAGCCGCGCTCGCGCAACAAAAACCGCTCGCCTTGCAGGGCGCCCAGCATCAGCCGCTTGCGCGCCGCCAAGGGGTGTCCATGCGGGGCGATCAGCAGCAAGGGGTTGTCCAGAAACACTTGGTCTTCCAGTTCCATGTCGGCAGGGGGCGTGCTCATCACGTACAGGTCATCGCGGTTGTCGCGCAGACGCTGCACCACCCCATCGCGGTTGAGCACTTCCAGCGAGATGTCGATGTGGGGGTGGCTTTCGCAAAAGCGGCCCAGCAAGCGCGGCACGAAGTATTTGGCTGTGCTCACCACCGCCACACGCAGACGGCCTTGCGTCAGGCCTTGCATGGCGTGGATGTTTTGTTCAAAGCGCTCCCATTCGTCCACGATTTGGCGCGCCGTTTGGGCCAGCTTTTGCCCGGCATCGGTCAGGTACAGCTTGCGCCCGATGATGTCGTACAGCGGCATGCCCACCGACTCGGTGATCTCGCGCAGCTGCATCGAGGCGGTCGGTTGCGTCACGTGCAGTGCGCGTGCGGCGGCGCTGACACTGCCTGTTTCCGCTGTGGCCAGAAACAGGCGCAGTTGACGGAAAGTGATGTTCATAGACTTTTACTGATGTAGATGTATTTAAAAATCGATTTTACTTTATGAGTGTATTTGACCAAAATTGCAGGCAATACCAAACATGAGAATGTCCGATGCCCGCCCTTGTTGATCCCGCGATTTTGTTTTTTGTGTTCGGCGTGTTCGCCGGACTGGTCAAATCCAATCTGGAAATCCCACCGGCCATTTCCCGTTTTCTCTCGCTCTACCTGCTCATGGCCTTGGGCCTCAAAGGGGGCTTTGCCTTGGCCCAATCGGGCCTGACGGCCCAGGTCGCCATCGGCTTGAGCCTGGCGGTGGGCTTGGCCATGGCCGTGCCCTGGGTGAGCTACACCGTGCTGCGCCGGTTCTTGGGTGGCTTTGATGCCGCCGCCTTGGCCGCCACTTATGGCTCGGTCAGTGCCGTGACCTTCATCACGGCCATGAACCACTTGGAAAGCCATGGCCTGAGCTACGGCGGGCACATGGCCGCAGCCATGGCCTTGATGGAGTCGCCGGCCATCATCTTTGCGGTGCTGATGGCCAACCGCTTGCGCAAGCAGACCGAGCTCGCTGGCGTGGCGCACGGCAAACCCGCCCCTGTGTCAATGGGGAAGATCTTGCATGAATCGTTCACCGATGGCGCGCAGTTGCTGCTCTTGGGCGCGATGCTGATCGGCATGTTCAGCGGGGAGTCGGGCCGTGCCGCCATGCAACCTTTTTCGGTGGACTTGTTCAAAGGCATGCTGGCCTTTTTCTTGCTCGACATGGGCCTGATGGCCGCGCGCAATCTGCCAGGCTTGCGTGGGCAGTCGGTGTGGTTGGTGGCCTATGGCCTGTTGGCGCCCTTGTGCCACGCAGCGGTGGCGCTGGGTTTGTGCTGGCTGCTGGCGGTGCCGGTCGGTGACGCCGTGCTCTTGATGGTGCTGGCCGCCAGTGCGTCCTACATCGCGGTGCCCGCCGTGCTGCGCTACGCCATCCCCGAAGCCAACCCGTCCTTGTATGTCGGCTTGTCCTTGGGGCTGACGTTCCCGTTCAATATTTTGTTGGGGATTTCCTTGTACACCAAGCTGGCCCAGTGGGCGCTTTCATGATGCGCCGCTCATGACTGCCTGTGCAGCGTGGCGGCTTGTTCGATGGCCTCGCGCTGCTCAGTGGCGAGTCTGGCCAGGTTTTTCAGCTGCATGGCCATGCGCGGGTTGGCCCTGAGCAGCGTCTCGTGGCGGATCAAAAAATCCCAATACAGCGTGGTGTAGGGGCAGGCCTTGGGGCCGGTGGATTGCGTGGGGTCATAGCGACAACCCTGGCAGTGGTTACTCATGCGCTGGATGTATTTGCCCGTGGCCACATAGGGCTTGCTGGCCATCAGCCCGCCATCGCCAAACTGCGACATGCCCAGGGTGTTGGGCAGCTCGACCCATTCCACCGCGTCCACATAGACGCTCAAAAACCAGCTGTGCATGTGCTGCGGGTGCACGCCGCGCATCAGGCCGTAAAGCCCCAGCACCATCAGCCGCTGGATGTGGTGGGCATAGCCCAAGCGCAGGGTTTGCTGCAGGGCGTCGCGCAGGCAGGCCATGTCGGTCTCGCCGGTCCAGAAGAAGGCTGGTAATTCTTCTTGCGCGTCCAAAGCGTTGCGCTCTAGGTAGCTGGGCATCTGCGTCCAGTACATGCCGCGCACGTATTCGCGCCAGCCCAGGATCTGCCGCACAAAACCTTCCACCGCCGCCAGGGGCGCTTGGCCACGCGCCCAGGCTTGCTCGGCCGCTTGCACCACCTCTTGCGCAGAGAGCAGTTTCAGGTTCAAACACGCCGACAGCATCGAGTGGTAAAGCCACGGCTCGCCCGCCCACATGGCGTCTTCGTACTGCCCGAAAAGCGGCAGCCGGTGGGTGATGAAGTCGTCTAAGGCTTGTTGCGCTTGGTCGCGTGTCACCGGCCAGGCAAAGTCTTGCAGCTGCCCGGGGGCATCGGCCAAGGCCCGCGCCACCAGATCGATCACCGCTTGCGTGGTTTCGTCGGGCGCAAAGCGCTGGGGTGTGGGCAGGTTTTGCGGGCCTTGTTTGCCAAAAGATGCGCGGTTGTCCGCGTCGTAATTCCACTGTCCACCCACGGGCTTGCCGCCGTCCATCAGCACGCCAAAGCGCTGGCGTTGTTCGCGGTACCAATACTCCATGCGCAGTTGTTTGCGGCCTTTGGCGTGCGCCGCAAAGTCGCGCACCGTGGTGAAAAAGCTCAGGTCATCGCGCAACGACAGGGGCTTGCCCTGCGCCTTGGCCGTGGCCTGCAGGGCCTGCAGCACGCGCCAGTCGCCTGGCGCGGTCATGCACAGGGCCTCGGGCTGCCAATGGGCGATGGCCCGGGCCAACTCACCCGCCAGCGTGCCGCTGTTGTGCGGGTCGTCCAGCTCGGTGTAATGCACGGGCCAGCCTTGCGCCCGCAGGCCTTGCGCAAAATGCCGCATGGCACTCAAAAACAAAGCGGTGCGCTGCTTGGCCGAGGGCACATGGGTGGACTCTTCCATCACCTCGGCCATCCAGGCCACGTCACGCCGTGGGTCGAAGTCTTGCAGCGCACTGGCGTTCAGGTCCAGCTGATCGCCCAGCACCAGAACCAGGTGGCGTATCGGCGCGGTGGGGTGTTGCATCTCAAAAGTCCAGTGTGGTTTGCGCTTTGGGCGCGGTGGGTGGTCGGCGTTTTCGGGTGCCCTCTGGGCGTTTGCGTGAAGCGTGCTTCTCGACCACCGCTTGTTTGGCCTGGCGCACCGGCGCGGTGTTGCGCCGTGCATGCAATTGCGCCTTGGCGCTGCGTGTGGCCTCGGCCAGGTCCACCACGGGCAAGGGCCAGTCGCGGCCCACCGTCACGCCGCACTGCGCCTGCACCGAAGGCGGCATTTTCCAAGGCTCGAACAGCCATGTGTCGGGCACTCGGCGCAGCACCGGCAGCCAGCGCCGCACAAACACGCCTTGCGGGTCTTGGTCTTGCGCTTGTTTGATCGGGTTGTACACGCGTGTGGTGTTGATGCCGGTGGTGCCCGACTGCATCTGCATCTGGCTCCAGTGGATGCCCGGTTCGTAATCCACAAATTGCGTGGCCAGCCAGTGGCCCACTTCGCGCCAGTGCAGCCACAGCGGATACGCCGCCACCGACACCAGCATGGCGCGCATCCTGAAGTTGAGCCAGCCGGTGTGTTGCAGCATGGTCACGCAGGCATCGACCAGCGGCCAGCCCGTGGTGGCGGTGCGCAGGCGTTCAAAGTGCTCTGCGTTCCAGTCGTTTTCGCGCAGGCCGTCGTAGCCTCGGTGCATGTTGCGGTGCTCGATGGCGGGTTCGCTTTCGAGCTTTTGCATGAAATGGCAGTGCCAATGCAGCCGACTCATGAAGGCGTTCAGCCCCTTGCGCGTCCATGCGTCTGTGCTGGGTGCGCGCAAGGTTTGCTCGGTGGCTTGCACCACCTCGCGCAGGCTCAGGCACCCCCAGCTCAAATAGGGCGAGAGCCGAGAGCAAGCGGTCTCGGCGCTCAAGGGCGATGAAATCCCGCCCCGGTACTGGCTGCTGCGACCGTTCAAAAAGCTGTGCAGTGTGCGCAAGCCTTCGCTGCGGCCACCGGTTTGGCGCTCAGGGGCTTGGTCTGGAGGCAGACCCCAGGCCTGCCATTCAGGGAATGCTTGCGGCGCCCAAGGCCACTCGGCGCTTGGCAGGGCGGGTGTGTGCACTGGCGGCGCGGCCATCAGCTGCTGCCAGTGATCGCTCCACACGTCGCGGCTGGGCAGGCGGCGGACCACGCCGTGTTGGCGCTGCTCTTGCCACAGCACGCGGCGGGTTTGGCACCACTGCGCCACCGCCAGGTCACGCTGGTAGGTCAGGCCGTTGCCGGTTTCTTGGTGCGAGTGCAAATGGCTGAAGGCCTGCTGCTGGTGCAGTTGTTCCAGCACCTCGCTCACTTCGCCGGTCAGCACGTGCAGCACTTGACCGCAGGCCTTGAGTTGGCGGTACAGGTCGCGCAGGCATTCGCGCACAAAATCGAACTGCCTTTGCGAGGCATCGGGCGCCGACCAATACGAGGGCTCGATGATGTAGACGCACAGCACCGGCCCCTGCGCGGCCGCTTGCGCCAAAGCGGCGTGGTCGTGCACGCGCAAATCCCGTTTGAACCAAACCAGTTGAGTGCCCATGGTGGGTGCTGCCCTTCAATGCACCAGCTGCGGCTCAAAGCAAGCCAGCAGCGCCGGCGGCGCCGTGGGCACTTGTTGCGCCAGATAGTGGCGGATCAAAGGCGCGGCACGCCAAGGGTGGGTCTGGCCACTCCAGATGCCTTGCGGCTCGATCTGCACACGCCCCGCCATGTCGCGCAGCAGCACCACCGAGGGCAGCAAGGCGTCAAACTGCACCTCGACCAAAAGCCATGGGCCTGATCGCCATGCCGCCTGCAAGCGGGCCGAGTTGGAGGCGGGCGGGCTGTAGTCACGCACCGCGGCCAAGGCCTGCGCGTGCAAGGCGTCTTGTGCGTTCAGTTTTTGCACCACTGCACAGTCGCGCCGCAGCCGGTTGTGGGTGTCTGCCACCCAGCCTTGCACATCCACCGCACGCCCGTCGATGGCCAGCAAGTGGCGGTTGTCTGTGGTCATCCACTGCAGATGGCTCAGGCCCACCCCCAGCGCGGTGAGGGCGAGGGCAGTCAGGGCAACATGGCGTTTCATGGCAAGCGATGGTCGTCAAGACGACTGCGCGCCCCAAGACGGGATTTGCGGCAGCGTGATGTTCTCGTGCTGGGCCACCATCTCCAAGGCTTTTTCAAACAGGGCGCGGGCGGAGCCCGAGACCGAGCTCAGGTAGGCGTGCAAGTGGGCGTCTTCCGCGCTTTTGTTCAAGCACTCTTGGCTGTACTGCTCAAAGCTCGCCAGTTGCGAGATCAGCTCGGCCACATGCCGTGGGCATTCGCACAGCACCTGGTTGGGGCTGTTGGCCACCTGCTGCAAAGTGGCGTCGCTGTATTTGCGCGCGGGCACCAGGCCGCTGCGCTGCACATCGCTGGCCTCTGCTGTGTGGTCCAGCCACAAGACAGAGTTGATCAACTCGCCCAGCTCGGCGTTGGAGATCGGCTCTCTGCGCACCTTGATGCCGGCCATTTTCAGGCCGGTAATCACGGGCTCCTGGCCAAAGTTGTAGAGCACGATGGCCTGCTGAAAGGCGTGCGCATGCACCAGGCGCTGGATGTCGTTGCCCGCCAGCACATGCAAGGAGTTGACCCGCACCACCAAGACCTGTGGGCGCGAGGACATGGGCGCCTTGGCCGCTTCGTCCAGGTCTTCCAGGATCTCGGTGATCTGGATTGGCTTGTCGCTCAAGCCCAGCCCCAGTTGGCCCGAGGCCATGCGCGCAGCCATGCCCACCCCCACCACCGCCACGGTGATGGCGGACTGCGGCGCGGCGGCTGGGCGGCTGCGCTGGCCCGCGTTGCGTTGCTGGTGCAGCAGTTCATTGAGCTGGGTGGCGGGCAGCTTGGCCAGGGTGCTGATGCTGTGGCCGCTGTCGGTCAGCTGCCGGATCAAGGACGCCCGCAGCGCGTCTTCGTCGGAGTACAGCCGGTGGCGACCCTCCGATTTGGCGGGGGTGAACGCGCCGTGCCGCACCTCCCAGACCCGCAAAGTGGACACAGGCACGCCACTGAGGGCCGAGATGGCACCGATGCGGTGGTTGGCGATGGGTTGGCTCATGGTTGCGTGTTTTGAGTAGATATTGAGTTGGATTCTATGAATAAATCAAAGATTGAGTAGATATTAGGGTGATGGGTGATAGATTCGCGTCAACTTGTGGAGGTTCTATGTTGAGCAAAAAAGTTTTTCACGCCGTCAATGCCTTGGTGGTCATGGCCTGTCTGCCTGCGGGCAACACCATCACCACCGCCGAATTGGCCAGCCAAGTGGGCTTGTCGGTGTCTTATGTGGAAAGCCTGCTCAAAGCGCTGCGTGAGCATGGTTTTGTGCGCGCGACCCGTGGGCCTGGCGGTGGCTACGACCTGGCCACGTCGGCCCAGCGCATGAGCGTGTGGTCGGTGGTGGATGCACTGGACCCTTACCCCCAGACCCCAGCTCCTGAAGGCGGTGCGCAAATCGATTTGGAAAAAGCCTTGGGCTTGTCGATCGAGCGCGAGCTGCAAGCTTTCTTGAGCCACACCTTCATCGCAGACTACGCCAACGAAGACAGCGCTTTGTCGCTGCCCCGCAAGGCCAAGGTCTGGGACTTTGGCTTCAAGCCCATGGTGCAGCCTTGGCGGCCTGAGGCCCCCAACTCGGTGTTTCAGTTGTCCGAATTCGTGGTCAAGCCCGTGGCCAAACCGGCAGCGGCCTGGCGCGTTTGAGGGTGCGCGCATGGCCGCAAGCTTCAAGGGCAACAAAGCGCAATTGCCCAGCAAAACCTGCCAGCAATGCCAGCGGGCCATGACTTGGCGCAAAGCCTGGGCCAAGAATTGGGAAGAGGTCAAATACTGCTCTGACGCATGCCGCAGCGCGGCCAAGCGCCCAGAGGCGCTGCGGGGCAAGGCCTGAGCATCCTGCTTGGCCATGAAAAAAGGGCGCCGAAGCGCCCTTAGTTTTTTTTAGCCTGAAGCCAAAAATCAGTGGTCCGAAGCTGCGGCAGCGCCGTAGCCGGTTTCGGAGCGCACCTGCTGGGCCGGGAAGGCCGCACGTTCTTTTTTCGCTTGTTCGCTCTTGTCGAGGACCGAAAACAGCCAGATGCCCACAAAGCCAATGGTCATCGAGAACAAGGCCGGCGAGCTGTACTGGAACCAGGCCGAGCCCTTGGGGTTACCCAAGGTGACTTCCCACACGGCAGGCGACACGATGGTCAGTCCCACCGAAGAGATCAAGCCCAAGAAGCCGCCCACGACCGCGCCGCGTGTGGTGCAGTCTTTCCACAGCACCGACAAGAACAGCACCGGGAAGTTGGCCGAGGCCGCGATCGCGAAAGCCAGCGACACCATGAAGGCGATGTTCTGCTTTTCAAACGCGATGCCCAGGCCCACCGCGATCACACCCAAAGCCAGGGTGGTG
>NKIO01000079.1 GCA_002255935.1 Comamonadaceae bacterium PBBC2
CAATCGCGACCGGGAACATCCACATGGGCACCATGACGGGGAAGTTGAAGGGCGTGATGCCGGCGACCACGCCCAGAGGCTGGCGCAGGGTCCAGTTGTCGATGCCGGTGGAGACTTGATCCGTGAAGTCGCCCTTGAGCAGCTGTGGGATGCCGGTGGCAAATTCCACGATGTCGATGCCGCGGCTGACTTCGCCTTGCGCGTCGGTGAACACCTTGCCATGTTCGGCGGTGATCATGTGGGCCAACTCGTCTTTATGCGTGTTCAGCAGTTCGAGGAACTTGAACATCACACGGGCGCGGCGCAGGGGCGGGGTGTCCGCCCAGGCTGGGAAAGCGGCTTGGGCTGCGGCCACGGCTTGGGCCACTTCGGCGCTGTTGGCCAAGGCCACGTTGCCGGTCACGGCGCCTGTGGCGGGGTTGGTCACGCTTTGGCTGCGGCCGGAAGTGCCTGCGGCGACTTGGCCGTTGATGTAATGGCCGATGGGGGTGATGCTCATGGGGGACTCCTTGCGGCTTGCGCCGGTTGCTTGTCGATGTGTCTCTTGTAGGAGCCCACCCTGTGGGCGATTGCCCAATGCAGCTGACCAAAAAATCGCCCACAGGGTGGGCTCCTACATTTCGCCTTGCAGTGTAGGCACCCACATTCCCCCCCGCAATGCCGCAAACCTGAATTGATTGTTCGAAATAGTGAACAATGGAGGGATGGAAAACGAAAAAATCAGCACCCTCTGGACGCATTTGCATTGGCTGAGCGTGCTGGCCCAGCAGGGCAGCTACACGGCCGCAGCCGCGCGACTGGGCGTGAGCAAGGCCGCCATGAGCCAGCGCATTGCCGAGCTGGAGCGGGCCGCCAAAGTCACGTTGGTGCAGCGCACCACCCGCAGCCTGCGCTTGACCGAGGCAGGCCAGCGCTTGGTGGACGAGACGCGGGCTTCCTTTGAGCAGATTGAGCAAAGCTTTGCTCAGGTGCGCGATTTGGCCGCGCAGCCCAGCGGTCTGGTGCGGGTGACGGCCCCTGTGGCGCTGGCGCGTCAGCAACTGGTGCCTTTGCTGGCCGAGTTCCTGAAAGACTTTCCCGAGGTGCGGCTGGAGCTGGACCTGTCGGATCGGCTCAGTGCACTGGCCACCGAAGGCTTCGACCTGGCGATCCGACACACGGCACGGCCACCGGACACCCATGTGGCTTGGACGCTTTGCGAAACCCAGTCGGTGCTGGTGGCGACCCGTGCCTATTTGCGCCGCAGTGGGGAGCCGCAAACTCCAGCCGATTTGCAGGCCCACAACTGCCTGCACTACCCACGCTCGCAAGACACCCCGGCTTGGACTTTCGAGTCCCTCGATCGGCAAGGTGGTGAGCGCATCACCGTGCCCGTGAGCGGCAACCTTTCTGCCAACAACAGTGAAGCATTGCGCGAAGCGGCCCTCACGGGGGCTGGCATCGCCCTCATGCCCGACTTCAGCGCGCAGGCGGCCTTGCGACAAGGCAAATTGGTGAGTGTGCTGCCCGACTGGAAGCCAGTGGGCGCCTTTGCCGAAAGCATTTATGCAATCCGGCCGTATTCACCCCATGTGCCCCGGGCGGTGGCGGCGCTGGTGGCGCACTTGCGGGCGGGCTTGGCCTCTGGTTTTAAAGTTTGAAATTGGCAAGGAAAAGACATGCTATCAAAACTCAAAAATTGGGCCCGGCGCATCAAGCGCGATGGTGTGATGCTCTGGTTTGCGTGCCGTGACCCGCGCACCCCCAGGTGGCTGAAGGCTTTGGCCATGTTCGTGGTGGCCTATGCGCTCAGCCCGATCGATCTGGTGCCCGACTTCATCCCGGTGTTGGGCTTTGTGGACGATGTGATTTTGCTGCCGGTGTTGATCTGGCTCATCGTGCGCTACTTGCCACCAGACATCGCCCGCGATGGGCGCCAGCAAGCCGAGGCCTGGATGGCCGAACGTCAGGCCAAGCCAGTCAGCCGTGCAGGGCTGGTGCTGGTCTTGTTGGTGTGGGCCGGGGTGGCTGGGTGGCTTTGGCGCTGGTGGGTGCAGCGCTGAGACGGGCCTGGCCAGTTCAACATGGCGTGGCTGTTGGGTCGGCAAGCCCGCAGCGGTCACGGGCGTGACATTTTCAGGCGCTTTGCCCTTTTGGGCAGGGGTTTGCACTGATAAGCCCTTGCATGTTCTCCGACCAAGATGGCGATGGCGTTTTTTTTCAATGTCGTCCTGATGGACAACCGGAGAGACACATGGCAATTCAGAGCATTCGCAAATCGGCTTGGTCGCGCAAGGCCATGGGAACAGCAGTGACGGTGATGGCTGCGCTGTGCGGCGCAGGCGCAGCACAGGCCCAAGAGACCTTCAAGGTCGGCATCGTGAGTTTCTTGTCCGGCCAAGCGGCCGAGAGTTTCGGCATCCCCGCGGTCAATGGTGCCAAGGTGTTGGTGGACGCTTTCAACAAAGGTGCAGCACCTGCGCCCTACAACAAGACCGGTTTTGGGGGCATGAAAATTGAAGCCGTTTACGTGGATGAAAACGGCGGCGCGACCAAGCAGGTGCAGGAACTGCGCAATTTGTATGACCGTGAAAAAGTCGATGCCGTGGTTGGCTATGTGGGCTCTGGCGATTGTTTGGCCGTGGCCCCTGTCGCAGAGGAAATGAAAAAATTCCTCATTCTTTACGATTGCGGCACGCCCCGAATTTTTGAAGACGGCAAGTACAACTATGTGTTCCGTACCGCGTCTCATGCCGCGATGGACAACGTCGCACTGGCCCGTTACCTCAAGGCCAAGGACATCAAGGTTGGCACGTTCAACATGATCAACCAAGACTACGCTTGGGGACAAGATTCCAAGAAAGACTTTGTTTGGTCCATGGAAAAGCTCTACCCCAACGCCAAGGCGGGTGAGGACCAATTGCCCAAGTTTGGCGCAGGCCAATACGGCACAGAAATTTCAGCCCTGATGTCGAAGCAGGCAGACATCACCCACAGCAGTTTGTGGGGTGGTGATTTGCAGGCCTTCATCTTGCAGGCCGGACCACGCGGTTTGTTCAAGCGCTCGCAAGTGATCTTGTCTGCGGGTGACCATGTGTTGCCAGGTCTGGGCGAGAAGATGCCCGACGGTGTGATTTTGGGTGCGCGTGGGGCCTACGGCCTGATGGCGCCCAAGTCGGCCTTGAACGACTGGTGGTGGGATCTGTACAGCAAGGCCCACAACGTGTACCCGGTGCAAGCTCCCTACCGCATGGTGCAGTCACTGCTGGGCTTGAAGTTGGCGGTTGAAAAAGCCATGGCCGCCAACGGCGGCAAAAAGCCCAATGCCGAGCAATTGGCCGCAGCCTTGCGCAATTCCGAGTGGGACTCGCCTGCCGGCAAGGTCCGCATGAACTTGGGTGGCGGTCATCAGGCCACACAAGAAACCGCCATTGGCCGCACACGCTACGACGCTGCTAAAAAGATGGTGGTGCTCGACGACATCATGCGTTTCCCTGCGGAATGCGTGAACCCACCCGCCAACATGAAGTCTGAGGACTGGATCAAGGCGGGATTCGCAGGTGCAAAAGGTTGCCCGTAAGTTCGAGCTGTTGAGGCGCGCTGAGCATGCTGACCATACTCATTGACGGACTGACCTACGCTTCTTGGCTGTTCATCGTGGCCTTGGGGCTGACGCTGGTGTTTGGCGTGCTGAAGATCCTCAACATCGCACACGGCAGTTTCTACGCGCTGGGGGCCTATGCGGCCGCCAGTTTCGTGGGCTGGGCCAGTGCGATGAAGTGGGCGCCAGGCTACACACTGGTGGCCATGTTGTTGGCGGCGGTGGCGGTGGCAGCGCTCGTGGCGCCTTTGACGGAGCGTGGCTTGCTGCGCTTCTTTTATGGGCGCGACGAGGTCCTTTTGGTCTTGGTCACGTACGCCATGTTCCTGATCATGGAAGACGCCACCAAGTTGCTGTGGGGTGCCAATCCTTACTATGTTTCGGAGCCGTATGGCTTGTTTGGAAACATCGACATTGGCACACAAACCTATGTGGGCTATGACTTTGCATTGGTGGCACTGGCGCTGGTGGTCGGTCTGGCCGTCTGGTGGTGGCTCAACCGCACCCAGCAGGGCAAGATCATGATCGCTGTGATCCACAGCTCAGAGATCGCATCGAGCATGGGCGTGAACGTCTCTCGGGTTTACATGCTGGCGTTTTCGGTCGGCATCTTCTTGGCAGCGCTGGGCGGCGCATTCACAGCGCCCATGATTTCGGTGCAGCCAGGTGTCTCCGTCGGCGTGATCATCGTGTCGTTTGCGGTGGTGATCATTGGCGGCTTGGGCAGCATCGAGGGTGCGGCCATTGGCGCTTTGATTGTGGGCCTGGCCCGCTCCATGGCCGTGCACTTGGCGCCTGTGGCGGAGTTGTTCTCGATTTATGTGGTGATGGCTGTGGTGCTGATGTTCCGTCCGGAAGGGCTGTTCCAGCGCATTCAGGCCCGAAAGATCTGAGCCATGTCGAAAATTTTGGGCACAGCGGTGCCATCTCAAGAAACGCCCGTCGGTAAGAAGGTGCTGTGGGCGTTAGGCATTTGCTTGGCCTTGGCGCTGGCGGGTACCGTCATGCCCAAGTGGCTTACTTTTCTGATCACCATGGCGGCCGCCAACGGTCTGGTGTCGTTGGGCATTGTGGTGCTGATGCGCGGGGGCGTGGTGCCTTTTGGCCAGGGCATGGTGTTTGCCGTCGGCGGCTATGCCGCAGCTTTGCTGTTCAACAAGCTGGGCATCACCGATGCCTTGCTGTTGACGCTGTGCGGCGGCGTGATGGCGGCTTTGGTGGCTGCGCCTTTTGCACCGCTCCTGTCTCGTTATCGCGGCATCTTCTTTGCCATGCTGACCTTGGCTTTGTCGATGGTCACCTATGGCCTGTTGATGAAGCTGGAAGCGCTGGGTGGCTCGGACGGTTTCAACCTGGGGCGCCCCACCTTGCTGGGTCAAAAACTACCTGACGCGCAAGTGGGCTACATCATGTATGTGCTCACCGTGGTGGTGTCGACGATCATGGCCTTGCTGGCACGCATTTACTTTGACAGCACGCGTGGCTTGATCACCGTAGCGGCCAAAGAAAACGAATTGCGGGTGGAGTATTTGGGTGGCTCCGTCCGCCACGCGATGGCCATCAACTTCATTTTGGCGGCTTTTTGTGGTGGTTTGGGCGGGGCCTTGGCGGTGATGGCCTTGGGGCACATCGAGCCTAACTTCAGTTTTTGGACCACCTCGGGCGAGTTTGTGTTCGTCGCCATTTTGGGTGGATGGCAAAGCGTGATTGCCCTGTTCCTGGCCAGCACGGTGCTGGAAGTGGTTCGCTCGTTCTCGAGTGCCTATTTCCCCAACACTTGGCAAATGGCGCTCGGTATTTTTCTGCTCATCGTGATCCGGTTCTTGCCGCGTGGCATCGGCTCACTCTGGGTCAAAGGGGGCACCCGATGAAGCCCGTATTGCAGGCCCGCGATGTGGGCAAAAAATTCGGCGCCGTGGTGGCGGCGGCTAACCTGAATATCGACATTGCAGCTGGCGAGCGGGTGAGTCTGATTGGCTCCAACGGCGCAGGAAAAACCACATTCGTGAACATGATCACGGGCTACCTCAAGCCTGACCACGGGCAGATATTGCTCGACGGTCAGGACATCACGCCCTTGTTTCCGCGTGCCATCACACACCTCGGGGTGGCGCGCTCGTTTCAGATTCCGCAGCTCTATGGTGAGCTGACGGTTTTGGACAACATGCTCGTGGCCAACGCCTGTCATGACCAGAAACTGAGTTTCTGGCAGCCTGCTCGCCGCCGCGACGCCATCGAGCGCGCCGATGCCTTGCTGGCGCGTTTTGCTTTGACCGAGCACCGTTCACGCCGTGTGGCCGAGCTGCCCGGTGGCGTGCGCAAGTTGCTGGACATTGCGATGGCGCTGACGAGTTCGCCCAAGCTGCTGCTGCTCGACGAGCCCACCAGTGGGGTGTCGGCTGAAGAAAAGTTCCCAATGATGGAAACCATCATGGCGGGCTTGGGACAGGACCAATCCACCACGGTCTTGTTTGTGGAGCACGACATGGACATCGTCAATCGCTACGCCAGTCGGGTGGTGGCTTTCTACAGCGGCCGCATCATCGCCGACGATAAACCCGAAGTGGCGCTGGCCACCGACGATGTGCGCCGCTATGTCACAGGCGAATTGCTGAGTGAATAAATCGCCGAGCACCAAGGAAAACACATGCTCAAGGTAGAAGGCCTCCATGTGGCCATACAGTCGGTCATCGCTTTGCGCGGTTTGTCGCTTGCCGTCGAAGACGGCACCATGGTTGGTTTGATCGGCCGAAACGGTGCGGGCAAGACCACCTTGCTGCGCTCGGTGATGGGCCACTTGAAACCCACGCAAGGCACCATCACGTTCAACGGCCAGGATTTGTCCGCCCTGCCTCCGCACGCAAGGGCGGGCTTGGGCATTGGGTACATGCCCGAGGATCGGGGCTTGGTACCTGAGTTGACGGTGGAAGAAAACATCTTGATCCCGGTCTGGGTGAACCCAACGCTGGACCCTCAGGAGCGCTTGGCGCTGGTCTACAAAGTTTTGCCAGAGTTGCTGGACATGAAGGACCGCCGCGCTTTGTTGCTTTCTGGCGGGCAGCAAAAGCTGGTGGCGCTTGCACGAGCACTCGCGGTGGGCACCCGCTTGTTGTTGCTCGATGAGCCCTTCGAGGGCGTGGCACCTGCCTTGTCCAAGCGCTTGGGCGAGGTCATTGCGGGGCTCAAAGGCACCGAGGTGTCTGTCCTCATCGCCCAAAGCGACCTGAACCACTCGCGCAAACTGGTGGACCGCGAGTTTGTGATTGAACGCGGTGCCAATTTGCAGACGGGCGTGAGCTGACGTTTGTGGCTATTGCCTGAAAGCGCTCAAACCCCGCGAGCCAGCACCGGAAAAAGCTTGTGCAGCCCGTCGGTCATCACTTCGACTGCGAGTGCCGCCAAGATCAAGCCCATGAGACGGGTCATGACGTTGATTCCGGTTTTACCAAGGATGCGGGCTATAGGCGCAGCCAGAGAAAAACACAGCGCCGTGGCCAAACCAATGACCAAGCCATAGCCCACCAGCGCCCCAAGCTGGGCGATGTCTTTGGCCTTTTCGGCATAGATCACCACGGTGGACATGGTGGCCGGCCCTGTGAGCAAGGGTATGGCCAAAGGCACCACCGCGATGCTGGCTCCCACTGCAGATTTGGCCTCCGCATCGTGCACTTCATCGGCGTTGGCACGGGCCTCCGCCGGTTGGGCGTTCAGCATCGACAGGGCTGAGGTCAGCAGCAGCATGCCACCAACGACTTGAAAACTGGCCAGTGAAATGCCAAAAAATTCCAGTATCTGCAAGCCCAACAAAGCACTGGCTGCGATCACGATGAAAGCGGTCAGAGATGAGACCACGACAGTTCGCTGTCGCTGCGCTCGGCTAAAGCCCTGGGTGTAGTGGATGAAAAACGGAACACAGGCCAGTGGGTTGACGATGGCCAGCAAGGTGATGAGTGGTTTGAAATCCATCACATGATTGTGAGGCTTTAAGCCACGGGTGGTGGTGCCGGCATGCGCCGCCTGAACATGCCCCAGCCTTCCATGTGCAGCACTTTGTCGCCGTTTTGGTTGAACATTTCCCACAGGTTGCGGGTCATGCCCACGTCGGGCCGTTTGCTCATGGGCTTGGTCTCGAGCATGGTTGACTGCAGGCGCAAGGTGTCCCCGGGGTAAACCGGTTTGAGCCATTTGATGTTTTCAAGTCCCGGGGAGCCTAGGCTGGAGGTTTGGCACAGGAAGTTGGTCACCATCAGGCGCATGGCCATTGAGCAGGTGTGCCAGCCACTGGCCGACAGGGCGCCGAACACCGAGGCTTTGGCGGCCTCGTCGTCCAAGTGAAAGGGTTGCGGGTCGAATTGGCTGGCGAAGGCGATGATTTCTTCACGTGTGGGCGAAATGGTGCCCAAGTCGCGCACCTGGCCAACGGCAAAGTCTTCCCAGTAATACTTGAACTCGGCCATCAGCGCCCTCCAGAAACGTCGATCAAGCTCATGGTGGTGTAGCTGGCAGCGTCCGACAGCAGCCAGACGATGCTTTGCGCCACCTCTTCGGCGGTGCCGCCGCGCTGCATGGGCACCAGGTGCTGCAGGTCTTTGACGCGGTTGGGCAGACCGCCTGAAGCGTGGATTTCGGTGTCGATCAGGCCAGGGCGCACCGCGTTGACGCGGATGCCCTCGGCGGCAACTTCTTTGGCCAGGCCCAGGGTGAAGGCATCGATGGCACCTTTGGCCGCAGCGTAATCCACATACTGCCCAGGCGAGCCCAGGCGCGAGGCGGCGCTGGACACGTTGACGATGCTGCCGCCTTCGCCGCCGTATTGGGTGCTCATGCGGCGCACGGCTTCGCGGGCGCAAATCAGGCTGCCCATGACGTTGATGTCGAACATGCGCTTCAAGCGGGCCACGCTCATGTCGGCCACGCGGGCATACACATCGACCACGCCGGCGTTGTTGACCAAACCGGTCAGGCGACCGAGCTTGGCGTCGATGTGCTCGAACATGCGCAGCACTTGGTCTTCTTCGGCCACATCGGCCTTGACCGCGATGGCTTGACCGCCCGCAGCACGGATTTGGCGCACAACTTCGTCGGCCGCCAGTGAGTTGGCGGTGTAGTTCACAGCGACGGCCCAGCCTTGTTGTGCGGCCAACAATGAAGTGGCTGCACCGATGCCGCGGCCGCCTCCGGTCACTAAGAGGACTTTGTTCATGACGTGTCTCCTGCATGATTAAAAAAGTGGGCCAGAACAGGCCTTGGAAAACATTACACAACACGCCAGGAGACAACATGGGTCGCACAGTGGACTATTACTTCGCCCCGCAAAGCCCGTGGGCTTATCTGGGTCATCAACGTTTGGCGGACATCGCCCAGCGTGCAGGCGCCAGCATCCGGGTGATGCCCATCGACTTGGGCGGCAAGGTGTTCCCGATCTCTGGCGGCTTGCCTTTGGGCCAGCGTGCACCGCAACGCCAGGCTTACCGTTTGGTGGAGTTGCAGCGCTTTAGCCAACACCTGCATGCGCCTTTGAATTTGAAGCCCCGGTACTTTCCAGTGGGGGGCGATGATGCCGCGCGGTTGATCATTGCAGCGGATTTGGCGCACGGCGCTGAGGCCGCCATGAAAGTGGCGGGTGCGGTGCTCACCGCTTGTTGGTCGCAAGAGCGCAACATCGCCGACGACAAGGTGCTGGCCGAGCTGTTGACCGAGCAAGGAATGCCTGAGGCCGTGTTGGGGCAATCGCACAGCCAGGCGGTGCAAGAGCGGTACGAGGCCTACACTCAGGCCGCCATCGATGCCGGTGTGTTTGGCGCGCCCAGCTATGTGGTCGATGGTGAGATTTTTTGGGGTCAGGACCGCCTCGATTTCGTCGAGCGTGTGCTGGCTGCGGACTGACTTGGACTGGAGAACAGCATGGGCAACATGATCGAATTGAAATCGGCCGACGGCACTGGGGTGCCCGCATATGAGGCCCGTCCCACAGGCACGCCCAAGGGCGCTGTTGTGGTGATTCAAGAAATTTTTGGCGTCAACAGCCACATCCGCAACGTGGCCGATGGCTACGCGGCTAAGGGGTATGTGGCCGTGGCGCCCGCCATGTTCCACCGAGCCAAGCCTGGTGTCGAGTTGGGCTACAGCGACGCCGACATGGGCGAGGGATTTGGCTACAAAACGGCGGTGGAGGCTTTGCCAGCGCCGGGCGCGATGCCCGACATCCAAGCGGCGATTGACCATGCCTCCAAGGTTTCGGGCGGTAAGGTGGGCATCGTGGGTTACTGCTGGGGCGGCTTGCTGACCTGGCGCTCTGCCTGCACGCTCACGGGCTTGAGCGCGGCAGTGCCTTATTACGGCGGCGGTGTCACGACCGAAGCCGAGACAGCTCGCCATGCCCAGGTGCCGGTGATGGCGCACTTCGCAGAGGACGACAAGTGGATTCCGCTGGACACCGTAGAGACCTTTCAAAAAGCGCACCCCGAGGTGCAGGTCTTTACCTACGCGGCGCACCACGGTTTCAACTGTGACCAACGTGGTGCATGGCACGCGCCTTCGGCCCAGTTGGCACGTGAACGCACGCTGGCGTTCTTTGCGCAGCATCTGGGTTGAGCATCCACAGAAATCGCCGAACAAGTTCAGCTCCCACAATAAGTGGTGGGCTCAGGAACGACGCGGTGAAGACGGCTGCAGAAGTCGCTTTCTTGGCTGATGCGTGTAGGAGCCCCACTTGTTGGGCGATGAATGACAGCGCGCTCTCGCCATCGCCGAACAAGTTCAGCTCCCACGGTATGTGGTGAGTTCATGATCGCCGTCAGTGATGACGGCCGCAGCAGTCGCTTGCTTGGCCGATGCGTGTAGGAGCCCAACTTGTTGGGCGATGGGCTGAGCGCAGTTGGTGCTTTACTCGCCGGTGCGCGCCAAGTAACGCTTGCGCCAGAACACCAACCCCATGCCCAGCGCGATCGCGCCCATGCTGCCGAGCGTCCACCAGAACGCGGAAGCCTGGTGCAGCCAGGGGATGAATTCGAAGTTCATGCCGAAGATGCCGGCGATCAGGTTCAGCGGTAAAAAGATCGCGGTCAGCGCCGTCAGGGTGCGCATGATGTCGTTGGTGCGGTTGCCTTGAACGTTGAAATGCATCTGCACGGCCGTCTCGGTGTTGTGCTCCAGTCGGCGCACGTGCTGCACCACGCGGTCGATGTGTTCGAGCACGTCGCGGCTGCGGATCTTGAGCAGTTCATGCTCCAGCACGGCGGCGTTGTCGTGCCCTATGCCCCAGGTGTCCAAAGACTCGGTCCATGACTGGATCGCGTTGTGCTGGTCGTCACACAGGTCTTCGAGCTGGTGCAAAGCCAAGCGGGCCTGCAGCAGGGCGTCCCAGCGGTTGAAGCGGGTTTTGGGGTGCAGCAGCTCCGCTTGCCAGTGGTCCAGTTGGCGGCTCAGTTCGCGGCGCAAGTCCAGATAGCCGTCCACCATGTGACTCACGATGCGCAGCATCATGTCGGCCGGGCTGTGGGGCACACCGCGTGCACCAGCAGAGCGCGCATCGTTCACATCGTCGGCCACCGCACTGGCCAGCAGCCGCGCAGCATAGGCCTCGCGCACCGCACAGTCGGCCGGGTGCACACTCAGCAGCACGCGGTCAAACACCGCAAAGCCCACCGGGCTGGTGTCGATGCGTTGCAACACCGGCGGGCCTGGGCGCTTGCCCTTGGCGGCGTCTGCAGGCGCTGTGTCTTGTCTTTGTGCCAAGCGGCGGAACACCATCAAGTCGTATTGCGAGCTGAAGTCGTAGCGGGAAGGCAGCTGCGGGTTCAGCAGGTCCGAGGTGTGCAAATCGACCAGGCTTTGCCCGGTCAATCGCACCAGCGCCGCCTGAACCAGTGGCAGCTCGGCCTCAAAGTAGGCCCTCGAGCAGGCGATCCAGACAAAGCCGTGCGCTGGCAAGGCATCGGGCAGTGCCAAGCTGTCGTGGACTTGCTGGCCGCTGACGGTGATGACCCGCATGCGATCAGCTTTGCTGGCGGATCAAACGGGCCGCATCGCGCGCAAAGTAGGTCAGCACGCCGTCGGCACCGGCGCGCTTGAAGGCCAGCAGGCTTTCCATCATCACCAAATCGTGGTCGAGCCAGCCGGTTTGTGCAGCGGCTTTCAGCATGGCGTATTCGCCCGAGACCTGGTAGGCGAAGGTCGGCACTTTGAACTCGTCTTTGACGCGGCGCACGATGTCCAGGTACGGCATGCCGGGCTTGACCATCACCATGTCGGCGCCCTCGGCCAGGTCCATGGCGACTTCGCGCAGGGCCTCGTCGCTGTTGCCGGGGTCCATCTGGTAGACCTTTTTGTTGCTCTTGCCCAGATTGCCCGCCGAGCCCACCGCGTCGCGGAAGGGGCCATAAAAAGCGCTGGCGTACTTGGCGCTGTAGGCCATGATGCGGGTGTGGACCAGGCCGCGTGCTTCGAGCGCTTGGCGGATCGCACCGATGCGGCCGTCCATCATGTCGCTGGGGGCGACCATGTCGACGCCGGCTTCGGCTTGCGTCAGGGCTTGCTGCACCAGCACAGCGGTGGTTTCATCGTTGAGGATGTAGCCGGTCTCGTCCAGCAGGCCGTCCTGGCCGTGGCTGGTGAAGGGGTCGAGCGCCACATCGGTCATCACGCCCAGTTCAGGGAAGCGTTTTTTCAGCTCGCGCACCACGCGGGGCACCAAGCCGTCCGGGTTCATGGCTTCGCTGCCCGTGGGGTCTTTCAGGCTGGCGTCGATCACCGGGAACAGGGCCATGACCGGGATGCCGAGCTTGACGCAGTCTTCGGCCACCGGCAGCAGCAGGTCCAAACTCAGACGTTCCACCCCGGGCATGGAGCCCACCTGCTGGCGCTGGTTCTGGCCGTCCAACACGAAAACCGGGTAAATCAGGTCGTGTGGCGTGACCTGGTGCTCTCGGACCAGGTTGCGGGTGAAATCGTCACGGCGCAGGCGGCGTGGGCGGGCTAAGGGGAAGGGGGCGACGGGGTTCATGTCGAAAATTGTGCCTGAACTCTGCGGTGCCATGCACAAGGCGTGATCCCTCTGAGTCGCCCATGCGCATCACTAACTGCCAAAAATAATAAAAAAATTGGAAACAAGCTTGTTATCGGTTTTGTTATTTGATAAATTCAACCCGGGCAGCTTGCTGCCTCCCGCTTTTCCTCCCTGAGCGGGCGCCTTGATGTGTGACAGCAAAAAGGCTTCCCACCCTCGGCCCATGGCCGAGGGTTTTTTTTGCCCCAATCGCCCCGGTTGGCCATCCAGAGCGTGACTGACTACACTTGACCCATGCTCTGGATCAAAGCCCTTCACATCGTCTTCATCGCCAGCTGGTTTGCGGGCCTGTTTTATTTGCCCCGCATTTTTGTGAACCTGGCCATGGTCGCCGCCGATTCGCAGGCCGAACGCGATCGCTTGTTGCTCATGGCACGCAAGCTCTACAAATTCATGACCATTCTCGCGGTGCCTGCCTTGGTGCTGGGTTTGTGGCTTTGGCTGGGCTACGGCATTGGGCGCGGCCCCGGTCAAGGCTGGATGCACGCCAAGCTGGCGATTGTCTTGCTGCTGATCGGTTACCACCACAGCTGTGGCCTGCTGTTGCGCAAATTTGAAGCGGGCAGCATGCAGCGCAGCCATGTCTGGTTCCGTTGGTTCAACGAAGTGCCGGTGCTGATGATGTTGGCAGCGGTCATTTTGGTGGTGGTCAAGCCCTTTTGAGGGCTTGGGTTCGGGGCAGCGCCATGCGCAAGACAGCCGCTTGGCCTTTGACCTGGATTTACACCGTCCTGATCGTTTACGCCAGCCTGTACCCCTTTGACAATTGGCGCGTTCAGGGCATCGCGCCCTGGGCTTTTTTGTGGGCTCCTTTGCCCCAGTACTGGACGGGTTTTGATGTCCTCTCCAATGTGCTGGGCTACGCGCCTTTCGGGTTTTTGATGGCCTTGGCCTTTCACCGAACGCGCCGCCGGTGGCCGGGCATTGGGTTGACCGCTTTGGCTGCTGCGGCCTTGTCCCTTTCCTTGGAATCTTTGCAAATGTTTTTGCCGGTGCGGGTGCCGTCCAACTTGGATGCGGCCTTGAATGTGGGCGGCGCCTTGTTCGGTGCATTGACCGCCCGCGGCATGGCCTGGGTGGGCTTGCTCGAGCGTTGGAGCCGGTTTCGCGACAAATGGTTTGTGCAGGAGGCCGATGGTGCTTTGGCTTTGCTGGCCGTTTGGCCCATGGCCTTGTTGTTTCCGGTGCCGGTTGCTTTTGGTTTGGGCCAGGTGCTGGAGCGGCTGGAGGCCGCCTTGGCCAATGCCTTTCAAGACACGCCATGGCTGGAATGGTTGCCTTTGCGGGAGGTGGAGTTACAGCCTTTGTTGCCTGTGAGCGAGTTGCTGTGCGTGGCCATTGGCTTGTGGCTGCCGTGCTTGCTGGCCTTTGGTGTGTTGCGTCAGCGTTACCAGCGGTTTGTGGCGGCACTTGGGGTGATGGGTCTGGGTGTGGCGGCCAGCGCTTTGTCAGCCGCTTTGACCTATGGCCCCAGCCATGCCTGGGGTTGGGTCGGCATCGAGGTGGCCTTGGGCCTGGGTGTGGCGGTGGTTGGCACGGTGGCCTTGGTCTTTGTTCCCGCCCGTGCTTGTTGGGTGCTGGCTTTGGTGGCCCTGGTCTGGCAGCTGAGTTTGCTCAACAACGCCTCG
>NKIO01000080.1 GCA_002255935.1 Comamonadaceae bacterium PBBC2
CAGCCATCGCCGAGCGCAGCTCAGCTCCCACGAGGGCGAAGAATCGCCGAGCACAGTTCAGCTCCCACGAAGGCAGGATTGGCTCCTATCAAGGTGGGATGGTCAGAGGATGGAGAGGTGGACGTGTTTGCCTGTTTTGGCCAGGAGGTCGATGAGGGCGTCGACGGTGAATTTGAGGGTTTTTTTGTTGATGGCGTCGGACACGCGTGGGGGGGCGACGCCCAGGATGTGGGCGGCTTCGACTTGTTTGAGGTTGTTGCGGTCCATCCAATCGGCCAGCTCGTTCATGAGGGCTTCTTTGATGGCGCGTTTTTCATCTTCGGTCTCGGCCATCGAGATCATGGATGAGGGCAGCGTGCGTTTGAGCACGGGCTCGGAAAAGGCCGGGAAATCAGGACGCAGTCGGAGTTGGAGTTGATTGCGTTGCATGGCGGCGGTTTGGAAGTTCATGGTGTTGGGGTGGTGCGGGGAATCGCCGAGCACAGCTCAGCGGCCACGAGGTGTTTGGTTTTTGTAGGAGCTGAACTTGTTCGGCGATGGGTGGTTGGGCGGGCAATCGCCGAACAGAGTTCAGCTCCTACGAAGGCGGGGGTGATCGGCGAGCGCAGTTCAGCTCCTACGAAGGCAGGGGCAGGTCCTGCTTGGGTTTGAGTTTTTGTGGGAGCTGAACTTGTTCGGCGATGGGTGGTTAAGCAGCCAATCGCCGAGCACAGCTCAGCTCCCACAAATGCAGGATCAGTTCCAATAAAGGCAGGGGGAGTTCCCACAGATGCAGGGGCAAATCCAGCATAGGCAGGAACAGCCATCGCCGAGCGCAGCTCAGCTCCTACAAATGCAAGGACAGCTTCCACAGAGGGTTTGGTTTTTGTGGGAGCTGAACTTGTTCGGCGATGGGTGGTTGGGCGGGAAATCGCCGAGCGCAGCTCAGCTCCCACAAATGCAGGAGCAGCTCCCACAAATGCAGGAGCAGCTCCTACAAATACAGGATCAGCTCCTACACGTGAGGGATCGGGTCGTGCGAAGGCTGCTTGCATCATCATCAGACGTTGGTGCGGGTCATGGCTTCGTCGATGAAGAGGGTGCCGGTGCCGTTGCTCAGTTGGATGTAGGTGTCGGCGGCGGCGAAGTTGTAGCCTGTGCCGTAGGTGGCGGTCAGGGATGCGCCGGTGGCGCCGGTGGTGACGGTCGTCCAGTTGATGCCGCCTGACAGCTGCACCGTGTCGCCGGCATTGCCGTTGATGACCATCATGCCGGTCTCGTTGACGGCGGTGGCCGCCACGTCGGTCGCGTTGGCCATGTTCAGCACATTGGTCAGGCTGAGCTTGACGATGTTGTTGCCCGTGCCGGTGATGTTGATGGATTCGAAGCCCTTCAAGTTGTTGCTCACGTTGATGTTGGTCAGGTCCAGGGTCACACCGGTGGAATACAGGTTCAGGTAGTCCACGCCGGTGCCGCCGTCGAAGCTGGCGTTGCCGGTGGCCAGCGCCAGCTTGGTCACGTTGGAAGCGTAAATCTCCAAAGCGTCATTGCCGCCCATCAGGTTGATGGTTTCAGCGCCGTTGGTCGATTGGCCCACGGCATACACGGCATCGTTGGCATCGCCCGTGGTCAGGGCCGCCGGCGTGCTGCCGGTGGCCGCTGCACCCACGCCCCAACCGTTGAGGTTGTAGCTGGTCAAGCCAGCATCAAAGGCCTGCGTACCGCTGTGGCCCAGACCGCTGGCGCCGCCCAAAGTGGCGGTGAAGCTGCCATCGGCCACCGACACCACGGTGTCGCCAGCGCCCGAGTTGGGCACGTTGATGCTCATGACCCAGGTCTTGCTGTCGAGCTGGATCAGCGGGCCTTTGACACCGCCGTTGGTCACCACGATGTCGGTCGCGTCAAAGCCGTTGACGGCTTGGTCGAAGGCAAAGGTGTAGTTGACCGACACGCCCGTGGCCACGGTGCTGGAAGCATCGTCGCTGATGGTCAGTTTCGGTGTGGCGTTGGCGATCTGGTTGACCAGATAGCTGTTCGACGAAGTCACGGCCGAGCCATCGATGTTCATGATCTTGGCCACGTAGTTTTCACCACCTGCGGCGATCGCGTCGCTGTAAGTCCAGCTGGTGCCGTTCACCGTGGCCGAGCCCAAGCTCACGCCGTTGCTGAAAATCTGCAGGTACTGGTTGGCCTGCAAAGGCGCCGCCAAAGTACCGGTCACCGCACCGGTGGTGAAGCGCGTCACCCCGCCACTGGCGATGTCGGCCGTTTCGGCAATACCCTCCATGCGCACCTGAAAGTTGTCGACGAAGTACTTGTCATTGGGTGAGCCTGCCATGCCAAATGCTGTACCGGTCACGCCCTTGGTGCCCGTCACACTGAACGGGCTTGCCGCTGTGCCGCCTGTCGAGGTCGCAACTTGCGTACCACCGGAGACATACAAATTGCCAGCCGCCGACATGTCCCAATAGTTCATGGTCACCGAGGTCACCGCA
Source organism: Comamonadaceae bacterium PBBC2 (assembly GCA_002255935.1). Taxonomy (GTDB): domain Bacteria; phylum Pseudomonadota; class Gammaproteobacteria; order Burkholderiales; family Burkholderiaceae_C; genus Limnohabitans_A. The sequence goes on from NKIO01000080.1 coordinate 2,475, forward strand.
GAAGGCGCCGTCACGCTCCATTGGTTCAAGCCGCCCGGCAATTCGGTGTTGTTCAAGATCAAGGCCCTGCCCGTGCTGCCCACACCGGAGCCATCGGCCCCGATGGTGAAGCTCGGCGCCAAGATGTCTTGCTTGAAGCTCAAACCGTTGCTGGTCGTGAAAGCGTCCATGGGGCGCAAGGTGAAGGGCATGCTGTCAAAGGTTTCGGTGATCACCTTGGTGGTGGTGCCCGAGGCCTTGACGCTGGTGATGGTCACCACGTTGTCGTCGTTGCTCACGCCCACATCGGCGTCCACCAGCACCTGTGCTTGCGTGGTGGTGCTGTCGTAGACCTTGTAGGTCTGCGTTACGCCGTTGACGGTCTGGCTGGTGGTGCCTTTGTAGACCCACTGACCGGCCAGGCCACTGTTGCCTTGGTTGCCGCCAGTACCCACGACGCCGTCCATGGCCAGCTCGGACAAGGCGAACTTGTCGGTGCTGGTGCCATTGACGACAAACTGCACCTTGCCTGCGCTGCTGGTGCTGCCGCCTGCAGCCACCGAGCCCGAGGCGGTTTGAGTGGTCGATGCGAAGTTCAGCGCGCTGAAGCCCATGCCGCCCAAAGACAGCACATCGTTGGCGTCCATGATCAGGCTGGACTTGCCCTGCATCTCGAACACCTCGATCTGCTGGATCGGCTTGACGGTCTGGGTCTGCGTGAGCAGGTTCAGGTTCAGCACGGTCTCGGGCTGCATCTTGAGCACATCCAGACCCGCACCGCCGTTGATGTAGCCGCCCCCTGACAAGCTGGCGGCCAGGCCGCTGCTGGCGGCGGTGATCACGTCGTTGCCGGCCAATGCATCGATCGCACCGGCGGTGTAGGTGAGCGTGTCGGGGTTGGGCGTGGCGGGGGGTGTAGCGCCAGAAATCAGGCTGTTGGCAGCACTGGTGGGTGCAAAGTTGAAGTTGTCGAGCCAGTAATCGCCAAAGTTGCTGCCACCAGCAGTATTGTTGCCACTGACGGTCAAGTTGATGGTTTTGCTGGTCGGTGCCACATAGGTTGCCTCCAAGTGGCCTGACTCATAGGTGTTGGTGACAAACGTGAAATTGGTGCCATCGATCGTCGCGTTCATCCTTGTGCTCGTGAAATTCGAAGAGCTGTAATCGAACTTGAAGGTGTAGCTCTGACCGGCCACCACATCCACGGCCTGCTCCCAAATGGAACCTGAACTGGAAAGGGTGCCGGTCAGGTATTTGCCCGTGATGGCGCCATCCGGGTTGCCCGCAATGCCCAATCCCGTCAGTTCTGTGGTGGCTCCTCGGAATGTTTTGCTCCAGGTCAAGTTCGACGCCGTGGTGGTTTGGTTGGCCAAGCTGCTGGATGCAGCCACGGTGCTGCCCACCACGCCAGTACTGTCCGTCGATACCACGTTGTAAGTATTGGTGGCGAGCGCATAGTTGCCCACCGCGCCCGGTGCTGCCGTGGCCGCAAAGCCCGTGTCGCCCTGCGAAAAGTCGCCGTTGGTCAACATGTTGGTGCCGTTGCTGGTGACCGCATACAGGTTGGACAAAGCGCTCAAGTTGCCCGAAGGGTCGAGCTGCTTGGCTGCAAAGGTGTTGCTGCCCGTGGAAGTGGCCGTGGGTGTGATCACCCAGGTGCCGTCGGGTTGCACCGTGGTGGTGCCCACCAAATTGGTGGCGGTGTTGTCGTACAGGTAGACGATGTCACCGGCCAGGCCCGTGCCCGTCACCGCGCCCACCGATTTGGTGGTGCTGGTGTTGACGGCGATGGCGGCGCCTGCACTGTCCACCACACTGAGGATCACCGGTGCGGCTTCGCTCAAGTCGGTCGTCACGATCTGGCTGGCCAGCGGGCCGGGCGTGCCAGATGTGGGCACCACCTGGGCGGTGTATTTCCAGTTGGCGGTGTAGGCGTTGGGGTCGGTGATCTCCCACTGGGTGCCGCTGACCACGGCGTTGCCGATCAGGGTGCCGTTGCTGAAGACCTTGACCACATCGCCGCTGTTGAGTGGCTGGTCCAAGAAGCCCGAGACCACACGGCCTGCGCTGCCGTCGGCGGTGAGCCAATCGTTGTTGCTGCCCAAGTAGCCCGAGTCCTTGCTCATGGAGCTGAAGGTGATGGCCGCTTGCTGCACGCTCGGGTCGATGTTGACCAGCACCTGCGCTTGGGTGGTGCTGTGGTCAAACACGTTGTAGGTCACGCCACCGATGGTGACTTGGCCTTTGGCGTCCCAGGTGCCGCCCAGGGTGCCGGTGTTGCTGCCCAGGCCGTCGGTGGCCAGGGCCTCCATGTTGACCTGGTCGGTGGCCGTGCCTTTGATGACCATCTGCACCTTGCCAGCGCTGCTGGTGCTGGTGCCGCCGGTGGTGGACGAGAAGTTGAAGCCCGTCAGGTTGGTGGTGCCCAAAGACAGCACATCGTTGGCATTGAAGGTGAGCGACGAACGGCCTTGGAGCTGGAAGACTTCCACTTCCTGGATGGGGCTGACGGTTTGCGTCTTGGTCAGCGCCGTCAGGTCCAGGCTGGTGCCTGCGGCCAGCTTGAGGGTGTCCACGCCCGAGCCGGCGTTGATGCGCCCGCCTGCAGCCAACAGACTTTGCAAAGTGCTGCCGCTGGTGGTGATGTCCGTGGTGATGGTGTCGTCACTGCCCAAGGTGGACAAGGTGCCGTTGGTGTAGGTCAGCGCGTCAGGGTTGGGCGTGCCCGCGCCCAAGAAGGCACCGGGCGACAAGTTGCCCGAAGGCACCACGGCCGCTGGCGTGCTGGGCGCAAAGTTCAGGTTGTCCATGTACCAGTCGAACTGCGAGCCGACCACGGCAAAGCGCATGGCGATGGTGCCAGTGGTCTTGGCCGTGTAGGTGCCGGTCATGCGGCCGTATTCGACGGCCACCGAAGTGGGGAACAGGTTGATGAAGGAGTCGCCAAAGTACAGGTAGTTGTTTTTGCCCCAGGCCTCATAGTCGAAGCTGTAGGTGTAGGTCTGGCCTGCCACCACCGACATGTCCTGGCTCCACAGCGTCACGGGCGTGGTGGGCGCCACCTGCACGTTGAACAGCGCCACATTGCCCGAGAAATTGCCGCCGGGGTTCAGGGTCTCGGTGGCATTGTTGGTGTATTGCTTGGCCCAGGCGATGACGCCCGATGACGAGTCGGCAATTGCCGAGGACCCCGAGGCACTGGACGACAAAGCCACGTTGGTGGTGGGCGCCGTCATCAAGCCATAGGCATCGCTGCCACCAAAGAAGGTGACCGTGTTGGTGACCGGGTTGTAGGGGAATGCACTGTTGAAGCCAGTGGCCCCCGAGCTGAAGTTGCCATTGGGCACTTGGTTGTTGCTCAGGGCCAGCGTGAACAGGTTGGACTGCACGCTTTGGTTGCCCTCTGCGTCGATCTGCACGGCGGCAAACGCGTTGCTGCCGCTGTAAAGCTGGCCGGTAGAGAACTTGACCACCCAGTTGCCATCGGCCCCCACGGTGGCCGAGCCCATCAGGTTGGTGTAGGTGGTGTCGTAGACCATGACGGTGCTGCCTGCATTGCCGGTGCCCGAGATGGCGGCCAGAGTGGTTGGGCTGCTGCTGGCGTTGTTGGCCAGCACGGTGCCACGGGTGTCAATGCCCGCAGTGATGACCGGGGCCACCTCGGTGGTGTCCACCGTGACCACTTGGCTGGCGATAGGGCCTTCGGTGCCCGCTGCGGTGACCACTTTGGCGGTGTAGACCCAGTTGGCGTTGTAGCCGGCCGGGTCGGTGATCTCCCACTGCGTGCCGCTGACTTGGGCGTTGCCAATCAGGGTGCCGTTGGCATAGACCTTGACCACATCGCCCGCATTCAAGGCTTTGTCGATCGAGCCCGAGAGCAAACGGCCTGCCGTGGTGTCGCCGGTGATCCAGTCGTTGGTGTAGCCCATCAGACCGCTGTCTTTGGTCATGCTGGTGATGTTGACGCTGGTTTGGTCAATGGTCGCGTTCACGTTGACCAGCAACTGCGCCAGCGTGGTGCTGTGGTCATACACGCGGTAAGTGACGCCGCCGATGGTGACGTTGCCCTTGTCGAGCCAGTCGCCCACCAGGGTGCCGGTGTTGCTGCCCAAGCCGTCGGTGGCCAAGCCGGTCATGACGATCTGGTCGGTGGCCGTGCCCTTGACCACCATTTGCACCTTGCCGGTGCTGGCAGTCGACCCGCTGCCGCCGCTGGTGCTGGCGAAGTTGAAGCCCGTCAGGTTGGTGGTGCCCAAAGACAGCACGTCGTTGGCGTTGACCGTCAAGGTCGAGTTGCCTTGCATCTGGAAGATCTCGACTTCCTGGATGGGGCTGACGGTTTGGGTGTTGGTCAGGGCTGGCAGGCTGAGCTGGGTGCCTGCAGGCAACACCAGCGTGTCCACGCCGGCGCCGGCATTGATGCGCCCACCTGCAGCCAGTGTGCTTTGCAGCGTGGTGCTGGTGGCGGTGATGGTGTCATTGCCGGCCTGTGTGCTCAGGGTGCTGCCGCTGTAGCTCATGCTGTCGGGGTAAGGGGTGCTCAGCGGCGCGATCTGTCCGGCCACCAAGGAGCTGTCGTTGGCAGGCATGGCGATGCCAAACTTGATGTTGTCCAAGGCCCAGTCACCGCCGGTTGCCCCACTGCTTTGGCCCACCATGGCCAAGCTGATGGCTTTGGTGTCAGTGGCCACATAGGTGGCCGTGAAGTGGCCCGATTCGAGCGCACTGGGGGTGGCCACCAGCGGGATGTATTCACCATCGATGCGAACACCCAAGCCATTGGTTGAACCACGGAAATCACTCGACATGTAGTCAAAGCTGAAGGTGTAGCTTTTGCCTTTGACGACGTTCGCCGTTTGCGACCAGGCCACGTGTTCTGCGGTAGCGTCCACGAACTGACCGAACAAGATGTTGCCGGTCATGGTGCCATCAGGATTGCCGCGCGTGGCCACTGTTGAGCCCGTGGCAGAACTCTTGGTCCATGTGCCGTGCGAGTAGGCCGTGTTGATGCCCGAAGCCGTGGTGGGCACGTTGGCCGTCATCGTCAATTGGGTGCTGGCCGCCGCAAAGGTTTCCACCGTGTAGTTGGCAATCGTAGTCAATGGGTTGCCCGCGATGTAGGTGCCATCGTTGGTAAAGCCCGTGTTGCCTGCGCTGAAATCGCCATTGGTGACCACACCATTCGGGGTGGTGACGGTCCAAGTGTTGGACAAGACACTTTCGTTGCCTTGCACATCGAGCTGCTTGACGGCATAGGTGTTGACACCTGCACCAAAACCGGCACTGATGTTGAACGACCAAGTGCCCGAAGCCGTCACCGTGGTCGTGCCCAATACGTTGCTGGTGGTGTTGTCATACACCACGATGGTGTCACCCGCCGCGCCCGAGCCGCTCAGTGTGCTCAATGCGTTGGTGGTGCTGCCGTTGTTGGCCACCACGGTGGCCGCCGAGTCGATGACCGACCAGATGACCGGCGCAGCCTCGGTGTTGTCCACCGTGACCACTTGGCTGGCGGTGGGGCCTTCGCTGCCTGCGGCGGTGACGACTTTGGCGCTGTACACCCAGTTGGCGTTGTAGCCGGCCGGGTCGGTGATCTCCCACTGCGTGCCGCTGACTTGGGCATTGCCAATCAGGGTGCCGTTGGCATAGACCTTGACCACATCACCCGCATTCAAGGGTTTGTCGATCGAGCCCGAGAGCAATCGGCCTGCGCTGGTGTCGGCTGTCGTCCAATCGTTGTTGACCGACGGCAAACCGCTGTCTTTGGTCATGCTGGTGATCTGGATGGTGGTTTGGTCCACCGTGGCGTTCACGTTGACCAGCAATTGCGCCAGCGTGGTGCTGTGGTCATAGACGCGGTAAGTGACGCCGCCGATGGTGACGTTGCCCTTGTCGAGCCAATCGCCTTCCATGCCCACGTTGCTGCCCAGGCCGTCGGTGGCCAGGCCCGTCATGACGACTTGGTCGGTGCTGGTGCCCTTGACCACCATTTGCACCTTGCCGGTGCTGGCAGTCGACCCGCTGCCGCCGGTGGTGGACGAGAAGTTGAAGCCGGTCAGGTTGGTGGAGCCCAAAGACAGCACATCGTTGGCATTGACCTCGAGGGTGGAGTTGCCTTGCATCTGGAAGATCTCGACTTCCTGGATGGCACGCACGGTTTGGGTTTGGGTGAGCGCGGGCAAGCTGAGCTTGCTGCCTGCGGCCAGCACCAGGGTGTCCACCCCTGCCCCGCCGTGGATGCGGCCACCGGCAGCCAGTGTGCTTTGCACAGCGGTGCTGGCAGCGGTGATGGTGTCGTCGCTGGCCAGCGAGTTGAGGGCGCCGCCGACGTAAGACAGGTTGTCGGCGTTGGGCGTGGCGGGTGGGTTGCCGCCGGCCACCAGCGAGTTGTCGCTGGCAGGCAAGGCCAGGGCGAAGCTGATGTCGTCCAGCCAGAAGTCACCACCGTTGGTGCCGTTGCCAGCGTTGTTGGCGATCATCGAAATGTCGATGGACTTGGACTCGTTGGCGGTGTAGGTGGCGGTGAACTTGCCGGTGGTGACCACCGTCTCGCCCAAGCCCACACGCACGGGCACGGCCATCTCCACACCGTCGACCACCGCCGTGAGGGCTTTGACGTTCCAGTCGTCGGTGTAGTAGTTGAAGCTGAAGGTGTAGGTCTGTCCCTTGACCACGTTGAAGCTGCCCGACTTGTACAAGGTGGTCAGGCCTTGCGTGCCGGTGATCGAGCCTTGCATGGCGTTGTCCGTGCCAAAAATCGAGGCTCGTGTCGCTTGGAAATCGGTCAACACACTGGTTCGCGCGGCCGACATGCTGTTGGTGACCCAAGACAAGCCGCTGCCGCCAGTTGTGGTGGCGGTGCTGGTGCTCGATGGCGTGAGCGCCTGGACGTTGCCAGCAGCCGCGGCCACGGCCAGGGTGTTGTAGGTGTAGTTGGTGTAGGTCATCGCCGCTGTGGTGTAAGGCACATCGGTGGTGTAGTTGGTGTTGGTGCTGAAGCTGCCGTTGGGCACCAAGTTGCCGCTGCCCATGGCGCTCACGGTCCACAGGTTGGACAGCACGCTTTGGTTGCCATTGACATCGATCTGCTTGGCCGAGAAGGTGTTGCTGCCCGTGCCGGTCACGGGCGAAGCCACAGACCAGGTGCCACCGGCAGCCACGGTGGCGCTGCCCACGCAGTTGTTGGCGGTGTTGTCGTACAGGTAGATGACGGAGCCTGCCACGCCGGTGCCGCTGACGGTGGCGATGGTGTTGCCGGTGTTGCCGTTGTTGGCAATGCTGGCCGAGGCCGAATCGACCACGCCGGTGATGACCGGTGCCGCGTCGGGCGTGACGTCGGCGTTGACCACTTGGGTGGTGGTGGGGCCGCTGCTGCCGTTGGCCAGCTTGACGTTGGCGGTGTAGACCCAGCTGGCGTTGTAGCCGTTGGGGTCGGTGATCTCCCACTGGTTGCCGCTGACCTGGGCGTTGCCGATTTTGACGCCGTTGGCAAAGACCTCGACCACCGCGCCGGTGTCGATGTCGCCGCTCAAGCTGCCCGAGACCAAGCGGCCAGCGCTCACATCGCTGGTGATCCAGTTGCTGTTGTTGGTGGTGCCGCTGTCTTTGGTCATGCTGTTGAAGGTGACCACGTCTTGCTGCACGACCACGTTGACGTTGACCAACAACTGCGCCTGGGTGGTGCTGTGGTCATAGACCTTGTAGTTGACGCCACCGATGGTGACGCTGCCCATGGCGTTCCAGCGACCGTTGAGGGTGCCGGTGTTGCTGCCCAGGCCGTCGGTCACCAGGCCGGCCATGCCGATGGTGTCGGTGCTGGTGCCGTTGATGACCATTTGCACTTTGCCGGTGCTGGAGGTGCTGGCCGCACCGCCGGTGGTGCTGGCAAAGCTGTAACCCGCCAAGTTGGCGCCGCCCAAAGACAGCACGTTGTTGGCGTTGATCTCCAGGCTGGAGTTGCCTTGCATTTGGATGATTTCAACTTCTTGCAAGGGCATCACGGTTTGGGTGCTGGTGAGCTCGGGCAAGCTGAGCTTGGTGCCAGCAGCGAGCTTGAGGGTGTCCACACCCGAGCCGCCGTCGATCATGCCGCCCGCACCCAGCAAGGCGCTGAAGTTGCTGGTGGCGACGGTGAGGGTGTCGTTGCCTTCCAGGCTGGAGAGCAAACCACCGCTGTAGGTGATGCTGTCGGCTGCCGGGGTGGCGGGGTTGGTGCCCACGGCGACCAGGCTGTTGTCGGCTGCAGGCGCTGCGGCCAGGCCAAACTTGAAGTTGTCGATCCAATAGTCGCCACCGCCTGAGCCGTTGGCTGTGTTGTCGCCCTTGAGCGACAAGGTAATGGTCTTGGTGCTGGGGGCTACATAGGTGGCCACAAAGTGGCCGTTTTCCCAGGTGTTGGTGACAAACGGGATCTTGACACCATCGATGGTGATGTTCATTTTCTCGGTGCCAAAATTGCCTGATGTGTAGTCGAACTTGAAGCTGTAGGTTTTGCCTGCCACCACATCCGCAGTTTCTTCCCAAATGGTGGCTGATGTCGCCATTGTTCCGGTCAGGTAGCTGCCTTTGATGGCACCGTCGGGGTTACCCGTGGCTTGGAGGTAATTGGCCAAAACTGAAGTACCAGTGAAGGTCTTGCTCCAAGTCAGATTGCTGGCTGTGGTGGTCTGATTCAGCAAACTGGTCGACGCCACAATAGGGGTCGTGACGACCACCGAGCTGTCTGTCGTGCTGACCTGGTAGGTGTTGGTATTGAGAATGTAATTGCCGACTGTACCTGCTGTGGCGGTGGTCGCGAATCCGGTGTTACCGCTGCTGAAATCTCCGTTGCTGATCAAATTGTTGTTGCTGGTGACCGTCCACAAGTTAGACAAAACCGATTCGTTGCCCTGGACATCAATTTGTTTGGCGCTGAAAGTGTTGCTGCCAGTGCCGACTTGTCCCCCCGAGACTGACCATTTGCCATCGGAGCCCACGGTGGTAGAGCCCACCAAATAGTTAAGGCTGTTGTCGTACAGGAACAGCACCGATCCTGCCGTCCCAGTTCCGCTGATGGTGCTCAGTTGTTGTGACGTGGTGCCGTTGTTGGCCACGCTGGTGCCTGCGCTGTCCACCACGCTCAAGATGACGGGCGAGTTCTCGATCAGGTCGGTGTTGACCACTTGGGTGGCCACCTCGCCCGATGCGCCGCCGGTGTTGACCACCTTGGCGGTGTAGGTCCAGCTGGCGTTGCTGCCGTAGCCGTTGATGTCGGTGATCTCCCACTGGGTGCCGCTGACCTGGGCGTTGCCGATCTTGACGCCGTTGGCGTAGACCTCGATGACTTCGTCGGACTTCAAGGCGCTGCTGATCGAGCCCGAGACCAGGCGGCCGGCGCTGGTGTCGGCGGTGATCCAGTCGTTGTTGTTGCTCGCAATGCCCGTGTCCTTGGTCATGCTGGTGATGGTCACGATCTGCGTGGGCGCGGGGTTGACAAAGTCGATGCTGACCGTGTTGTTGGTCTCTTGCACGGTGCCACTGACACCCGACTTGTAGGTGTCGGTGTTGAAGTTGGCGCCAGCGTCGCTGAACTTGTTGGCATCGACCCCGATGGTGGCCGTGCCTGCACTGCCCGCTGCGGGCGTGAAGGTGGCGGTGTAGGTGGTGCCACTTCCAGCAAAGTTGCTCAGGGTGCCGTTGGTCACATCGATGTCGGCCAAGGCGAAGTCGGTCACCGACTCGCTGAGGGTGAAGGTGATGGTGTCTGTGTTGGCACCGCCGACTTGGCCCAAGGTGCCACTGCCGCTGCGGGTGATGGCGATGGTGGGACGCACGCTGTCGGTGTTGAAGGTGAGCTGGTTGTTGGTTTCTTGCGTGGTGCCGCTGACGCCGGAGGCGTAGGTGTCTTTGTTGGTGTTGCCTGCGGCGTCGGTGAACTTGTCGCTGGCCACGCCGATGGTGCCGGTGCCGGTGGTGTTGGCATCGGGGGTGTAGATGGCGGTGAAGACCTTGTTGTCGGTGGTGCTGAGGCTGCCCAGGGTGCCGCCGGTGACGTCGATGTCGGTGGCGTCAAAGGTGGTGCTGACTTCGCTCAGGGTGAAGGTGATGGTGTTGCCTGCGGCGCCCACGGTGCCGGTGCCCGAGCGGGTGATGGCGATGGTGGGGCGCACCGTGTCGGTCGTCATGGTGACGGTGTTGTTGGCGTCGGCACCGTCGCTGTTTTGGTTGCCCAGGGCGTCGGTGAACTTGCTGCTGGCCACGCTGACCACGCTGCTGGTGGTGCTGCCTGCGGTGGGCGTGAAGGTGGCGGTGTAGGTGGTGCCACTGCCTGCAAAGTTGCTGAGCGTGCCGCCGGTGACGGTGACGTCGGCCGAAGCGAAGTCGGTGCTGGACTTGCTCAGGGTGAAGGTGACGGTGGTGGTGTCGCCGATTTTGAGCGCGGTCTTGTCGGCGGTGATGGCGATCGTCGGCAAGTTGGTGTCGGCCGCGATGGTCAGGGTGTTGTTGGTGTCGGACCCGTCGGTGTTGAGGTTGCCTGCGGCGTCGGTGAATTTGCTGGAGGCGACGCTGATCACACCGTTGGCGCTGGAGCCTGCGGTGGGCGTGAAGGTGGCGGTGTAGTTCTTGCCGCTGCCGGTGAAGTTGCTGAGCGTGCCGCCTTGCACGGTGACGTCAGACGCCACAAAGGTGGTGCTGTCCTTGGTCAGGGTGAAGGTGATGGTGGCGGTCTCGCCGGCCTTCAAGGTGCTCTTGTCGCCGGTGATGGCGATCGTCGGCAAGACGGTGTCGGTGGACAGGGTCAGGGTGTTGTTGGCCTCAGAGCCATCGGCGTTGGCGTTGCCGTTGGGGTCGGTGAATTTGTTGGACGCGACGCTGACCACCCCGTTGGTGGTGCTGTTGGCGTTGGGCGTGAAGGTGGCGGTGTAGTCCTTGCCGGAGCCGCTGAAGTTGGTCAGCGTGCCGCCGGTGACGGTGACGTCGGCCGAGGTGAAGTCGGTGGACGATTCGCTCAGGGTGAAGGTGACGGTGGCGGTGTCACCGGCCTTAAGCTGGCTCTTGTCGCTGGTGATGGCGATGGTGGGCGTGACCTGGTCGAGCGTGATGCTGACGCTGTTGTTGGCGTCGGCACCGTCGCTGTTGAAATTGCCGGCGCTGTCGCTGAACTTGTTGCTGGCCACGCTGATGGTGCCGGTGGTGGCACCAGAAGCGGGGGTGAAGGTGGCGGTGTAGGTGGTGCCCGAGCCTTGGAAGTTGCTGAGCGTGCCGCCTGTGACGACGATGTCGCTCTCGGTGAAGTCGCTCACCGACTCGCTGATGGTGAAGGTGATCGCCGCAGTTTGGCCCGCCTTGAGGCTGGACTTGTCGCTGGTGATGGCGATGGTGGGCGGCGCGGTGTCGGTGGTCATGGTGACCATGTTGTTGGCTTCGCTGCCGTCTTGGTTGAAGTTGCCAGCGCTGTCGCTGAAGGCGTTGTTGGCCACGCTGATCACGCTGTTGGCGGTGCTGCCTGCGGTGGGTGTGAAGGTGGCGGTGTAGTCCTTGCCGCTGCCGGTGAAGTTGCTGAGCGTGCCGCCTTGCACGGGGACCTCAGCCGCCACAAAGGAGGT
>NKIO01000081.1 GCA_002255935.1 Comamonadaceae bacterium PBBC2
AGACTCGCCGTGCCATCGCTCGTGCCAAAACCATCCTTGCCCAAAAGCAAGCCGCCAAGTAAGGAGTGACCATGACGGAAGCTAAAACATCCCTCAAGCGCACCTTGATTGGCAAGGTGGTCAGCGACAAGCGCGCCAAGACCGTGACCGTGCTGGTGGAGCGTCGTGTGAAGCACGCCCTCTACGGCAAGATCGTGGCCAAGTCGAGCAAATACCATGCTCACGACGAAAAGGGTGAATTTCACCTGGGCGACGTGATCGAAATCACTGAAAGCAAGCCGATTTCGAAGACCAAGAACTGGGTCGCTACGCGCCTGGTTGAAAAGGCTGCTGCTGTTTAAGCCCAAAAGCTTTAACGCAAGCAAACTTCTCGAAAACGACCCACAATTGTGGGTCGTTTTTTTTTAACTGGCCCCCTTGGGCCATCAATTAATGGAGCTCACATGATCAAAGTTGGAGACACCCTGCCTGCTGCCACGCTGATGGAATATGTCGAAGTGGAAGGCAACGGCTGCAGCATCGGCCCTAACCCCTTGGACGTGGCCAAGGCCAGCGCTGGCAAGACCATCGCCTTGTTCGCTTTGCCTGGTGCATTCACACCCACTTGCTCGGCCAAACACGTGCCGGGTTACGTGGAAGGTTTTGATGCCCTGCAAGCTGCAGGCGTGGATGAAATCTGGTGCGTCAGCGTCAACGATGCATTCGTCATGGGTGCATGGGCGCGTGATCAAAAAACCGGCGCCAAAGTGCGCATGCTGGCCGATGGCAGCGCTGACTTCACCAAGGCCACAGGCTTGACGCTGGACCTGACCAGCCGTGGCATGGGTTTGCGCAGCAACCGCTATTCCATGCTGGTCAAAGACGGCAAAGTGGCGACCCTCAACATCGAAGGTCCTGGCAAATTTGAAGTGAGCGATGCAGCAACACTGCTCGCGCAAGCCAAAGCCTGATTGGTGACATGAAAGAAAAAAGGAGGCTGCGGCCTCCTTTTTTTATGCGCGAAGTACAAGATCAATCGATCTCGACTTTGAGGTAGTGTGCGCCAGCATGGGGGTTGTGATAATAAGGCGGAATTTCCTCGAAACCCAGGTCCTCATACAAGGCCCGAGCCGATTCCATGTCGTCTAAGGTGTCAAGCAAGACACAGCTGTAGCCGCGACTTCGTGCGGCATCCAAAATGGCTTCAGTGAGCTGCCTGCCCAGACGAAGACCGCGAAATGAGGGGCGAACGTACAAGCGCTTCATTTCTGCCGCATTGCTGTAGTCCGAAGCATCGAGTGGACGCAGAGCGCAACAGCCAGCAACCACACCGTCGACCCAAGCTAGCAACAAAGCCCCCCGTGGATCGGCATACTCGCCTGGCAGCTCCGCCAGTTCAGCGTCGAAGCCTTGAAAGGCTAAATCCACTGCGAGTGACTGTGCATATTCGATGAAGATGGTGCGAACTTCTGCCCAGTCGGTGGTCGAATGGGGCGCAAGCAATTGAACGGGTGGCGTTTCCAAGAGAGACATCAATTTTGAAAGTGTGACCAGTGTAGCTTCTGGAGCAAGTCAGCCAAAGTGGGGGGGGAAGTCTCAGCTGCCCAAACCGATCAGGTACACCACCCCAGCAGCGCAAAGACAGAGGATGACACAGGCCCCTAGGCGAGAGGACCCAGTGTCTACCGAATGGGGAAGGCTTTGAGGCAATGTTTTGTCGCCATGCCACATGGGGCCAACCAGCGACTGACCCTTGCGCCAACGGTACCAAAGGATGGCCAGAAGGTGCAAAGCGACCAAGGCGACGATGATCCACTTGCCCGGTGATTTGTGCCATTGGGTGGCCAATGACACCCACGCGCCAGACACCCGTGAAGACAATGGCCCTGCGTTGGCAATCTCGTCATCGCTCACCAATCCTGAGCTCACTTGCAAAATCAAAATGAAGAGCATGGCGAGCACAGACCATGAGCCCATGGGGTTGTGCCCTGCGACATGGGCCAAATCAGAGCGACCCTTCAGATACGCAACCATGAGGCGTGGACTCAGGGGCAGCCGACGCCATTGGGACCAATGGCCACCGAAGATTCCCCAAACCATTCTGAACAGCAAAAGCGTCATCACGGCATAGCCCAACCGGAAATGCCAGGTCATGGCATTGCCACCCATCGTACCGGTGATGAGCAGCAAAAAGACACAGCTGACCAGGGCCCAGTGAAAAATGCGTGTGGGCAAATCCCAAATGCGAACAGTGACGGTAGAAGGGGTACTCATGCAGACCTGTTGGAAATGTGCGAGACTGAATCGAGTGTAAACATAACTTTCAGCAACCCTGACCTATTGGAGACGCCATGAAAAACCTGATTCAAGTGACTGCCGCTGTGTGCATGACACTGGCCGCGAGCGTGCCAGCCCATGCGCAATTCGCCAAACCCGAAGACGCTGTCAAATACCGTAAAGCCAGTTTCACGGTGATGGGTGCGCATTTCGGTCGCTTGGGTGCCATGGCCAGTGGCCGTGCGCCTTATGACGCCAAAGCTGCAGTGGAGAACGCAGACTTGGTGGCAGCCTTGGCCAAATTGCCATGGGCAGCCTTTGGGGAAGGCACAGACAAAGGTGAAACCCGAGCCAAGCCTGAGATCTGGAAGGATGCCGCCAAATTCAAAGAAGCATCCGACAAGATGCAAGCTGAAATTGGCAAGCTCAATGTGGCCGCCAAAGCGGGCAATGTGGACGCGCTCAAAGCGGCCTTTGGTCCTGCTGCCGCAAGCTGCAAAGCTTGCCACGACACCTTCAGAAAAGACTGAGGCCTTTGCCTGATCGAGGCGCCATGCCCGATCAGGTTGCGCTCAACAATTGCTCAATCAGTTGGTGCAGTTCGCTGAAGTTGGGTGTGCCGACATACCGTTTGACGATCTCTCCGCGTTTGTTGACCACAAACGTGGTGGGTGTCAGTTGAATCTCACCCCATGCCTTGGCTGCCGCCCCCGTGTTGTCAATGGCCACTTTGAAAGGCAGTTGGCGGGTTTGGGCAAAGTTCACCACATAGCTCGGTGGGTCGTAGCTCATGGCCACAGCCAATGTTTCAAATCCACGTGCCTTGAACTTGTTGTGGGTGGCGATCAGCTCGGGCATTTCCGCCACACAGGTGGTGCAACTGGTGGCCCAGAAATTCACTAAAAATACTTTTCCTTGCAATTGCGTGGTGGTGATTTTCGAGCCGTCGAGCAACACGTAAGACGATTCGGGTGCGCGATCCGAAGCGCAAGCGGCCAGCAGGCCCATCAGACCCAAAGCGCTCAGCCAAAACCAAAAGCGGGTTGAAAAAAGCCGCCAATTCCGCGAAAAGTTCAAGTGCATCATCACCCAGAGTTTAAGGCCAAGGGCATGGCCGTGGGGCATTGGGGCATTGGGGCATTGCCTCTTGGGGCGGACTTGGGCCTGTTGCGCTGAGCACCGACAACTCAGTGCGTGCAGTCCATCAGCAAACGGGTGAGCTCTTCTGGGGCGCTGACCATGGGGTCGTGGCCGGTGTGCATGTCCCAAACCCGTGAGCCGGGCAGCCAATGGCCGTCCCAAAACTGCGGATCCACCATGCGTTGCCGGCTGACATCGATGGTGGCCAAAAGGGGCTGTGTGCAGTTGATGAAGGTGCGAGCCACCGACGCCACCCGCTGGGGGTCAAAGTTCAGCACCTGCGCATAGGGGCCGCCTGGGTGCCGGGTTTGGCGCCGAGCCACCCAGGCGTGGTCATCGCCGGCCAAGCCAAAAACAGCTGGATCGGGCGCTGGGAAACTGTGCAGAGGGTCTGCCTGTGAAGCGGCCATGCGTGCCGCGCGGGTTTCGGGGGCATGGGTGCTGCTCCAGCTTTCGCCAGGGGCAGGCAAAACAGCATCCAAATAAACCAGGTGGCGAAGGCGCTCGGGTTGGCGGTCGGCCACAGCGGTGCCGAGCATGCCGGCATACGAATGAACCACCAGCACCACATCGTCCATTTCTTCGGCATCCATGGCCGACAGCACATCCTGGATATGCGTCTCCAAGTCGATGCCCGGACGCAGCAAATGCGCTCGCTCGCCTACCCCTGTCAAAGTGACAGCATGGGCGCGGTGCCCTGCTTGAATCAAAGGCGTTAGGACGCGCTGCCAGCACCAGGCGCCATGCCAGGCGCCATGGACCAGAAGGAAGTTCGCCATCAGATCACCCCTTTGCCGCGCAGAGGCCCCAATTGCTCGGCCGACCAGCCCAGCACTTCGGTCAGCACTTCCTGGGTGTGTTGGCCCAGCATGGGGGGCGGCAAGTCTTGGCGCACCGGGGTACGGCTCATCTTGATGGGGCTGGACACCAAGCGCAGATCGGGTTTGACGGGGTGAACCCAGTCGGTGACCATGCCGCGTTCACGCACCTGCGGGTCTTCAAACACCTCGCCCAAGTGGTTGATCGCGCCACAAGGCACTTTGGCGGCCTCCAACGCGGGCAACCATTGCGCCTTGGTGCGGGTGAGCATGATGGATTCCAGCAGAGGCACCAGCTCGGCGCGGTGGCGCACCCTGTCCGCATTCAAGGCATACCGCGGGTCTTGCGCAATGTCGGGACGGCCGGCTACAGCACAGAATTTGGCAAATTGACCGTCGTTCCCCACAGCCAAAATCAGGTGGTCACGAGTACTTGAGGCGGAGCCTTCAGGGGCCTGCACTTCAAACACTTGGTAGGGCACGATATTTTGGTGGGCGTTGCCTGCGCGGCCTGGCACCTTGCCACTGACCAGGTAGTTGGAGCCCAGATTGGCCAGCATCGCCACTTGGGTGTCGAGCAAGGCCATGTCCACGTGCTGGCCTTCGCCGGTGCGCTCGGCGTGGCGCAGGGCCGCCAAGATGGAAACCGTGGCGTACATGCCGGTGAACAGATCGGCCACCGCCACGCCCACTTTTTGCGGACCGCCGCCCAGGTCATCGCGCTCGCCGGTCACACTCATCAAGCCGCCAATGCCTTGCACCGCGTAGTCGTAACCTGCCCGCTCGCGGTAGGGGCCGGTCTGGCCAAAGCCGGTCACGCTGCAATACACCAGCCCTGGGTTGATGGCGCTCAAGCTGGCAAAGTCCAAGCCGTAACGGGCCATGTCGCCCACTTTGAAGTTTTCAACAAACACCTGGCAGTGCTTGACCAATTCGCGGATCATGGCCTGGCCTTCGGGCTGGGCGATGTCGCAGGTGACCGAGCGTTTGTTGCGGTTGGCGCCCAAGTAATACGCGGCTTCGGCCGTGTCTTGCCCTTGGGCGTCCTTCAAGAAGGGCGGCCCCCAACTGCGGGTGTCGTCGCCACTGCCGGGGCGTTCGATCTTGATCACGTCAGCACCAAGGTCGGCCAACGTTTGTGTACACCAAGGGCCTGCCAAAACGCGGGACAGGTCAAGAACGCGGATGCCATCGAGTGAATTCATGCGACCATTGTCGCGAAAAACCAAGACCGCGGCTGATCAGGATAATCACCCCATGCGAACCCTTTCAAAGGCCCTGGTGGCCAGCCTGTCCTGCGTCCTCTTCTTGGGCGCTTGCAGCCCAGATCAAAACTGGCGCGAAGTCGGCTTTGAGGGCGCTGCCCTCAAAGCGCAATTGCCTTGCAAACCAGACCGCACCACCCGGTCCGTGCCCCTGGGGGGGATGCCTGTGTCTTTGCAGGTGGCCGGTTGTGAAAGTGGGGGTGCCATGGTGGCCGTGATGACCGCGCCGCTGCCCGCTGGGGCCGATGCACAAGCCATCTTGGCCGGTTGGCAGCAGGCAACACTCAGCCATGCGGGTGTGGCGCAACCCTTGTCTGCCAAACAGCAACAAGCCTGGTCGCGACCTGGCTTTTTGCCACTGGGCAGTGCGTCTCGGGTGCAAGCCTCAGGCCAAAAGCCCGATGGTCAGGCGTTGTATTTGCAGGCGGTTTGGGGTGCTGTGGCCGAAGGCGACCATGTGCGCGTGGTGCATGCCGTGGTGTACGACCGGCGCGAGTCGACAGAATTGGCCACGACCTTGTTTGATGGGATTCGTCCATGAGCACGCAGACACATGCAGAACATTTGCCACGCCGCATGGCGGTGGTGGTCTTTTTGGCCTTTGCCTTGGCCTATTTCTTTTCAGCCTTGGTCCGGGCCATCACGGCCACCTTGTCGCCCACGCTGACCACCGAATTCCAGCTCAATGCCCAAGATCTGGGCTTGTTGGCAGGCGGCTACTTTTTGGGTTTTTCACTGACTCAGTTGCCACTGGGCCGTTGGCTGGACCGGCATGGCCCCAAAAAGGTCATTTTGGCTTTCCTGTCGGTGGCGGTGCTGGGATGTCTGGCCTTTGCCAAGGCCGAGAGTTTCCAAGGCTTGCTGGCCGCCCGTGTGCTCTGTGGCATGGGCGTGAGCGCTTGCCTGATGGCCCCGTTGACCGGCTACCGACGCTGGTTTGACGCGCCTACCCAGTTGCGCACCAACTCCTGGATGCTGATGACCGGCTCCTTTGGCATGGTGGCCGCCACTTTGCCTGTGCAGTGGCTGATGCCGATCTGGGGTTGGCGCGCTTTGTTTCTGATGCTGGGCGTCATGATCGCGGTGGCGATGGTGTTGATCGCGCTCTTGGTGCCTCGGTGGCAAACCGCACAAGCCCCAAGCGCCAACACGCCGGTGGACGACGATGGCTCGTACCGCGAGATCTGGCGCAACCGTTATTTCTGGCGCATGACGCCGATCGGCTTTTTCAGCTACGGCGGCATGGTGGCCATTCAAACCTTGTGGGCGGGCCCCTGGATGACACAGGTGGTCGGCTGGTCGGCCCAAGAGGCGGCGACGGGCTTGTTTGCCATTAACCTGAGCATGTTGGTGAGCTTCTGGCTGTGGGGCCTGGTCACACCGAAACTGGCCAGGCGCGGCATCCATGCCGACCGGCTGATCGCTTGGGGCTTGCCCTTGACCTTCGCGGTGCTGGCCTATTTGATCTGGCGCGGTCCGTCATTGGGCGATGCCGCGGCGGCAACATTGGCCTTGTTTTGTGTGAGCAGCACCTTTGTGGCGCTGGCGCAGCCCGCTGTGGGCATGGCGTTTCCCTCGCATTTGGCGGGGCGGGCTTTGTCGGCCTACAACCTGGTGATTTTTGCAGGCATTTTTGTGGTGCAGTGGGGCATTGGGCTGGTGGTTGACTTTGCCCGTGCCGCTGGCTTGGACAAACCGGCCGCCTACCAAGTGGCCATGGCCGGGTTTGCGCTGTGTTCCTTCGTGTCTTGGTTGTATTTTGTGCTCAGCCGGCCCGATCAGACCCGATAATCAAGCCCTCATGATCGGCATCCTCATCATCGCTCACGCCCCCTTGGCCACCGCTTTGCGCGAATGTGCCTTGCACGTCTTTCCTGACTGTGCATCGGGTGTGCTGGCACTCGATGTGTTGCCCAACGATGCCCCCGAAGTCAGCCTGGCCGACGCACGCCGGGCCATGGACCAATTGGGTTGCGAAGAAGTTTTGCTGCTGAGCGACGTCTTCGGGGCGACACCTTGCAATGTGGCGCAGCAATTGAACGACAGCGTGCACACCCGCCTGGTGGCGGGGGCCAATTTGCCCATGTTGCTGCGCAGTGTCTGCTACCGGCACGAGAGTCTGGACCAACTGGTGACCCGCGCACAGGCTGGCGGCACCCAAGGCGTCATGAGTGTGGGCAGCACCGCCCCCCAAAATCAAACAGGAAAGAGACATGCCCCAAGCCACCACGACCATCAGCAATAAACTGGGCCTGCATGCCCGCGCATCGGCCAAGCTGACCAAGCTGGCGGGCAGTTTCCCTTGCGAGGTGTGGCTCAGCAAGGGTGAGCGCCGCATCAATGCCAAAAGCATCATGGGCGTGATGATGTTGGCCGCAGGCCTGGGCAGCGAGGTGACGCTGGAGACGGTGGGTGAGCGTGACCAAGAAGCCCTGGACGCATTGCTGGCGCTGATGGCCGACAAATTTGGCGAGGGCGAATGAAACACACCTCTTGCACGGCCCATGAGGTGAGCGCATGACCTTCAGCATCCATGGTTTGGCGGTCGCGCGGGGCATTGCCATCGGGCGTGCGGTGCTGGTCGCGTCCAGCCGGGTCGATGTAGCCCACTACTTCATCAAGCCCGACCAAGTGGCCAGCGAGATCGAGCGCCTGCGCAAAGCCCGCGACGAAGTGGTCGATGAATTGCAGCGTTTGCAAAAAGACATGCCCAAGGATGCACCGCACGAGCTGGTGGCCTTGCTCGATGTGCACCTGATGCTGCTGCAAGACGTTGAGCTCACCTCTGGGGTGCGCTTGTGGATCGAGGAGCGGCTGTACAACGCCGAATGGGCTTTGACCAGCCAGCTGGAGATCATCGCGCGCCAGTTCGACGAGATGGAAGACCCCTATCTGCGGGAGCGCAAAGCCGACATGGAGCAAGTGGCTGAGCGTGTCTTGCATTGCCTCAAAGGCACGAGCTCTTTGGTGACGCAGGCCAAACGCCCCGCAAGGCCCCAGCAAGAGCTGCAATTGGGTGACACCATGGATGTGCCCTTGGTGCTGGTGGCGCATGACTTGTCACCCGCGGACATGCTGCAGTTCAAGCAAAGTGTGTTCGCCGGTTTTGTCACGGATGTGGGGGGCAAGACCTCACACACCGCCATCGTGGCCCGCAGCCTGGACATCCCGGCGGTGGTGGGTGCACGCAGCGCCAGCCAGTTGGTCAAGCAAGACGATTGGGTCATCATCGATGGTGACGCCGGTGTGGTCATCGTGGACCCGTCACCGATCATTTTGGCCGACTACGGCTTCAAGCAGCGGCAAGGCGACCTGGAGCGTGAACGCCTGGCCCGCTTGCGCCACACGCCAGCGGTCACGCTGGACGGGCAAAAAATCGAGTTGTTGGCCAACATCGAGATGCCCGAAGACACCGAGGCCGCCATCAATGCGGGCGCTGTGGGTGTCGGCCTGTTCCGCAGTGAATTTTTGTTCATGGGCCGTCAGGGCAACCTGCCCGGCGAGGACGAACAATACGAGGCCTATCGCCGCGCCGTCGATGGCATGAATGGCTTGCCGGTGACGATCCGTACGGTGGACGTGGGGGCCGACAAGCCGCTGGACGAGGCCCGACACGATGCGGCGCACCTGAACCCGGCCTTGGGTTTGCGCGCCATCCGCTGGAGCCTGGCAGACCCTTCCATGTTCCTCACGCAACTGCGTGCCATCTTGCGCGCTGCGGCGCATGGCAAAGTCAATTTGTTGATCCCCATGCTGGCCCACGGCAGCGAGATCCGTCAAACCCTTGCCTTGATCGACCAGGCCAGGCAAGACCTGGACCGTCGTGGCGTGGCGCATGGCCCTGTGCAACTGGGCGCCATGATCGAAATTCCCGCAGCTGCCTTGTCCTTGCGCTTGTTCCTCAAGTACTTCGACTTCCTGTCGATCGGCACCAATGATTTGATCCAGTACACCCTGGCCATTGACCGGGCCGATGAATCGGTGGCGCACTTGTACGACCCGCTTCACCCGGCCGTGCTGCGTCTGGTGGCCGACACGATCGCCGAATGCGTCAGGCAAGGCAAAGGCGTGTCGGTGTGTGGCGAGATGGCCGGCGATGTGACCATGACCCGTCTGCTTTTGGGTTTGGGTTTGCGCAGTTTTTCGATGCACCCTTCGCAGGTTTTGTCCATCAAGCACCAGGTCTTGCGCTCGGACACCGCCAAGCTGGCGCTGTGGGCCCAAGAGGTCTTGGCGTCCGATGAGCCTGCGACGCTGATGCCCGCCACGCGCTGAGGCAGCGGCTTGGCCGCCTTCGGCGGTCAGCGGTTCAGTGCTGCGTGGGCTTGCTGGTCGGCGTGGTAGCTCGAACGCACCATGGCACCAACCGCTGCGTGTGTGAAGCCCATTTCATAAGCTTTGGCTTCGAACATCTTGAAGGTGTCGGGGTGCACATAGCGTCGCACGGGCAAGTGGCTGTTGCTGGGGGCCAGGTACTGGCCAATCGTCAGCATCTCGATGTTGTGCGCCCGCATGTCGCGCATGACCTCGAGAATTTCCTCGTCGGTCTCGCCCAGGCCCACCATCAGGCCGCTCTTGGTGGGCACGTTTGGAAACAAGGCCTTGAATTTTTTCAACAGGTTCAGTGAGAACTGGTAATCCGAGCCGGGGCGTGCTTCCTTGTACAGGCGCGGCACGGTTTCCATGTTGTGGTTCATCACATCGGGTGGCGCGGCTTTGAGGATCTCAAGCGCGCGGTCATCGCGACCTCGGAAGTCAGGCACCAGCACCTCGATCTGGGTGGTGGGTGACAGCTCGCGCGTCTTGCGGATGCATTCGACAAAGTGGCCTGCACCGCCGTCGCGCAGGTCATCACGGTCGACACTGGTGATGACCACGTACTGCAGCTTGAGCTGCGCAATCGTCTTGGCCAGGTTGTCGGGCTCGTTCACATCCAGTGGGTCAGGGCGGCCATGGCCCACGTCGCAAAATGGGCAGCGGCGTGTGCATTTGTCGCCCATGATCATGAAGGTGGCTGTGCCCTTGCCAAAGCATTCGCCGATGTTGGGACAGCTGGCTTCTTCGCACACCGTGACGAGCTTGTTGGCGCGCAACACGTCTTTGATTTCATAAAAACGTGTGGTGGGGGAGCCGGCCTTGACGCGGATCCACTCGGGCTTTTTGAGCACTTCGGCCTGCTCGACCTTGACCGGGATGCGTGAGAGCTTGGCGGCGGCTTTTTGCTTGGCCAAGGGGTCGTAGTTTTCAACGCTTTGCGCTTCGCGCACCACGTTGCGATCGGTCGGGTTGTTGCTCATCAGGTTCTTTCGGTCATGGCTTTTGCGTTGTGCGCGAGGCCGATGGTCATAAACGGGCGGCCAGCTGCCGGGCCAGCACTTGGGCTGCTTCATCCCAAGTGGTTTCAACCCCGATTGTAGAAAGGTCCACAGTTCTCAGTCCCGCATAGCCGCAGGGGTTGATGCGGTCAAACGGTTCAAGGTCCATGGCCACGTTCAGTGCCGCGCCGTGGTAGGTGCAGTGCCGGCTGACTTTGATGCCCAAAGCGCTGATCTTGCCCAGGCCTTTGAAGGGGTCGCTGGGCAGGGCAGGGCCAACCAATGCGGCGTGGCTAAACGGGTCGTCCAAGCGCACATAAATGCCAGGAGCGCCCGCCACCCGGTGCCCGGTCACGCCGAAGTGGCTCAGCGTGCGGATGACCGACTCTTCGAGTTTGTAGACGTATTCCTTGACGTAGTAGCCCGCGTTTTGCAGGTTGACCAAGGGGTAAGCCATCACTTGCCCGTGCCCATGAAAGGTCACCTGACCGCCCCGATTGGTTTGCACCACAGGGATGTCGCCAGGCGTCAAGAGGTGAGCCGCTTGGCCCGCCAAGCCCTGGGTGAACACGGAGGGGTGCTCGCACATCCACAGTTCATTGGGCGTGTCGGTTTGACGCTGCGCCGTGAACGCCTGCATGGCCTCGTAGGTCGGCAGGTAGTCCACACGCCCCAGGTTGCGCACGATCATGGTCAAAGGACGATTTTTACCATGGGGTGGCCGGTCAAAGCGCGGTACAAATCGTCGAGCTGCTCCCGGCTGGTGGCGGTGATGTTGAGCGTCACGCCCAGGTAGTTCCCGCCCTTGCTGGGGCGCAGCTCCATCGTGGACGCATCAAAACCGGGATCAAACTGCAATGCCACTTGCACCATGGCTTCGGCAAAACCGTCGACCATGGCACCCATGACCTTGATGGGGAAGATCGAGGGGTATTCGATCAGGCTGTCCTTGCGCGGGTCGATGCCTTCAGGGGGGGTGATGGATGCACTCATGAAAATCCTGTGTTCGATGGGCGCTCAGCGCCAAATGAGGACGGCCGCCACG
Source organism: Comamonadaceae bacterium PBBC2 (assembly GCA_002255935.1). Taxonomy (GTDB): domain Bacteria; phylum Pseudomonadota; class Gammaproteobacteria; order Burkholderiales; family Burkholderiaceae_C; genus Limnohabitans_A. Next base: position 11,840 of record NKIO01000081.1, read on the forward strand.
GCCAACCAGCCCAAGGTGAAATTGGTCAGCACCAAGGGGTGTATTTGACCGAGGGCTTTGCCCGCAGTGGGCCAATCGGCGGCCAAGACGGCCGCTTTCAGACGACGAAAAGGGGTAAACCAGATGTGGGCAAAAACAACGCACATCAAGACGCCGATGCCCGACATGGCATGCCAGCCTTTGGGGGCGAGTTTCATATCGGCACCCGACAGCATCCAGAAACCAGAAGCCAACAACACCGCAATGCTGAGCCAGACCATCACGAAAAAACGAGACAACACGTCGGCCATCAAAGGCAAACGTTCGGGTGGCGACAGGCGGGCCATCGCCACCGGGCGAAGCGCCCAAATGACCAAGGCCATGCCACCGAGCCAGATGACACCGGCGCTGAGGTGGAAAAATTTGAGCCATTCGTACATGGAAACTCCTGGTCAGGTCAAAAAGTAGCCGGCTGTTACAGCCGGAAAAAGAAGGATTGTCGCTCTTGTCGGCGCGATTTTTTGGCGAGAGTCCGACCAAACACACAGGAATTGGGTGGCCAGGCGGGGGTTTCTACGTATAATCGAAGGCTTTGCGGGATTTGCCGCGTACGTAACCTCGGTGTAATTTGAGATGGTCAAAATCTCCTCAGACCCTCGGCCGAGCACGCAAGCAGTGCAAACCCACAGCGCTTTGGCCGATGGCAACAGCGCTGACCTTGCAAATGAAGACCTTGAGTCCGATTTCAAGCCCCTTACGGCCGAACAGGCGCGGGCTTGGCGGCAACAACACCCGATGGCATCGCCTTGGCGTGTTTTGTGGCTCCAAGTGCTGGTGGGTGGTTTGCTTGCCGTGCTGACCGGCTGGTTCAGCGGTCAGTTTCGACTGGCGGCGTCGGTGGCTTGGGGTGCAACTGCGGTGGTGATTCCTGCCGTCGTGTTTGTCAGGGCTTTGTCCCGGCAAATGCGGATGCGACAAGCCGGTTCTGCTTTGGTGGGGCTGTTTGTCTGGGAATTGGTCAAGATCGTCTTGACTGTGGCGTTGCTTCTGGTGGCGCCCAAAGTGGTTTCTGATTTGAGCTGGCTTGCCTTGGTGGCCGGCTTCGTGGTGACGATGAAGGTGTATTGGCTGGCCATGGCGCTGGGCTGGATGCAACGGAAATCGAAGCCGATTTGATTTGATGAACTGATTGGTGATTTATGTCTGCTGAACACGCTGGCGCACATGCCCCGACGGCTGGAGAGTACATCCAGCATCACTTGCAACACCTGCAAATGAACTTCTCGTTTGAAGGCGTGAAGCAGACAAGCATTGTTGACTTCAGTCTGTTCAACCTCGACTCCGTGGTGTTCGCCTTGGTGTTGGGTGTGGTCGGTTGCTTGGTGATGTGGGCTGCAGCGCGCAAAGCAACCTCCGGCGTTCCCGGTCGTTTCCAAGCGGCTGTCGAAATCTTGTCTGAAATGGTGGAAAACCAGGCCAAGGGCGTGATCCACAACGCCAAGAGCCGCAAATTGATTTCCCCATTGGCCCTGACTGTTTTCGTCTGGATTTTCCTGATGAACGCCATGGACATGTTGCCTGTGGACCTGATCCCTGGTGCTTGGCACAGTGCGGGTCCTGCTTTGGGCTTCAAAGATTATTTGCGCGTGGTGCCTACGGCTGACCTGTCTTCGACATTGGGTCTGTCTTGCTCTGTGCTGTTCATCTGCTTGGTCTACAACATCAAGATCAAGGGTTTGGGCGGCTGGGCACACGAGTTGATCGCTGCGCCCTTTGGTGACCACTGGGCTCTGTATCCGATTAACTTCTTGATGCAGATGATTGAATATCTGGCCAAGACGGTCTCGCATGGCATGCGACTGTTTGGCAACATGTTTGCGGGTGAGTTGGTGTTCATGTTGATTGCCCTCATGGGTGGCGGCTGGGCATTGTCGGCAACTGGCGTGGGTTTGGCTGTTG
>NKIO01000082.1 GCA_002255935.1 Comamonadaceae bacterium PBBC2
CTTCGACAAAGTTGCCGATGTGAACCTCAGCACCCAATTGCGCCCCGGGACGCAGGCGGGCAAAGGGGCCAATCAAAGCGCCCTCGCCCACCGTGACGCCGAGTTTTTCGCCGTCGATGTGGGTGAAGGGGTGGATGACCGCACCGGCTTCGATGCGGCAGTTGGCGATCACGCAGTTCGCGCCGATCTGGACGCCTTCGCCCAGCGACACGTGGCCTTCGAACACGCAGTTGACGTCGATCTCGACGTCTTGTGCACAGACCAGTTGGCCACGCAGGTCAAAGCGGGCGGGGTCTTTGAGGCGCACGCCTTGTTCCATCAGGCGGTGAGCTTGGCGCAGTTGGTGGGCACGCTCCAGCTCGGCCAGTTGCACCGGGCTGTTGATGCCGGCCACTTGCAGGGCATCGGTGATTTTGTGGGCCACCACAGGCACACCATCGGCCGCCGCGAACTTGACCACATCGGTCAGGTAGTACTCGCCTTGGGCGTTTTGGTTGTCCAAACGGGCCAGCCAAGTTTTGAGCAAACGGGCGGGCACGGCCATGATGCCGCTGTAGACCTCTTGAATTTGGCGCTGTGCATCGCTGGCGTCTTTTTGTTCGACGATGGCTTGCACGGCATCGCCCTGACGGACGATGCGGCCGTAGCCCGTTGGGTCAGCAAAGTCGATGGTGAGCAGCGCCAGCTGGGTGCCGCCACATTGGGCGATCAGCGCTTGCAAGGTGTCGGCCTGGGTCAGGGGCACATCGCCCGACAGGATGACCACGATGCCATCGTCGGCCAGCGCGGGCACGGCTTGCTGCACGGCGTGGCCGGTGCCCAGCTGGGGCTCTTGGCGGACACATTGCACCGCCAACACTTGGCCGGGGGCCAAGAGCAATGGCTCCACCTGGTCGGCCCCGTGCCCGGTGATGACCACGGCCGAACGCGCCTGCAGCTGGGCGGCGGTGTTCAGCACGTGCTGCACCAGCGGCACACCCGCCAGGCGCTGCAAGACCTTGGGCACACGGCTTTTCATGCGGGTGCCTTTGCCGGCGGCCATCACAACAACATCTACGGGGACAACTGGGGTCATGGAAATCTTTCTCGGGTCCGCATTCGGAATGCCCCAATTATCGCCAGTCGAAAGGGGCTTTGAATGTGCCGTGCCGGGGTTGAGGCCACCGGCCTCCAAAATGCACGCAGAGCGCCAACACGCCACCCCAACGGTGTGCCAGCGCACCCCCGCGTGAAGGCGCCAGGCCCAATTGAACAGACAATGGTCCGAAAGGGCGCATTTCAACATGATGATGTTTCGGATTTCCAAATGGTTTTTGCTGGCGATGCTGCTCTGGCTGCAAGGCTGCAGCGCCGTCAAGCTGGGCTACCAGCAGTTGCCCAATTTGTCTTACTGGTGGCTCGACAGCGCCGTCTCGTTCAGCGATGCGCAGAGCGCTCAAACCAAAGAAGCGCTGAGCCAATTGCACCGCTGGCACAAGCGCGATGAATTGCCCGCCTATGCCGACTTGATCCAGCGCCTGGCCGCCCAAAGTGCCGAACCTCTTCAGGCGGCGCAGGTGTGTGCGGTGTGGTCAGACATCGACAAAGCCTTGGACCGCACCATGCGCCAAACCGTGCGGGTGGCCGCCCCCGTGGCCATGGCGCTGGGGCCTGAGCAACTGAGCCACCTGAACCAATACTGGATCGGCAAAAACAAAGACTGGGACAAAGAGTGGCTCAAAGGCAGCGCCAGCGAAAGGCTGGAGCGGCGGCTTGGCAAAACCCTGGATCGCTTCAGCGACTTTTACGGTTCTTTGACGCCACCGCAAACGGCGATGGTCAAGGCGCAACTGCAGCAATCGGCTTGGACAGCTGAATGGGGTCAGCGCGAGCGGCTGCGCAGACAGCAAGACTTGCAGGGGGTGCTGCAAAAGGCTTCACAGACCCATGCCTCGGCCACCTCACAGGTGGAAGCCGATTTGTGGGGCGTGTGGCAGCGCTGGCTGGAGCCACCCGATGCGGCGGGCAAAGCCGTGATGCAAAAGATGGTCCAGCAAGGCTGCGAAAACCTGGCCCAGTTGCACAACAGCACCAGTCCCGAGCAGCGCCAGCGGGCGGCCCGCAGGCTGCGGGCCTATGAGCAGGATGTGCGGGATTTGATCAAGCCTTGAGGCGCCTCATCGCCCAACACTTTGGGCTCCCACAACTTCACAAGCTCTTCACCGTAGGAGCCCAGATTCTGGGCGATGGGTTGGATTGGCGGCGGGTCCAGGCGAGGCTCAGCTTTGCAAGGCTTTCCACATTTCCATGTCGCGCTCTGCTGTCCAGATGCGGGGGTTTTTGATGCCGCTGGCTTCGTCGTAGGCGCGGGTCACGTCAAAGGGCAGGCAGTGCTCGTAGATGAACACATGGCCAAAGACCGGGTCCATGCTCTTGCGGGTGTGGGCCATGGCGGCTTTGAGGTCCATGTTGCCCGCAACAGCCTCCTTGCCCGCCTGGAACAAGGTCGTCACCCAGCGCTGGGTGTAGTCCAGCGCCTTGTTGACGTTGTCATTGCCCTTCATGGCTTCGCCGCGGCCGGGCACGATGAATTCGGCTTTCAAGTCGCGCAGGGCTTCCAGGGTGGCGGGCCATTCTTCAAGCTGTGCGTCGCCGGTGTACACACCGGCTTCGTACTCGACCAAGTCGCCTGAGAACAGCACTTTTTCTTCTTCCACCCAAGCGATGGTGTCGCCACGGGTGTGACCAGGGCCTGGATGCCAGATCTGCACGACCACACCGCCGAGGTTGATGCTGAGTTTGCCGGGCACCTCGCCTTTTGTGGGGTTGCCGCCGCCCACCACCATGGTGGGCCAAGTCAGGCCGGGGATGCTGTCAGCACCGCGGAACAGGCGCGGGAAGCGCTCCATCTCGCTTTTCATGTCTTGTGCGCCGCGCTCTTTGATCAGGTCCAAAGTGCCTTCGCTGGCGATGATCTCGGTCGCGCCTTCGGCGGCGTAGGCGTAGGCGCCCAGCACGCGCACCGCGTGGTAGTGGGTCAGCAGCACGTATTTGATGGGCAAGTCGCTGACGGTGCGTATCTTCCTGATCAGGTCTTGCGCCATGGCGGGCGTGGCGGTGGCGTCGCTCACCATGATGAAACGGTCACCAATGATCACGCCCGAGTTGGGGTCGCCCTCTGCGGTGTAGGCCCAGCAGTGCTGGCTGAGTTGCTCGAAGGTGATCTTTTTTTCGCTCAGGTCGGCTTGGCTGGCGAAGGCTTTCGTGGGGGCTGTGGTGGGTGCGCTGGACATGGGAATTTCTCCGGTCGATGAACGGGCTGGATTTTACCTAAACGAAATGCGTTACGGATTGGTAAATTTTTGACGACTGCTGGATGCCCTTGGTTTGTGACCCCAAAATCGCCCAACGCAGTTAGGCTCCCACGAAGTCAGGATCAAATGCTTGAATCACAAAACAAGGCCAACTGGCGGCGCTTCTGTTGTAGGAGCCCAGATTCTGGGCGATGGCTGGCCCATCCGCGGCCTTAACCCAGGCCTTTTTCCAGCATGCCCACCACCTCTTCGGCGAATTGGGCGTAGCTCATGGGGCCGCCTGGGCGCAGCCAGGTGAAGGTCCAGTTGATCATGCCCAACAGCATCATCGTGAGCGCGGTTTGGTTGGCGGGGGTCAGCCGCTCCGGGTAGGCGCGTTTGAGGAAACGGGTCATGGCCGCCACGATGTCGCGCTGGCGGTTGAGGATCAGCTCGCGGGGCGACACGGGCGCTGCACCCAAGGCGGCATCGGGGGCGTCGCTCAAAAACTGCGTGTCGTTGAGCAAGGCCGCATGCCGCGTGGCCGAGCTTTCATACTCTTGCAAAAAGGCCCGCACCAGCTCATGCAAGGCGGCGCGGTCGTCCAGGTTTTTTCGCTGCGCGGTGGCTTCGGTCTGGGCGATCAGCCCCAACAGGCGTTGGGTGTGGCGGTCCAACAAGTCAAAAAGGATGGCCTCTTTGCTCTCGTAGTAGTGGTACAGCCGCGCCTTGGAGGTGCCACAGGCGGTGGCGATCTCGTTCATGCTGGCGGCGGGGTAGCTGCTGCGCGCAAAGCATTGCGCGGCGATGTCGAGGATCGCGTCGCGCTTGATGTCGTGGGTGGCGGATTTGGGGCGGGCCATGGTGCTTCAGATCAAACGGGCCAGACCACGCCGTTGTCGTTCAAGATGGCGTCGAGCGGCTCGTCGTGGGGCTCGGGCTCGAAGTCGTCCACGTAGCCTTGGGTGTAGCCCAGGCCCACGGTGAATGGCTTGGGCTGCAAGGTGGCCAGGGTGCGGTCGTAAAAACCGCCGCCATAGCCCAAGCGGTAGCCGCCAATGCCGTAACCCACACACGGCACAAACAGCAAGGTGGGCACGATGACTTCGGTGTCCTTGGGTTTGGGGATGCCGTAGGCGTCTTCTTCCATGGGGCAGCCGGGGTACCAGGTGTGGAACGTCAAGGTCTTGTGCTGTTTGTTGACCACCGGCAGGCCAATGCGGCGGCGCTGGGGCTCACCGTGCAGCTCGCCGTCTTCTTTCCAGCGGTGCAGCACGGGCAGCGGGTCAAACTCGCCCTTGATGGGCCAATAGGCACCGATCACGGTGTCGGGGCGGTCGAACAGCCAAATGCGCATGACGCGCTGCAAAGCCTCGGCCCGCGCCAGGCGGTCGGGCAGGTTCAATCTTTCTTCGATCAGGGCCTTTCGCAAGGCTTTCTTGGCGTCCGCTTTGTCCATAATCAACCCATGCACCTATTCAAGCAACTGACTCAGATTCTGACACTGGTTGGCGCCTTGGCCGTGACAGGCCTGAGCTGTTTTCCTGCGCAAGCGCAAAACAAGGGCGACGAGGCCCTGCTGGAGATGGCCCAGGCCTTCCGCAAAAACGACAAAGCCCGCCTGAGCGCCCTGCTGCCTCAAGCCCGTGGCCATGTGCTGGAGCCCTTGGCCGCCTATTGGGAGCTGCGCCCACGCTTGGACACCGCTTCGGAATCCGAGATCCGTAACTTCCTGAACAGTTACGCCGGCACCTATTACGAAGACCGCTTGCGCAACGATTGGCTGCTGCAATTGGGCAAGCGCCGCGACTGGGCCACTTTCACCGCCGAATACACGAACTACCGCATGCGCGACGACCGCGAGGTGCGTTGCTACGCGCTGGTGACCGAGGCCATCAACAGCAAGGCCAATGTGGCCGAGGAAGCCAAGCGGCTTTGGTACTCGCTGCGCGAATCCGAAGACGGCTGCACCTATGTGGCCGAGCACCTGCACTCGGGCAAGCAGATCAACGGCGTGGATTTGTGGCGCAAGGCCCGCATCGCGATGGACAACAACCGCCCGGCACCGGCCAAAGCGGCGGTGGACATCGAGGCCCCACGTTTGTCCGAGCAAGTGGCCCTCATCCATGCCGATCCGGCCAAGTACTTGGACAAACGCATCATCGCCATCACCCGCAACCGCAAAGAGTTGGCGGTGCTGGCCTTGATCCGCCTGGCCGCCAGCGACCCGGACAAAGCCGCCCAATTGCTGGACCACCGCTGGGAGATCCAGCTGAGCGCCGAAGAGCGCAACTGGACCTGGGCCGTGATTGGCAAACAGGCCGCCCAAAAACTGCAGGACAACGCCAGCAGCTACTTTGCCAATGTGCGCAAAGACAGTGACCTGAACGATGACCTGCTGGGCTGGAAGGTGCGCGCCGCCTTGCGCATGGGCCAGTGGAAGCAGGTGCTCAGTGCCACACAAGCCATGTCACCCGAGGCCCGCAAAGACCCCACCTGGACGTATTGGCAAGCCCGCGCTCTGCTGGCCACGGCTGGCAACGATGCTGCGCCAAAACAAGAAGCCCAAAACCTGTTGCGCAGCATTGCCAGTGTGCGCGGGTTTTACGAACAACTGGCGCTCGAAGAGTTGGGTCAAAGCATCACCGTGCCCGAGCGGCCTGCGGCTTTGACTGCGCCCGAAAAAGCCCAGGCCCAAGCCAATCCCGGCCTGCAACGGGCCTTGTACGCCATCAACATCGGCCTGCGTGCCGAGGGCAACCGTGAGTGGAACTACAGCACCAACTTGCACACCCCCGGCGGCATGAACGACCGCGAGCTGTTGGCTGCGGCCGACTTGGCCTGCCAACGCCAAGTGTGGGACCGCTGCATCAACACCAGCGACCGCACCAAAGAAGCGATCGACTTTGACCAGCGCTTTCCGATGCCCCTGCGCGACATCGTGGTGCGCCGCGCTGGCGAGATCAAACTCGACCCGGCTTATGTGTATGGCCTGATCCGCCAAGAAAGCCGCTTCATCATGGACGCCCGATCGCATGTGGGCGCCTCGGGCCTGATGCAGGTGATGCCGGCCACCGCCAAATGGACCGCCAAAAAGATCGGCATGACCAGCTTCACACCCGACCAGATCACCGACAAGGAAGTCAACGTGGCCATTGGCACCGGTTACCTCAAGCTGGTGCTGGACGACTTTGAAGGCTCCATGGCCATGGCAGCCGCCGCTTACAACGCAGGCCCTAGCCGGCCACGCAATTGGCGCAACGGCCCCGTGTTGGAAGCGGCCATCTGGGCCGAGAACGTGCCGTTTCAAGAGACACGCGACTATGTGAAAAAAGTGCTGTCCAACACCACCAACTACGCAGCGATCCTCACGCGCCAGCCGCAGTCGCTCAAAAGCCGTCTGGGTCAAGTGGGCCCGCGCAACAAAGCTTTGGTCGAAGTCAACACCGATTTGCCATGACGGTCTGACACAGAAAAACACAGGGAGGAAAAAAATGATCCAGCTTTACATCGGCAACAAGAACTATTCATCGTGGTCCATGCGCCCCTGGGTGCTGCTGCGCGAAGCGGGCATTGATTTCGAAGAGGTCTTTGTCCGCTTCGACGGCTTTGGGCCGGCATCGCAGTTCAAAACCACGATCAAGGGCGTCAACCCCGTGGGCAAGGTGCCCGTGCTGATGCACGACGGCTTGGCGGTGTGGGACACCCTGGCCATCGCGGAATATGTGGCCGAGCAGTTCCCCGAAAAGCAGCTGTGGCCGCAAGACCGCGCCGCCCGTGCACGGGCCCGCAGCGTCTGCGCCGAAATGCACAGCGGCTTTGTGGGCCTGCGCAGCACCTGCCCCATGAACATCGAGGCTCAGCTGCCCGAAGTGGGTGCGCTGGCCCTGCGCGACAAGCCCGCTGTGCGCGCCGATCTGGAGCGCATCTGCAACCTGTGGAGCGGCTTGCTGCAAGCGCACGGGGGCCCGATGCTGTTCGGTGACTTCAGTGTGGCCGATGCCTACTTCGCGCCGGTGGTGATGCGGCTGAAAACCTACGCCCTGCCGGTGCCTGCCGATGTGGTCGCCTACATGGCGCGCGTGTGCGCCCTGCCCGGCGTGAAAGCCTGGATCGACGGCGCCTTGGCCGAACAAGACTTCATCGACTTTGAAGAGCCCTTTCGGCTCCAACGCTGAGACCATGAAAACCTACGCCGTCGGGGGTGCTGTGCGCGATGCCTTGTTGGGCTTGGCCGTGCAGGACCGCGACTGGGTGGTGGTGGGCAGCACGCCCGAGGCGATGGCGGCTTTGGGCTACGCGCCGGTGGGCAAGGACTTTCCGGTGTTTTTGCACCCCCAAACCCGCGAGGAATACGCCCTGGCACGCACCGAGCGCAAGACGGCGCGTGGCTACAAAGGCTTTGCGGTGCAGGCCGACCCCAGCGTGACGCTCGAAGAAGACCTGGCCCGGCGCGACCTCACCGTGAATGCCATGGCCGTGCCCGAGGCGCTGGCCCATGAAGCGCCGGCGGCTTGGGCCGGACAGATTGTGGACCCTTATGACGGTCAAAAAGATCTGAAGGCCAAGGTGCTGCGCCACGTGACTGGCGCTTTTGCCGAAGACCCGGTGCGCATTTTGCGGCTGGCGCGGTTTGCTGCGCGTTTTGCCGATTTCAGCGTGGCCGATGAGACCATGGCGCTGATGCGCCAGATGGTCGAGGACGGTGAAGTGGACCATCTGGTGCCTGAGCGGGTCTGGCAAGAGCTGGCCAAGGGGCTGATGAGTGACAAGCCCTCGCGCATGCTCGAGGTGCTGCACGGGTGCGGTGCCTTGAAGGTGCTGCTGCCCGAACTGGACCGCCTGTGGGGCGTGCCGCAACGCGCCGAATACCACCCCGAGGTGGACACCGGCGTGCACATGATGCTGGTGATGGACATGGCTGCGCACCTGAACATGCCACTTTCAGTGCGCGTGGCTTGCCTGCTGCACGACTTGGGCAAAGGCAGCACACCGGCCGATCTGCTGCCCCGCCACATTGGCCACGAAGGGCGCAGTGTCAAACTGTTGCAAAAGGTGTGTGATCGCCTGCGGGTGCCCAGCGACTGCAAAGAACTGGCCGAGGTGGTGGCCCGTGAACACGGCAACATCCACCGCAGCGCCGATTTGAACGCCGAGGCCGTGATGCGCCTCTTGGAGCGCTGCGATGCCATCCGCCAAGCCGAGCGCTTTGCGCGGGTGCTGCAAGCGTGCGAATGCGATGCACGGGGGCGCTTAGGGTTTGCCGATGCGGTATATCCGCCAGCGACCAGGCTGCTGAAGGCCCAGCAAGCGGCCCTGTCGGTCGAGACCGCCCCCATTGCCCAAGCTGCCGCGCAAGCAGGCCTCAAGGGTCCACAAATTGGCGATCGCATCACACAAGCAAGGGTGTTGGCTGTTCGTCAGGTGCAGGGCTGAACCCCGCAAGCACCCGCATTCACCTCTCAGGCCCTCGGCATTGAGCCCGCAGGGTTAAAAAGATCCACCACTTTGTGGGAGCTGATTTTGTAGAAGATGATTTTTTGGGAGCTGAACTCGTTCGGCGATTCTTCGAAAAACATCGCACCCTCAAACCATCGCCCAACACAGTTGGGCTCCCACAAAGACAGAGCCCAGTGGTTGAAGGTCGCAGCAATTGAAGAAAAACCGCAACCTCGTGGGAGCTGAACTTGTTCGGCGATTCTTTGCATAACAACGCCGTCCCGAATAATCGCCGAACGAGTTCAGCTCCCACAAAGTCAGGACAAAAAAATCAGCTCACACAAAGACTTCACCAGAAAGGCAGCAGCACAAAGTCAGCGCTGCAAAGTCAAACCAAATGTGAACGCGCCCACTGGGCGATGTCGGCCGCTGAGCGGAAGGCACCGGCTTGCCTTGCGACTTCTTTGCCGCCGACAAACAGCGCCAGCGTGGGGATGCTGCGGATGTTGAAGCGGGCGGCGATGGCTTGGGCTTCTTCGGTGTTGAGTTTGGCCAGGCGCATTTGCGGCTCCAGCATCTGGGCGGCTTGCTCGAAAGCCGGGGCCATGATGCGGCAAGGACCGCACCAAGGGGCCCAAAAGTCCACCAGCACGGGCAAGTGGTTGCGCCCGATGTGACGGTCAAAAGATTCAGAGTCCAGCGCCAGCGGATGGCCATCAAACAGGGTTTTGTGGCATTGCCCGCAGTCGGGGCGGCTGTGCATATCGGCCACACGCACCCGGTTGGTGGTGTGGCAATGCGGACAAACAATGTGCAAAGACTCGGTGGCTGCGCTCATCCATCAACTCCTGTGTTCAAGAACACATGGGGGTCATGGCCAGCGCTTCAAGAGCCCACGCAAAAGGACGGCAAGGCGCCGTCCGGCACCCTCAGCGAGGGGTGCGTGGGGTCATGGGGGGGCGACCGGCCAGGTGGCGGAAGCTGATGCGGCCTTTACTCAGGTCGTAAGGCGACAGTTCCAAGGTCACGCGGTCACCGGCCAGGATGCGGATGTGGTTCTTGCGCATCTTGCCGGCCGAGTAGGCGATCAGCTGGTGGCCGTTGTCCAGGGTCACGCGAAAACGCGTGTCGGGCAACACTTCGTTGACCACGCCCATCAATTCAATCAGTTCTTCTTTAGCCATGAGTTCTCTCTCAAAACAAAATGAGGTTGGACGTCTGACGTTGCACCCAAAGCACACCCTCGTCAAGGGCGTACTGGCTGGCAGCGGCAGGCGTTGCAAATTCGGGCACAAACCGCATCACGCGGTCGGTGCTGGCGCTTCCGCGGCCACTGGCCACAGACACTTGCGCGCCAAAAGCCCCGTTGGGCAGCGCCCGGGAGCAGGGTTGGATTCGGTACTTGCCCATCGAGATGGACTTGTGCAAACAATGGTGAATCGACATGGATTTTATCTAATGGAGGTCGGCCCGCTTTTCCTGCCTCTTCGGGGCGGTCTTGCGGACTGGGGTTTGGCACGTCCTGCTGCCAAATGCGCCTCCGATCAATCCACGCGGGGTGGACCACAGTGCACCGTGCAGAGGTGCATCAAAAGGAAGCCAAAAATCGTCTGGGCCCAGCTTTGAAAAGCATGGCGGGCGATGTGCACAGTGGAGGACAAGACTGGCATCCCTCTGCCGGGATGCGCTATCGGCTCGCGAAGAGCTAGATGGGCATAAGTCGCCAATGGCGTGACGCACTGTAACACGTTCAGGCTTGCAGCGTTTGTATGCGCCCACTCACAGCCACTTGGCGATCGCGCTGGCCAGCATGCTCAGCAGCAAGGTGCTGGTGATCGGGATGAACCACTCGCGCCCGAACAGGCGAAACCGGAAGTCCCCCGGCAGGCGACCAAAGCCCAACTTTTGCAGCCAGGGCTGCAGGCCACTGAAGATGATCAGGGCCAGCAAGACGACGATGAGCCAACGGAACATGGGCGGCCTTGAAACGGTTTACAGCCGGTGCGAGCGGTCACCCCGCTCAAAGCCCTGGGCCGCCCAAGCGTCCGAAGTGGATAGACCGACCACCTTGAACAGCTCGCCCATTTCGTGCTCGTTGACCAAGCGCTGGGCCTGGCTGCGCTCGGCCAAAGAAGCTTCGGCCATGCGCTCGGCAAGACCCAGATTCAACAAGAACCAAGCTTGGCTGGTGTAGCCCAGCACGTGCAGCCCAGCGTTTTGTGCGGCCAGCGCTACGCCGGTGAAGTTGACATGGGCCGTGATGTCTTTTTGGCCCACCGCCACCAGCGGGTCGGCATCGGCCTGGTGCAGCTGGTGGCACATGACGGTGCCCATGTGGCGTTGCGGGTGAAAGTACTCACCCTCCGGGAAACCGTAGTCCAGAAAAAAGGCCGCGCCGCCACGGCCCGCTTGGAGCCGTTCGGCCAGGCTGGCAATGAAGGCCTCGCCTTGGGGGTGGATTTCGGTCAGGTAGTCGTGCTCGCCCTCGATGGCCATGGGTGGGCGCAAATCGGTGAGCCGGTCTTCCCAGGCAAAGGCTTCGCCTGCGCTGACCACACCCCGCTCATGCCAAACCCCGCCTGTGCGTTGCAAGAGCTGCACCGGCATGGCGTCGAGCACCTCATTGCCCACCACCACGCCCTCGATGGCCTCAGGCCAGGCGTCCAGCCAGCGGACTTTGTGGGCGTGTGCCGCCAAGGTTTCGGCCTGGCGAGCGCGCAAGGTGCCCGACAAATCGATGATGGTGTAGCGCGTCACCGCATCGCCCAGGCTGTCCAGCAGCTGCAAGGCCAAGGCACCAGTGCCCGCACCAAACTCCCAAACCTCGTGCGTGTCGGTGGCCTGCAAGGCTTGTTTGACCTGCACCGCCAGGGTGTGGCCAAACATGGGGGTCAAACCAGGCGCGGTCACGAAATCGCTGCCTGACGACGGCATGGCGCCGAACTTTTGCAGGGCGTTGGTGTAGTAGCCCAGCTCCGGCTCGTACAGCGCCATGGCCATGAAACGGTCAAAACCGATCCAACCGCCCGCTTGCGCGATGGCTTGGTGGATGCGTGGGTTCAATTCAGAGGAGGTGTTGGGCGACGTCACCCTGCGATTGTCGCCCAAGCCACGCGGGGTCTTGGGTGCTGGCCCGCCCTGGATGGGGCGGCTTGCCCGATAATTCAAGGCTTTCCACCTCTCACCTGCGGGGCTTTGCCCACACGTCATGAAACAAGTTCTGGTCACCGGAGGCGCTCAACGCCTGGGCGCAGAGATCGTCCGCCAATTTGCGGCGGCGGGCTGGCGCGTGTGGTGCCATTACCAACGTTCTGCCGATGCCGCCCGCGCCCTCCAAGCCGATCTGCGCGCTACAGGCGCTCAAGTGGACTTGGTGCAAGCAGACCTGGCCCAAAGCGACGAGGTGCAGCGCATGGTGGACCACATCGCCCAGACATCCGGGCCGCTGGACTGCTTGGTGAACAACGCCTCGCTGTTCGAGCCCGACACCGGGGCCGCGATGGACCTGAACGGCACCCGCCAACAGCTGGAAGTGAACCTGATCGCGCCGCTGGCCCTGGCATCCCTGATGGCCCAGCAAGCCGCACCCAAGGCCCTGCCCGGCCAGCGCAGCGTGGTCCACATCTTGGACCAGAAGGTGTTCAACCTGAACCCGGACTATTTTTCGTACACCGTCTCCAAATTGGCACTCGAGCGCTCGGTGGCTTTGCAAGCGCAAGCCCTGGCCCCTTTGCGGGTGTGCGGCGTGGCGCCTGGCTTGATGTTTTTGAGCGGACCCCAAACGCAAGAGAACTTTGACCGCGCCAGCCGCGTGAACCTCTTGCGTGAGCCGATCGACCCGGTGCAGGTGGCGGCCACCTGCCTGTTTTTGGCACAAAACCCCTGCATCACTGGCACCACGGTCTGTGTGGACAACGGCCAACATCTGGTGCCTTTGGCGCGTGACGTGATGTTCTTGGCCGACCCGAAAGACAAGGCATGAGCGACCTGATGACCGATTTGGCACTGAACTGCCGCCGCCTGTTTTTGCGCAACCACACGGTGGACGTGCGCATTGGCGCGCACGACTTTGAAAAGCTGGGGGCCCAGCGCATCATTTTCAATGTGGAGCTGTTCGTGCCCTACAGCGCATCGACCCCCTCACAGGATGACCTGGCCGAGGTGGTGGACTACGACTTCATCCGCGAGGTGATTGCCAAGCGTGTGGCCCTGGGCCACATCGTGCTGCAAGAGACTTTGTGCGATGACCTGATGCGCGAGCTGATCGCGCACCCGCAGGTGCAGGCGGTGCGCCTGTCCAGCTGCAAACCCGATGTGTACCCGGACTGCGAAGCCGTCGGGGTTGAAATTTTCAAGACCAAAATTCCGACATGAAAACCCCAGCCGGACACCAAACCCTGGAGCTGACCGGTTTGCGCTTTGACGCCAACCTGGGCATCCTGGAACACGAAAAAACCGACCCGCAACCGATCCAGGTCGATGCCGAGCTGAACTTGGGCACGCAGCCCCTCTTGCCCAGCGACGACGACATCCACTCGGTGCTGGACTACCGCAAGGTGCGCAAAATCATCATCGATGAATGCACCGCCGAGCACATCAACCTGCTCGAGACACTGATCGGCAAACTCTCCAACCGCCTGATGCAATTGCCGGGCGTTTTGGGCGTGCGCGTCAAGATTGCCAAACTTGAAATTTTTGAAGACTGCGAAGTGGCCATTCGCATGGAAACGGGACAGTGGTG
>NKIO01000083.1 GCA_002255935.1 Comamonadaceae bacterium PBBC2
CAGACGCACCCAACGGTTTTCTGTTTCAACCCAGAAACGACGGTATTGCAGGTTCGGCAGGAACCGGCGCTTGGTTTTGTTGTTGGCGTGGGAAACGTTGTTCCCTGTCATTGGGCCTTTGCCCGTTACGTCGCAAACGCGTGCCATGTGGACACTCCGATACTTTGAAAACAGCCGGTGCCGATGGGTCTCATGCAGACTTGCATGGGGCCTGGCGCTCCAGCCTCACCTCGCCAAGATGGGTGGCGGTATCCCAGATCACTGAACCTGTGATTCCCGGCGAAAAGTCGGGGCAGATCCAGCAAAGCCAATCATTATACCCAGAAAATCAGGCTTCGTTTTGCTCCAAGAAGCGCTGTGCGTCCAAAGCGGCCATGCAGCCGGTGCCGGCGCTGGTGATCGCCTGGCGGTAAACGTGGTCTTGCACGTCGCCTGCAGCGAACACACCGGGCACCGAAGTCTGGGTGGCAAAACCCTTCAAGCCGCCTTGGGTCACGATGTAGCCGTTCTCCAGTTCCAGCTGGCCCTGGAAGATGTCGGTGTTGGGCGAGTGGCCAATGGCGATGAAGCAGCCTTTGAGCTCTATGTCTTGCAAGCTGCCGTCCACGGTGCTTTTCAGGCGCACGCCGGTCACGCCGGTGTTGTCGCCCAGCACCTCTTCCAGGGTCTGGAAGGTTTTGAGCTCAATCTTGCCTGCGGCCACTTTGTCCATCAGCTTGTCCACCAGGATGGGCTCGGCCTTGAATTTGTCGCGGCGGTGGATCAAATAGACTTTGCTGGCGATGTTGGACAGGTACAGGGCTTCTTCGACGGCGGTGTTGCCGCCGCCCACCACGCAGCACAGTTGTTCGCGGTAGAAAAAGCCGTCACAGGTGGCGCAGCCGCTCACGCCGCGGCCCATGAAGGCCTCTTCGGAGGGCAGTCCCAGGTATTTGGCCGAGGCTCCGGTGGCAATGATCAGGCTGTCACAGGTGTAGGTGCCGGCGTCACCGATCAGGGTGAAGGGGCGCTGCTCCAGCTTGACGGTGTGGATGTGGTCAAACACGATTTGGGTGTTGAAGCGCTCGGCATGCTCCAAAAAGCGCTGCATCAGCTCGGGCCCTTGCACGCCGTTGACGTCAGCAGGCCAGTTGTCCACTTCGGTGGTGGTCATCAACTGGCCGCCTTGGGCCATGCCGGTGATCAGCAAAGGCTTGAGGTTGGCGCGGGCGGCGTACACGGCGGCGGTGTAGCCAGCAGGGCCGGAGCCGAGGATCAGAACTTGGGCGTGTTGGGTGACAGTGGACATGGTCGGCAAATCGGGTGAAGGAAAGGGGATGGCAAGCATCACGTATTCACTATTGTAAGAACCCACCAAAGGCTCGTCTGTGCGCAGGGAATCTGATCCCCCAATCGGGTAAGCTTGCAGCTTGAGCCATGACCTACTCTTTGCATACCCTGAACCATTTGCCGTCTCCCTCTGAGGAAGACGCTGAGCCGCGTCGTTTTTGGGCTCGCTTCACGCAGGAAATCAGCCTGCTGGTGGGCGCTGGCGTGTTGCTCCTGTGCTTGCTGGCCATGCTGAGCTATCAGGTCCAAGACCCGGCCTGGTCCACCTCTGGTGCCGGGGGGGTGACGCGAAATTGGATGGGCCGATCCGGTGCCCTGTTTGCCGATCTCGCATTTTTCATTTTCGGGTATTCGGCCTGGTGGTGTTTTGCGGCCGGCTTGCGCGCCTGGCTGTCGGGTCTGGCGCGTTGGTTGAGCGCTGGCGATGAAAGCCAAACCGCGCAAGACACGACCTTGCAGCGCAGGGCTTGGGTGTTTTGCTTGGGCTTGGCGCTGCTCATGTCGGCCAGCGCCAGTTTGGAGTGGACGCGCCTGTACCGTTGGGAGTCTCATTTGCCCGGCCACAGCGGAGGCGTTCTGGGCTACGAATTGGGTCGCTTGGGCATGCAGTGGTTGGGCTTCAATGGCTCGGGTTTGTTGGGCTTGGTGATCGGCGTCATCGGTGTGTCCATGGTGTTTCGCTTTTCATGGGGGCAGTTGGCCGAGAACATCGGTGAGCGCATTGACCGCCTGATCCAATCGCGCCATGAAAAGAAAGAAATTGAAGAAGACTTCGCCTTGGGCCAGCAAGCCTTGCGCGAACGCGAACAAGTCCTGTCCATGCAGCCGGTCGAGCCGCAGTGGGATCTGGACTCTGCGCACCTGAACGCGCCCGAGGGACAGTTGGATCTGGAGCCTGTGCCCATGCCGCCCCCACCAGCGCCTGCTGTGGTCATCGAGCCGGGCGTGATGGATGTGCCGCGCAGCGAACGCGTGATCAAAGAGCGTCAAAAACCTTTGTTCATGGAGTTGCCCGACAGCAAGTTGCCGCAGGTGGATTTGCTGGATGCCCTCACGGCGCGGCAAGAGACCGTTTCGCCCGAAACGCTGGAGATGACCAGCCGTTTGATCGAGAAAAAACTCTCAGACTTTGGTGTCAAGGTGCGAGTGGTGGCTGCAGCGCCTGGCCCGGTGATCACGCGTTACGAAATCGAACCTGACACCGGCGTCAAGGGCTCGCAAATCGTCAACCTGGCCAAGGACTTGGCACGCTCGCTCAGTTTGGTGTCGATCCGTGTGATCGAAACCATCCCCGGCAAAAACTTCATGGCGCTGGAGTTGCCCAACGCCAAGCGCCAGTCGATCAAGCTCAGCGAGATTTTGGGCTCCCAGATTTACAACGAGGCCAAGTCCATGTTGACCATGGGCCTGGGCAAAGACATCATCGGCAACCCGGTGGTGGCCGATCTGGCCAAGATGCCCCACGTGCTGGTGGCCGGCACCACCGGCTCGGGCAAGTCGGTCGGTATCAACGCCATGATCTTGTCGCTGCTGTACAAGGCCGAAGCGCGTGATGTCCGTCTCTTGATGATCGACCCCAAGATGCTGGAGATGTCGGTCTATGAAGGCATTCCGCACCTGCTGGCCCCAGTGGTCACCGACATGCGCCAGGCCGCACACGGCCTGAACTGGTGTGTGGCCGAAATGGAAAAGCGCTACAAACTCATGAGCAAGATGGGCGTGCGCAACCTGGCTGGCTACAACCAGAAAATCGACGACGCCACAGCGCGCGAAGAATTCATCTACAACCCCTTCAGCTTGACCCCGGACGATCCGGAGCCGCTCAAGCGCTTGCCGCACATCGTGGTGGTGATCGACGAGTTGGCCGACCTGATGATGGTGGTGGGCAAGAAGATCGAAGAGCTGATCGCCCGGCTGGCCCAAAAAGCCCGTGCTGCCGGCATCCATTTGATCTTGGCCACCCAGCGCCCCAGCGTGGACGTGATCACCGGCCTGATCAAGGCCAACATCCCGACCCGCATCGCGTTTCAGGTGTCCAGCAAGATCGACAGCCGCACCATCTTGGACCAGATGGGCGCTGAAGCCCTGCTGGGCATGGGTGACATGCTCTACATGCCTTCGGGTACCGGCTTTCCGATCCGTGTGCACGGCGCTTTTGTGAGCGATGAAGAAGTGCACCGCGTGGTCAGCTACCTCAAGAGCCAAGGTGAGCCCGACTACATCGAAGGCGTGCTCGAAGGCGGCACGGTCGATGACGATGGCGGCATGTTGGGCGACGGCGACAACGCCGAAAAAGACCCGATGTACGACCAAGCGGTGGAAGTCGTGCTCAAGAACCGCAAGGCCAGTATCTCCTTGGTGCAACGCCACCTGAAGATCGGCTACAACCGCGCCGCTCGACTGGTCGAGGACATGGAAAAAGCGGGTCTTGTCAGCGCCATGAGCGGCAGCGGCCAGCGCGAAATTTTGGTGCCCGCAAGGGCAGAGTAAAAATGACCCTTTCACGTCGCCACGCACTGAGCGCTTTGTGCTCAATTGCCTTTGGTCTGTCTGGCGCGGCACACGCCGATGGGCTGGACGCCCTGAACCAGTTCATCAAGCAAACACGCAGTGGCCGTGCGCAGTTCACCCAAGTGGTCACATCGCCGCCCAAGTCGGGGCAGGTCGCGCGCAGCAAAACGTCGAGTGGCAGTTTTGAATTTCAGCGGCCCGGCAAATTCCGCTTTGACTACCGCAAGCCTTTTGTGCAAACCTTGGTGGCCGATGGCCAGACCCTGTGGCTGCACGATGTGGACTTGAACCAGGTGACGGCCCGCAACCAAGCGCAGGTCCTGGGTTCGACGCCGGTGGCCTTGCTGACGGCAGCCAGCGACCTGGAGGCCTTGAAGACCGACTTCCAATTCAAGGCCGAGGCCGATCGTGAGGGTCTGCATTGGGTGCGCGCGACACCGAAAAAATCCGATGGCCAGATCCAGTCCGTGTTGGTGGGCTTGCGCGCTGCCGACAAGGGCGTGGAGCTGGCCGTGCTCGATGTGCAAGACGCATTGGGCCAACGCTCGGTTTTGAATTTCACAGCCTTTGAGCTCAACCCCGCATTTCCGGCATCGGCCTTTGTGTTCAAGGCACCCGCCGGTGCCGATGTGATCCGCCCCTGAGCCTTGCATGACGGCCGTGCCCCTCTCGCCTCAAGCACCGCTGGCCGAGCGCTTGCGCCCACGCCATTTGGGTGAAGTGATCGGGCAGCAGCATTTGCTCGGTGAAGGCATGGCGCTGCGCCTGGCTTTTGAATCGGGCCAGCCACACAGCTGCATTTTGTGGGGCCCCCCGGGCGTGGGCAAAACCACCATCGCCCGTTTGATGGCCGACGCCTTTGATGCGCAGTTCTTGAGCATCAGCGCGGTGCTGGGTGGGGTCAAAGACATCCGAGAAGCGGTGGAAAAAGCCGAAGCGGCCCGCACCGGTTTGCACCCCCAGCGCACCATCATGTTTGTGGACGAAGTGCACCGCTTCAACAAGAGCCAGCAAGATGCCTTCTTGCCGCACGTGGAAAGTGGCCTCTTCACTTTCATTGGCGCCACCACCGAGAACCCGTCGTTCGAGGTCAACTCGGCCTTGCTCTCGCGGGCTGCGGTGTATGTCTTGCAGTCGCTGACCGAAGACGATCTGAAAAACATCGTGCTGCGGGCGCAAGGCATCCAAGCGGTGCCCGCCATCGAGCCCGATGCGCTGGCCCGTTTGCTGGCCTATGCCGATGGCGATGCCCGACGCTTGCTCAACACCTTGGAGACCTTGTCGATGGCGGCCACCCGCGAAAAAATCGACCCCGTCACCGATGCGTGGTTGATGCGTGTGTTGGGCGAGCGCATGCGCCGCTACGACAAAGGCGGCGAGCAGTTCTACGACACCATCAGTGCGCTGCACAAGTCGGTGCGCGGCTCAGACCCCGATGCCGCTCTGTACTGGTTTGTGCGCATGCTCGATGGCGGTGCTGATCCTCGTTACATGGCGCGGCGTTTGATCCGCATGGCCAGTGAAGACGTGGGCCTGGCCGATCCGCGTGCGCTGCGCTTGGCCCTCGATGCGGCAGAAGTCTATGAGCGTTTGGGCAGCCCCGAAGGTGAATTGACCCTGGCGCAGTGCGTCATCTACCTGGCCATGGCCCCCAAGTCAAACGCGGCCTACAAGGCCTTCAACGAGGCCAAAGCCTTTGTGAAAAAAGACGGCACACGCCCCGTGCCCATGCACTTGCGCAATGCCCCCACCAAGCTCATGAAAGAGCTCGACTACGGCAAGGGCTACCGCTACGCCCACGACGAAGAAGACGGCTTTGCGGCCGGTGAGCGTTATTTGCCCGATGGCATGCCCGATCCGTATTTCTACAGACCAGTGCCGCGTGGTTTGGAGATCAAAATAGCCGACAAATTGGTAGAACTGCGAAAGCGAAATTCAGCAGCAGGGTAATTCCCGAGGGAAATGAATACCGACGGCGTATTTTCCCTTTCTACAATCCACGTACCCCACTGGTAACAACACAACAACGGTGGGGTTTTTTGCTTTCTGCTTCACGTCATCCACAAGGTGGCTTGGAGTTCTCAAAGCCGTCAGCGGCGCGATCCGGCAAGACCGGTTCCACATTCGGAGAAATCAATGGACGTTTTCCTGCAGCAGGTCATCAACGGCCTGGTCATGGGCAGCATGTATGCCTTGGTGGCCTTGGGCTACACCATGGTGTACGGCATCATCAACCTGATCAATTTTGCCCACGGCGAGGTGCTGATGGTCGGGGCCCTGACGAGTTGGTCCGCCATCGGCATGATGCAAGAGTCCATGCCCTGGGCGCCGGGATGGCTGATCCTGATCTTGGCCACACTGATCGCCTGTGTGGTGGCGGTGGCGCTCAACTTCACGATTGAAAAAGTCGCCTACCGGCCATTGCGCAACAGCCCCAAGCTCGCTCCTCTGATCACGGCGATTGGCATGAGCATCTTGCTGCAGACCTTGGCCATGATCATCTGGAAGCCCAACTACAAGGCTTATCCCACCTTGCTGTCCAGCACACCGATCAACGTCGGTGGCGCGGTGATCACACCCACGCAGATCAAGATTATGGGCGCTGCCACCTTCGTGATTGGTGCCATCTTGGCGGCCATTGCGGGCGTGATGTACGCCTCCAACTACGGCACGGCGCAACACGCCATGGGCTTCTTGCCGGGCCTCAAGGCCTTCACCGCTGCGGTGTTCGGCGGCATCGGCAACCTCTCGGGTGCGGTGGTCGGCGGCATCTTGCTGGGCCTGATCGAGGCCATTGGCTCGGGCTACATCGGTCAGCTCACCGGGGGTGTGCTGGGCAGCCACTACACCGACATCTTTGCCTTCATCGTGCTCATCATCGTGTTGACCCTGCGCCCTTCGGGCCTGATGGGTGAACGCGTGGCAGACCGGGCTTGAACGAAGGGACACGGTCATGAAAAACAACAAAACACTTCAATTCATTCTGGTGGGCTTGGCGCTGATCGTGCTGCCCATCGTCTTGCAAGGCTTTGGCAACGCCTGGGTGCGCATCGCCGACATGGCCTTGCTCTACATCCTGCTGGCGCTGGGCTTGAACATCGTGGTCGGTTATGCCGGTTTGCTCGACCTGGGCTATGTGGCGTTCTTCGCGGTGGGTGCGTACATGTACGGCCTGCTGTCTTCGCCGCACCTGACCAACACCTTCGAGTGGATTGCGGCCGTATTTCCAGCGGGCATGCACATGCCGATCTGGCTGATCGTGCCGGTGGGTGCGGCTTTGGCGGGCATTTTTGGCATGCTGCTGGGCGCTCCCACACTCAAGCTGCGCGGTGACTACCTGGCCATCGTCACCTTGGGTTTCGGTGAAATCATCCGTGTGTTCATGAACAACTTGGACCACCCGGTCAACATCACCAACGGCCCCAAGGGCTTGGACCAGATCGATTCGATCTCGATCTTTGGCCTGAACCTGGGCAAGAAGCTGATGATTGGTGACTTTGAAATCGCATCGGTGTCCCTGTACTACTACCTGTTCTTGAGCCTGGTGCTGGTGGCGATCTTGATCTCGCACCGCCTGGAGTTCTCGCGCATTGGCCGCGCCTGGATGGCCATTCGCGAAGACGAAATCGCGGCCAAGGCCATGGGCCTGAACACCCGCAACCTCAAGCTCTTGGCGTTTGGCATGGGCGCCACCTTTGGTGGCGTGTCCGGCGCCATGTTTGCGGGATTTCAGGGCTTCATCTCGCCCGAGTCCTTCAGTTTGATGGAGTCGGTGATGATCGTGGCCATGGTGGTGCTCGGTGGCTTGGGGCATTTGCCCGGCGTCATCTTGGGTGCTGTCTTGTTGTCAGCCTTACCCGAGGTCTTGCGCTATGTGGCTGGGCCCTTGCAGGCCATGACCGATGGGCGACTGGATGCGTCCATCTTGCGTCAGTTGCTGGTGGCGCTGGCCATGATCGTGATCATGTTGATGCGTCCACGCGGCTTGTGGCCATCGCCCGAGCATGGCAAAGCACTGGAATCGAAATAAGGGGACGAAGATGAACAAAGACACCGTCCTCCAAGTGGCAGGCATCTCCAAGCGTTTTGGCGGCCTGCAAGCCCTCACCGATGTGGGCATGACCATCCAGCGCGGTCAGGTCTATGGCCTGATCGGCCCCAACGGCGCGGGCAAGACCACCTTCTTCAACGTGATCACCGGCCTGTACACGCCTGACAGCGGCAGCTTTGAGTTGGCTGGCAAACCTTATCAGCCCACGGCCGTGCACGAAGTGGCCAAGGCCGGCATTGCCCGCACCTTCCAAAACATCCGCTTGTTCGCCGAGATGACGGCGCTGGAAAACGTGATGGTGGGCCGCCATGTGCGCACCCACTCGGGCTTGCTGGGCGCGATCTTCCGTACACCCGGCTTCAAGGCCGAAGAGGCGGCCATTGCAAAGCGTGCGCAAGAGCTGCTCGACTATGTGGGCATCGGCAAATACGCCGACTACAAAGCGCGCACCTTGTCCTATGGCGATCAACGCCGACTGGAAATCGCCCGCGCCCTGGCCACCGACCCGCAACTGATTGCGCTGGACGAACCTGCCGCCGGCATGAACGCCACCGAAAAAGTGCAACTGCGCGAACTGATCGACCGCATCCGCAAAGACAACCGCACCATCTTGCTGATTGAGCACGATGTGAAGCTGGTGATGGGCTTGTGCGACCGCGTCACGGTGCTGGACTACGGCAAGCCAATTGCCGAGGGCACGCCGGCCGATGTGCAGAAGAATGAAAAAGTGATTGAAGCCTATCTGGGCTCCGGAGGACACTGAGATGGGCCAAACCCTTTTGAAAGTCAAAGGCCTGCAGGTCGCCTACGGCGGCATCCAGGCGGTCAAAGGCGTGGACCTGGAAGTGCGCGAAGGCGAGTTGGTCACCTTGATCGGCTCCAACGGTGCGGGCAAAACCACCACCATGAAAGCCATCACCGGCACCTTGGCCTTGCAAGCGGGTGACATCGAGTACCTGGGTCAAAGCATCAAGGGCCAAGGCCCTTGGGACTTGGTCAAACAAGGCCTGGCCATGGTGCCCGAAGGCCGTGGTGTGTTCACCCGCATGACCATCACCGAAAACCTGCAGATGGGCGCCTACATCCGCTCGGACGCGGCGGGCATCGCGGACGACATCGAGAAGATGTTCACCATCTTCCCGCGTCTGCGTGAACGCAAGGACCAGCTGGCCGGCACCATGTCCGGTGGCGAGCAGCAAATGCTGGCCATGGGCCGCGCCCTGATGAGCCGCCCCAAAGTCTTGTTGCTCGATGAGCCCTCCATGGGTCTGTCACCCATCATGGTCGACAAGATTTTTGAGGTGGTGCGCGATGTGTACGCGCAAGGCGTGACCGTGTTGCTGGTGGAGCAAAACGCCAGCCGTGCGCTGGCCATTGCCGACCGCGGCTATGTGATGGATTCCGGCCTCATCACCATGAGCGGTGTGGGCAAGGACATGCTCGAAGACCCCAAAGTGAGGGCCGCCTATTTGGGCGAATGATTGGAATGGGCTTCAATGGTGAGTGCCTGGCCCGGGTACTGTGCTTGGTGCATCCAAGCCGGGATGCTCACCTCAAACATCAGGGAGATGACATGAAAATCAAAATGAAAAAAGTCTGTTGGGCGATCGTTGCTTTGGGCGCGTCGCAAGCCATGGCGCAGCAAGTGGTCAAGATCGGCCACGTCGGCCCGGTCAGTGGTGCCATCGCCCACCTGGGCAAGGACAACGAAAACGGTGCACGTTTGGCCATTGAAGAGCTCAATGCCAAGGGCGTCAAAATCGCTGGCCAAGCGGTCAAGCTGGAGCTGGTGACCGAAGACGATGCAGGCGACCCCAAACAAGGCACGGCTGCTGCACAAAAACTCGTGGACTCCAAAGTCAACGGCGTTGTGGGTCACCTGAACTCCGGCACCTCGATTCCGGCTTCCAAGATCTACAGCGAAGCGGGCATCCCTCAGATTTCCCCATCGGCCACCAACCCCAAATTCACCCGCAACGGCTACAAGACCACCTTCCGCGTGGTGGCCGATGACGTGCACTTGGGCGGCACCTTGGGCCGCTATGCCGTCAAAACAATCAAAGGCAAATCGATTGCCGTGATCGATGACCGCACGGCCTATGGACAAGGTGTGGCCGAAGAGTTTGAAAAAGCCGTCAAAGCCGCTGGTGGCACCTTGGTGGGCCATGAGTTCACCACCGACAAAGCCACCGACTTCATGGCGATTTTGACCACGCTCAAAGCCAAGAAACCCGATGTGGTGTTCTTCGGTGGAATGGACGCTGTGGCTGGCCCGATGCTGCGTCAAATGAAGTCGCTGGGCATCAACGCCAAGTTCATGGGCGGTGACGGCATTTGCACCTCCGAGTTGGCCAAGTTGGCAGGCGACGCCATGGCCGATGGCCAAGTCGTTTGCGCAGAAGCCGGCGGTGTCGAAGGCCAGCAGAAAAAAGGCATGGAAGACTTCACCGCACGCTTTAAAAAGCGCTTCAACGCGGACGTGCAAGTCTATGCACCCTATGTGTATGACGCCGTCAACGTGATGGTGGATTCGATGGTGCGTGCCAACTCGGCCGATCCCGCGAAATACCTGCCCGCCTTGGCCAAGACCAATGGCTACAAGGGCGTGACGGGCAACATCACCTTCGATGAAAAAGGTGACATCAAAAATGGCGCATTGACCTTGTACACCTACAAGGCCGGCAAGCGCGACCAAATCGCTGTGGTTCGTTAAAGGCTTGGGCCTTGTGCCCAGTCTGAAGTTCCGCAACGTCGGTGTGGCGCTCGCCACACCGTTTTCAAGCTACCCCGAATCTCATATCGGGGCGCATTCATCTCAGGGAGAAATCAATGAAACTCAATCAAAAAACAATTCTTGCAATGGCAGCGACTGCATTGCTGTCGGGTACGGCCATGGCTGAAACGGGCGTGACCATTTACGGTCGTGGCAACGTTTCGATCGAGCAGCAAAAAGTGGGCTCGGTATCCGAGTCGGTGTTTGTCGACAACTCTTCGCGTATTGGTGTTCGTGCCAAACGAGATATTGAAGGCGGTCTGAACGCAGGCGTGACTTTGGAAGCGGCGACCAATTTGACGACAGGCTCGACCAATTCGAAGATCTTTGCTCGTGAAGCATCTGTGCACGTGGGTGGTGCTTTTGGTCAAGTCAAACTGGGTAAATTGCCTGGCTCCGCAGCCTACTTTGCAACAGCTGACTATGTAAGCAACCACAACCACGATACCGGTACATCTTCTGACGCATTGTGGGATTACCCTGCTGCATTCCAATTGGAACGTGCAGTGGCCTACACATCGCCCAAAATCAACGGCATGACTTTTGAAGGCCAGTACGGTCTAAAAAATGGCACGGCATCTGGCGAAACCACATCAACACTGGTCAATCCAGTTTCTTTGGCCGCCAATTACGCCGTGGGTGCTTTGCAACTGGGTTTGGGTCATGAGCGTGGTGCCAATGCCTTCACATCGGCCACGACCGACACCATGTCTGCGACCACTGTTCGCGCTTTCTACACCATGGGTCCATGGGGTTTTGGTGGCTATGCGCAGAAAACAACTGGCGATAAGGCTGCTCGTACGTCGCTTCGTTTGTCTGCCATGTACACCATGGGCCAGAACGAATTCCACGTGAATTTGGGTACAGCAGGTAACCGTGACAGCGTCCAGGACACAGGTGCCAAGCAATTCACATTGGGCTACAACTTCAACTTGGACAAACAAACCAAGGTCTATGCCCTGTACACCAAAATTGACCAAGACTCTGCGACTTCGTTCTACCAAACTGATTATGCCTCTCGCTTCATCAAAGGCTCTACGGGTAATGGCAATACGCTGAGCTCGTTTGGCGTGGGTGTTCGCTACAACTTCTGATCATTCCAGGCGAGAAATCGCCTGATGTTCAGATGACAAAACCCACTGCAGCCATGCAGTGGGTTTTTTTGTGGCCAAGATCAGTTGCATGATCCATGCACTTTAGGCGCTGAACTGTGTTCGGCGATGGCCTGCGGAAGACCAGCAACCTATCGCCCAACACAGTTGGGCTCCCACAAAGACCACTCCGCTGAGCTGTGCGACATGGTTCTTGATCATGTTGATGGGGTGGGAGCTGAACTGTGTTGGGCGATCGCTTGCGGACCCTAAGCGCCCAATCGCCCAACACAGTTGGGCTCCCACAAAGACCACTCCGCTGAGCTGTGCGACATGGTTCTTGATCATGTTGATTTGGTGGGAGCTGAACTGTGTTCGGCGATCGCTTGCGGACCCTAAGCGTTCAATCGCCCAACACAGTTGGGCTCCCACAAAGACCATTCGGCCGAGTTGTGCGACATGGTTCTTGAGCATCTTGATGGGGTGGGAGCTGAACTATGTTCGGCGATCGCTTGCGGACCCTAAGCGCCCAATCGCCCAACGCACTTGGACCCCCACAAAAATCGACTCAATCTACCCGAGCGCCGCTGGCTTTGACCACGCTTTCGTAGCGTGCCCATTCTTTCTTCATGAACGCGCCGAACTGTTCAGGCGTGTTGCCCACCGGTTCGGCCATCAGCATCGCAAAACGCGATTGGGTCTCAGGTGCTTGCAAGGCCGATGTGAAGGCTTTGTTCAGGCGCTCCACCACCTCTCGTGGTGTGGCCGCAGGCGCCACCAGACCCCACCAGGTGTCGATCTCAAACCCCCTCAGGGTCTCGCTCATGGCCGGAATGTCGGGCAGGGCGTTGTTGCGTTGCCCGGTGGTCACCGCCAGGGCCTTGAGCTTGCCGGCTTTGATGTTGGGTGCGGCGGTGGCCAGGTTGTCAAAGTTGAAATCGACTTGTCCAGACAGCAGCGCCAGTTGCGCCGGATTGCCCCCGTTGTAGGGGATATGGACCGCAAAAATACCCGCCGCCTTTTTGAACATCTCGCCGGCCAAATGGCCTGCGCTGCCGTTGCCACCCGACCCAAAGTTCAAGCGGCCTGGGTTGGCCTGGGCATAGGCCACCAGATTGGCCAGCGTTCGGATCTTCAGGCGCTGCGCGGTCTCGGCATTCATCACCAGCACATTGGGCACGCGCACCATTTGTGTCACGGGCGCAAAGTCTCGGTTCGCGTCGTAGGGCATCTTGGCAAACAGCCAAGGGTTGATCGCGTGGGTGGCGGTGGCGGCGATGCCGATGGTCAGGCCATCGGGTGCGGCTTTGGCCACCAAGTCGACGCCCAAGTTGCCGCCGGCACCGGGGCGATTTTCGATGATCACCGTGCCCAGCGTGTCTTTGACGCGTTCGGCCAGGGCCCGCGCTGTCACATCGATGGGGCCACCGGCCGCATAGGGCACGATGAGCCGGATCGTTTTGCCTTGCGCCCAGACGGGCGCTGTGACGCCGGCAGCGATGGCGCTCAGGCAAAAATGGCGGCGTTGCATGCGCTGTCCTTTTTCATCGGGTTGTTTTGTAGGTCGTGGGCTTGAGCCCCGACATGTACCCGTGACAAAGCATGCAATGCCAGAGCATGCGCTGTCGGAGCTGAAGCTCCGACCTACAGAATCCGTGCGGCAAGTCAGGCTTTGGCTTTGTCGGC